>NZ_VSEY01000029.1 GCF_008086045.1 Nonomuraea sp. PA05 | reverse complement strand
TGAGATGGAGGTGTGGGCGCTGGAGGCGTACGGTGCCGCGTACGCGCTGCAGGAGCTGCTCACCATCAAGTCCGACGACGTTCTCGGCCGGGTGAAGGTCTACGAGGCCATCGTCAAGGGCGAGAACATTCCCGAGCCGGGCATCCCCGAGTCCTTCAAGGTGCTCATCAAGGAGATGCAGTCGCTGTGCCTCAACGTCGAGGTGCTCTCCAGCGACGGCATGTCCATCGAGATGCGTGACACCGACGAGGACGTCTTCCGCGCGGCGGAGGAGCTCGGTATCGACCTGTCCCGGCGTGAGCCGAGCAGCGTGGAAGAAGTCTGAGGGGGAGATCGCACACAATGCTAGACGTCAACTTCTTCGACGAGCTCAGGATCGGTCTTGCGACCGCCGACGACATCCGTCAGTGGTCGCACGGCGAGGTCAAGAAGCCCGAGACGATCAACTACCGAACCCTCAAGCCGGAAAAGGACGGGCTCTTCTGCGAGAAGATCTTCGGTCCGACCCGCGACTGGGAGTGCTACTGCGGTAAGTACAAGCGCGTCCGGTTCAAGGGCATCATCTGTGAGCGCTGTGGCGTCGAGGTGACCCGGGCCAAGGTGCGCCGTGAGCGGATGGGCCACATCGAGCTGGCCGCGCCCGTCACGCACATCTGGTACTTCAAGGGCGTTCCCTCGCGCCTCGGCTACCTGCTCGACCTGGCCCCGAAGGACCTGGAGAAGGTCATCTACTTCGCGGCGTACATGATCACGCATGTCGACACCGAGATGCGTGAGCGTGACCTGCCCTCGCTGGAGGCGAAGATCTCCGTCGAGCGGCAGCACATCGAGCAGCGCCGCGACGCCGACGTCGAGGCCCGGCAGAAGAAGCTCGAGTCCGACCTGGCCGAGCTGGAGGCCGCCGGCGCCAAGGGCGACCAGCGCCGCAAGGTCCGCGAGGGCGCCGAGCGCGAGATGCGTCAGCTGCGCGACCGCGCCCAGCGCGAGCTGGACCGGCTCGACGAGGTCTGGAGCCGCTTCAAGAACCTCAAGGTCCAGGACCTCGAGGGCGACGAGCTGCTCTACCGCGAGATGCGCGACCGCTTCGGCCGCTACTTCAAGGGCGGCATGGGCGCGCAGGCGATCCAGGACCGGCTGATCAGCTTCGACCTCGACGCCGAGGCCGAGAACCTGCGCGAGACGATCCGCAGCGGCAAGGGCCAGAAGAAGGCCCGCGCACTCAAGCGGCTCAAGGTCGTCTCGGCGTTCCTGAACACCACCAACTCGCCGCGCGGCATGGTGCTCGACTGCATCCCGGTCATCCCGCCGGACCTGCGCCCGATGGTGCAGCTCGACGGTGGCCGGTTCGCCACCTCCGACCTCAACGACCTGTACCGCCGGGTCATCAACCGCAACAACCGCCTCAAGCGTCTGCTCGACCTCGGCGCGCCCGAGATCATCGTGAACAACGAGAAGCGGATGCTGCAGGAGGCCGTGGACGCGCTGTTCGACAACGGCCGCCGCGGTCGCCCGGTCACCGGTCCCGGCAACCGGCCGCTGAAGTCCCTCAGCGACATGCTGAAGGGCAAGCAGGGTCGTTTCCGCCAGAACCTGCTGGGCAAGCGAGTCGACTACTCCGGCCGTTCGGTCATCGTCGTCGGCCCGCAGCTCAAGCTGCACCAGTGCGGTCTGCCCAAGCAGATGGCGCTGGAGCTGTTCAAGCCGTTCGTGATGAAGAGGCTCGTGGACCTCAACCACGCGCAGAACATCAAGTCGGCCAAGCGGATGGTCGAGCGCGCCCGCCCCGTGGTGTGGGACGTGCTCGAAGAGGTCATCACCGAGCACCCGGTGCTGCTCAACCGCGCTCCGACGCTGCACCGTCTGGGCATCCAGGCGTTCGAGCCGCAGCTGGTCGAGGGCAAGGCCATCCAGATCCACCCGCTCGTCTGCACCGCGTTCAACGCGGACTTCGACGGCGACCAGATGGCCGTGCACCTGCCGCTGTCGGCTGAGGCCCAGGCCGAGGCACGCATCCTGATGCTCTCGACCAACAACATCCTCAAGCCGGCCGACGGCAAGCCCGTCACCATGCCCACCCAGGACATGGTCATCGGCCTCTACTGGCTGACCACCCAGAAGGACGGCGCCGCCGGCGAGGGCCGCGTGTTCGGCTCGATCGCCGAGGCGCAGATGGCCTTCGACCGCCGCGAGCTGGAGATCCAGGCGAAGATCCAGATCCGGCTCAAGGACGTCCTGCCGCCGCGCGAGTGGGTGGCCCCCGAGGGCTGGGAGCAGGGCGACCCGATCCGGCTCGAGACCACCTTCGGCCGGTGCCTGTTCAACCAGACGCTGCCGGACAGCTACCCCTTCGTCGACTTCCAGGTCGGCAAGAAGCAGCTGTCCACGATCGTGAACGAGCTGGCGGAGACCTACCCCAAGATCGAGGTCGCCAACTCGCTCGACGCGCTCAAGGACGCCGGCTTCCGCTGGGCGACCCGCTCCGGTGTCACGATCTCGATCGAGGACGTCGTCGCGCCCCCGAACAAGCAAGACATCATGGAGAACTACGAGCGCCGGGCCGACAAGGTTCAGCGCGAGTACGAGCGCGGTCTGATCACCGACGAGGAGCGCCGTCAGGAGCTCATCGAGATCTGGACGCACGCGACGGCCGACGTCGAGACCGACATGGTCAACGCCTTCCCGGCGACCAACCCGGTCTGGATGATGGTCAACTCCGGCGCCCGTGGTAACAAGATGCAGGTCCGGCAGATCGCCGGCATCCGTGGCCTGGTGTCCAACACCAAGGGTGAGACGATCCCGCGGCCGATCAAGGCCTCGTTCCGCGAGGGCCTGTCGGTGCTGGAGTACTTCATCTCCACCCACGGACAGCGCAAGGGTCTGGCCGACACCGCTCTGCGTACCGCCGACTCGGGTTACCTGACCCGTCGTCTGGTGGACGTGGCGCAGGACGTCATCGTCCGCGAGATCGACTGCGGCACCGACCGCGCGGTCCCGCTGCACGTGGCCGACCGCGACGCGTCGGGCAACCTGGTCAAGGCGGAGAACGCCGAGTCCAACGTGCACGGCCGCATCCTGGCCGAGGACGTCGAGGTCGACGGCAAGATCATCGCCCCGGCGGGTGTCGACATCAACGACATCCACGTGACGAAGCTGGTCGAGGCCGGCGTCGAGACCGTCCGCACCCGCAGCGCGCTCGTCTGCGAGGCCAAGATCGGTGTCTGCGCGACCTGCTACGGCCGCTCGCTGGCCACCGGCAAGCTCGTGGACGTCGGCGAGGCCGTCGGCATCATCGCCGCCCAGTCGATCGGTGAGCCCGGCACGCAGCTGACGATGCGTACCTTCCACACCGGTGGTGTGGCCGGCGCCGACATCACCCACGGTCTGCCCCGTGTCACGGAGCTCTTCGAGGCGCGCATCCCCAAGGGTGTCGCCCCGATCTCCGAGGCCGAGGGCCGGGCTCGCATCGACGAGACCGACAAGACCAGGAAGATCGTCATCACGCCGGACGACGGCTCGGAGGAGATCGCCTACCCGGTCTCGATGCGCTCGCGCCTGCTCGTGCAGGACGGGCAGCGCGTCACGGTCGGGCAGCAGCTCGTCGCCGGTGCCGTCAACCCCAACGAGGTGCTGCGTATCCTCGGCCCGCGGGCCGTGCAGCTCCACCTGGTGGCGGAGGTCCAGCAGGTCTACCGCTCGCAGGGTGTGTCGATCCACGACAAGCACATCGAGATCATCGTGCGGCAGATGCTCAAGCGCGTGAACGTGCTGGAGTCCGGTGACACCGACCTGCTGCCCGGCGAGCTCGTGGAGCGCCCGCGCTTCGAGAATATGAACCGCGAGACCGTGGCGGAGGGTGGCTCCCCGGCCGCCGGCCGTCCGGTGCTCATGGGCATCACGAAGGCGTCGCTGGCCACCGAGTCGTGGCTGTCGGCCGCCTCCTTCCAGGAGACGACCAGGGTGCTGACGGACGCGGCGATCCACGCCAAGTCCGACTCGCTGCTGGGCCTGAAGGAGAACGTCATCATCGGTAAGCTCATCCCGGCCGGTACGGGCATGCCCCAGTACCGCAACATCCGGGTCGAGCCGACCGAGGAGGCCAAGGCCGCCATGTACACCGTCGGCGGCTACGACGGCTCCGCGGCCGACTACACCTTCGGCACGGGCAGCGGCGAGGCCGTCCCCCTGGAGGAGTACGACTTCGGCCAGTACAACCGGTAACCGCTCTGAGTGACGCGCCCGGGTCTCGTTTTCGAGAGGCCCGGGCGCGTTGCGTTTCCGGGGTGAATGACGCGCCCGCGCCTGGGCGTGCGTCTTTTTTGTTACGGCAAGCCGCCCTCCACCACCCGCCGTACGGGGCTGAGGGCCTTCCAGGGAGACGCCCGCTGAGCCCTTCAGTGGCGGGCCGCCGTCACGGCGCCCGGTTCACAGCATCGCCGTGACGAGATCCCTGACCTTGGTGGCCGCTTCGCTGATCGCCGTCACACTCCCGGCCGAGGCCGTCAGCATGGTGAGGAAGCCCATGAGGCGGTTCGGCCGCTGGTCGCCCGCCACCTCCTCCCGCAGCAGCTCGACCGCCGTGCTCGCGCCATCAGGGTCGGCGAGCTGGCTCTGGTGGCGGGCGACGGCGTTCAGCAGCCCGTCGATGAGCGCGCGCAGCTCCTCCTGCTGGGCGGCGGTGCCGTGCTCGTTGACCACGCCGTGGAAGTGCGAGCCGGGGGCGTGGCCGAAGTTCGAGCCGGGAGCGTTGCCGTAGTTGACGCCGCCTTCGTGCTGGGTCATGGGGTGTCGCCTTTCTGGGCTGGGCCGGTGCTGCCGCGGAAGTGGGAGCCCGGGGCGTTGCCGAAGTTGGAGCCGGGAGCGTTGCCGAAGTTCGAGCCGCGGGCGTCGATCTTGTTGTTGGTGATCTGGGTGATGCGCTGGGCGACCTCGCCGGTGTCGATGCCGTGCTGGACGAGGAAGCGGCTGATGGCCTTGAACACCGCCTCGTGCACGACCTGGTCGAACATCTCGACGTCGCGTTCGATGAAGAAGCGGCGCAGGTCGTCGCCCATGGCGAGCTCCCGCACGCTCCTGGAGGCGCCGTAGTCGTACAGGCCGCGGCTCTGGATGACGGTGCGGTCGTCGCGTTCCTGGCGGCGCAGGGCCGCGCCCCTGGCCCAGCGCCTGGCGATCCGGTACGGCGCGGTGACCAGCAGGGGGATCGTCCTGACGGCGCCGGCGCCGATGGCGACGGCGATGCCGGTGAGGACGTCGGAGGAGACCCGGTCCACCTGGGAGTACTCCGGCGCCAGCGGATACAGCATGTACGTGCTGCCCTCCAGGAACAGGGAGCCGCGCAGCCGGATGGCCCTGATGAAGATGGTCACGATGAGCTGGCCGCCCCAGCCGAGCACCTCCACGCAGAGGTAGACGCGGGCCGAGGACTCGGGGGTGCGTGACACCGCGCGCAGCAGCTCGGTGTCGGCCGTGACGAGCGGCGGGGCGAGGGGGTCCGGCAGCAGGTCGGGGGCGTGGTTGAGGTCGACGCCGTTGATGAACAGGCGCTCGGTCAGCCGGAGGTTCGGCAGTCCTGTGGCGGCTACCTCCCGGGCGAGGTGGGCGTGCACGTCGTCGGAGTGGAAGGGCTTGGGCGGGCGGTCCTTGGCGGCGGCCTTGGTGATGTCGATGGCGAAGGACCAGCCGTGGTACTCCGCGCCGCTGCCGACGAAGGGCCGGTAGCCGGAGAAGACCATGACGTTGCCGTGCTGGGCCTGGACGAGGCGGCCGACCTGGTGACGGGCGCGCGGGCCGAGCGGGGCGGGTGCGGCGCCGGGGGAGAAGCGGCGGCTGGACAGGCGTCCGCCGAGGACGACGACCCTGGTGATGAAGAGGTGCGCCGCCACCACCGCCCAGGCCAGCGTGAGGGGGATCAGGGCGAGCAGGGCCAGGCGGAGACGGCCGAGGTCGCCGAGGTCGTCCAGGAGGCCGTTCAGCGTGTCCAGGGCGTCCGCGTCCGGCAGTGCGGCCGCCGCCACCAGGACGAGCGTGGCGGCGGCGAGGAGCAGCAGGAGCACGTCGCGGACCGCGCGGTGGCGCTCGGCGGCGAGCGCGTGCCTGGCGACGGCGGGCAGGTCCACGCCGTAGGAGGGGGCGGTGGCGCGGCAGGGGTGGCCGAGGGTCTCGCGGATGACCTCGTGGGCGAAGGAGTCGTCGAGATAGCCGGCGGCGCACAGGTAGCGGGTGGTGTTGGTGGGGCGCTGGATCGGGGCGGAGGTGGTGTGGTGCTCCTCGGGCAGGCCGCCGCCCTGGATCTGCAGGACCGCCTCCACGCCGCCCATGCGGACACGCTGGCCGACGGCCAGGCGTACGGGCTGCTGGATGCGCGCGTCGTTGACCCAGGTGCCGTTGGTGGAGCCGCAGTCGCTGATCCAGGCGGAGCCGCCGGCCAGCCAGATCCTGGCGTGCCTGCGGCTGATCTCCTCGGAGTCGATGCGTAACGGCGCGGTGCGGCCGATCTCGACCGGCGCCTCGGAGACGGGCAGGCGCACGCCGCGCAGCTCGTGCGGGCGCACGAGGACGAGCTCGAAGGGGGAGATGGGGGAACCGGGCCACAGCCCGCCGGCCGCCTCAGACAACGCGGCCTCCGTCCGGGCGCGACCCTGGGAGGAGCTTGTGCATCTGCGTCAACCCTCTCGACGATTCGCCAGGTGACGCTAGCCGCGCGGTGAGGAGTCGGCGTCAGGGAGTGACCCGGGGATTACCCTAGGCACGGTCGTCCAGTCTTAACCAGACCGATGCCCCAGCTTCGGCGAAGCGCTCGCGAGATGGTCGCGGGGGCCGATATCATGACCTCCGGAGCTGTAGATGGGCTGGATGAGAAGGCCCCGGCGACCCGGAGTGGCAAGGCTTGTCGGTCTTGTCGCGCCGTTTTGACGTGTCGCCAGGGCCTGGGTAGTCTTGAGCATCGTGCCCGTCTTCTAGCGGGCTCTCGACCGTGCGCTCATTGCGGGCGCGGGACGGCTTCCTGGCTCGTAATCCTCGCGGACGTGTCTGCGCGAACAGCGCGACACGCCCGAGCGCGGGGGCACCGAGACAAGAAAAACCAGCAGGTCATGACACCGGCAGTACCTGCGAAACGCAAGACCTTTGACGTGACACCGGCCAAGGCACGAAACGGAGTGGCAGTGCCCACTATTCAGCAGTTGGTCCGCAAGGGCCGGCAGGACAAGGTCTCAAAGACCAAGACTCCTGCCCTCAAGGGGAGTCCGCAGCGGCGCGGCGTGTGCCAGCGCGTTTACACCACGACTCCGAAGAAGCCCAACTCGGCACTGCGCAAGGTGGCCCGCGTTCGGCTCACGAACGGCATCGAGGTCACGGCTTACATCCCCGGTGTGGGCCACAACCTTCAGGAGCACTCCATCGTGCTCGTGCGTGGCGGTCGTGTGAAGGACCTGCCTGGTGTTCGCTACAAGATCATCCGCGGTTCGCTGGACACCCAGGGTGTCCGCAACCGCAAGCAGGCCCGTAGCCGCTACGGCGCGAAGAAGGAGAAGAGCTAACCATGCCTCGTAAGGGTTCTCCTGGCCGCCGTCAGCTCATGTCTGACCCGGTTTACAGCTCGCCGCTGGTGACCGCCCTGATCAACAAGGTGCTCCTGGACGGCAAGCGCTCCATCGCGCAGTCGATCGTCTACGGCGCCCTCGAGGGCTGCAGGGAGAAGACGGGCAACGACCCGGTCGTCACCCTGAAGCGCGCGCTTGACAACGTCAAGCCGACCCTCGAGGTCCGCAGCCGTCGCGTCGGTGGCGCGACCTACCAGGTGCCGGTCGAGGTGCGCGCCGCGCGCAGCACCACCCTGGCCCTGCGCTGGCTGGTGCAGTACTCCCGCGCCCGCCGCGAGAAGACCATGACCGAGCGCCTCATGAACGAGCTCCTCGACGCCAGCAACGGCCTCGGGGCGAGCGTCAAGAAGCGCGAGGACACCCACAAGATGGCCGAGTCCAACAAGGCCTTCGCTCACTACCGCTGGTAGTGGGTTCGACGAGACGACGAGGACGCGAGAGAAGTGGCCACCCAGACCGCTCTTGACCTGGCCAAGGTCCGAAACATCGGGATCATGGCCCATATCGACGCGGGCAAGACCACCACGACCGAGCGCATCCTGTTCTACACCGGTATCAACTACAAGATCGGTGAGGTCCACGAAGGCGCTGCCACGATGGACTGGATGGAGCAGGAGCAGGAGCGCGGCATCACGATCACGTCTGCCGCGACCACCTGTGAGTGGATCGGTCACACGATCAACATCATCGACACTCCGGGTCACGTCGACTTCACCATCGAGGTCGAGCGCTCGCTGCGCGTCCTCGACGGTGCCGTCGCCGTGTTCGACGGTGTGGCCGGTGTCGAGCCGCAGTCGGAGACGGTGTGGCGTCAGGCCGACCGCTACGACGTCCCCCGGATCTGCTTCGTCAACAAGATGGACCGTGTCGGCGCGGAGTTCCACCGCTGCGTCGACATGATGATCGGCCGTCTGGGCGCGACCCCGGCCGTCATCCAGCTCCCGTGGGGTGTCGAGGCCGACTTCAAGGGCGTCATCGACCTCATCACGATGAAGGGGCTCATCTGGAGCGCCGAGGCGGCCAAGGGCGAGATGTACGACACCGTCGACATCCCGGCCGACCACGCCGACGCTGCTCGTGAGTGGCGCGACAAGCTGGTGGAGACCGTCGCCGAGAACGACGACGAGCTGATGGAGCTCTTCCTCGAGGGCACCGAGCCCACCGAGGAGCAGCTGGTCGCGGCGATCCGGCGTGCGACGCTGGCCAGCGCCATCAACCCCGTCCTGTGCGGCACCGCGTTCAAGAACAAGGGTGTTCAGCCCCTGCTCGACGCGATCGTGGCCTACCTCCCCGCCCCGACCGACATCCCGGCCTTCAAGGGCCACGCGGTCGGCAACGAGGAGAAGGTCATCGAGCGTCACGCGGACCCGACGGAGCCGTTCTCCGCGCTGGCCTTCAAGATCGCCAGCGACCCGCACCTGGGCAAGATCACCTACATCCGCATCTACTCGGGCACGCTCGAGGCCGGTTCACAGGTCATCAACTCTGTGAAGGGCAAGAAGGAGCGGATCGGCAAGATCTACCAGATGCACGCCAACAAGCGCGAGGAGCGCCCGACGGCGATCGCCGGTCAGATCGTCGCCGTGATGGGTCTGAAGGACACCACCACCGGTGACACCCTGTCCGACCCGACCCACCAGGTCGTGCTCGAGTCGATGACGTTCCCGGCCCCGGTCATCAACGTCGCCATCGAGCCGAAGACCAAGGGTGACCAGGAGAAGCTGTCCACCGCCATCCAGCGGCTGGCCGAGGAGGACCCGTCCTTCCAGGTCCGCCGTGACGAGGAGACCGGTCAGACGGTCATCTGGGGCATGGGCGAGCTTCACCTCGAGATCCTCGTCGACCGTATGCGTCGCGAGTTCAAGGTCGAGGCCAACGTCGGCCGCCCGCAGGTGGCCTACCGCGAGACCATCCGCCGCAAGGTGGAGAAGATCGACTACACCCACAAGAAGCAGACCGGTGGTTCCGGTCAGTTCGCGCGGGTGATCATCAACCTCGAGCCGCTGGGCGAAGGCAACGACGGCTACGAGTTCGAGAACAAGGTCACCGGTGGCCGCGTCCCGAGGGAGTACATCCCTTCGGTCGACGCCGGCGCCCAGGAGGCCGCCGAGTTCGGCGTGCTGGCCGGTTACCCGATGGTGGGCGTGAAGGTTACGCTGACCGACGGTGCGGCCCACGACGTGGACTCCTCGGAAATGGCGTTCAAGATCGCCGGTTCGATGGCCTTCAAGGAGGCCGCGCGCAAGGCGGACGCCGTGCTCCTCGAGCCGATGATGGCCGTCGAGGTGACCACGCCCGAGGACTACATGGGTGACGTCATCGGTGACCTCAACGGTCGCCGCGGGCAGATCCAGGCGATGGACGACCGGGCCGGCGCCAAGGTCGTCCAGGCGCTCGTGCCGCTGTCTGAGATGTTCGGCTACGTGGGTGACCTGCGTAGCAAGACGCAGGGGCGCGCGAGCTACAGCATGCAGTTCGACTCCTACGCGGAGGTGCCTCCGGGCATCGCCAAGGAGATCGTCGCGAAGGCCCGGGGCGAGTAGTTTCCAGTCCGATCCCGCGAGGGATCGGACCGGGACTTCTGTCCTGGTCCCTGGTGGGGTGGTGAGAGCCACCCCGCCGCCAAGGGGTTCGGGAGTTCCCGGGCCCGAGTGTGTAGACAGAGTCAGTCAGATTCTCAAGGAGAGAACCAGTGGGCAAGGCCAAGTTCGAGCGGACTAAGCCGCACATGAACATCGGCACCATTGGACACATCGACCACGGCAAGACCACGCTGACCGCGGCGATCACCAAGGTGCTTCACGACCGTTTCCCCGAGCTCAACAAGGCGACCCCGTTCGACAAGATCGACAAGGCGCCCGAGGAGAAGGCTCGTGGTATCACGATCTCCATCGCGCACGTCGAGTACCAGACGGAGAAGCGTCACTACGCGCACGTTGACTGCCCGGGTCACGCTGACTACGTCAAGAACATGATCACCGGTGCCGCTCAGATGGACGGCGCCATCCTCGTGGTCGCCGCCACCGACGGCCCGATGCCGCAGACGAAGGAGCACGTCCTCCTGGCCCGCCAGGTCGGCGTTCCCTACATCGTCGTGGCTCTGAACAAGTCCGACATGGTGGACGACGAGGAGATCCTGGAGCTCGTCGAGCTCGAGGTCCGCGAGCTCCTGTCCGCTCAGGAGTTCCCCGGCGACGACCTGCCCGTCGTCCGCGTCTCCGCGCTCAAGGCTCTTGAGGGCGACGAGAAGTGGGCCGACAGCATCGTCGAGCTGATGAACGCCGTGGACGAGAACGTCCCCGAGCCCCCGCGTGAGACGGAGAAGCCGTTCCTCATGCCGGTCGAGGACGTCTTCTCGATCACCGGTCGCGGCACCGTCGTCACCGGTCGTATCGAGCGCGGCATCGTCAAGGTCAACGAGCAGGTCGACATCATCGGCATCAAGTCCGAGAAGACGACGACCACCGTCACCAGCATCGAGATGTTCAACAAGATGCTCGACGAGGGTCACGCGGGTGACAACGCCGCGCTGCTGCTCCGCGGCATCAAGCGCGACGACGTCGAGCGCGGCCAGTGCATCATCAAGCCGGGCACGACCACCCCGCACACCGAGTTCACCGGCCAGGTCTACATCCTGTCCAAGGACGAGGGCGGCCGCCACACGCCGTTCTTCAACAACTACCGTCCTCAGTTCTACTTCCGTACGACTGACGTGACCGGCGTTGTGAACCTCCCCGAGGGCACCGAGATGGTCATGCCGGGCGACAACACCGAGATGCGCGTTGAGCTGATCCAGCCCATCGCCATGGAGGAAGGCCTCAAGTTCGCGATCCGTGAGGGTGGCCGCACCGTCGGCGCCGGCCGGGTTGTGAAGATCATCAAGTAGCTTGACCGTCGGGGCGGCGGTCGGCCCCGACCCTTCGGGCGGACCGCCGCACCGCGTGCAAGGCCCCCATGCAGAGGCGCCGTGATCCAGCAGTCACTTCGGCCGAGTGACCGAAGTCACTGCCGGATCACGGAAGAAAAGGCAGATCGACTACGTCTGCCTCGTGGGGTAAATGCGGGGTTGCACCTGCATGAACACACAGCGGCACAGGCCGCACGATACTTTTTCAGACGACAGCGAAGGACACCGAGGCCACTATGGCGGGACAGAAGATCCGCATTCGGCTCAAGGCCTATGACCACGAGGTCATCGACAGCTCGGCCAAGAAGATCGTCGAGACGGTGACGCGGACTGGCGCGAAGGTCGCGGGCCCGGTGCCGCTGCCGACCGAGAAGAACGTGTACTGCGTCATCCGCTCGCCGCACAAGTACAAGGACAGCCGCGAGCACTTCGAGATGCGCACGCACAAGCGGCTGATTGACATCATCGACCCGACCCCCAAGACGGTTGACTCGCTCATGCGGCTCGACCTCCCCGCGGGTGTCGACATTTCGATCAAGCTCTGAGGGAACGCACTGACATGGCTAAGACGATCAAGGGCGTCCTGGGCAAGAAGCTCGGCATGACCCAGGTCTTCGACGCGGACAACCGGCTCGTTCCGGTCACCGTGGTCGAGGCCGGTCCGTGCGTGGTGACCCGCGTCCGCACCGCAGAGAAGGACGGCTACTCTGCCGTTCAGCTCGGCTTCGGGCAGGTCGACCCCCGGAAGGTCAACAAGCCGCTCGGCGACTACCTGCGTAAGCACGACATCACCCCGCGCCGTTACTTCGCGGAGATCCGCACCGACGACGCGAGCGACTACACCCTGGGCCAGGAGCTGCTGGCCGACACCTTCGAGGCGGGCCAGTTCGTCGACGTGACGGGCAAGAGCAAGGGCAAGGGCTTCGCCGGTGTCATGAAGCGGCACGGCTTCGGTGGTCTGGGCGCGTCGCACGGTACGCAGCGCAAGCACCGCTCGCCGGGTTCCATCGGTGGCTGCGCCACCCCGGGCCGCGTTTTCAAGGGTCTGCGCATGGCTGGCCGGATGGGTAACGTCCGCACCACTGTGCAGAGCCTCAAGGTTCACGCTGTGGACGCCGAGAAGGGCCTCATCCTGATCAAGGGTGCGATCCCCGGCGCCAACGGCAGCCTGGTCCTCGTCCGTACCGCTGCCAAGAAGGGGGCTGCCAAGTGAGCACCACTATTGACGTCCTCGACGCCAGCGGCGCGAAGGCCGGCACCGTTGACCTGCCCGAAGACATCTTCGGCACCAAGGTCAACGTCCCGCTGATCCACCAGGTGGTCGTGGCCCAGCTCGCCGCTCGCCGGCAGGGCACCCACAAGGCCAAGACCCGTGGTGAGGTCTCCGGCGGTGGCAAGAAGCCGTACCGCCAGAAGGGCACCGGCCGCGCCCGCCAGGGCTCGACCCGTGCGCCGCAGTTCACCGGCGGTGGCACCGTCCACGGCCCCGTGCCGCGCGACTACTCGCAGCGCACGCCCAAGAAGATGAAGGTCGCCGCCCTGCGTGGCGCCCTGTCCGACCGGGCGAGCGGCAACCGCGTGCACGTGGTGAGCTCCCTGGTCTCGGGCGAGACGCCCAAGACCAAGGCCGCTCTGGAGGCCCTGCGCAAGGTCACCAAGTCCGCCCGCGTCCTCGTCGTGGTCGACAGCGACGACGAGCTGACCTGGCTGAGCCTGCGCAACGCTCCCGAGGTCCACCTGCTGGACGCCGGGCAGCTCAACACCTACGACGTGCTCGTGCACGACGACGTCGTCTTCACCCAGGAGGCGTACGACCAGGTCGTGGCGCGGCTGAGTGGCGGGAAGGAAGACGCCTGATGGAGAAGATCGCCGACCCGCGCGACATCATCATCAAGCCGGTCGTCTCTGAGAAGAGCTACGGCCTGATCGATGAGAACAACAAGTACACGTTCCTGGTGAAGAAGACCGCGAACAAGACCCAGGTCAAGATCGCCGTTGAGCAGATCTTCGGGGTCAAGGTCACCAGCGTGAACACGATCAACCGGCAGGGCAAGCGCAAGCGCACCCGTACCGGTTTCGGCAAGCGTCCCGACACCAAGCGCGCGATCGTGAGCCTGGTCGAGGGCGATCGGATCGACATCTTCGGTCAGATCGGCTAGCAGCCATAGAAGTGAGTGGGCTCCCCGAGGGCCCGCGGGGTGAGACCGTCGCATTCCGGTGCGGCGGGCTCACCCATGTAACCGACGAAGGATGAACGAAAAAGATGGGCATCCGTAAATACAAGCCGACGACTCCGGGTCGCCGCGGATCGAGTGTCTCGGACTTCTCCGAGATCACCCGCAGCACCCCTGAGAAGTCGCTGCTTGCGCCCCTTCACAGCAAGGGCGGCCGCAACGTACACGGCCGGGTCACCGCTCGCCACCAGGGCGGCGGTCACAAGCGCGCCTACCGGATCATCGACTTCCGCAGGCATGACAAGGACGGCATCCCGGCCAAGGTCGCTCACATCGAGTACGACCCCAACCGCACCGCCAACATCGCACTGCTCCACTACGCCGACGGCGAGAAGCGCTACATCATCGCGCCGACCGGCCTCAAGCAGGGTGACCGGATCGAGAACGGTCCCGCCGCCGACATCAAGCCGGGCAACTGCCTGCCGCTGCGCAACATCCCGACCGGTACCTTCATCCACGCGGTGGAGCTCCGTCCGGGTGGTGGCGCCAAGCTCGGCCGCTCCGCGGGCGCTCAGATCCAGCTCCTCGCCAAGGAGGGCACCTACGCCACGCTGCGTATGCCGTCCGGTGAGATGCGCATGGTGGACGTGCGCTGCCGCGCCACCGTCGGTCAGGTCGGCAACGCCGAGCAGGCCAACATCAACTGGGGCAAGGCCGGTCGTATGCGGTGGAAGGGCAAGCGCCCGACCGTCCGCGGTGTCGCCATGAACCCCGTCGACCACCCGCACGGTGGTGGTGAGGGTAAGACCTCCGGTGGTCGTCACCCGGTGAACCCCAAGGGCAAGCCCGAGGGCCGTACCCGTCAGGCGAACAAGGCCAGCGACAGGCTGATCATCCGCCGTCGGTCCAAGAGGAAGAAGCGGTAGGAGCAGCCGAAATGCCACGTAGCCTTAAGAAGGGCCCCTTCGTGGACGACCACCTTCAGAAGAAGGTGGACGCCCAGAACGAGAAGGGCACCAAGAACGTCATCAAGACGTGGTCGCGTCGCTCCATGATCGTCCCCGACATGCTCGGGCACACGATCGCTGTGCACGACGGCCGCAAGCACGTCCCGGTGTTCGTCACCGAGTCGATGATCGGTCACAAGCTCGGAGAGTTCGCCCCGACGCGGACGTTCCGCAGCCACGTCAAGGAAGACCGCCGCAGCCGGCGGTAAGCGTCCCGGAAGTAGGAGAAAGCGATGGAAGCCAGGGCTCAGGCGCGGTTCGTCCGTGTCACGCCCCTCAAGGCCCGCCGTGTGGTGGACCTTATTCGCGGGCTGCCCGCTTCGGAGGCGCAGGCCGTGCTGCAGTTCGCTCCCCAGTCGGCGAGCGAGCCGATCTACAAGGTGCTCAGCTCCGCCATGGCGAACGCCGAGCACAACTTCGATCTCGACCCCAACACGCTCTTCGTGAGCCGTGCGTGGGTCGACGAGGGCCCGACGCTGAAGCGGTTCCGCCCGCGTGCACAGGGTCGCGCCTATCGGATCAACAAGCGGACGAGCCACATCACCGTGATCGTGGAGTCCCGCGAGCCGAAGGGAAGGACCCGATAGTGGGCCAGAAGGTTAACCCGCACGGGTTCCGCCTCGGCATCACGACCGACTTCAAGAGCCGGTGGTACGCCGACAAGCTGTACAAGTCGTATGTCGCCGAGGACGTGGCGATCCGCCGCATGCTGCAGAAGGGCATGGAGCGGGCCGGCATCTCCAAGGTCGAGATCGAGCGCACGACGGACCGCGTGCAGGTGGACATCCACACCGCGCGTCCCGGCATCGTCATCGGCCGCCGCGGCGCCGAGGCCGACCGGATCCGTGGTGACCTGGAGAAGCTGACCAAGAAGCAGGTCCAGCTCAACATCCTCGAGGTCAAGAACCCGGAGATCGACGCGCAGCTCGTCGCGCAGGGCGTGGCCGAGCAGCTGTCGAGCCGTGTGTCGTTCCGCCGCGCCATGCGCAAGGCGATGCAGTCGGCCATGAAGTCCGGCGCCAAGGGCATCCGTGTCCAGTGCTCCGGTCGTCTGGGCGGCGCTGAGATGTCCCGTTCGGAGTTCTACCGCGAGGGCCGCGTGCCCCTGCACACGCTCCGCGCGGACATCGACTACGGCTTCTACGAGGCCCGTACGACCTTCGGCCGCATCGGCGTGAAGGTCTGGATCTACAAGGGCGAGGCTCCGACGAGCCGCGCCGAGCGTGAGGCGGCCGCCGCCGGCGCTCGTGCCGGCCAGCGTCGCGAGCGCGACGACCGTCGTGGTGGCGGCGGCGACCGTCCGCGTCGTGGTGGCGGCGACCGCCCCCGTCGTGGCGGCGGCCGTGGCGACCGCGCCCCCCGCAACGAGGCGGCCTCGCAGGCCGCCCCCGAGACCGGCCCGGCTGCGCAGCCGGGTGCTGAAGGGAGCTGACCATGCTGATCCCGCGCAGGGTCAAGCACCGCAAGCAGCACCGGCCTGACCGCAGCGGAGCCGCCAAGGGCGGCACCAGGGTCACGTTCGGCGAGTTCGGCATCCAGGCTGTTGAGCACTCCTACGTGACCAACCGCCAGATCGAGTCCGCTCGTATCGCCATGACCCGTCACATCCGCCGTGGCGGCAAGGTGTGGATCAACATCTACCCCGACCGTCCGCTCACCAAGAAGCCGGCCGAGACCCGCATGGGTTCCGGTAAGGGTTCGCCGGAGTGGTGGATCGCCAACGTCAAGCCCGGACGCGTGATGTTCGAGCTGTCCGGCGTGGCGGAGCCGGTCGCTCGCGAGGCGCTTCAGCGTGCGATCCACAAGCTCCCGATGAAGTGCAAGATCGTTAAGCGTGAAGTGGGTGAGGCGTGATGGCTAAGGGCCTGACCGCCGGCGAGCTGCGAGTGGAGGACCAGGACACCCTGGTCCAGAAGCTCAAGGAGGCCAAGGAGGAGCTGTTCAACCTCCGCTTCCAGGCGGCGACCGGTCAGTTGGAGAGCCACGGGCGGCTGCGCGCCGTCCGCCGCGAGATCGCCCGTATCTACACCGTGATGCGCGAGCGCGAGCTGGGCATCGTCACGGTCGAGAAGGAGACGAGCGATGGCTGAGACCACCGAGACCACCGAGACCGCCGAGAACGGCGAGTCCCGGAACTTCCGCAAGGTCCGCGAGGGCCTCGTCGTCAGCGACAAGATGGACAAGACCGTCGTCGTCGCCGTCGAGGACCGCGTGAAGCACCGTCTGTACGGCAAGGTCATCCGCCGTACGACCAAGTACAAGGCGCACGACGAGGCCAACGCCTGCGGCGTCGGCGACCGCGTGCTGCTGATGGAGACCCGCCCCCTCTCCGCCACCAAGCGGTGGAGGGTCGTGGAGATCCTGGAGAAGGCCAAGTAAGGCCCTCTCGACATACCGCGCCTCGTGGGGGCTCCCAGAGCCCCCATGACGGCGTCCAAGGACGCGGGGCCGACAGCCTCGCGTCGCCTGCGGTGCGGCGCCCTGCGGGGCGCTGTGGCCGTGGGAACAAGACAATGCCAGGTTCCGCCAGGCTCAGAGATGAGAACCGGCGCGACTAACAGGAGTAGACGTGATCCAGCAGGAGTCGCGGCTCAAGGTCGCCGACAACACGGGCGCGAAGGAGATCCTTTGCATCCGCGTTCTCGGTGGCTCGGGCCGACGCTACGCCGGTATCGGCGACGTCATCGTCGCCACAGTCAAGGACGCGCTGCCGGGCAGCACGGGCGTCAAGAAGGGCGACGTGGTCAAGGCCGTCGTCGTCCGCACGGTCAAGGAGCGGCGCCGGCCCGACGGCTCCTACATCCGCTTCGACGAGAACGCCGCCGTCATCATCAAGGACAGCGGTGACCCTCGTGGCACTCGTATCTTCGGCCCGGTCGGCCGCGAGCTGCGCGACAAGAAGTTCATGCGCATCATCTCGCTCGCCCCGGAGGTGTTGTAAATGCCGAAGTCGCTGCACGTGAAGAAGGGTGACCTGGTCCAGGTCATCGCGGGCAAGGACAAGGGTGCCAAGGGCCGTGTGATCGCCACTCTCCCGCGCGAGGACCGCGTGGTGGTCGAGGGCATCAACATGATCAAGAAGCACTCCAAGGAGACCCACCAGGGCCCGCGCGGCGCCAAGACCGGCGGCGTGCAGACCCTCGAGGCTCCGATCCACGTCTCGAACGTGAAGAAGCTCAAGGACGACAAGCCCGCCGACAAGAAGGCCGACGAGAAGAAGGCCGACGAGACGGGTGAGGACAGCTGATGACTGCCACGACCACTGAGAACGAGACCGCGACCGAGCGTCCGACGCCGCGACTCAAGACGAAGTACCGCGAGGAGATCGCGGCCCAGCTTCGCGAGCAGTTCGGCATCGAGAACGTCATGCAGATCCCGGCCCTGACCAAGATCAAGGTCAACATGGGTGTGGGCGAGGCGGCTCGCGACTCCAAGCTCATCGAAGGCGCCGTCCGCGACCTCACCGCGATCACCGGCCAGAAGCCGGCCGTCGTCCGGGCGCGCAAGTCCATCGCCCAGTTCAAGCTGCGCGAGGGCATGCCGATCGGCGCGCACGTCACGCTGCGCGGCGACCGCATGTGGGAGTTCCTCGACCGGCTGCTGGCGCTGGCCCTGCCCCGGATCAGGGACTTCCGCGGTCTGTCGCCCAAGCAGTTCGACGGCAACGGGAACTACACCTTCGGTCTGACCGAGCAGGTCATGTTCCACGAGGTCGACCAGGACAAGGTCGACCGGCCGCGGGGCATGGACATCACGATCGTGACCACCGCGAAGAACGACGACCAGGGCCGGGCGCTGCTGAAGCTCCTCGGCTTCCCGTTCAAGGAGGCCTGATCCAATGGCGAAGAAGTCGCTGATCGCCAAGGCGGGGCGCAAGCAGAAGTTCGAGGTCCGGGCCTACACGCGGTGCTCGCGCTGCGGGCGTCCGCGCGCTGTCTACAGGAAGTTCGGCCTGTGCCGCGTGTGCTTCCGCGAGATGGCGCACCGGGGCGAGCTGCCCGGCATCACCAAGTCGAGCTGGTAGATACCCTGAAGGGCGGCTCTCTCGCAGGGCCGCCCCTCATGTTCGTAGAAGACAGGGCGCGCAACGCGCCCACGACCACGCCATAGGTCCACCGGCAGAGCGCTGCTTCGCCGACTGGAAACCGTGGTGAGGAAGGCCACTGGCCATGACGATGACCGACCCGATCGCAGACATGCTCACGCGTCTGCGAAACGCGAATTCGGCGTACCACGACAGCGTGTCGATGCCGTACTCGAAGATCAAGGCGCACATCGCCGAGATCCTCCAGCAGGAGGGTTACATCCAGGCTTGGACCGTCGAGGACGCCAAGGTCGGGAAGAACCTCGTGGTGGAGCTCAAGTTCGGGCCCACCCGTGAGCGGTCGCTCGCGGGCCTGCGCCGGGTTTCCAAGCCCGGTCTGCGGGTTTATGCGAAGAAGGACAACCTGCCTCGAGTCCTGGGCGGACTGGGCGTCGCGATCATCTCGACGTCCCACGGCCTCATGACTGACAAGCAGGCCGGCAAGCGTGGTGTGGGCGGGGAAGTCCTCGCCTACGTCTGGTAGAGGGGAGGAACACAGCATGTCGCGAATCGGACGGCTGCCCATCCCTGTGCCGAGTGGCGTCGACATCTCGATCGACGGCCAGGATGTCCAGGTCAAGGGCCCGAAGGGCACGCTCACTCACACGGTCGCCGAGCCCATCAAGGTCGGGCGCGACGACGACGGCGCGATCGCCGTCACCCGGCCGAACGACGAGAACAAGGTCCGTGCGCTGCACGGCCTGTCCCGGACGCTGATCGCCAACATGGTGCAGGGCGTCACTCAGGGCTACTCCAAGAGCCTTGAGATCGTCGGCGTCGGTTACCGCGTCCAGGCCAAGGGCCCGGCGCAGCTGGAGTTCTCGCTGGGCTTCAGCCACCCGGTCATCGTCGACGCCCCCGAGGGCGTCACCTTCCGCGTCGAGAAGCCGACCCTGTTCCACGTGGACGGCATCGACAAGCAGAAGGTCGGCGAGGTCGCGGCCAACATCCGCAAGTTGCGCAAGCCTGACCCGTACAAGGGCAAGGGCGTGCGCTACCAGGGCGAACAGATCCGCCGCAAGGTCGGAAAGGCTGGTAAGTAGGCATGGCTCCGAAGGTTGCGTTCAGCAAGCACACGGCTGCCCGCACCGTTTCGCGGGCCCGCCGTCACCGCCGCGTCCGCAAGTTCGTCGTCGGTACGGCCGAGCGTCCGCGCCTGGTCGTCAACCGCTCGACGCGTCACATGTTCGTCCAGATCGTGGACGACTCCGTCGGCCACACGCTGGTGAGCGCGTCCACCATGGACCCCTCGCTGCGCACGCTGGAGGCGGACAAGACGGAGAAGGCGAAGAAGGTCGGCGAGCTCCTCGCTCAGCGGGCCAAGGAAGCCGGGATCACCAAGGTCGTCTTCGACCGCGGTGGCAACCGCTACGCCGGGCGCATCGCCGCTCTGGCGGACAGCGCTCGCGAAGGCGGGCTCGAGTTCTAATGACCAACGCTGAGAAGAGGAACCACTGATGGCTGCAGCTCCGCGTCGCGGTGGCGGCACCGGTGGCGAGCGGCGGGACCGTCGTGACGATCGCCGCGGTGGCGCCGCCGACAAGGGCGTCTCGTACATCGAGCGCGTAGTGAAGATCAACCGAGTGGCCAAGGTCGTGAAGGGTGGTCGTCGCTTCAGCTTCACCGCCCTCGTCGTCGTCGGTGACGGCAACGGCCTGGTCGGCGTCGGCTACGGCAAGGCCAAGGAAGTGCCCGCGGCCATCGCCAAGGGCGTCGAAGAGGCCAAGAAGCACTTCTTCAAGGTGCCTCGGATCCAGGGCACCATCCCGCACACCGTGCAGGGCGAGGAGGCGGCCGGCGTCGTCTTCCTGCGTCCGGCCTCGGCCGGTACCGGCGTCATCGCCGGTGGCCCGGTGCGCGCGGTGCTGGAGTGCGCGGGCATCCACGACGTGCTCTCCAAGTCGCTCGGCTCCGACAACCCGATCAACATCGTGCACGCCACCGTGGCGGCTCTGAAGGGCCTCTCGCGCCCCGAGGAGATCGCCGCCCGCCGTGGCCTGCCGATCGAGGACGTGGCCCCGCCCGCCATGCTCAAGGCTCAGCGTGAGGGCCTGGCGGAGGCGGCGGCCGCGAAGGCGGTGAGCTAGTCATGGCACGCCTGAAGATCACTCAGGTTCGCTCGAAGATCGGTGGCAAGCAGAACCAGCGTGACTCGCTGCGTTCGCTTGGCCTGAAGCGAATCGGCGACGTCGTCGTCAAGGAGGACCGGCCCGAGATTCGCGGCATGGTCTCCGTGGTGACGCACCTCGTCGAGGTGGAAGAGGTCGACTAGTCATGACTGACAAGGCTCCGCTCAAGATTCACGACCTGCGTCCGGCCCCCGGCGCCAACAAGCCGAAGATCCGTAAGGGTCGCGGCGAGGCGTCCAAGGGCAAGACCGCCGGTCGCGGCACCAAGGGCTCGCACGCCCGTACCACTGTGCCCCTCGGTTTCGAGGGTGGCCAGGTGCCGCTGCAGAGGCGTCTGCCGAAGCTCAAGGGCTTCTCCAACGCCCTGTTCAAGACGACCTACCAGGTCGTCAACCTCGACAGGATCGGCGAGCTGTTCCCCGAGGGTGGCGAGGTCACCGTCGAGACTCTGGTCGCCAAGGGTGCTGTTCGCAAGAACCAGCTCGTGAAGGTGCTCGGCACCGGCGAGATCTCGGTCGCGGTGAACGTGACGGCTCACGCCTTCTCGTCCTCCGCGAAGGAGAAGATCGCCGCCGCCGGTGGTTCCGTTACCGAGCTGTAGTAACGCTATGACGAGGCGTGGGGGCTCTGACAATGGGCCCCCACGCCCGTAGTGCGTTAGAGTTCGCGAGACGGCAGGCTTCTGTCCGGCTCGTTCGACATGAGACTTCAGATGGCAGATCCCCGCACCATCGCTTACTCACAACGCCGTAAAGGCGCGCAGGAGGGACCGTGCTGACCGCGTTTACCCGGGCGTTCCGGACACCGGACCTGCGCAAGAAGTTGCTCTTCACCCTGGGCATCATCGCGCTTTTCCGTCTCGGCTCGGTTCTGCCGACCCCGGGAGTCCACGTCCAGAACCTCGCCGCCTGTTTCGATCAGGCCCGTAGTGGCGACACCGGCAACATCTACGGGATGGTCCAGCTCTTCAGTGGCGGTGCGCTGCTCAAGCTGTCGGTGTTCGCGCTGGGCATCATGCCTTATATCACCGCGAGCATCATTCTCCAGCTGCTCGTCGTGGTCATTCCGCGACTCGAAGCGCTGAAGAAGGAAGGCCAATCCGGTCAGACGAAGATCACGCAGTATACGCGTTATCTGACCATCGGGCTCGCGGTCCTGCAGTCGACGGCCTTCATCGCGCTGGCCCGCACCGGCCAGCTCTTCCCGAACTGCCAGCAGGACGTCCTGCTGGACCCCGACAACATCTTCATGATCGTGACGATGGTCATCATCATGACCGCCGGTACGTCGGTGATCATGTGGCTGGGCGAGCTCATCACCGACCGCGGTGTCGGCAACGGCATGTCCATCCTGATCTTCACGCAGGTCGTCGCGGTCTTCCCCTCCGAGCTGGCCAACATCTTCCAGGCGAACAAGTTCACCTTCGCCGTCGTCATGGTGGTCGGCATCTTCATGATCGCCGCGGTGGTCTTCGTCGAGCAGGCGCAGCGGCGCATCCCGGTCCAGTACGCCAAGCGCATGGTGGGCCGCAGGATGTACGGCGGCACGTCCACCTACATCCCGCTGAAGGTCAACCAGGCCGGCATCATCCCGGTCATCTTCGCCTCGTCCCTGCTCTACCTGCCGCAGCTCATCACGTCGCTCTTCCAGACCAGCGACAACGCGGTGGTCACCTGGATCTCGCAGAACCTGGCCACGGGCGACACCCCGATCTACATGGCCACGTTCTTCCTGCTGATCATCTTCTTCACCTACTTCTACGTGTCGATTACCTTCAACCCCACTGAAGTCGCCGACAACATGAAGAAGTACGGTGGATTCATTCCGGGCATCCGCCCCGGCCGTCCGACGGCTGAATACCTGAACTTCGTGCTCACCCGTCTGACCGCGCCTGGCGCGCTCTATCTGGGTCTGATCTCCATGGTCCCGATCGTCGCGCTGGCGGTGGCCGGTGCGAGCCAGAACTTCCCGTTCGGAGGGACGAGCATTCTGATCATGGTAGGCGTCGGCCTGGACACGGTGAAGCAGATCGAGAGCCAGCTTCAGCAGCGTAACTACGAAGGTTTCCTGCGGTAGTGCGTCTCGTTCTGGTTGGGCCCCCTGGAGCGGGTAAGGGGACACAGGCCCAGTACATCGCATCGAACCTGTCCATCCCGAAAATCTCGACAGGTGACATCTTCCGTGCCAACGTCTCCGGCGGCACGGATCTTGGCAAGCTGGCCAAGACGTACATGGACCGTGGTGATCTGGTGCCCGACGAGGTCACCATCGCCATGGTCCGTGACCGTCTGTCCGAGGACGACGCGCAGGACGGTTTCCTGCTCGACGGCTTCCCGAGGAACGTCGCGCAGGCGGAGATCCTGCGCGACATGCTCAAGGACTGGGGCCAGGCACTGGATCTCGTACTCGAGCTCGTCGTCGACGACGACGAGGTGGTCAGGCGGCTCGCCGGCCGGCGGACCTGCAGCCAGTGCGGACGCATCTGGCACGTCGAGTTCGACGACAAGAAGGACGACAAGTGTGACGCGTGCGGGGGCGCGCTGTTCCAGCGGGACGACGACAAGGAGGAGACCGTCAGGCACCGCCTGGAGGTCTACCAGGAGCAGACGGCTCCGCTGGTCTCCTACTACGCCGACGAGGGCATCCTGGTCGGCGTTGACGCGACCGGCCCGGTCGAGGAGGTCACTCAGCGGGCCATGGACGCGATCCGGCCGTTCCTGGGCTAGCCCAGTAGCGACCGATTTGCGGAGGTGGCACGGGTTTCCGTGCCACCTCGCGGCTATTGTGGGGGGAATTGGGCCCCCACTGCGGCCCGTTGAGACCCAGGGGGGCAGAAGATGTTCAAACGCAACAGGCACGGCATCCAGATCAAGTCGCCGGAGCAGCTCGAGAAGATGCGGGCCGCGGGCCTCGTCGTCGGGAGCACGCTCGACCTGCTGAGGCGCTCCGTCGAGCCCGGCATGACGCCGCTCGACCTCGACGTCATCGCCGAGAAGGCGATCAGGGACGCGGGCGCGATCCCGTCCTTCAAGGGCTACCAGGGCTTTCCCGCCACCATCTGCGCGTCGGTGAACGACGAGGTGGTGCACGGCATCCCGACGAACGCCCGCAAGCTAAAAGAGGGCGACATCATCTCGATCGACTGTGGAGCGATCCTGGAGGGCTGGCACGGCGACTCCGCCGTCACGGTCCCGATCGGCGAGGTGGACCCGAAGCTGACCGAGCTGATGCGGGTCACGGAGGAGGCCATGTGGCGCGGTATAGCCGCGCTGAGGCCCGGGCGGCACCTGTCCGACATCGGGTACGAGGTCGAGCGTTACGTGAAGTCTCAGGGCCGCTACGGCATCCCTCCGGAGTACGGAGGCCACGGCATCGGCACCGAGATGCACATGGACCCGTGGATCGCCAACCACGGCAAGCCCGGCCGCGGCCCGGCGCTGGAGGAGGGCATGTGCCTGGCGATCGAGCCCATGGTCAACCTGGGCACGGAGCGCACCCGCGTGCTGGCCGACGACTGGACCGTGGTGACGATCGACGGCAAGCACTCCGCACACTTCGAACACAGCGTTGCCGTGACACATAATGGTCCTTGGGTGCTTACCGCCCTAGACGGGGGCGAATCGCGCCTGGCTCAACTTCAGCCCTAGCCGGGAGTGGGTGGGATGGCCAACAGCCCCGAGATGCGTGCCTCCGATGGTGACCGTGACCGGGTCGCCGCCATCCTCCGCGAGCACACCGCGCAGGGTCGCATCACGATGGACGAGTTCAACGAGCGGCTCGAGAACCTCTACAAGAGCAAGACCTACGGCGAGCTGGCCAAGCTGACGGCCGACCTGCCCGACGTGGACTTAAGACACCTGCCCGTCAAGGCGTCCGCGGCGCAGAAGCCCGCGCAGCAGGGCATGCACAGCGGCCTGCGGGCGGCCTGGAGCGCCTGGGCGGCGGCCAGCGGCATCAACTGGGTGATCTGGTTGATCGTGAGCGTCACGGCCGGTGACTTGATCTACCCGTGGCCGCTGTGGGTGATGGGCCCGTGGGGCGTCATCCTGCTGGTGAGCACGGTCTTCGGGAACAACCAGCCGAAGTCCACCTGAGGACTTTGTGCAGTAGTGCACTGTGTGGATTCATGCGCAGTACGGATATGTCCGGCTGCTTAACGTGAGCTGTGTCGACCACGACTCACGGAGGAAACCACATGCGCAAGTTCCTTGCGGCAACCGCCCTCGCCGGCTCGATGGCGTTCGCCGGTCTGGCGGTCGCCCCCGCCGCGCAGGCCACCACCGCCCCCGCGACCGCCTCTGCCTCTGAGACGACCGCCTCGCTGGGCAGCTGGGGCAAGTTCTACTCCAGCAACAAGAAGGCCTACACCTACGGCAAGACCTACAAGTCCGGCAAGAAGGTCTACACCCACTGGTACGGCAAGGAGTACTCGCCGAAGCACGGCTACGTCTGGTTCAAGTACTACTCCGGCGGCAAGTGGCACAAGTTCTACCGCCACTGGAACGGCTCGTACGACGCGACCTGGTCGGGCAAGGGGATCAAGAAGATCTACACCTGGACCTGCTGGGGCGGCAAGTACAAGTACTGCGGCTCGCAGTACCGCATCTGGGGATAGCCCGCACGACCGTGGAAGGGCCCGCCGAGAACCTCCGGCGGGCCCTTCCTCTTGGCGTGAGGCACCCGGGGCGTGGGGTAGACTCTTTCATGGTTGTGTCAGGACACCTGGCACGCGTTTCGCGTTTTAGGCTCAGGTGTCGTACACTCCTTAGTCGGCTCACTATGACTTTCCACGCGTCGGCGATCCTTGCCGATCGTCGCTCTCTTCGAAGCGTGAAGGTCGCGGCTGCGTAGTGAACCGGAGCCTCAGACGACCGATCAGTGAAACGCGAGGAATTTTGGCCAAGAAAGACGGCGCCATCGAGATCGAGGGCACTGTGGTCGAATCGCTCCCGAACGCCATGTTCCGGGTGCAGCTCGACAACGGCCACAAAGTCCTGGCCCACATCAGCGGACGGATGCGGATGCACTACATCCGAATTCTTCCTGACGACCGGGTTGTCGTTGAGCTGAGCCCCTACGACCTGAGTCGTGGGCGGATCGTCTACCGATACAAGTAAAGACGTCTGAGGACACGAAGGACAATGAAGGTAAAGCCGAGCGTCAAGAAGATCTGCGACAAGTGCAAGGTGATCCGCCGGCACGGTCGCGTCATGGTGATCTGCGACAACCTGCGCCACAAGCAGCGCCAGGGTTAGTCGCCGCGAGGCTTCTCCGAGTCCGCCCCGTCAGGGTGCGGGCTCGACGTATGAGGAGCCCGCAACAAGTAGTCGCGTCACACACCTGAGCAGGCAGTGTTCCACTGAACCGCTCAGGCGACCCCCGGTCGGAGGCCGGGGCCCTCACCCCGGGCATTGGGGAGGGGTAGTGCGGCGCAAGACCTCCGCCACAAAGAAGGAGAATGCCCGACCATGGCTCGCCTGGTTGGCGTCGACCTCCCCCGCGACAAGCGGCTGGAGATCGCTCTCACCTACATCTACGGAATCGGCCGCACCCGCGCCCAGGAGATCCTCCAGGCCACCGGCGTGAGCGGCGACCTGCGCGTGCACCAGCTCTCCGACACTGAGCTCGTCCCGATGCGTGACTACATCGAGGCGAACTACAAGATCGAGGGTGACCTGCGCCGCGAGGTCCAGGCCGACATCCGCCGCAAGATCGAGATCGGTTGCTACCAGGGCATTCGGCACCGCAAGGGCCTGCCCGTGCACGGTCAGCGCACGCAGACCAACGCGCGCACCCGCAAGGGCAAGAAGAAGACCGTCGCCGGCAAGAAGAAGCCCGGTAAGAAGTAGTCCCGCAGCCGCGGACCGAAGACCTCAGGAGTGAAGGCAAAGAATGCCTCCTAAGAGCCGCCAGGGTGCGCCGAAGAAGGTGCGCCGCAAGGAGAAGAAGAACGTCGCTCACGGGCACGCCCACATCAAGAGCACGTTCAACAACACGATCGTCTCGATCACCGACCCGAACGGGAACGTGATCTCCTGGGCCAGCGCCGGCCACGTGGGTTTCAAGGGCTCCCGCAAGTCCACCCCGTTCGCCGCCCAGATGGCCGCCGAGAACGCCGCTCGCCGCGCCATGGAGCACGGCATGCGCAAGGTCGACGTCTTCGTCAAGGGTCCCGGCTCCGGCCGTGAGACCGCGATCCGCTCGCTGCAGGCCACCGGCCTGGAGGTGGGTTCGATCCAGGACGTCACCCCGGTTCCGCACAACGGTTGCCGGCCGCCGAAGCGCCGCCGCGTCTGAATTAGCCCAGGAGATACGAAGAAATGGCTCGTTACACGGGCGCGGACTGCAAGCTCTGCCGTCGCGAGAAGACCAAGCTCTTCCTCAAGGGCAGCAAGTGCGAGTCCGCCAAGTGCCCCATCGAGATCCGTCCTTACCCCCCGGGTGAGCACGGCCGCGGACGCCCCAAGGAGTCCGAGTACCAGCTTCAGCTTCGCGAGAAGCAGAAGACCCGCCGCATCTACGGCGTCCTCGAGAAGCAGTTCCACAACTACTACGAGGAGGCCGCGGGCAAGACCGGCAAGTCGGGTGAGGTGCTGCTCCAGATCCTGGAGAGCCGTCTCGACAACGTCGTCTACCGCGCCGGTTTCGCGCAGTCGCGTGACGCCGCCCGCCAGCAGGTCCGTCACGGGCACTTCCTGGTGAACGGCAAGAAGGTCGACATCCCGTCGTACCGCGTTCGCGAGCACGACATCATCGAGGTCCGCGAGACCAAGCGCAACCTGATGCCGTACGAGGTGGCCCGCGCCACCGCCGGCGAGCGCACGGTTCCCGCGTGGCTCGGCGTCGTGCCCGAGAAGCTCCGCGTCCTGGTTCACCAGCTGCCGGTTCGCCAGCAGATCGACACCCAGGTCCAGGAGCAGCTCATCGTCGAGTACTACTCGAAGTAAGTAGTAACTCGTCCGGTCGGGGTGCGGCATGCCGTGCCCCGACTAGGCTGTTTATCGGAGTGGCGTCATATAGCGGTCGCCACACGAACAAGGGGAGACCCGCACATGCTGATCGCTCAGCGTCCGACTCTTCTCGAAGAGTCGATCGACGAGACCCGGTCCCGATTCGTCATCGAGCCGCTGGAGCCGGGCTTCGGCTACACCATCGGCAACTCTCTGCGCCGCACGCTGCTGTCGTCCATCCCGGGCGCGGCCGTGACGAGCATCCGCATCGAGGGCGTGCTGCACGAGTTCTCGACCGTTCCCGGGGTCAAGGAAGACGTCACCGACATCATCCTGAACCTCAAGGAGCTGGTCGTCTCCTCCGAGCACGACGAGCCGGTCGTGATGTACCTGCGCAAGCAGGGCCCGGGTGAGGTCACCGCCGCCGACATCGCGCCTCCGGCCGGTGTCGAGGTGCACAACCCCGAGCTGCGCATCGCCACGCTCAACGGCAAGGCGAAGCTGGAGATGGAGCTGACCGTCGAGCGCGGTCGCGGCTACGTCTCCGCCGCGCAGAACAAGCAGCCGGGTCAGGAGATCGGCCGGATCCCGATCGACTCCATCTACTCCCCGGTGCTCAAGGTCACCTACAAGGTCGAGGCGACCCGAGTCGAGCAGCGCACCGACTTCGACCGCCTCATCCTCGACGTCGAGACCAAGCCGGCGATGAAGCCCCGCGACGCGGTGGCCTCCGCCGGTAAGACCCTCGTCGAGCTCTTCGGCCTGGCCCGCGAGCTCAACGTCGAGGCCGAGGGCATCGACATCGGCCCGTCGCCGACCGACGCCGCCCTCGCCGCCGACCTGGCGCTGCCGATCGAGGAGCTGAACCTCACCGTCCGCTCCTACAACTGCCTCAAGCGCGAGGGCATCCACACCGTGGGTGAGCTCGTCGCCCGCAGTGAGCAGGACCTGCTCGACATCCGCAACTTCGGCGCCAAGTCGATCGAAGAGGTCAAGCAGAAGCTGCACGAGATGTCGCTGGCGCTCAAGGACTCCCCGCCCGGATTCGACCCGAGCGCGGTGGCCGGCGGCGGCTACGACGACGACGACAGCGCGTACGTCGAGACCGAACAGTACTGATTCACCGTCAGCCCCCGCGTGTGATCGCGGGGGCTCAATAACGGACCGCGCTGTGACCGCGGTCCGGCCCGACTCCGGTACCTGGTACGGCCGGGGCGGGTTCATCCAGGAGGAGAAAGACCATGCCCAAGCCCACCAAGGGTGCACGTCTTGGCGGCAGCCCGGCGCACGAGCGGCTGATCCTGGCCAACCTGGCCACGGACCTGTTCCGCCACGGCAAGATCCGCACCACGGTCGCCAAGGCCAAGCGCCTGCGCCCGCTGGCGGAGCGCCTGATCACCAAGGCGAAGAAGGGCGACATCCACAACCGGCGTCAGGTTCTGACCGTCGTTCGGGACAAGGGCGTCGTGCACCACCTGTTCACCGAGCTCGCGGTGACCTTCGCCGAGCGTCCCGGTGGCTACACCCGGATCACCAAGATCGGTCCGCGTAAGGGCGACAACGCCCCGATGGCGGTCATCGAGCTGGTGACGGAGCCGCTGAACGGTGTCACCACCCGCCGCACCGAGGCCCCGGCCGCCGCTTCGACCGCCCCGGCCGCTCCGGCCGAGGAGGAGACCGAGGCTGAGACCCCCGCTGAGGCTCCCGCCGAGGCTTCCGCCGACGAGGAGACGAAGGCTGAGGCCCCTGAGGCCGCCGCCGATGAGGCTCCCGCTGAGGCTCCTGAGGCGAAGAAGGACGAGGCCTGATCTCTCAGGCTGGATGAGACGGGCCCGGATCCCCTGGCGGGGGTTCGGGCCCGTTTCCGTATATGAGGGAGAACATCGTGGTACGGCTCCGCCTCGACCTCGCGTACGACGGGACGGACTTCTCCGGATGGGCCAGGCAGCCGGGGCTGCGTACCGTCCAGGGGGAGATCGAGCAGGCGCTCGGCCGGATCCTGCGGCTCGACGGGCCCGTGATGCTGACCGTGGCCGGGCGTACCGACGCCGGGGTGCACGCGCGGGGGCAGGTGGCCCATGTGGACGTGCCTGAGGCGTCGCTGGGCGAGCTGGACGGGAACCGGGGGCCCCTGGACGTCGATGAGCGGCTCTCTGCGCTCGTGCGGCGGTTCGGGGGTGTCCTGGAGCCAGATGTACGGATTTATCGGGTCTCGGTGGCTCCTGAGGGCTTTGACGCGCGATTCTCCGCCATGTTCCGGCGGTACGCGTACCGGGTGAGTGACGCACCCGGCGGCGTCGACCCGCTGCGGCGGCGCGAGGTGGTCTGGCACAACCGGCCCCTAGACCTTGATGCGATGAACGCGGCCGCCTCGCGGCTGGTCGGGGAGCACGACTTCGCGGCGTTCTGCAAGAAGCGCGAAGGGGCCACGACGATCAGGGAACTGCAGCGGCTGGAGTGGGCCCGCCAGGCGGACGGCGTGCTGGAGGCCACGGTCGTGGCTGACGCGTTCTGCCACTCGATGGTGCGGGCGCTGGTCGGGTCGCTGCTGGCGGCCGGCGACGGGCGGCGGCCGGTGGACTGGCCGGGTGAGGTGCTGGCGCGGGCCGTACGGGACTCGGGGGTGCATGTCGCGCCCGCGCACGGCCTGTGCCTGGAAGAGGTCGGGTACCCGCCGGAGGCCGAGCTCGCCGCGCGGGCGCGAGCCACGCGGCGAGTACGGACGGCGGCCTCAGCCCCTGCCTCAGCTCCTCCCTCAGGCCCTGCCTAGATCGCTGCCTAGATCGCTGCCTGACCTCCGCCTCAGCCTCTGCCGAGACCGCTGCCTGGACCTCTGCCTGGACCTCTGCCTGGACCTCTGCCTCAGCCCGTTGTGATGCGGCGCTCGAGGACGAGGGACGTCTGGTCGCGGAAGGCCCCGCTGACCTTGGGCAACGTCTTGTCCTTGGCCTCCGGCGTGTGGCCGTCGGCGTGGGTGGCGTAGCTGAAGACGATGTAGCGGCCCCAGACCAGGCCCGCCGCGTAACCGCCCGCGATGTGCACCCGCTCGCCGCCCGAGTCGTCCGGGCCCGGCAGCGGGCGGAACCAGACGTTGCGGGACAGGTTCTTGACCTGGTCGGCGGTGGCCGCGGCCGTCTTGTCAGGCAGGACCGCGATGCCGGTGGTGACGGCGTAACGGCGCTTGCTGTCGACGTAGGTGGCCCGCAGGACGCGGCTGCACTTCTGCTCCTTCAGCGCGTCGGCGAACGCGCCCGTGGCCGCCTTCTCGCAGGTCGTTTCCATGTGGGCCTTGACCCTGGTGAACGTGGTGCCCGCCGCGCTCACCTTCTTCTTCGGGAACGCCTCCGACAGCGACAACTTCTGCGGGTCCGTCTGCTCCGAGTTCAGGATCGACGTGCCGGCCGCCTCCGGCGGGGAGGACTGCTCGGTGGTGATGCTCGGCGGCGCGCCGACGCGGGTCGCGGCCGTCGTGGGCGGGGCGCCGCTCACCGCCTGGAAGGCGAAGAAGCCGCCCGTCGCCACGCCTGCCAGCGCCAGCGCGCCCAGCGTGACCAGCAGGGCTCGCTTGCTCTTTGCCGGTGGTGGGGGTGGGGGCGGGGGCGGGGTCTGGAACGGGGGCTGTTTGAACGCGCCCGGAGGGAAGACCGGGGCGCCTGCCTGGGGTCTGGGCACGTCCAGGGAGGTGGACGGGCGCTGGCCCCAGGTGTCTCGGGAGAAAGGGAGCTCGGGCAGTTTGTCACCGGTGGGGGGTGTGGGGGGCCAGACAGGGACGTCGCCTGGCTCGGGTGGGCGGGGGTGCTCTTCTGTTGCTGGAACGGGGGCGGACAGGGGGGTGGAGTGGGCGCCCGGGAGGGGGAGGCCCAGTCTTGTGTCGTCGGGCTGGAGGTCCTCGGGGTGGCCCTCGTGGGGCGTCGCCTGGGTGGTGGCGGGGGTGTCGGGGTGGCGCGATGGGCCGGGCGCGTTCGATGCTCCGGGCGCGTCGGCATGGTGGGCGGCGTCTTGGGGGGCCGGGTGCGGGTGGATGCCGTCCGGTGGGGTGGTGGCGTCCTCGGACGGCGGGGCGGTGGTGGGGAGGAACGGGCGGGGGCCCGCGGGGTTCGTGGCGTCCTGCTCGGTGGGCGCGGGCGTGCCCTGGGACGGGTGCTGGGCGGCGTCCCGCTTGGCGGCCTCCGGGTCGAAGTAGTGGGCCGGGCGGGGGAAGCCCTCGGGGTTGGTGGCGTTCGGGTCGAAGGGCGGCGGGAGGTTCGGCTCGTCGGGCTCGGCCTCCAGCTCGCCTGTCGCGGCCGGCCACGGGGGGATGGCGTGCGGGTCCAGGGGGGCGGGCCAGGCCGGCATGCCCGCCGCGGCGGCGGTGAACGCGGGCGGCGGCTCCCAGGGCGGGGCGCCGGGCACCACCGGGTCCGTCGGCCAGCGGTTCGTGTCCCGGGCTTGATCGTCCTGTGGCTGGTCCCAGGGGCGGATGTCCTGGAGGCGGCCCGGGCGGGTCTGGTCGTCTCCCGCCTGCCAGGGCTGGTCGGGGGCGGGGGTGCCGAAGGGGGTGAAGCCGGTCGGGGGCGCGGAGAACGGCTCCTGGTAGGCGGGCGGCCTGAAGCCCTGTTCGGCGGGCGGCTCCTGGCCGGGGTGGGCGCCGAACGGGGGGTGGGCGGCGGTCGGCTCCTGGGGTGCGAAGGCATGCTGCTCGCCGAACGGTGGGTGGCCTGGCGCAGGCTCCTGGGCGGCGAACGGCGGGTGGCCGGGCGTGGGCTCCTGGCCGGGCTGGGCGCTGGACGCCGGGTGGGCCGGGTCCTGGGCGGGGTGTCGTGGGGTGAAGGCGTGCTGGTCGCCGGGTGGCGGGCCGAAGGGCGAGGGGTCGGCGGGAGGCTCCCAGCCCGGGTGTTGGCGGGCGAAGGCGTGCTGGTCGGACGACGGCTGGCCGAAGGGCGGGTACTCCTGGCCGGGAGCCGGGTGCTCCTGCTGGGAAGTTGGGTGCTGCTGGCCGGGAGCCGGGTGCTCCTGGCCGAACGGCGGGTGCTCCTGGGGGAACGGCGGGTGCTCCTGGCCGTGGTGCCCGAAGGCGTGCGGGCCGGACTGCGGCGCGGGCTGCGGCGCGGACTGCGGCGCGGACTGCGGGGCGCCGGAGGGCCCGTGGTCGGGGTGGGCGGGGTCCGGGTGGTCGGGGTCGGAGAACCAGTCGTACGGGGCGGCGTCGTCGCCCGGCACTTCCCATGGCTGGGCGCCGGGCGACGCCTCCAGGTCGGACGACGGCCCCCGCAAGACGGGCGGGACGGGACGCGCGTCGGCGTCCGCCGCCCCGTCGGGCGCGGGGTCGGATGGAGTGTCGAAGGGCACGTCGGATGGAGTGAACGCCGCTGGAACATCTCGCCCGTTGGTCTGGCCGAAGCTCGGCGGTGGCGTCGCGGGTGCGGCCGAGCGGTCGGCTTCCCTGCGATCGTGCTCAGACCCGGGTTCCTGGCCACGCATAGCTGGAAGCGTAGCGAGAGTAGCGAGATCGTTATGTCGGTATGGGCGTTCCCACAGGCATCACGGGTTCCCTACATGCGCATATGCCCCACAAAGACCGCTCAGCTCAGTGCGCTGCCGGACAGCGCACGGTGGTCCATGGCCTGGAACACGGTGGCCTTGGTGATGTCGTTGATGGCCTCGGAGATCCGCTTCTGCCCCTTGGAGTCGGGCTTCGTGCCGTCCTTGTTCTGGAACCAGACCAAGATCGCATAGTGCCCGTACGTGGACACCTTGGCACCGCCCGCGCCCGAGCCGAGGAGCTTCGTGACGCTGTCCTTGCCCGCCAGCGGCTTGACGTAGTTCTGGTCGTCGCCGCTCTTGGCCACCTTGCTCGCGTTCTTGCTCGTGCTCAGGTTGGCCACGCCGACCGTGCCGATCACCTTGCCCGCCTTGTCGCGGAAGCTCGCGCGCAGGAACTGGGTGCACTTCGCCGACTTGAGCGCCTTCTTGAGCGCGTCGCCCAGAGCGCCGTCGTCGCACTTCTTGTCCTTGCTGGTGACCGTCATCTCGTAGCCGCGGCCCGACACCGTGAACTTCTTCTTCGAGCCGAAGACCTCCTTGACCGAGATCGCGTCCGGGTCGGTCTCGCGGTCGGCCGCGAACCCGTACTTGCCGGGCGGGGCCGACGGCAGCGGCGCCGAGGTCTGCCTGGGGGCGGCGGTCTCGGCCGAGGTGGAGGAGTCGGCGTTCCACATCAGGTAGAGGCCGCCGCCGAGCAGGCCGAGCACGACCACGCCGCCGATCGTGGCCAGCAGCGGGCCGCGCGAGCGGCCGCCCTCGTCGTACGGGCTCCAGCCGACCTTGCTCTGCGGGGCTCGCGAGGGGTCGTCCGCCTTGTCGTTCTTCTGCTGGTCGGTGTCGTCCGCGTCCGCACGGTCCTTGCGGTCCTTGCGGGAGCGGCGGGACTTGCCGGTCGCGGGGGCGTCGTCGGCGAAGGGGTCCGCGGCGAACGGGTCCTTGCCGCGGCGGCCGGGCTCGGGGGCGTCGGGGTCGGCCGCGCGCTTGCCGCGGCGGCCGCCACGTCCTTCCGGGCGGGCGTCGGGACGTGCGTCGGGGCCGGAGTTGGGGCCTGCGTTGGGACGTCCGTCGGGGCCGGGAGCGCCTTGCCCGGGGCCCTGTCCCGGCCCCTGTCCCTGTCCGGGTCCCTGTCCCTGCCCGAGTCCCTGTCCGAAGCCGTGTGCGCCGGGGCCGTGTGCGCCCGGGCCCTGTGAGCCTGGGCCGTGTGCGCCCGGCCCCTGTGAGCCTGGACCCTGTGCGCCTGGACCTTGCGAGCCGAGGCCGGGAGCGGGGCCGTTGGGGCCGCCGCCGCCGAAGGGGCCGCCCGCGAAGGGGTCACCGCCGAACGGGTCGGCGCCGAACGGGTTGCCGGACTGCGGGCCGTTCTGGGGGCCGTTCTGGGGGCCGCCGGGGGATCGGCCGGGGCCGCCAGGGCCTCCGTCGGGGCCGCGACCTGGGCCGCCGCCCAGACCGTCGCGCGGGCCGCCGTTGCCGGGGCCTCCCGCGGGGCCGCCGCTGCTGAAGAAACCGCCGGACTCGCCGCCGCCGAAGCCGTCGGGGCGGCCAGGGCCGCTCGGACGCCCACCGTCGCGCGGGTCGCCGTCGCGGGCGCCGCCGTTGCCGGGTCCGCTGGGGCCGGGTCCGCTGGGGCCGGGTCCGGCGGGGCCGCCCGTGCCGCCGGGGCCGCCGCCTGGGCTGCCGGGGTTGCCGCTGGTGAAGAAGCTGCCGGAGGGGCCGCCGAAGCCGCCGGGCCCGCTGTCGAAGGGGTCGCGCGGCCTGTTGCCGAAGGGGTCGGTGGCGCCGTTGCCCGAGGGCCGGTCGTGCCCGTTGCCTGAGGGGCCGTTGCGGGAGGGGCCGTCGCTGAAGAAGCCGCCGGAGGGCCCGTTGCCCGAGGGCCGGTCCTGTCCGTTGCCCGAGGGACCGTTGCCCGAGGGGCCGTCGCTGAAGAAGCCGCCGGAGGGTGAGCCGTTCCCGGAGGAGGGGCCGTCGTCGAAGAAGCCGCCGGACGAGCCGTTGCCCGAGGGGCTGTCGCCGAAGAAACCCCCGGAGGGCTCGTCGCCGAAGAAGCCGCCAGAGGAGGATCCGTTGCCGGAGGGGTCGCCGTTCGCCGGGTTGCGGCTGGTGAAGAAGCCGCCGGAGGATCCGTTGCCGGAGGGGCCGCCGTTCATGAAGGAACCGCCGTCAGCGGGACCGCCGCCGAAGGGCGCACCGTCGTCGGGAGCGCCGCCCCGTGGGGCGCCGCCCTGGCCCTTCGGGCCGCCTCCCATCCCGTAGGGGGCGCTGCCCGTGCCGTTCTCACGTTCCCCACTGCCGTTGGAAACCATGCGGCGACATTACCGTGATGTTCGTCATTGGGTTCCGAAGTCCTGAGTCCACCATGGTCCTCCAGGTCCTGAGGCGACGCCGACGCCGATGGCCTTCAGGCCGCAGTCGAGGATGTTCTTGCGGTGGTCGCGGCTGTCCAGCCAGCCGTTCACGGCCTCCTCCGCGGTGCTGTAGCCGGCGCCGATGTTCTCGGCGGCGCCCCAGCGGTATCCGGCGCGCTCCATGCGGTCCCAGGGGGAGGCGCCGTCGGGGGAGGTGTGCGACAGCCGTCCCGTGCGGGCCATCTCCAGCGAGTGCGTACGCGCGGAGCGGGTGAGCGCGGCGTTGACCCGCAGCGGCCCGCAGCCGCGCCGGGCCCTGGCGGCGTTGGTCAGGGTGACGACCTTGGCCGCCATGCCCGCCAGGACCTGCACGCCGTCGCCCTGGGGGTCGGCGATGACGGCGGGGTCGTCCTGGGTGTTGAAGCCGTCGATCTGGTCCTTGGACGATCGGGTGGGCCTGGGGGTGGCCGTGCCGCGGGGCGTCTTCTTGGTGGTGATGCCGCGGGGGATGCGTTCGGCCTGCGGCTGTGCCTTCTTCGCCGCCGTGGGGGCGGGGTTGGCGGTGGCGGCGGCGGGCGGGGCCGTCTCGTTGAGGTAGACGTGCGGGGCGGGCTCGGGGCCGCTGGAGAGCCGGCCGATGAGGACGCCGGTGAAGAGGACGGCCATGAGGCAGGTCAGCAGACCCAGTCGGCTCCGGCGCCGAAGGCCGCGCTGGGTTTGCCGGGTGTGAGAGATCCGCCACATACCGCCGCTAACGATAGAGATGTCTGGTCCTGGGAAAGAAGGGGTTCCAGGGAAACGAAATCGAACCGTTCTGCGGTCGGGTAGACTCGCCTCGGGTTACCGGTCACTTTGACCTGCACGCCTTTGGGCGGGTAGCTTAGGTTCGTTGTGTGCATAGGTCCAGCGCGACCAATGCGCGGCGCGTCCGGCGTCATCTCCCGTGTTGAGGAGACGGAAGGTCCGGGCCGTCGTGTGCCCGCACCGACCGACCAATGTAGCTGTCGCATCCGACAGCGCCGAAGACGCGAGCATAAAGAAGGCTACGACCGTGCGCACGTACTCACCGAAGCCCGCCGACGTCCAGCGTCAGTGGTACGTCATCGACGCGACCGATGTCGTGCTGGGCCGGCTGGCCAGCCACGTCGCGACCCTGCTCCGCGGCAAGCACAAGCCGATCTTCGCGAACCACGTCGACACCGGTGACTTCGTCATCGTCATCAACGCCGACAAGATCGCGCTGAGCGGCAACAAGCGTGAGCAGAAGAAGGCGTACCGCCACTCGGGCTACCCGGGCGGTCTGCGTTCCGTCAGCTATGGCGAGCTCATGGACAAGCGGCCCGACAAGGCTGTCGAGAAGGCCGTCAAGGGCATGCTGCCGAAGAACTCCCTCGGCCGGAAGATGGCCAAGAAGCTCAAGGTGTACGCGGGTGCCGAGCACCCGCACCAGGCTCAGCAGCCCGTGCCGTTCGAGATCACCCAGATCGCCCAGTAGTAGTTCGAAAGATTTAGAGGAGAACCGTGGCTGAGCCCACCGGTGTCGAGACGGTCGTAGAGACGGCCGAGCTGGAGGAGTACTCCGGCGAGGACTTCCCGTCCGAGTACACCACCGAGTCCGCCGCCAGCGCTGACGCCCCCGTGCGCAAGCCCGTCACCACGGGCAACTCGTACGGCACCGGCCGCCGCAAGGAGGCGATCGCCCGCGTGCGCATCGTCCCCGGCACCGGCAAGTGGACGATCAACGGTCGTTCGCTGGACGTCTACTTCCCGAACAAGGTCCACCAGCAGATCGTCAACGAGCCCTTCGTGGTGCTCGGCGCCGAGGAGGCGTTCGACGTCATCGCCCGCATCGACGGCGGCGGCGTCACCGGTCAGGCCGGCGCGCTGCGCATGGGCCTGTCCCGCGCCCTGGCGATCCTGGACGTCGAGGTCAACCGCCCGCCGCTGAAGAAGGCCGGCTTCCTCACCCGTGACGCCCGCGCCACGGAGCGGAAGAAGTACGGCCTCAAGAAGGCCCGTAAGGCTCCGCAGTACAGCAAGCGCTAAGTTGGCGCGCCTTTTCGGCACCGACGGGGTACGTGGGGTCGCTGGTCGCGACCTCACCGCCGAGCTCGCCATGGACCTGTCCGTGGCGGCTGCTCACGTCCTCGGCGATGCAGGCGCGTTCGCCGCTACCGGACGCCGTCCGGTAGCGGTCGTAGGCCGGGACCCGCGTGCCTCGGGAGAATTTCTCGAGGCCGCCGTGGTCGCCGGCCTCGCGGCGTCTGGAGTGGATGTGCTGCGCCTCGGCGTGCTGCCCACCCCGGCTGTCGCCTACCTCACGGCCGCGCTCGGCGCCGACCTCGGCGTCATGCTGTCGGCGTCGCACAACCCGGCGCCCGACAACGGCATCAAGTTCCTGGCGCGCGGCGGCTTCAAGCTGTCCGACGCGGTGGAGGACGAGATCGAGCGGCGGCTCGGCGAGGAGTGGAGCTTCCCCGTCGGCTCGGGCGTCGGCCGGGTGCGCGACGCGTACGGAGAGGCCGACCGCTACATCTCGCACGTGCTGACCACGATGACCTCGCCGCTCGACGGGCTGAACGTGGTGATCGACTGCGCTCACGGAGCCGCCCACATGGTGGCGCCCGAGGCGCTGGTGCGCGCCGGCGCGCGGGTCGAGGCCATCGGCGCCAGGCCCGACGGCCTGAACATCAACAAGGGCCACGGCTCGACCCACCTGGACAAGCTCCAGCAGGTGGTCATCTCGCGCGGGGCCGACCTGGGCGTGGCCTACGACGGCGACGCCGACCGCTGCCTGGCGGTCGACCATACGGGCGCCATCATCGACGGCGACCACATCATGGCCATCCTCGCCGCCGCCATGCACGGCGAGGGCTTGCTGGCCAAGGACACCGTGGTCGCGACCGTGATGTCCAACCTGGGCTTCAAGCTGGCGATGCGCGACGCGGGGATCACCGTGGTGGAGACCGCGGTGGGCGACCGTTACGTGCTGGAGCGGATGAAGTCCGACGGCTTGAACCTGGGCGGCGAGCAGTCGGGGCACGTCATCATGCTCGACCACGCCACCACGGGCGACGGCCTGCTCACCTCGCTGCACCTGCTGGGCGTGGTGGCCAAGTCGGGCGTGCCGCTGCGGGAGCTGGCCGCGGTCATGACGCCGCTGCCGCAGATCCTGATCAACGTCAAGGACGTCGACAAGGGCAAGGCCTCGGTGCCCGAGCTCGTCGCCGCCGTCGCCGAGGCGGAGGCTGAGCTGGGGGAGACCGGCCGGGTGCTGATCCGGCCGAGCGGGACCGAGCCCATGATCCGGGTCATGGTGGAGGCCGCGTCGGAGGAGCACGCCACGCAGGTGGCGGGGCGGCTGGCCGACGTCGTGCGTACGGCCTGCGTCTGAACACCTCTTTCGTACGGCCCGTGGGAACAGCGCGTTCCCACGGGCCGTACGCGTGTCTGGACGTCTTACTCGTCGCCCGTGAGTGAGAAGACGCGCAGGCGCTGACCGGCCCAGAAGACCGCGCCGACGGTCACCACGATCAGGGCTGGGATCGCGAAGCCGAGCGTGACGTCGGCCTTGAAGAAGGGCGAGTCGCTGAGCTGGTCGGCGATCGACTGGCCCCAGTACTGGATGGAGAACTTGCGGGCGCCAGGGATGAGGTTGCCCACCAGGCTCTCCCAGACCAGCGCGTAGATGATGCCGATCGTGACGGCGTGCCGGGTGACGACACCGAGCAGCAGGAAGACGGCGGCGTAGGCGATGCCGGCGACCAGGGTGCCGGCGGCGAAGCCGGTCGCGATGCCGTCCTCGTCGCCGATCAGCAGCCAGCCCGCGACGTAGGTGGGCACGGCGCCGAACACGGCCAGCAGCGAGGCCGCCACCAGGAACTTCGTCTGGATGATGACGGGGCGCGAGATCGGCTTGGACATCAGGTGGATGATGGTGCCGTCGTCGATCTCCGGGGCGATGACGCCGGTGCCGGCGATCAGGCCGAGCAGCGGCAGCATGGTGCTGATGGCGAAGCTCTGCAGCAGCAGCACGGCCGAGCGCTGGTCGCCGCTGCCGACGACGCGGAACAGCACGGCCAGGGCGATGAGGGCGAGCGGGAGCAGCAGGAGCAGGATGATGCGCCGGCGGCCCAGCAGGGCGCGGTAGGTGATGCCCGCTACCACGGTGTTCATGTCAGGTGCTCCTGTTGATCAGGTAGGAGAAGACGCTCTCCAGGTCCTCGTCCGCAGGGGAGACCTGGTGCAGGCGCACGCCCTCCTCGCGAGCCACCCTGGGCAGCAGGCGGGCGAACCGGCGGAACTCGGTGGCCTGGACCTCCAGGCCTTCTGGGCGCAGCGTGATGCCGCCGGTCGAGGTGTCGCGGACAAGGGCGGCGGCGAGCTTCCTGTCGTCGCTGGAGCGGATCAGGAACAGGTGGGGCCGGTCCGTCATCAGCCGCCGGATCTCGCGGAAGTTGCCGGACGCGGCGTGCCGGCCCGCGACGAGCACCTCGATGTGCTGCGCGACCCGTTCGACCTCCTCCAGGATGTGGGAGCTGAACAGGATGGTCTTGCCCGCCGTGCCCATGTTCCTGATCAGGTCCATGAGGTGGAGGCGCTGGCGCGGGTCCATGCCGTTGAACGGCTCGTCCAGCAGGAGGACGGGCGGGTCGTGGACGAGGGCGGCGGCGACCTTGACGCGCTGGCGCATGCCCTTGGAGTACGTCTCGACGCGCCGGTCCTTCGGCTCCTCCATCTCCACGGTGGCCAGGGCCTTGCGGGCGGCCTCCTCCGGGGAGGACAGGCCGTGCAGGCGGGCGGCGGAGAGGACGAACTGCCAGCCGGTCAGGAAGCCATATACGCCCTCCCTTTCCGGAACTAGGCCGACATTTCGGTAAATGTGGTGGTTCTTCCAGACGGTGGTGCCGTCCAGGGTGACCGTGCCGCCCGATGGGGCCAGGAAGCCGGCCATCATGTGCAGCAGCGTCGACTTGCCCGCGCCGTTCGGCCCGAGCAGCCCCGTGACGCCTGGCCCGATGGTCATGGTGACGTCGTTGACCGCCACCACGTTGCCGTACCAGCGGGACACCTGCGAGAGCTCGATCTTCATCGCGAGGCCGCCTTCCTGTAGCGCAGTCCGAGAGCGGCCAGACCGAGGGCGATCAGCAGCACCAGGACGACGGCCGAGGCGGGGCCGCTCGGGTAGGCGGCGCTCTCGATGGAGTGCGGCGGCGTGCCGAACAGCCAGTGCTGCACGGAGTCGACCAGCCAGAACGGGTTCGCCAGCCACGCCCAGGCCGCCGCCGACTCGTTGCCCGTGGAGTACAGCGAGCCGTAGATGATCGGGACGGACGCCGACGACAGCAGGTAGACGGTGATCACGGAGGCCACGCCGAGCCCGCGCCGCGGCGTGAACGAGGCCAGCGCCAGCCCGAACGCCGACAGCAGCACCGCCAGCAGCAGCGCCATGAGCAGGGCGCCGAAGTACTCGCCGGTGGCCGGCGGCCCTGGCATGTCCACGACCAGCTCGCCCAGGAAGGTCAGCGTGAGCGGCACCGCGATCAGCGCGAACACCGCCACGGTCATCGCCGCCACCTTGGCGCCGACGTACTCGGCGATCGTGACGGGCCGCGACAGGTAGAGCGGCAGCACGCGGTAGCGCAGGTCGGGCGCGACCACGGTGGGGGCCTGCGCGGCCAGGAAGATGGCCACCACGGCCTGCATGACGACCGCGAACCCGCTGTAGGGGATGCCGCGCTGCTGCGCCAGGGCCATCAGGGCGATGCCCACGATCGAGGGCAGCACCATGATGGCCGCCAGCGCGAACGGCACGATCTTGCTGCGCGCCGGGCGGCCGAGGCCGAAGACGCCGCGCAGGCTGTGCACGGCCAGCGCCCTGGTCGAGTGGCCGCGGCCGAGCCGGGGGCCGTCGTAGTGGCGATAGCCGATGTCGTAGATCTCAGACATGTGCGACCTCCTCCCTGAAGACGTCCTCGATGCGGTGGCGTCCCTGTTCGAGGCGGATGAGGCACAGGTCCAGCTCGGCCGTCGCGTCGCGGATCGCGTCGAACGTCTCGGGCCCCTGCACCTTGACCACCAGCAGGCGGCCCTGCTGGGAGACGGTCTGCCCGCCGCCGGACAGCCGGGCGGCCAGCGCGTCGAGCCCCTCGTCCACCTCGACCGTCACGGTCTGCGTGGCCTGCGTGAACTCGCCGATGCCGGACGAGCGCAGCAGCCGCCCCGCGTCGATGACGACGACGTGGTCGCAGATGCGCTCCAGCTCGCCGAGCAGGTGGGAGGTGACGAGCACGCTGATGCCGAACTCGGTGCCGATGCGCCTGATCAGCGTCAGCATCTCGTCGCGGCCGCGTGGGTCGAGGCCGTTGGTCGGCTCGTCGAGGAAGATCAGCTTCGGGTCGTGGACGAGCGCCTGGGCCAGCTTGACCCGTTGCTTCATGCCGGTCGAGTAACCCCCGACGGGCCGGTAGCGCTCTTCGGCCAGCCCGACGTGGCGCAGCACGTCGGCGGCGCGCTCGCGGGCGGCGGTGCGCGGCAGGCCGGACATCCGGGCGAGGTGGACGACCAGCTCGGTGGCGGAGACGTCGGGGGGCAGGCATTCGTGCTCGGGCATGTAACCGACGAAGCGGCGGATCTCGGCGCCCCGCGTCGTGACGTCCAGGTCCAGCACGCGCGCGCTGCCGCCGGAGGGCGGCAGCAGGCCGAGCAGGATCTTGATCAGCGTCGACTTGCCCGCGCCGTTCGCGCCGACCAGCCCGGTCACGCCGGGCCCCACGGTGACCGTGAGCTGGTCGACCGCGGTGACGGTGGGGAAACGTTTGGTCAGCCCCTCGGTGGCGAGGATGTGCATGTGCCGGACCCTACTAGCCGCCCCGGCGGTGTGGCCTCGGTCATATGGATGAACGACGTCCTACTTGAGGCCAGAATTTCCGCTGGACCATCAGGGTGATCGTCCCTGAGATGACCATCCCCAGGATGTTGATGCCGAGCTGGGAGACGGCCGCCGCGACCTCTCCCCAGTCGGACACCGCCATCGCGACGGCCACGTAGCCGGCCGCGGGCACCGTGGTGACCGAGATGAAGACGCCGACCAGCGCCGACGACTTGCCCGCCGTGACCGACAGCACCCCGGCCGCGCCCGCCAGCAGCGCCACGATGAACGACCAGCGGTCCGGCTTGACGATGAACTGCACCTCCTCGTTGCTGGTGAGGTTGCCGATGTCGATCCAGCCGAGCCAGTAGGAGACGAGCGCGCACGCGTACGTGATGGCGATCGCGACCGTGAACCCGATGGCCAGCGTGCGCAGCGCGGTGACGATCAGGTGCCCCCTGCGCCGCAGCAGGCCGAAGCAGATGGCCGCGACCGCGCCGAACTCGGGGCCGAGCACCATCGCGCCGACGATCAGGATGGGGGAGTTCTGCAGGACGCCGATGCCCGCGATCTGGGTGGCGATGGCCAGGAAGGCCAGGTACGCCCACGTCACGCGGGAGTCGGCGTCCACCTTGTGCTCAAGATCCTCCCAGATCACGGCGTCGTCGGGGTCGCCCGGCGCCTGCTCGACGGCCCGGTCGGCCGCCCGGGACAGGGAGAGGTCGATCTGCTCGGCGGCGATGGAGCCTTCCTCCTCCAGCCAGGCGAGCTTGCCCAGCACTTCGTTGGCCGACTCCCTGGCCGAGTCGCAGAGGATCACGTCGCCCCGCGGCTCGCGGGCCGCGCCGGGCAGCACCACGAGGTTGGTGACGCCCGGGCAGCCCTCCAGCACCTCGACCGCCTCTTCTGTGCGGTCGGACGGGACGATCAGTCGCAGATGCAGCACGAGGACATTGTCGTCGAACGAACCTTGACGTTGTGTTGATAGTGGTACGCGAGGCTCCCTCACATGATCTGGTACTGGTGCCACGACCACGGTGAGGAGTGCTGGTTCGCCGGCCTCGACGACCAGGAGTGCGCGGGCAGGTTCGCGCGCTACCTGTTCGAGGAGGTGTTCAGGTCTGGCGGAGCCGAACCCGCTGTACGGAGTGGTCGACGCCCTTCTTGAGGACGAGGTCGGCGCGGCCCCTGGTGGGGGCGATGTTCTCGATGAGGTTGCGTTCGTTGATGTCGCGCCAGACGTTGCGCGCGAATTCGGTGGCCTCGTCGTAGGACAGCTCCGCGATGTGCCGGAAGTACGACTTGGGGTCCTCGAAGGCGGTGCGGCGGAGCTTGTGGAAACGTTCGACGTACCAGGTGCGGATGTCCTCGACCTTGGCGTCCACGTAGATGGAGAAGTCGAAGTAGTCGTTGACGGCGAGGGAGGTGGGCGGGGCCGGTTGCAGGACGTTGAGCCCCTCGATGATGAGGATGTCGGGGTTCTTCACGGTCTGGGCGGCGCCGGGGACGATGTCGTATTCGAGGTGGCTGTAGATGGGCGCCTTGACCTCGGCTCCGCCCGCCTTCACCTCCGCCACGAACCTGACCAGCGCCCGGCGGTCGTAGCTCTCGGGGAAGCCCTTGCGATGCATGATCTTCTTGGCCTCCAGCACCGCGTTGGGGTAGAGGAAACTGTCGGTGGTGATCAGCTCCACGTGCGGGTGCTCGGGCCAGCGGGCCAGGAGGGTGTGCAGCAGGCGCGCCGTGGTCGACTTGCCGACCGCGACGCTGCCCGCGATGCCCAGGATGTACGGCACGCGCCGCTCGGATTTGCCGAGGAACGCGCTCAGCACGCTGCTGCGCTGCTTGGACCCGGTGAAGTGCAGGTTGAGCAGCCGGGTCAGGGGGAGGTAGATGTCGGTGACCTCGGTGAGGTCGATCGGGTCATCGACGCCGCGTAGCTCTTCCAGCTCGTCTGCGGTGAGAGTCAAGGGCGTGTTCTTGCGGAGCTCGCTCCACTGCTCCCTGCTCAGTTCCACGTAGCCGTTATTCACCTTGGCAGCGTAGCGATGCGTCACAAACCGGGACCCTGGCGGGGCCGCCCCCGGGGATCCACAGCCTGTGGATAAAAACGTGGGATTACCGAGAGCCACTTCGGGGAAAGAGAATGGGTCTTGGTGAATCGGACGTGCAACGGCTGACCGGCGGCTACTGTCCCGACGGGAGGTATTCCGTGGACCGTCGTCGCTTCATCTCCAACGTCGCCGCCGGGATCGCCGGGCCCTTCGCGGGGGTCGCGTGCGCCGGCGCGAAGGGCGGGGCCGACCCCGTGCGCGGGTACGGGACGCTCCGCCCCGTACGCGATCTCCGGGATGGGAAGGTGCGGCTGCACCTGCCCGACGGGTTCCGGTACCGCTCGTTCAGCGTGGCGGGCGAGAAGTACAGCGACGGCTCCGCCGTGCCGGGCAAGCACGACGGCATGGCCGCCTTCTCCGGGCCAGGGGGCAGCGCCGTCCTCATCCGCAACCACGAGGTCAGCGGGCCCGTGGGCGCGTTCGGCGACAGGGACAAGGCCTACGACCCGATGGCCGGCGGTGGCACCTCGACGATCCGGGTCACCCGCTACGGCGAGGTGATCAGGAGCGCGCCGTCGCTGAACGGCACCATGATGAACTGCTCCGGCGGCCCCATGGCCTGGCGGGCCTGGGTGAGCTGCGAGGAGACGGTCAACGGCCCCGACGTGGGCGACGATCACTCCGGCGACGACAACTCCAAGCTCACCCGCAAGCACGGCTACCTGTTCGAGGTGCCGGTCGCCCGCGCCGCCACGGCCACGCCGATCCGCGCCGCCGGGCGCTTCCCGCACGAGTCGGCCGCCTTCGACCCCTCCTCCGGCGCCATCTACCTCACCGAGGACAACTTCTCCCACCCCTCCGGCTTCTACCGCTACCTGCCGCCCAAGCACCCGATCCTGGCCGGACGGCTGCTCGACGGCGGCAGGCTGCAGATGCTCGCCGTCAGCGGCACCGAACGCGCCGACCTGTCGAAGGGGCAGGAGCCCGGCACCGCGTACGGGACCACCTGGGTGGACATCGACGACCCCGACCCCGACTTCAAGGGCAGGCCCGCCTACGACGAGGCCGTCCAGGCCGTGGGCAGGCAGGGCAGGAAGAAGGGGGCGGCGATCTTCGCCCGGCTGGAGGGCGCGGTGCACCACCACGGCACCGTGTACTTCGTCTCCACCCAGGGCGGGGCCACGGCGCCGGGCGAGCGGGCGCCCGACGGGTTCGGCGACGGGCGGGGGCAGGTGTGGGCGTACGAGACGTGGAGCGGGCGGCTCAAGCTCGTCTACGAGTCGCCGCGCTCGTCCGTGCTGGACCTGCCCGACAACGTGACCGTCAGCAGGCGCGGCACGCTCGTGCTGTGCGAGGACGGCGAGCAGGACAACTGGCTGCGCGGGCTGACCAGGAGCGGCCAGATCTTCGACTTCTGCCGGCTGCAGCCGATCGAGGGCGACGACGGGGCGGAGTTCGCCGGCTCCACGTTCGGCCCGGGCGGCCACACCCTCTACGTCAACCTCCAGGCCAAGCAGGGCATGTCCATCGCGATCTGGGGGCCGTGGGAGCGCGGGCCGTTCCAATAGCCTAGGACGATGATCCTGGGTATCGGCGTGGACATCGTGGACATCGCCCGCTTCGAGGCCGCGCTGGAGCGCACGCCGCCGCTCAGGGAGCGGCTGTTCACCGAAATCGAGCGGCCACTCCCCGTGCAGTCGCTGGCCGCCAGGTTCGCCGCCAAGGAGGCCGTGGCCAAGGCGCTCGGCGCGCCCCAGGGCCTGGGGCACCTGGAGGCCGAGGTGCGCTGCGACGAGCTCGGCAAGCCCGAGCTGCGGATCTCGGGCAAGGTGGCCGAGGTCGCGTACGGGCTCGGGGTCAAGCGCTGGCACATCTCGCTCAGCCACGACGCGGGCGTGGCCGTGGCCTATGTGATCGCGGAGGGATAGCGCGGAGGGATAGCTTCGGATCATGCGTACCGCCTACACCGCCGACCAGATCCGGGGCGCCGAGCAGGCGCTCATGGCCCGGCTGCCCGAGGGCACGCTGATGCAGCGCGCCGCCGCCGGCCTCGCCGCCGTCTGCGCCGACCTGCTGGGACGGGTCTACGGCAGGCGCGTCGTCCTGCTCGTCGGCAGCGGCGACAACGGCGGGGACGCCCTGTACGCGGGCGAGCGGCTGGCCAGGCGCGGAGCCAGGGTGGAGGCCGTGCTCGCCGGGTCCAGGACGCACGAGGCGGGGCTGCGGGCGCTGCTCGACGCCGGCGGGCGGGTCGCGGAGGCGACGGCGATCGGGCAGGCCGACCTGATCGTGGACGGGCTCGTGGGCATCGGGGCGTCGGGGGCGCTCAGGGAGCCGTACGCGCGGCTCGCGGCGGAGGCGAACGCCGCAGGGGCCGCGGTCGTGGCCGTGGACCTGCCCAGCGGCGTGGACGCGAGCAGCGGGCAGGTGGCGGGCGTCGCCGTCCGGGCCAAGGTGACCGTGACCATGGGGGCGTACAAGACGGGGCTGCTGGTCGATCCGGGCGCGGCGTTCGCCGGTGACGTCGAGCTGATCGACATCGGGCTGGGGGAGCACCTGCCCGATCCCGACGCCACCGCGCTCACCGGCCGCGACGTGGCCGGGCTGATCCCGCGCCCCGGCGGCGAGTCGGACAAGTACCGCAGGGGAGTGCTGGGCGTCGCGGCGGGCAGCGACCTGTTCACCGGCGCGGCCGTGCTGGCCGTGGGCGGCGCGCTGCGGGGCGGGTCCGGCATGGTCAGGTACGCGGGCCGCGAGGCGCCGGTCGCCCAGGTGCGCTCGCACTGGCCGGAGGCCGTGGTCACGCTCCTCGACGCGCCTTCCGTCGAGCACGTGGGCCGGGTGCAGGCGTGGGTGCTCGGCCCGGGGCTGGGCACCGACACCTGGGCGCACGAACTGGCCGCCAGGGTGCTCGCCGGCGACGTGCCCGTGCTGGTGGACGCCGACGGGCTGACGCTGGTGGCCAGGGACAAGGGGCTGCTGCGGCGTACCGCGCCCGTCCTGATCACGCCGCACGCGGGCGAGCTGTCCAGGCTGATCGGCGCCGACCGGGCCGACATCGAGGCGGCCAGGCTCGAGCACGCCAGGCGGGCGGCGGCGGAGCTGGGCGTGACCGTGCTGCTCAAGGGCTCCACCACGGTGGTGGCCGAGGAGGGGCGACCGGCCAGGGTGAACGTGTCCGGCACGCCGTGGCTGGCCACCGGCGGCACGGGCGACGTGTTGTCAGGGCTGGCGGGCGCGCTGCTGGCGCAGGGACTGAGCTGCTACGACGCGGCCTCGTGCGGCGCCTACCTGCACGGGGTGGCCGGGCGGCTGGCCGCCGACGGGGCGCCGCTGGCCGCCGCCGACGTGGCCACGGCGATCCCGGCCGCCATCCGCGCCGTGACCAGCGCCGGCTCCTGACGCGTCCGGGATGGAAACTGGACTCGCCCACGATCCGGAGCTGCCACACTAGAAGGATGTACTCCTCAGTGGCCACGCCCGCGGAGGCTCGGGTCGATCTGGCCGCCATCAGGCACAACGTCGCCCTGCTCAAGGAGCGCGCGGGCGGCGCGGAGATCATGGGCGCGGTCAAGGCCGACGCCTACGGGCACGGGCTGGTGCCCGTCTCCGAGGCGGTGCTGGAGGGCGGGGCGAGCCGGCTCGGCACGGCGTTCGTCAGGGAGGCGCTGGAGCTGCGCGCGGGCGGCGTCACCGCGCCGATCCTGTCCTGGCTGATCACCCCTGATGAGCCGCTCGACGAGGCGCTGGCCGCCGGCATCGAGCTGTCGGCCGCCGACACGCGGCTGCTCGACGAGATCGCGGCCGCCGCCAGGCGCGCGGGCCGCACCGCGAAGCTGCACCTGGAGGCCGACACCGGCATGAGCAGGGGCGGCGCGCCGCTCGCGGCCTGGCCCGGCCTGCTCGACAGGGCGCTGGAGCTGCGCGCCGAGGGCGTCATCGAGATCGTCGGCCTCTGGTCGCACCTCGCCTGCGCCGACATCCCCGGCCATCCGTCGATCGAGCGGCAGATCGAGGCGTTCGAAGTGGCGCTGAAGCTGGCCGACCAGGCCGGCGCGGCCGACTCCGGCGTGATCAGGCACCTGTCCAACTCGGCGGCCGCCATGACGCTGCCGGGCGCGCGCTTCGACCTGGTCAGGCCCGGCATCGCGATGTACGGCCTGAGCCCCATCCCCGAGCTGGGCGACTTCGGCCTCAGGCAGGCCATGACGCTGACGGCCAGGGTCGGCATGGTCAAGCGCGTCACCGAGGGCTCTGGCGTCTCCTACGGGCACCTTTACATCACGGGGCACGAGACCACGCTTGGGCTGGTTCCTCTCGGGTACGCGGACGGAATCCTCCGGCACGCGACGGGGCGGGCCGAGGTTCTGGCGGGTGGCAGGCGCAGGCTGATCGCCGGACGGGTGTGCATGGACCAGTTCATGATCGACATGGGCGACGACCCGCTGTCGGCAGGCGACGAGGTCGTGCTGTTCGGGCCGGGCGACGGGGGCGAGCCGACCGCTCAGGAATGGGCGGATACTCTCGGCACGATCACGCATGAGATCGTGACCAGGATCGGCTCGCGCGTGCCGCGCGTACACGTAAACGTGTCGAAGGGCACTTCGCGGCGGGCATGAGCGGAGAAGGATCGGGGACATGACGACGACGACAACACGGCGCAGGGTAGGGATCGCCGGCGCGCTCGTCGGTGCGGCTTCCGCCGGTGTCGCGGCGGCGGCACTGGCCAAGCGCTACGCGGTCGGCCGGATCAGGCTGCGCCCCGACACCGAGGCGAGCGAGCCGTTCGGCGAGCTGCGGGGCAGGGAGCGCACGCTCGTCACCTCCGACGGCTACGCGCTGCACGTCGAGATCGACGGCCCCGAGGACGCGCCGCTGACCGTCGTGCTCTGCCACGGCTACTGCCTCAACCTGGAGTCCTGGCACTACCAGCGCAAGGACCTGCGGGAGAACTACCGGATCGTGCTGTGGGACCAGCGCTCCCACGGCCGCTCCCAGCGCGCCGAGGCCGACGACTGCACGATCGACCGGCTCGGCGACGACCTGGCCGAGGTGATCGAGGAGTTCGTGCCGGGCCCGTGCGCGCTGGTCGGCCACTCGATGGGCGGCATGACGATCATGGCGCTGGCCGACCGTCACCCCGAGCTGTTCGGCGACAAGATCCGCGCGGCGGCGCTCATCGCCACCTCGGCGGGCAAGCTGGCCGAGCTGACGCTGGGCCTGCCCGCGATGTTGTCCAAGATCGTGCACAAGCTCACGCCGGGCACGGTGTCGATGCTGGGCAAGCGCGGCACGTGGGTCGACCGCACCCGCCACGCGGGCAGCGACATCGCCTTCCTGATCACCCGCCTGTTCGGCTTCGGCGACTCGAAGAACGTCAGCCCGACCCTGGTCGACTTCGCCGAGTCGATGATCAGGGCGACTCCGACCGAGGTGGTCGCCAACTTCTACCCGGCGCTGATGAACCACGACAAGCTCTCCGCCCTGCACGTGCTCGACCCGGTGCCCACCGCGATCCTCGTCGGCGACCGTGACTGGCTGACGCCGCCCGACCACAGCAAGGCCATCGCGGGCGCGCTGCCGAAGGCGCAGCTCACCGAGGTTCCCGAGACCTCGCACCTGATCCAGATGGAGCGCCCCGGCATCGTCAACGACGCGCTGCGCGACCTGTTGAAGAGAGTGGAGATCTAGTGCGGCTCGCCACCCCCGACGACATGCGGGCCTACGGCGCCCGCCTGGCCGGCCACCTGCGCCCCGGCGACCTGCTGGTGCTGTCGGGCCCGCTCGGCGCCGGCAAGACCACGCTCGTCCAGGGCATCGCGGAAGGGCTCAAGGTGCGCGGCCCGATCACCTCGCCCACGTTCGTGATCGCCCGGGTGCACCCGTCGCTGCGCCAGGGGCCGCCGCTGGTGCACGTGGACGCGTACCGGCTCGGCGGTGACCTCGAAGTCGACGACCTCGACCTCGACGCGTCGCTGGAGGAGTCGGTCACCGTCGTCGAATGGGGCGAGGGGCTGGTCGAGGGGCTCGCCGACGACCGGCTGGAGATCCAGATCGACCGAGAGGCCGGAGACGAGGCCAGGGTCGTGACGCTGCGAGGCGTGGGCTCCAGGTGGACCGACACGCCGTCTGATCCGCTACAAGACTGAAACCACCGTCAAAGACCGGTAAAGCTGGCACCCTTGACGTACCAGGCCAACGCGATAAAACATGATCGTTGGTGAGGGATTGCCCAGAATTTCTGGGTATCAGGAGGGGCGACATCCACAGAATTGGTGGATGCTGGGTTGCAAGACGGCGGAGTGGGGTGCGGCCGGTGCTCAGGGTCAGGCGTGTCGCGTACGCGGGAGCCATCGTCATGGTCGGTCTGACCGGCTGCTCGGCCTCAGCCGAGACCCCACCGACAACACCCACCCCAACACTCTCCGGTACGAACTCCCCCACGACCACCGTCACCACGACGACGACCGCCAGCCCGCAGCCCACCGTGACCACGACGAGACGGACCATCTCGGTCCAGCTCAACCCCGACCGCGTCACCGCCGGTGAGACCTCCAGGGTCTGGATCCTGGCCAACTGCCCCGTGCCGACCGGCGGCCCGGCCCACACCGGCACCGCCACCTCCAGGGCGTTCATCAACGGCGTCACGCTCAACCCGGTGCCCGCCGCCTCGCTCAGCCCGTCCCCGACCGCCACCAGCGGCTCCCCGTGGGTGCGCGGCGAGGCGCAGGTCTCGGGAACGATCCGGCGCGGCAACTACCGCGTGGACGTCAAGTGCGACGGCACCAACGACATGGGCAGGGCCACCCTGCGCGTGGTCGCGGCGCCGACCGAGGAGCCCACCAGCACCACCACCGTGCCCACCAGCGCGCCCAGGGCGGGCGGCGGCGGCACGTACGCGCAGGAGGCCGCCGAGGAGTCGTCGATCCCGTTCGGTCCCGCCGGCGTGCTGATCGCGCTGGCCCTGGCCGGAGGCGTCGGCCTCGCGGTCAAGCGGCGCAACCGGGCATAGGGACGTGGCCCGCCCAGGACGGGTGGTGCTCGCCGGCGCCATCACCGGTCTGGTGCTGGTCGCCTTCGGCAGAGGCATGCAGACCGGCACCACCACGACGCCCGCCGCCGGCGTCGTGCCCAAGAGCATCGACATCCCCTCGATCGACGTCGAGGCCCCGCTGATGAAGCTCGACCTGCAGAAGAACGGCGAGGTCGAGCTGCCGCCGTACGAGAAGCCGAAGATGGCCGGCTGGTACACCGGCAGCGCGGTGCCCGGCGAGAAGGGCGCCTCGGTGATCATCGGCCACGTCGACACCAAGACCGCGCCCGCCGTGTTCTACAAGCTCAGGCAGTTACGCAAGGGCGAGACCGTCAAGGTGGAGCGCAGCGACGGCAAGGTCGTGGAGTTCAAGGTCGACTCGATCGAGCAGGTCCACAAGGACAGCTTCCCCGCGCAGCGCGTCTACGTGGAGGACGGGCTCAAGCTGGTGACCTGCGGCGGCAAGTTCGACTACGCCAAGGGCGAGTACCTCGACAACGTCATCGTGTACGCGTCCCAGGTGTGACGGCCGGAGCCTGCGCGAAGCGGCCAGGTGAGACCCGCGCGGCGGGTAGGCTAAACAGTCGTGCTGGTCCTGGCCTTTGATACCGCGACGCCCGCCGTCACCGCCGCGCTCCACGACGGGGAGCGCGTGCTCGCCGAGTCGACCACGATCGACGCCCGGCGGCACGGCGAGTTGCTCGTGCCCACCATCGAGGTCGTGCTGCGCGAGGCGGGCACGACGCTGCGCGCCGTGACGGCCATCGTGGCCGGCAGCGGCCCCGGCCCCTACACGGGGTTGCGCGTCGGGCTGATGACCGCGCAGGGCCTGGCCACCACGCTGGGCGTGCCGGCGTACGGCATCTGCACGCTCGACGCCGTCGCCTACGGCAGCAAGCTGTCCGAGCCCTTCCTCGCGGCCACCGACGCGCGCCGCAAGGAGGTCTTCTGGGCCCGCTACGCCGACCACCGCACCCGCGACGAGGGCCCCTTCGTGGACCGGCCCGCCGACGTGCCCGTGGCCGGGCTGCCGGTCGTCGGCGCGGGCGCGCAGCTCTACCCCGACCTGCTCGGCGGCGGCGGCGAGGTGCCGCCCTACCCGTACGCGGGCGCCCTGGCCGCCCTGGCGGCGGAACGGCTCGCCGAGGGGGTCACGCTCGGCCCGCCACGCCCCATCTACCTGCGCAGACCCGACGCGGTGGTGCCGGGCGCGCCCAAGCGGGTGACGGCGTGAAGCTGCGCCCGATGACCGAGGCCGACCTGCCCGCGGTCATGGCGATCGAACGGGCCACGTTCCCGCTCGACGCGTGGAGCGAGGGCATGATGCGCGGCGAGCTGGCCGAGATGCCCCGCACCCGCCACTACGTGGTGGTCCTGGTGGAAGACGAGATCGTCGCCTACGCGGGCCTGGCCGCCGCGGGCGACCAGGCCGACGTGCAGACCATCGCGGTGCTCGACAAGCACCAGGGCACCGGGCTCGGCGGCGCGATGCTGACCGAGCTGCTGGCCGAGGCGACCCGCAGGGGAGCGCGGGAGATCTTCCTGGAGGTGCGCGCCGACAACCCGCGCGCGCAGGGGGTCTACCGGCACTACGGGTTCGAGGAGATCGGCACCCGCCGCCGCTACTACGACGACGGCACCGACGCGATCATGATGAGAAGGAAGCTTGGTGACTGACGCACCCTTGGTCCTCGGCATCGAGACGTCCTGCGACGAGACCGGCATCGGCATCGTCAGGGGTCACACGCTGCTGGCCAACACGATCGCCTCCAGCATGGACGAGCACGCCAGGTACGGCGGCGTGGTGCCGGAGGTCGCCTCGCGCGCCCATCTGGAGGCCATGACGCCGACCGTGGAGGCCGCGCTGGCCCAGGCGGGGCTGAAGTTCTCCGACATCGACGCCATCGCCGTCACCGCCGGCCCGGGGCTGGCGGGCGCGCTGCTCGTGGGGGTGGCGGCGGCCAAGTCGTACGCGCTCGGCCTCGGCGTGCCGCTCTACGGCGTCAACCACCTGGCCGCCCACGTCGCCGTCGACCAGCTCGAACACGGGCCGCTGCCCAAACCGTGCATCGCCATGCTCGTCTCGGGCGGCCATTCATCGCTGCTGCTCGTGCCCGACGTGGCCGACGACGTCATCTCGCTCGGCTCCACCGTGGACGACGCGGCGGGCGAGGCGTTCGACAAGGTCGCGCGTGTGCTGGGCCTGCCGTTCCCCGGCGGACCGCACATCGACAGGGCCGCGCGCGAGGGATCGGGATCGGCGATCGCGTTCCCGCGCGGCAAGCTCGACGACGGCACGCTCGACTTCTCCTTCTCCGGGCTCAAGACGGCCGTCGCGCGCTGGGTCGAGGCCCGCGAGGCGGCGGGCGAGTCCATCCACGTGCCCGACGTGGCCGCCTCCTTCCAGGAGGCCGTGGTGGACGTGCTGACCCGCAAGGCGCTGCAGGCCTGCCGCAAGTACGACGTGCACGACCTGCTGATCGGCGGCGGGGTGGCGGCCAACTCGCGGCTGCGGGCGCTGGCCCAGGAACGGTGCGACGCGGCCGGGGTGCGGCTGCGCGTGCCGAGGCCTGGCCTGTGCACCGACAACGGGGCCATGGTGGCCGCGCTCGGCTCCGATCTGGTGGCCGCCGGAGTGACGCCCTCGACGCTGGAGATCCCCGCCGACTCGTCGCTGCCGATCACGACCGTGCACGTGTGAGGACGCGGGGCCGTCGGCCCCGCGCCGGGCTCAGTCCTTCGACCGGGTGGGGCGCAGGAGGGCCTCGGCCAGCGCCAGCATGGTCTCCTCCAGCGCGTCGAGCCGCTTGGTCAGGTCGGCGGCGGCGGGCTGCACGACGCCTGACACCGCGACGGCCATCTCGTCACTGTCGGGGCGCGCCTTGACCAGCTCGGTGAGCGCTTCGGTGGCGGCGGTCAGCCGGTCGGCCTGCTCGCCCACGTGCGACTGCAGCAGCTCGCCCACCCGCTCGGGGATGGCCAGGTCGGCGGGCAGGCGGCTCACGGACGCGGTGACGGCCTCGATGCGCTCGTCGACCGACTCCAGGTGCTCGCCCGCCTGCTCGGCGCGGGCGGTCAGCCCGTTGAGGTGGGTGTCGAGGCCGTGGAAGCGGTTGTCGAGGCCGCCGAAGTGGCCGTCGATGGTGTCGAAGCGGGTGCTCATGTGCTCCTCGGCCTCGACCAGCCGCTCGTCGATGGCGTCCATCTGGTTGTCGAGCTTGTTGAAGCGGCCCTCGCTGCGGGTGGCCAGCTCGGCGGCGTGCTGGTCGGTGGCGGCCATCCGCTCGTCGAGCGAGGAGAAGCGGGCGTCGACGCGGACGTCGAGCGCGTCGAAGCGGTCGTCGTGGCGGCCGAGGTGGCCGTCGAGGGTGCCCAGCCGCTTGTCGACCGCGCCGAGCTGGCCGTCCATGGAGACGAGCCGCTTGTCGACGCCGCTCATGCGGCCGTCGAGGCCGTCGATCCTGGTGTCGATGTCGGCCAGGCACTCGTCGGCGGACTCCAGCCTGCTGTCGAACCCGGTGAGCCGGGAGTCGAGCGCCGTCAGCTTGCCCTCGGCCCTGTCGAGGCAGGCGTCCACGCCGCTGAGCCGGGCCGTCAGGCGCTGCTCGCTCTCGCCGAGTTGCACGGCCAGGTGCTGGTCGGCCTCGTCGAGGCGGGTGGTCAGGCGCTGCTCCACGTCGGCCAGGCGGCCGGTGAGCGTCTCGTCGGCCTCCTTGAGCCGGCTGACGAGGCGCTCGTCGGCCTCCAGGAGGGCCGTGGCGAGCCGCTGGTCGGTCTCGTCGAGCCGGGTGCCGAGGCGCCTGTCTGTGTCGTCCAGGCGGGCGCTCAGCCGCTCGTCGGTCTCGTCGAGGCGGACGGTGAGCCGCTGATCGGTGTCGTCGAGCCGGGCGGTGAGGCGCTGGTCGGTCTCGTCGAGGCGGGCGGTCGTGCGCTGCTCTGCCGCCTCGACCTTGGCGGTGAGCTGCTCGGCCGTGCCCGCGACGCTCTCCGACAGGTCGTTGACGACGTCCTCGACGCGGTCGGTGCGGGCGGCCAGCTCGGCCATCGACTTGTCGAGCCGCGTGAAGCGGCTGGCGGCGGCCTCCATGCTGGTGTTGAGGCCGGCGAGCTGGGCCGCGAAGCCGGACATGCCCTTGGTGATGCCGTCGGTGGTGTCGAGCACCGACTGCAGGCGCTTGAGCGCCTCGTCCACGCTCTCGCCCACCGTGCCCAGGTCGGCCCACAGGCTCGGCAGCTCCGCCACGGGCGTCACCCGGGCGTCCACGTGGCCCACCTTCTCGCCCACGGCGTCGACGTGGTCGCGCACCGCCTCCACGTGCTGCGCCAGGCCCTCCGCCCACATCGGCGGCTTGGCGGACATCTCGTCGAGCCGCCCGCTGACCGTCTCCAGCGTGCCGCTGAGACCGCCCAGCTCGCGCTCGCGCACCTCGCGCAGCAGCCACTCCATGCCTTCGAGCCGCTGGCGGATCTCGTCGAGCACGGCGCCCTGGGTGCGTTGCTCGTAGACATGGTCCTGAGCGGCACGGGCCAGCAGGTCTCGCATCCTCTTGGGGACGGCGTCGTAGCCGTTAGGAAGAAGGGCGGCGTGGTTGGAATGGTCCACCGAAAGCTCCTTCGCTCGCCGACGGTCTGCCGCGCAGCGGTGGGATAGGTCCGGTTTATCGATGAAGGGTGAGAGCGCGGTCAACCGCAATGGGGCGGAGAACTCCTCGCCCGGCCCACCTTAGCCTTTCGATCAAGGTCCGTCAGGGGTGAATTGAAAGATCGCGATTAACGTACGGATGACCGGGTTCGGTGATTCAGGCAGGTGGGGAGGCCTTGCACAGGATTACCGAGGGTTTGTCGGCAATTCTGGTCAGCATGATCACCAATGAATTGTCGCCTTTGAGGCGCAGATCGGTGCGGAGCCGTTCGATGTCCACGGCGGAGCCGCGCTTTTTGATGGTCACATTGCCGATTTGTCGCTCGCGGAGGGCGGCGCGGAGCTTTTTCAGGGAAAAAGGCATGATGTCCTCCACCTCGTACGCGGCCGCCCAGGGAGTGCGCACCAGGGCGTCGGACGTGATGTAGGCGATCATCGGGTCGAGCAGCCTGCCGCCGACCAGCTCGGCCACCTCGCCCACGAGATGCGCGCGGACCGCGGCCCCGTCCGGCTCGTAGACGTAGCCGCCCGGCGCGCCCGCCTCGGCCCTGACGCCGGCCGCCGCCAGCGTGTGGCCGCCGGGCAGCAGCGTCGCCCGCCTCCCGCCGCCGGCCCCGGTCCACAGGGTGGCCTCCTTGACCTCGCCCTTGAACGACACCCACTCGGCCTCGGCGCCCTCGGGGATGAACTCGTACGGGAGGCCGGGGGCGACCTTGAGGCAGGCCAGGCGCGCGCGGGACAGCAGGTCGAGCACCACCGGCCAGGGCGGGGAGTAGGCCATGGGGTCGAACGTCCTGCCTCTGCCCGTCCGCCTGGCGGGGTCGGCGAACAGCACGTCGTAGTCCTCGGGGCTGACGTCCGCAGCGTCCGCCACGCTCACCGTGACCCGGGCGGACAGGCCGAACGCCTCCGCGTTGGCCCTGGCGACGGCCACGGTCAGGGGGTCGGTGTCCACGGCGGTCACGGCGCAGCCGGCGCGGGCCAGGGCGAGCAGGTCACCGCCGACGCCGCAACAGGCGTCCACGACCCGGGGCGCACCTGTGCCGTGCTGGGCGGGCTGGGGCGCGGCTGTGCTGTGCTGGGCGGGCTGGGGCGCGCTCGTGTCGTGCTGGGGTGCGGCTGTGCCGTGCAGGGTGAGCAGGCGGCGGGCGCGGTGGTCGGCGACCTCCGTCCTCGTGGACTGCTCCAGGCCGTGCGGCGTGAAGAACATCCGCCCCGCGTCCGAGCCGAACTTGGCCCTGGCCCGCTGCCTGAGCCCAGCCTGGGTGAGGGCGGCGGAGGTGAGCGCCGCGTCGTACGTCCTGCGCAGGGCGGTGGCGGCGGCGACCGGGTCGGCGCCCGCCAGTTCCTCGGCCTCCGCCAGCGCGCGCCCGCCGCGCGGGGTCAGCAACTCGGTGAAGGCGTCGAGGTCCACGTCATCAGACGTTAGCGCCACGCGGGAACGGACCCGCCGCCGGGCGGCGCGGCGCAGGCCGGGAGGTGCGCGGACGTGGAAGACTGGTGACCGGGCGAGGGTCTGATCGCTCACAGCAGACGGGTTCGTGTTGACTGTCAAGCCCCTCTTGCATATGTTTCCTGTTGGCACTCTCCCCTTGAGAGTGCCAACGTGCGACGAGGCAGGTCTGACACCCGCGACGGCAGGCCCAGCTGGTCGCCTCTTCTAGATCATTCAAATCTGAAGGGGAGGTCCGATCGTGACGACCGCCACCAAGGTTCCCGTTAAGCCGCTCGGCGACCGCATTGTGGTCCAGCCGCTTGAGGCCGAGCAGACCACCGCTTCCGGCCTGGTCATCCCTGACACCGCCAAGGAGAAGCCGCAGGAGGGCAAGGTCCTCGCGGTGGGCCCGGGCAACTGGGATGAGGACGGCGACAAGCGGATTCCGCTCGACGTCTCCGAGGGCGACATCGTCCTCTACAGCAAGTACGGCGGCACCGAGGTCAAGTACGGCGGCGAGGAGTACCTCGTGCTCTCCGCCCGCGACGTTCTCGCGATCATCGAGAAGTAAGCCGGTTGTGTCGAGCCCCGGGCGCTCTTGAGGGCACCCGGGGCTTTCGACGCCAGGAGAGGACTTTCAGCAATGGCGAAGATCCTGGAGTTCGACGAGGACGCCCGCCGCGCGCTCGAGCGTGGCGTGAACGCCCTCGCGGACGCCGTGAAGGTTACCCTCGGCCCGCGTGGCCGCAACGTCGTCATCGACAAGAAGTTCGGTGCTCCGACGATCACGAACGACGGTGTGACCATCGCTCGTGAGATCGAGCTGGAGGAGCGCTACGAGAACCTCGGCGCCCAGCTCGCCAAGGAAGTTGCCACCAAGACCAACGACATCGCGGGTGACGGCACCACCACCGCGACCGTCCTGGCCCAGGCCATGGTCCGCGAGGGCCTGCGCAACGTGGCCGCCGGCGCCTCGCCGCTGTCGCTCAAGCGCGGCATCGACAAGGCCGCCAAGGCCGTCAGCGACAAGCTGCTGGCCAGCGCCCGCGAGGTCGGCGACAAGAAGGAGATCGCCAACGTCGCGACGATCTCCGCGCAGGACGCCCAGATCGGCGGCCTGATCGCCGAGGCGTTCGACAAGGTGGGCAAGGACGGTGTCCTCACCGTCGAAGAGTCCAACGCCATGGGCATGGAGCTCGAGTTCACCGAGGGCATGCAGTTCGACAAGGGTTACCTGTCGGCCTACATGGTGACCGACCCCGAGCGGATGGAGTCCGTCCTCGAGGACGCCTACATCCTGCTCACCCAGGGCAAGATCGCCTCCATCGCGGACTTCCTGCCGCTGCTGGAGAAGATCGCCCAGACGAAGAAGCCGCTCCTCGTGGTCGCCGAGGACGTCGAGGGCGAGGCCCTGGCCGTCCTGGTCACCAACAAGATCCGCGGCACCTTCACCTCCGTGGCCGTCAAGGCCCCGGGCTTCGGCGACCGCCGCAAGGCGATGCTGCAGGACATGGCCATCCTCACCGGCGGCCAGGTCGTCAGCGAGGAGGTCGGCCTCAAGCTGGAGCACGTCGGTCTCGAGGTGCTCGGCACGGCCCGCCGCGTCGTCGTCACCAAGGACGCCACGACCATCGTCGACGGCGCCGGTGACGCGCAGGCCATCGAGGACCGCGTCAAGGAGATCAAGATTGCCATCGAGCAGTCCGACTCCGACTGGGACCGCGAGAAGCTGCAGGAGCGCCTGGCCAAGCTCGCCGGCGGTGTGTGCGTGCTGCGCGTCGGCGCCGCCACCGAGGTGGAGCTGAAGGAGAAGAAGCACCGCCTCGAGGACGCGATCTCCGCGACGCGCGCCGCCATCGAGGAGGGCATCGTCTCCGGCGGTGGCTCCGCGCTGATCCACATCGGCAAGGACCTCGACGACCTCGACCTCACGGGTGACGAGGCCACCGGTGTCGGCATCGTCCGCCGCGCGCTGGTCGAGCCGGCCCGCTGGATCGCCGAGAACGCCGGCCTTGAGGGCTACGTGGTGACGCACAAGGTGGCCGAGCTGGAGGCCGGTCACGGTCTCAACGCCGCCACCGGCGAGTACGTGAACCTGCTCGACCAGGGCGTCATCGACCCGGTCAAGGTCACGCGCTCGGCCGTGCAGAACGCGGCTTCGATCGCGGGCATGCTGCTCACGACCGAGGCGCTCGTGGTGGACAAGCCCGAGGAGGAGGCCCCGGCCGCCGGCCAGGGTCACGGTCACGGCCACGGCCACTGATCGCGCGTCTTCCGCTCCGTTCACGGCCCGCACCCTTCTTGGGGTGCGGGCCGTACGGCTTTCCGGGGGGCGGTGCGGGGCTCTGGCGCGTGCGGGCGAGCCAGGACCACCGGCCCGCGCGGCGGCGACCCGCGCGGGGTGCGAGCGCGTGCGAGGTGCGAGCGCGTGCGAGGTGCGGGGTGCGAGCGCGTGCGAGGTGCGGGGTGCGAGCGCGTGCGGTGGTGCCCGCCGTGCCGCTTGCTCGTGCGGTGGCGGGCGGCTGTGCCGAGGGCGGGTGGGGGGAGCGTGGGGGCGTGGTGGGGGCGGCCTACGCTGGGGCTCGGGAGGCGGTGACGCATGCGGTACGCGCGGGCGGTGGAGCGGCTGAGGATGCTGGCCGAGGCGTGCGAGCAGACCAGGCGGCTGCCGGCGGAGGAGCCGTTCCTGCGCGAGGCGCACGTGTTCGGCGCCCTGACCGAGGGGGCCGATCCGATCGGCGAGATCGAGGTCGCCTTCGTGCTGAACCTGCCGCCGCAGGAGGCGGCGTGGGGCACGCATCCGCCCGGCACGGCCTGGCTGGTGGACTTCCTGCGGTTGGACGAGGGCGGCATCGCCTACTGGTGGCGCTCATCCGGGGAGCCGGTGGCCAACCACCGCATCAGGGAGCCGGTCCGGTTCTGGTCGCTGGACGGGATCGACAAGGGCGTGCTGGAGGCGCTGAGGGAGCGCCGATTCGGGGCGCTGCGCGACGCTGGGGCCCCGGGAGGGCCGGGGCCGGTGGCTCCGGTGGCGGAGGAGCTGGAGGCGGCCCTGGAGCATCTGAGGGCGGTGCACGGGGCGTACTGGGATCGGCAGTGGCGGCGGGAGCACCGGGGGCTGCGGCGGTATCCGGAGCACCATCTCTGGGAGGCCGTGCGGGGGTATCTGGAACTGCTCGACTTGCGGGACGAATGAAGCGTCGGGTGATCTGAGGGGTGCCGACGGCATGTCCGGTGGTGGGCGGGATGGGGGGAAGTGGGGGAAAAGGTGGATTATTGGAGTAAACCCGGAGTGTGCGTTAAGCGTCTGGGGTCTGACAAATGTCGTGCATTCTGGCTTATCGTCTGAAACATTATGTCAGTATAAAGGCTTAGTGTGGTCGGTTGATTACTGCTCGTTATCGTCGCTTCAATGTGACCAATCCGTAGCCGTTCGCTATGACGACAGGCCGGATCAGTGCGGGCATCATGCCTATCGTGAGCGAGGGAAGCGTCGCCGACGCCAAAATTGGGGTAAGGCTCGCGTCGAGACTTCCGGCACGGACGGATGACTCCGACCTTAGGGAACTGACGAGCCTCGCCGTGCAGGGAGATCGCAGTGCGATCGAATCCCTGCTCGGTGAGTTGCGTCCGATGGTGGTGCGGTATTGCCGCGCCAGGCTGGGCAGGGTTTCAGGGCAATATCACATTGCCGATGACGTAGCCCAGGAGGTGTGCATCGCGGTGTTGTCCGCGCTGCCGCGGTACCGGGACATGGGGCGGCCTTTCGCGTCCTTCGTGTTCGGGATCGCCTCGCACAAGGTGGCCGACGCGCTGCGGAGCTCGGTGCGCTCCGCCGTGCCGACCCAGGATCTGCCCGACGGGCCCGACGACGGCCCGGGGCCCGAGGAGACGGTGGTCCGCTACATCGAGGTGGAGCACGCCCGCCGGCTGCTTGCCCGGCTGCCCGACAATCAGCGTGAGTTGCTGCTGTTGCGGGTGGTGTCGGGGTTGTCGGCCGAGGAGACCGGTAATGTACTCGGTATGTCACCGGGTGCGGTCCGCGTCGCCCAGCATCGGGCGCTGGCGAGATTGAGGCAGATGGCCGAGCTGGAGTCGGCTTGACGGCTGAGGAGGAGACCGACGCGCTGCTCGACGCGCTCGGTCGTGGAGAGATGCCCGACTCAGGCGATCCGGCGGCGCGCTTGCTCGCCGCGCTGCTCGATGACGTCGACCGGCGGCGATCCTTCGAGCCGATGACGATGCCGTCCGAGGCCGGCCAGCGGCGCTCCTTCGCGCCGTTCGAGGTCGATCAGCGGCGTTCCTCCGCGCCGGTCCCGCCGTCCGAGGTCGATCAGCGGCGTTCCTCCGTGTCGATGACGCCGTCCACGTAGCCGCGGGCGTAGTCCCAGCTCACGTAGTCGGCGGGGTCGGGGTGGAAGGCCGGCTCGTGCACCTGCGGCTGGCCCTTCTCGATCATCTGTTTGAGGTTGCCGCGCAGCAGCTCCCAGTCGAAGAAGTGCTGCTCGCCGCATTCCGGGCAGTCGAGCACGAGCCCCAGCACCCCCTGCGGTTCGAGCAGGGAGCGGAAGACCTCGACGTCGGCGAGGTCGGTGATGGCCTCGTCGCGCTCGGCCGCGGTGAGGGGCTCGGCGTCGTCGAGCGCGCCCATCGCCGAGGACGGATCGTTCGGGTCGTCCGCGAACGGATCGCGGGGGACGTCTTCCAGCACCTTCCCACCATATGACCGAAGCGGCCCGCGCGGTGGGGTTTACCTCAGCCATCCGCGCCGGGCGGCTTCCACGCCTGCGTGAAAGCGGGATTGAGCACCCAACTCGGTCATGGCGTCGGCGAATCTCGCGCGCACCGTGCGCACCGAGACGCCGAGCTGGCGGGCGATGGAGTCGTCGCACATGCCCTGCGCGGCCAGGCGCAGCACCTGGACCACCCCGTCGCTCCTGTGCCCCCAGGGCAGGGGCATGGCACGGGCCCACAGCTCCTGGAAGAGCGAGGTGAGCATGCCCACCACGACGGAGGTGCGGACGAGGTAGAAGTTGTAGGCGTGGTCGGGCAGGTTGCCGCCCCAGTGGGCGGGCAGGCCGGCCATGTCGGGGCCGGCGGCCATGAACCAGCTCGGCACGCGGTCGAGCGTGCGCACCTCGCCGCCCGCGTCGAGGAGGCGGGTGAGCTGGTCGCGGACGCCGGGCAGCACAAGGGTGGAAACGGGAATGATCGCCTGAACCGTCAGCAAATTCCGTTTTTGCGCATCAATCCAAGGATCCGCAAATTTCCGGGCAAAATCTGTCATGGTGCGCTCGTCCGGAACGGCGGTGAGTAAAGGCATTGGTGACGTTTGACATTGTACGGCGATGCCCACCACGCTCTCGTAGAGGATGTCGGCCCCGCTCGCCATCTCCACCGTGAAAGGCCCGCTGCGATAGTCGCGCCCCGCGTCGTAGTCGCGGATCAGCCCGCGGATCGAGCCCAGTGCCGAGTCGATCCTGCGGCTTTCCTCCGCCAGCCGGTCGAGCCGCTCGGCGATCAGCCGGCCGAGCGCCGCGGCGGGATGTCTGGCCAGGTACTGTCCCGACTGTTCGTCGATCACGCCCAGCTTGACCAGGTCGTCGAGCTGCCGGCCCACCTTCTCGATCGGGTCGTCCATGGCCTGCGCAAGGTCCGAACGGGTGGCTTTGTGCAGGCGCAGCACCGCTGAGTAGAGCGCGGTCTGGGCCGGGTCGAGGCCCAACGTCTGGAGCGGATCTGGCAGGATTCGCGGCTCGTTACGCATTATGGGCGGCTCCGTCGGGGGGACACGGGCGTGCCGCGAGGATAACGCCGTATTCTCTCCGTGTCCGCGTGATTGCGGGACTGCTTCTCCGGGGCGTGCAACTTCGTGCAATTGCACGTTTTCACATTGCGATGTTCCGTTGAGTAACGCAGGCTTTACCTAGCGTCGGCATCCAGCCAAGGGCGCGGTAGCGTCGGCCATCAGGACGCGGAGGGGGGTTCGGTGGCGTGAGGCGCCGCCGTTGCCCGGATGCCGGTGGCCGGGGGATGGGACGGATCACCGACCGTCCCATCCCCCGGCACTTTTGTTGAGGCCGGGAGCACGACGGACCATGGGCGCGGGAAACCGCCGCCCAGGAGGGGTCGCCTGACGCGACCCTCGTGGGGGTCTTCGTGCTCCCGGCTTCAGTGCGTTTTGGACACAGGGCCTAGACTTGGTGCACATCAAAGCTAGGCAGGAGGGGGCCGCGGCATGTCCAAGTTCACCGAGATGGGTTTGACCTTCGATGACGTGCTGCTGGTGCCGGGGTATTCGGACCTTCAGCCAGGGGAGGCCGACACCCGATCTCGCCTGTCCAAGGGCATCACGCTGTCCATCCCGCTGGTCTCCGCGGCCATGGACACCGTCACCGAGGCCCGCATGGCGGTCGCCATGGCCCGCCAGGGCGGCATCGGCATTCTGCACCGCAACCTTTCGGTCGAGGAGCAGGCCCAGCAGGTCGATCTGGTCAAGCGGTCCGAGGCCGGCATGGTCACCAACCCGGTGACCTGCAGCCCCGACGACACGCTGGCCGACGTCGAGCGGCTGTGCGCCACGTACCGGATCTCGGGGGTGCCCGTGACCGACGTGTCGGGCACGCTGGTCGGCATCGTGACTAACCGCGACATGCGCTTCGAGACCGACCAGACGCGGCCGGTCCGCGAGGTCATGACGAAGATGCCGCTCGTCACGGCGCCAGTCGGGGTCTCGCGCGACGACGCGTTCGTGCTGCTCAGGCAGAACAAGATCGAGAAACTGCCGCTGGTCGACTCCGACGGCAGGCTGCGCGGCCTGATCACGGTCAAGGACTTCACCAAGAGCGAGCAGTACCCGCTGTCCACCAAGGACGCCGACGGCCGGCTGGTCGTCGGAGCGGCCGTGGGCGTCGGCGGCGACGCCGAGCTGCGCGCGAAGGCCCTCATCGAGGCCGGCGTGGACGTCGTGGTGGTGGACGTGGCGCACGGCCACTCCAAGGGGCTGGCCGAAATGATCGCCAAGCTCAAGGCCAACAGCAAGGTCGAGGTCATCGGCGGCAACATCGCGACCAGGGCCGGCGCGCAGATGCTGGTCGACGCGGGCGCCGACGCGGTCAAGGTCGGCGTGGGCCCCGGCTCCATCTGCACCACCCGCGTGGTGGCCGGGGTGGGCGCGCCGCAGGTCACGGCCATCCATGAGGCCTCGAAGGCCTGCGCGCCCGCCGGGGTGCCGGTGATCGGCGACGGCGGCCTGCAGTACTCCGGCGACATCGTCAAGGCCATCGCCGCCGGAGCCGACACGGTCATGCTGGGCTCGCTGCTTGCCGGGTGCGAGGAGTCGCCCGGTGAGCTGATCTTCATCAACGGCAAGCAGTTCAAGTCCTACCGGGGCATGGGCTCGCTCGGCGCCGTACGCAACCGCGAGCGCGGCGGCACCTCCTTCAGCAAGGACCGCTACGCCCAGGCCGACGTCGGCGGCGAGGACAAGTACATCCCCGAGGGCATCGAGGGTCAGGTCCCCTACCGCGGCCCGGTCGCGGCCGTCGCCCACCAGCTCGTCGGCGGGCTGCGCCAGGGCATGTGGTACGCGGGCTGCCGCACGATCGAGCAGATGCACACCGACTGCGAGCTCATGCCGATCACGGCGGCGGGCCTCAAGGAGAGCCATCCCCACGACATCCAGATGACCGTGGAAGCTCCGAACTATCACAGAAGGTAAGAGCATGACTCAGCAGGTGGAGATCGGCCGGGGTAAGACCGGGCGGCGGGCGTACTCGCTTGACGAGATCGGCCTGGTGCCCTCGCGGCGCACCCGTGACCCGGAGGAGGTCTCGATCGCCTGGCAGATCGACGCCTACCGGTTCGAGTTGCCCGTGGTCGTGGCTCCCATGGACAGCGTGGTCTCGCCGGCCACCGCCATCGAGATCGGACGGCTCGGCGGCCTGGCGCCGCTAGACCTCGAAGGGCTGTGGACGCGCTACGAGGACCCGCTGCCGCTGCTGGAGGAGTGCGCCGCCCTCGACCAGGAGGCGGCCACCAGGCGGCTGCAGGAGATCTACGCCGCGCCGATCAAGGAAGAGCTGATCGGCCGCAGGATCGAGGAGATCCGCGCCTCCGGCGTGACCACCGCCGTCCGGCTGTCGCCGCAGCGCACGGTCCAGTACCACAAGACCGTGATCGACGCGGGCGTGGACATCTTCGTCATCCGCGGCACCACGGTCTCGGCCGAGCACGTGTCGGGCCGGGCCGAGCCGCTCAACCTCAAGCAGTTCATCTACGAGCTGGACGTGCCGGTCATCGTGGGCGGCTGCGCCACCTACACCGCCGCGTTGCACCTGATGCGCACCGGCGCGGCCGGCGTGCTGGTCGGCTTCGGCGGCGGCGCCTCGCACACCACCCGCAACGTGCTGGGCGTGGCCGTGCCGATGGCCACCGCCATCTCCGACGTGGCGGCGGCGCGGCGCGACTACCTCGACGAGTCCGGCGGCCGCTACGTGCACGTGATCGCCGACGGCGGCATGGGCACCTCCGGCGACATCGCCAAGGCCATCGCCTGCGGCGCGGACGCCGTCATGGTGGGCTCGCCGCTGGCGCGCGCGGCCGAGGCGCCCGGGCACGGGTTCCACTGGGGCTCCGAGGCGCACCACCCCGACCTGCCGCGCGGGCGGCGGGTCGAGTTCGGCACGGTCGGGACGCTGGAGCAGATCCTGCACGGGCCCTCCAGCGTGGCCGACGGGTCGATGAACCTGATGGGCGCGCTGAAGCGGACCATGGCCTCCACCGGCTACTCCGACATCAAGGAGTTCCAGCGGGTCGAGGTCGTGGTGGCGCCGACCCAGCGCTGAGCCCTCGATCGCGGCCGCCGCCCCTCGTGGCGGCGGCCGACTAGGGTCGGGTCATGGCGCTGAGGAACGGCAGGACGATCGTGATCCACCGCGACGGGGTCTCGCTCAGGGACGCCGCGGAGAACACGCGGCGCCGGTCCGGGTCCGGGTCCTAGGCGGTGTCCGAGGTCGAGCGGGTCTTTCGTGAGGAGTACGGCAGGGCGGTCGCCGTGCTCGTGCGCGTCTTCGGCGACATCGACGTGGCCGAGGAGGCGGTGCAGGAGGCGTTCACCGTGGCGGCGCACCGCTGGCCGCAGGACGGGACGCCGCCCAGCCCCGCCGGGTGGATCATCACCACCGCGCGCAACCGGGCTATCGACCGCCTGCGCAGGGAGTCGGCGCGGCGCGACAAGCACGCCCAGGCGGTGCTGCTGCACGCGCCCGCCGAGCCCCCGGAGGAGGGGCCCGTCCACGACGACAGGCTCCGGCTGATCTTCACCCGCTGCCATCCGGCGCTGGCCGCGCACGCCCGGGTCGCGCTCACGCTGCGGCTGCTGGGCGGGCTCAGCACGGCCGAGATCGCCCGCGCGTTCCTGGTGCCCGAGCCGACCATGGCCCAGCGGCTGGTCAGGGCCAAGGCCAAGATCCGGGACGCGCGCGTCCCGTACCGGATCCCCGAGCCGGCCGAGCTGCCGGGGCGGCTGCGCGCGGTGCTGGCGGTGGTGTATCTGATCTTCAACGAGGGGTACGCGGCCAGCTCCGGCGAGCGGCTCGTGCGCGAGGAGCTGTGCGCCGAGGCCATCAGGCTCGGGCGGTTGCTGGCCGCGCTGATGCCGGACGAGCCCGAGGTCACGGGGCTGCTCGCGCTCATGCTGCTGATCGAGTCGCGGCGGGCGGCCCGTACCGGGGCGGGCGGCGAGCTGGTGCCGCTGGGCGAGCAGGACCGCGGCCTCTGGAACCGCGAGCTCGCCGGGGAGGGGCAGGAGCTGGTACGGCGGTGCCTGCGCCGCGACGAGCCGGGGCCGTACCAGGTGCAGGCGGCCGTCAACGCCGTGCACGCGGACGCGGCGAGCGCGGCGGAGACGGACTGGGAGCAGATACTCAAGCTCTACGATCTGCTGTTGAGGCTCAGCCCGACGCCCGTGGTGGCGCTCAACCGGGCGGTGGCCGTGGCCGAGGTGGAGGGGCCCGAGGCGGCGTTGCGGGTGGTCGAGGGGATCGAGGCCGGGGACTATCACCTGTTCCATGCCGTGCGGGCCGAGTTGCTGAGGCGGCTGGGGCGTCAGGACAAGGCCGGGGCGGCGTACGAGGCGGCGATCGCGCGGTCGGGCAACGAGGTGGAGCGGGAGTTCCTGCGGGGGAGGATGTGATGGGCGGCCGGGTCTGCGTGGTCACCGGGGCGAACCGGGGGATCGGGCGGGAGGTGGCCAGGCAGCTCGCGCTGGGCGGGGATCTGGTGGTGCTGACCGCCAGGGACCTGCGCAAGGCGGAGCGGGCGGCCGGAGAGCTGCATGCGGGCACGGTGGAGGCGCGGCAGCTCGACGTGTCGGATGCCGCGTCCGTCCAGCGGTTCGCCCGCGAGGTGGGGCAGGCACACGGGCGGGTGGACGTGCTCGTCAACAACGCGGCCATCCACTACGACACCTGGCAGCGCGCGGTGGACGCCGACCTCACCGTGGTCCGCGAGGCGCTGGAGACGAACCTGCTGGGCGCCTGGGAGGTGACGCAGGCGCTGCTCCCGCTGCTGCGGGCCTCCGCGCACGGCCGGGTCGTGAACGTCTCCAGCGAGGCGGGCTCCCTGGCCTCGATGGGGTCGGGAACGCCGGCGTACGCGGTGTCGAAGGCCGGCCTGAACGCGCTGACCAAGATGCTCGCGGCCGAGCTGCGGCGGGACGGCATCCTGGTCAACGCGGTCTGCCCGGGGTGGGTGGCGACGGACATGGGCGGGCCGGGCGGGCGTCCCGTGTCCGAGGGGGCCGCGAGTGTGCTGTGGGCGGTGGAGCTGGGCGACGGCGGGCCGACCGGAGGGTTCTACCGCGACGGGCGGCCGGTGCCCTGGTGAGCAGGGCTGTTGTCCTAACATGCGGAGATGGCTGATCTTCGGCACACGCACGAGCTGACGTACGAGGGCGACCGGGTCGTCAAGCGGTACCAGGAGAGCAAGCCGGGCGCGGCCGAGCGCGAGTGGCGGGCGCTGACCCTGCTCGCCGAGCACGCGCCGGGGCTGGCGCCCGAGCCGATCGCGTTCGAGGGCGGCGCGGTGACGATGTCGAGGATCCCCGGCGTGCCGCTGCGCGGGCTGTTCGCGCGGGCCAGGCACGTGGCGGCGATGGCCGAGGCGCTGGCCGAGCTGCACGCCGCCGTGCCGCCCGCCGTGCTGCGGAGCATCCCGGTGCGTCCGTGGCAGCAGGAGGCGATCGCCGACTGGATCAAGAAGCGGTGCGCTGCCTGGCAGTCCAGGGAGCCGCTGGCCGACCGGGCGGTCAAGGAGGGGCAGCGCTGGCTGGAGAGCTGGTCGCCCGGCGGGCAGGGGAGGAGGGAGGCGTTCGGGGCGGGTGACGGGAACCTGGCCAACTTCCTGTGGGACGGCTCCCGCGTACGCATCGTGGACTTCGAGGACTCCGGGCGCAGCGACGTGGCGTTCGAGGTGGCCGAGCTGGCCGAGCACGTGTCGATGTGGGTGGACGGCGAGGTGGAGATCGCCCGCAGGTTCGAGCTGAGCCCGCAGGAGGAGCGGCGCACGCGGGAGTGCCGCAAGGCGCACGCGCTCGTCTGGTTCTTCCTGCTGTCGCACGAGCACCCGCGCAACCCGCCGGGGACCTTCCAGCGGCAGGTCGAGCGGGTGCTGACTACGCTGGGCGCATGAGGCTCGCGCGGGACGGCGACAGGGACGCCGTGGAACGGCTCGTCCACGACGCCTACACGCCGTGGATCGAGGTCATCGGCATGCGGCCGCTGCCCCTGGAGGCCGACTACGCGGCGCTCATCGCCGGCGGCCGGGTGCACGTCACCGACGGGCTTGAAGGGCTCATCGTGCTGGTGCCGGAAGAGGGCGTGCTGCTGGTCGACAACGTGGCCGTACGCCCCGAGCTGCACGGCAGGGGCATCGGGCGGGCGCTGATGGCCCACGCCGAGCAGGAGGCGCGCAGGCTGGGCCTGCCCGCGCTGCGCCTCTACACCAACGTCAAGATGACCGCCAACATCGCCCTGTACGAGTCGCTCGGCTACCGCGAGACCGGCCGCCAGGGCATCGAGGGCCGCTCGGCCGTTCTCATGCGCAAGGAGCTCAGCCTGTGAGGACGCCCAGCAGGTGGGAGACCTCGCGGGCCACCGCGTCGCGGCCGGCCTTGAGGTACTTGCGCGAGTCGACGACCCGCTCGTCGTGGGCCAGGTAGTCGCGGACGGCGCCGGTGAACGCCTTGTTCAGGTGGGTCGCGATGTTGATCTTCTTCATGCCCTGCCGCACGGCCTCGCGCAGCACCTCGTCCGGCACCCCCGACGAGCCGTGCAGCACCAGCGGCACCGGCACGGCCGCGCGCAGCTCGGCGATCAGCTCCAGGTCCAGCACCGCGTCCTTGGTCGTCATGGCGTGCGAGGTGCCCACGGCCACGGCCAGCGCGTCCACGCCCGTCCTGGCCACGTAGTCGACCGCCTCGTGCGGCTTGGTGCGGGCGCCGGGCGCGTGCACCCCGTCCTTGCCGCCGACCTCGCCCAGCTCGGCCTCCACCCACACGCCGCGCGCATGGCACCAGGCCGCCACCTCGGCCGTCGAGGCGACGTTCGCCTCGTCGGGCAGGGCAGAGGCGTCGTACATCACCGAGCCGAGGCCCAGCGTCACCGCCTCCTCGACGAGCGCCCTGTCGGTGGCGTGGTCGAGGTGCACCGCGACCGGCACCTCCGCCCTCCTGGCCACCGCGAGCGAGGCCAGCGCGATCGGCTCCAGCGCGCCGTGGTAGCGCACGCAGTTCTCGCTGATCTGCAGCACGACCGGCAGGCCGAGGGCCTCGGCGCCCGCCACGATCGCGCTGGCGTGCTCCAGCTGGATCACGTTGAAGGCGCCCACCCCTGCGGGTGACTGGCTGACGATGTCGCCGATGGAGGCGAGAGGCATGGAGGGGGCTCCTTACGTGATGATGATCTGGGGGTGGATGTCGGCGTACACGTCGGGGTCGAACTCGCCGGCCACCGGCGTGGCCACGGCCGCCGCGCCGAGCGCGGCGGCTCGCCTGAGCCTGTCGGGCCACGGATCCGGCTCGACCAGGCCCAGCGCCAGCCCCGCCACCAGCGAGTCGCCCGCTCCGGTCGGGTTGCCCCGCACGGTGTACGGCATCCGCGCCGCGTACGTGCCCTCACCCGTGACGGCGAGCAGGCCGTCGGCGCCCATGGACACCACCACGGCCTGTGCGCCCCTGCCTCGCAGCGCCTGCGCGCCCTCGGCCGGGGTGCCGCCCGGCACGGCCCTGGCCAGCTCGTCGGCGTTCGGCTTGAGGATCGAGGGGCGGCCCTCGGGCGCGTGGCGGAGGGGGTCGCCGTCGGCGTCCACGATGGACGGCACGCCGCGCTCGGTGGCGAGGGCGGCCAGCGTGGCGTAGGTGTCGGACGGGACGCCGCGCGGCAGGCTGCCGGACAGGACGACCGCGTCGGCACTGGTCAGGAGGGCTTCGAAGTGGCGGATGAAGCCGGTCAGCTCGGCGGAGGCGACTTCGGGGCCCGGCTCGTTGAACAGCGCCGTGTTGTCGGTGCCGGAGACGGCGAGGGTGGTGCGGGAGTCGCCGGCGATGTCGTACAGGGCCGTGGGCAGCCGGGCCGACTTCAGGTCGGCCTCGATCGCGCGGCCGGTCGGCCCGCCGGCCAGGCCCGTGACCAGCACGTCCCGGCCGAGCGCGGCCAGCACTCTGGCCACGTTGACGCCCTTGCCGCCCGCGCGCCTGTGCACCGCGCTGACCCGGTTGACCCCGTCCCAGTCCACGGCGGGCACCTGGTAGGTCACGTCGAGAGCGAGGTTGAGCGTCACCGTGATGATCATTAAGGCTCCGTGATCCAGACGCCGTCCTTCAGCACGCCGTCCACCTCCAGCGAGTCGGAGAGCACCACCAGGTCGGCGGCCTTGCCGACGGCGATCGAGCCGATCCGGCCGGCCAGGCCGAGCAGACGCGCGGGCGTCAGCGAGGCCACCTGGACGGCGTCGGGCAGCGACATGCCCAGCTCCTGGACGCCGCGCCGGAACGCCACGTCCATGGTCAGCGTGGAGCCCGCGATCGAGCCGCCCTCGACCAGCCGGGCCACGCCGTCGTCCACCCGTACGGCCATGGAGCCGAGCACGTAGTCGCCGTCGCCCAGGCCGGTGGCCGACATGGCGTCGGTGATCAGCGCCGTGCGGCCGGGCCCTGCCACCTCGTACGCCAGCCGCAGCATGGCGGGGTGCACGTGCACGCCGTCGTTGACCAGCTCGACCGTCACCCGCTCGTCGTCGAGCAGCGCCGCGACGGGCCCTGGCGCGCGGTGGCCGAGCGGCGGCATCGCGTTGTACAGGTGGGTCGCCACGGTGGCGCCCGCCTCGATGCCCTCGATGGTCTGCTCGTACCCGGCGTCGCTGTGCCCGATGGCGGCGAGCACGCCCTCGGCGACGGCCATCCTGATGGTGTCGAGCGCGCCGGGCAGCTCGGGCGCGATGGTCAGCATGCGGACGTGCCCGCGCCCGGCCTTGACGAGCCCCGCGAACTCCTGCGGCGACGGCTCACGCAGCCGCGTCGGGTCGTGCGCGCCGCAGCGCGACCTGGCGATGTACGGGCCCTCGAAGTGGATGCCGGCCAGCAACCCCTCCTCGCACAGCTCGGCCAGCGCCGACGCCGCCCTGGCCAGGCCCTCGACCGTGTCGGTGACCAGGCTGGCCATCGTGGTCGTGGTGCCGTGGCGGCGGTGCAGCGCCACGGCGTCACGGGCCAGGTCGAGGTCGCCGGTGGGGAAGGAGCCGCCGGCGCCGCCGTGGTTGTGCACGTCGACGAAGCCCGGCACGACGTGCCGCCCGCCCACGCTGAGGCCGGGACCCGGGGCGGATCCGTGGCCGACGTGCGTGATGCGGCCGTCTTCGATGGTCAGCCACCCCTCGTGCACGCCCTCGGGCGTCACGATCCTGGCGTCGGCAAGAGTAAGGCTCATGAAGAAAGGATCACAGATCGCGTGAGGTGCATGGGCTCGTCGGGGTTGAGCCCCTGGGCGAAGGCCCGCGCCACCGCGACCCGCTGGGCGCGGATCAGCTCGGCCATGGGGTCGAGCGAGGTCTCGAAGAAGGCGCCGCCGGTCTCCTCGACCTGCGCGCGCAGCCCTTCGGGGGCGGTGCCGAGCATCCACGTGACCCGCCCGGGGGCGGCGATGCTGATCGGGCCGTGCCGGTACTCCATCGCCGGGTAGGCCTCCGTCCACGAGCGGGACGCCTCGCGCATCTTCAGCGCGGCCTCCTGGGCGAGGCCGACGGACCAGCCGGTGCCGAGGAAGCTGAACTGCTCGGCCTGGACCAGCGTGTCGGGCAGCGGCGCGGCCACGGCCTCCTCGGCGTCGGCGATGGCCTGGGTGAGGTCCTCGCCGAGTGAGGCGCGCAGCATGGCGAGCTGCGTGGTGGCGAACCTGGTCTGCACGACGGACTTCTCGTCGGCGTAGTCGAGCACGACGACGTCGCCGGCGGCCGTCATGATCGGCGTCTGCGGGTCGGCGGTGATGGCCACGCTCGCGCCGGAGGTGCGCTCCAGCAGGTCGAGGACCTCGGTCGTGGTGCCGGAGCGCGACAGCGCCAGCACGCGGTCGTAGCCGCGCCCGTGCGGGAACTCGGAGGCGGCGAACGCGTCCGTCTCGCCGTGCCCGGCCCGCTCGCGCAGCACCGCGTACGCCATCGCGATGAACCACGACGTACCGCAGCCGACGACGGCGACCCGCTCGCCCCGGCGCGGCAGCGCGTCGGCGGGGATGTTCGCGACGGCGCGGCGCCAGCAGGACGGCTGGGACGCGATCTCGGCCTCGGTGTGGGTGGTCACCACTTACCTCCCCATGAGTGATTGTTTCTGCTTCTTTTATAACAGGAAAGTGCATAAATGAACACCGGTAGCCCTGGCGTTCCAGGTTGTGCCACGCTTGCTCCTGTTCCCCCATAGCCCTAGGGAGGCCTCCGTGTCCCGCTACGACCGCTGGAACGCCATCCTGGAGCTGCTGGCCCAGGAGGGCAGGCTGTCGGTGGAGGAGGCGTCCCAGGCGCTCGACGTCTCCACCGCGACGATCAGGCGGGACTTCGACCAGCTCGCCCAGCAGCAGATGCTCATGCGCACGCGCGGCGGCGCGGTGGCTCAGAGCGTCAGCTACGACCTGCCGCTGCGCTACAAGACGGCCCGGCATGCCGACGAGAAGCACCGCATCGCCATGGCGGCGGCCGAGCTGGTGACGCCGGGCGCGGTGATCGGGCTCAACGGCGGGACGACCACCTCCGAGCTCGCCCGCACCCTCGCCACGCAGGCGACGCTGGAGAGCGGCTTCACGATCGTCACCAACGCGCTGAACATCGCGGCCGAGCTGACCGTCCGGCAGCACGTCAAGATCGTGGTGACCGGCGGGGTGGCCAGGCAGCAGTCGTACGAGCTGATCGGGCCCCTGGCGGGCGGGGTGCTGGAGCAGGTGACGCTGGACGTGGCCTTCCTCGGGGTGGACGGGCTGGACGTCGAGCTGGGCGCCTCGGCGCACCACGAGGGCGAGGCCAGCGTGAACCACCTGCTGATGAGCAGGGCGGCGCAGGTCGTGGTGGTGGCCGACTCGTCCAAGATCGGCAAGCGGGCCTTCTCCAGGATCTGCCCGATCGGCCAGATCGACACGCTGGTCACCGACGCGCAGCTCTCCGACACGCTGGCGGGGCAGCTCACCGACGCGGGTGTGAAGGTCGTACGTGCTTGAGAGCGTTACAGGGCGATACGTGCGCGGGTAGGTAGAGAACGCAGACCACAGGCGTTCCAGGGGGAAATATGACGTCGGGAAGGTGCGCGGCCCGGCTCGGGCCCGCCGAGCGGGCAGAGGCGCTGGAGTGCATGGCGTCCGAGGAGCTCGACGTGGTCGTGGTCGGCGGCGGGGTCGTGGGGGCGGGCATCGCGCTCGACGCCGCGACCCGCGGCCTCGACGTGGCCCTCGTCGAGGCGCGCGACTACGCCTCGGGTACCTCGTCACGCTCGTCCAAGCTGATCCACGGCGGCCTGCGCTACCTGGAGCAGCTCAACTTCGAGCTGGTGCGCGAGGCGCTGCAGGAGCGGGCGCTGCTGTTGCAGCGCATCGCGCCGCACCTGGTGCGGCCGGTGCCGTTCCTGTTCCCGATGACCCACTACGGGTGGGAACGCCCGTACGTGGGCGCGGGCGTCGCGCTCTACGACACGCTCGGCTTCGCCACCGGCCTGACCAGGGGCGTGCCCGGCCACCGGCACCTGTCCAGATCACGCGCGCTGCGGCTGGCGCCCGCGCTGAAGAAGACCGCCTTCACCGGCGCCGTCCAGTACTGGGACGCGCAGGTCGACGACGCCCGGTACGTGATGATGATGCTGCGCACCGCCGCCACGTACGGCGCGCACATCGCGCCCAGGGCGCAGGTGGTGGGCTTTCTGCGGGAGGGCGAGCGGGTCACCGGCGTGCGGGTGCGCGACCTGGAGCTGGACGAGGACTTCGAGGTGCGCGCCCGTCAGGTGGTCAACGCCACCGGCGTCTGGACCGACGACATCCAGGAGCTGGTGGGCGGGCGCGGGCAGATCCACGTGCGCGCCTCCAAGGGCATCCACCTCGTCGTCCCGCGCGACCGGATCCACTCGGTGACCGGCATCATCCTGCGTACGGAGAAGTCGGTGCTGTTCGTGATCCCGTGGGGCCGCCACTGGATCATCGGCACCACCGACACGGAGTGGACGCTCGACAAGAGCCATCCCGCAGCCTCCCGCACCGACATCGACTACCTGCTCGACCACGTCAACGCGGTCCTGTCGGTGCCGCTGACCCGCGACGACGTCGAGGGCGTCTACGCGGGGCTGCGGCCGCTGCTGTCGGGCGAGTCCGACGAGACGTCCAAGCTGTCCAGGGAGCACGTGGTGGCCCATCCCGTGCCGGGGCTGGTGATGATCGCCGGAGGCAAGTACACGACGTACCGGGTCATGGCCCAGGACGCGGTGGACGCCGTGGCGCACGGGCTCGACCAGCGGGTGCCGCGCTCCTGCACCGACCGCATCCCGCTCGTCGGCGCCGAGGGCTACCAGGCGCTGTGGAACTCCCGGCACCGCCTCGCCCACGAGTCAGGGCTGCACGTGGCCAGGATCGAGCACCTGCTGCAGCGCTACGGCTCGCTGATCGACGAGGTGCTGGAGCTGATCGAGCGCGACCCGTCGCTGGCCCGGCCGCTGGCGGGGGCCGACGACTACCTGCGGGCCGAGATCGTCTACGCCGCCACCCACGAGGGCGCCCGGCACCTGAACGACGTGCTGACCCGGCGCACCCGCATCTCCATCGAGACCTTCCACCGCGGGGTGGCCGTGGCGCAGGAGGCCGCCGAGCTGCTGGCCGAGCCGCTCGACTGGGACGGCGAGCAGGTCAAGCGGGAGGTGGAGTACTACACCAAGCGGGTGGAGGCCGAGCGCCGCTCGCAGGAGCAGGACTCCGACCACGAGGCGGACGCCATCAGGCTGGGCGCGCCGGAGATCGTCCCCGTGGTGGTGCCGGAACACACCTGAGCGAACGCCTGAGGGGGCGGCCCGCGGCGCTGCGGGGTCCGCGGACCGCCCCGTCCAGGATGGTTCTACGCCGGCGGATAACGCGTGGCGTCGTGCACGTCGAGCAGCGGCTCCTTGACGCCGTCGCCCGAGTCGTCGGTCCAGTTCAGGTTGCCGGTCGAGATCAGCGTGCTACGGACGGCCAGCGAGCCCGTCCGGTTCGTCGGCTTGTGGGTGCCCGAGGTGAGCAGCGCCGCCGCGCCCGCCACGTGCGGGCTGGCCATCGAGGTGCCGCTGATCGTGGCGTACCCACCGGCGCGGTAGGTCGAGTAGATGCACGTGCCGGGCGCCGTGATCTCCACGGTCGAGCCGAAGTTGGAGTAGAACGCCGAGGTGTCGTCCTGGTCGGTCTCGCTGCGGCACGACAGCGTGCTGCCCCCGGCGCCGCCGGGCAAACCGTCGTTGTCGGTCAGCGCGGACACGGTGACCACGTCGGGGTGGTTGGCGGGGAAGAACGAGGAGGTGTTCACGTGGCTGTTGCCCGCGGCCACCACGACCACGATGCCGGCGTTGACCGCGTTCGTGATCGCCGTGCTGATCGCGCTGCTTGAGCAGCCGTTGCAGCCGAGGCTCAGGTTGATGACCTCGATGGTGGAGGCGCGCGCCACCACCCAGTTGATGCCGGCGGCGATGCCGGCCAGGCTCCCGGAGCCGGCCGCGTTCAGCACCTTGACGCCGTGGATGCGGGCGCCGGGCGCGACGCCCACCGGGCCGATGGTGTTGTCGAGGGCGCCGACGGTGCCCGCGACGTGCGAGCCGTGGCCGTTGTCGTCGGTGCCCGAGTTGTTGATGCAGATGCCGGTCAGGCAGTTGGCCCTGGCGACCACGTTCAGGTCGGGGTGGGTGTTGTCGACACCGCTGTCGACCACGGCGACGTCCGCGTCGATGCGCACGTCGTCGGTGCCGTCGATGTCGAGGTTCGGGTTGGCGGGGCCGAAGATGCGCCTGACGCCCGTGGGCACGGTCTGGACGAAGGCGTGCACCTCGGCGTCGGGCTCCACGCTGACGACGTTCGGGTTGTTCTTGAGCTGTTCGGCGGCGGTGGCGCTCAGGCGGGCGGTGTAGCCCTTGAAGGCGTGCTCGTACACGCCGATGAGCTGCCCGCCGAGATCGTCCACCTGGCTCTGGGCGGCGCCGCGCGGCGCGCGCATGGTGGGGTTGAGCTGGACGATGTACGTGCCGTCGGGTGCGGCGGTCGTGGCGGAGACGGGCAGGGGGGCGGCGAGTAACGCCATCGCGCCGGCGAGCAATGCGAGCAGGGGGGTGCGTGGTCGCATGGCAGCGTGGTCCCTTTCCGATCTGGGACCGGCCGCCCGTTTATGACACGAACCAACCGGTCCGACAGTGGGGTGTAAGCAAAGTTTTCACCATTTGTCGGGATAAGTCCACAAAAAAGGTGCCGGTTCGCTACGAACCGGCGCCTTCTGGTTGCTTAACGAAGCGGGATCCAGGCTTGTGAGGACAGCGTGGTGAGGTCGTTGACCTGGACGCCCTCGTACGAGACCGTCCACAACGAGTCGCCGATCACCATCGAGCGCTCGATGCCGGGCTGGTAGCTGTAACCGCCCTCCTGGCGCTGGGTCGGATGCTTGATCATGCCCAGCTCCTTCACCCCCGCGTCGGAGATCTGCAGCACCAGCGCGCCCGACTCGTTCACCTTGTTCAGCGGGATCACCGACAGGCCGGTCTTCGGCCAGTACAGGAACGCGTGCGGGTTCCACTCCGCCCCGGAGCCCGAGTCCTTCTGGAAGAGCTGCGACAGGCGGCGCGGCGCGGCCGGATCGCTGACGTCGAACAGCGAGACCTGCGTGCCCAGCGTCCTGCCCCGCTCGCTGGCCTCCTGGCCGATGCCGATCAGCCTGCCCTCGCTGCCGGGGTGCAGGTACGCCGAGTAGCCGGTGATCTTCAGCTCGCCCGTGACCTTGGGCGCGGCCGGATCGCGCAGGTCCAGCGTGTAGAGCGGGTCCACCTGCCGGAACGTCACGCAGTAGCCGATCGGGCCGATGAATCTGACCGAGTAGATGCGCTCGCCCTTGCCCAGGCCGCCGACCTCGCCGACCCGGGCCAGGGTGTCGGCCCTGAGCACGTGGACGGTGCTGGAGCTGGTCTTCTCGTCGCCGGAGCTCTCCGTGGTGGCGATGCGGAGGTGGCCGTCGTACTCCGACATCGAGTACTGGTTCAGCAGGCGTCCCCCGACCTTGCCCGAGGCCACGTACGCGGGGGCGCCCGGGCGGGTGATGTCGAACCGGTGCACCTCCGTCTCCTCCGGCGGGATGGTGGGCGTCGGCTGCGGGCTCGGCTCGGCGGGTGCCGTGGCCGACGGGGGCGTCGCGGGCGCGTCGGGCGCGGACGCCGAGGAGGACACCGCCGGGTCGTCCGGGGTGGGCTCGACCGCGGGGGCGACGGCGTCCGCCGGGGCCTGCTCCACGGTGTCCGCCGGGGCCTGGTCCACGGCGGGCATCGGGCGCGCCACCGGGAACCACCAGTGCGGGTTGCTGGCCACGTACAGGCTCTGGCCCGTGCCGTACACCACGTCGCCGTCGGCCGCCAGGCTGATCGGGTCGGTGCCCGCCGCCGTGACGCCCTGCGCCAGGTCGACGGTGTGCACGGTCAGCATCGAGGTGCCGGTGTAGTCGGCGGGGTGGCTGACCCGCTCGCACTTCACCGAGTCCTTCGTGACCGTGCCGGACGCGTCCGTGATCTCGATCTTCGGCAGCCAGGCGTCCACCGGCGCGCGCCGGACCGCCTCCTGGTTCGCCTTGATCAGGTCGGCCTCGGCGGCGTTCTGCCCCGGCTCAGGGAAGGTGATCTCGGGCTGGCTGCGGGTGACGAGCCGGACCGTGGAGCCGACCATCCTGGCGTCCACGTACGAGCCCTGCGTCCTGATCGTGCTCAGCACCTTCGGCTCGCCCGCCAGGTCCACCACGACGTACCGGGTGTCGCCCGGCGGCATGATGGACCGCGCCTTGTACATGATGTCGCCGCCCCGCATCAGCACCAGCGCGCGGTCACCCGCCACCAGCAGGTCGGCGGGGATGCCGGGGCCGCCCTCGCCCTCGGTCAGCTTGAGCGACGCGGTGACCTTCCTGGTGGCCGTGTCGATGATCCGCAGGGTGCCGTCCGCGACCGTGATGACCCGGTTGCCGTCGGTCTTGACCAGGTCGGGCTCGTCCACGCCGGCCTCGTGCACGTTCGTGGCGGAGTGCTCGGGCGTCGCCGCCACCCTGGCCTTCGACTCGGCCGCGGAGTCCTGGACCGCCAGCGGCATGACGCCGCCGAAGCCGTACGCGGTGACGTTCGCGGCGGCCTTGTCCCGCAGGCCGGACAGGGCGTCGTCGCAACTGCTGTAGGCCACCAGGCGGATGGCGCCGAGCGACGTCGCCTTCGGGGGCGGAGCGGAGGTGCCTCCCGTCGAAGAGGTGCAGGCGGCTGTGACCGTCGCGAGTGCCGCGGCGGTCACGGCCGTGCGGATCAACGTCTTCATGCCCTCATCACGGCTGCGCGAGCGGGATGGTTCAGGAGCCTTTGGATGGGTTGATGGTGAAGACCGGGCTGAAGTTCAGGTCGTCGGGCACTTCCAGCATCTTGCGCAGCAGCTTGCCCTTGAAGTCGAGCACCTGGATCTCGTCGTTGACGCCGTTCTGCTGCTCCCAGCAGTACAGATGGTTCTCGTCATAGAAGCCGAGCACCTTGTCGCAGTCGGAGGTGAACTTCTCGACCTGCTCGCCCGTCGCGGTGTCCCAGACGCAGTGGTCGCCGTCGCCGCCGTTCGGGCAGTTCGTGACGAACGTCTTGCCCGACGGCGAGAAGATGTCCTGCGTGCCGGCGGAGAGCGTGCCGATGCCGGTCAGCGAGCGGGTGGCCTCGCCCTCGGCGTCGAAGAAGCGCAGGTTGCGGTCGGTCTCCTTGCCGTAGACGTTGACCACGCCCTCGTCGTCGCCGTCGAAGCCGAAGGCGGTGCCGCGGATCGAGGTGTCGTCCACGCTCACCACGTCGGCCGTCTTCCCTGCCACGTCCACGATGACGAAGCCGAGGTAGAGCCACTTGCTGCCGCTCTTCTTCTCGATGTTCAGCAGGATCTTCGAGCCGTCCTTCGACCAGGACCTGATGCTGCTGATCTGCGGCTTCTTGACGGTCTTGATCGTGGTGTCCTGGCCGGTGGCGCGGTCGCGGATGACGATGAAGTCGAAGTCGTCGGAGCTGTACTCCCTGCCTCTGCTGGCCAGGAGCTTGCCGTCGGGGGAGACCATCGACTCCCAGTTGCCGGGGAGTTTGGCGAACGTGCCGCGCAGCGAGTTCCTGGCGTAGTCGATCCAGTCGTCCTTCTTCTTGTCGTAGACCTCGTAGGAGGTCAGGACGATGGCGTCCGCGGGGTTCTCGTACAGGGAGATCTTGCCGCCGGGGAGTGTCCGCTTGGTGCCGGTCGCCGGCACGGCCGCCTGCTCCGTCCGCAGCGGTCCGGCGCTCTCGGACGGGCCGGATCGGCCCGGCTCCGCCGTCCCGGTGCCGGTGCGTGAGCGCCCGGGCTCCGGCGTGCCGGTGCCGATCGCCACCGTGGTGGAGGAGGACTTGTCGAGCTGGATGATCACGATCACGCCGGCGAGCAGGAGCAGCGCGACCGCCACCGTGATGCCGGCGATCAGCGGGGCCCTGCCGCTCTTGCGTGGCGGCGCGTGCGTGTACATGCCCTGCTGCCCGTACGGCGGCTGCGTCGGCTGCTGCTGCCACCCCGCCTGCCGGCCGTGGGGGAACTGGGCGCCGGTCGCGTACGGGACGTTGCCGGACATCGGCCCGGAAGGAGCGCCTGAGGGCGAGGCGAACGGCGGCCCGGTGGGAGAGCCGAACGGCTGGCCGGAAGGCCCGGCAGGGGAGCCGAAGGGTGGACCGGAGGGCGGCCCGGCAGGGGAGCCGAAGGGAGGACCAGAAGGAGGCCCGAAGGGAGGGCCGGAAGGCGGACCGGAGGGTGAGCCTGCCGGGGAGCCGAACGACTGGCCGGCCGGCGTCCCGGCTGAGGAGGCGAACGGGTGGCCCGAGGGCGGCGGGTAACCCTGTCCGGGCGCGGCCTCGGCGGCGCCCTGCGCCAGCATGCCGGGGTTGGGCGCGGGCTGCTGCAGCAGCAGCATGATCACCTGCTCGGCCGTGGGCCGCTGTGCCGGGTCCTTGGCCAGGCACGCCACGACCACGTCACGCAGCGGCCCCTCGCCGAGCGCGCCCAGGTCGGGCTGCTGGTTGAGCACGCGGTTGATCACCGCGGGCATGGTGTCGCTGCCGAACGGCGCCCGCCCGGAGGCGGCGAAGACCATGGCGCTGGCCCACGAGAACATGTCGGCGGCCGGCCCGACGGTGTGCCCCATGATCTGCTCGGGCGGCATGTAGGACGGCGTGCCCACGACCATGCTGCTGATCGTGGAGGTCGCGTTGAGCGCGCGGGCGATGCCGAAGTCGATGACTCGCGGCCCGTCGGCGCCGATGATGACGTTGGCCGGCTTGAAGTCGCGGTGCACGATGCCGGCCTGGTGGATGGCGGCCAGCGCCGTGGCGGTGCCGATGGCCAGCCGGTGCAGGACGGAGCCCGTGCGCGGCCCCTCCTCCTGCACGACCCGCTGTAAGGAGGGGCCCTCGATGAACTCGCTGACGATGAACGGCCTGTCCTGCTCGACCCCGGTGCCCAGGACGGCGGCGGTGCAGAAGGGCGCGACCTGCTGGGCCACCTGGACCTCGCGCAGGAATCGCTCCACGCTCACCTGGTCGCCCGACAGGTCGGGCCGCAGCCACTTGACGGCCACGCTCTGGCTCGCGTGGTCCTTGGCCAGGTAAACGACGCCTTGACCGCCCTCGCCGAGCCGGCCGACGAGCTCGAAGCCCCCCAGCCGCTGTGGGTCTCCGGTGCGGAGCGGAGCGAAGGATGCCATGAGGGGATTCTGGCCCTATGCCGCGCATCCGCAAAAACTACCCGCCGGTAGCGCCCCGGAATATGCTTCGGGAATGCAGGTCACGTCCAGCGGTAGGACACAGTGCGTCATCGCTCCCTTCACCGGAGAAACCCTCGCTGAGCTGCCCATTTCCGACGCGGAGGACATTCGCGCCGCGTACGGGAGAGCCAGGGCGGCCCAGGCGGAATGGGCGGCCAGATCGCCCGCGGAGCGGGCCAGGCCCTTCCTCCTCCTGCACGACGCCATCCTCGACCGCAGGGACGAGATCCTCGACATCGTCCAGAACGAGACCGGCAAGGCCCGCAAGCACGCCTTCGAGGAGGTGCTCGACGTCGCGGGCTGCAGCCTCCACTACGCCCGCCGCGCCCCCCGCCTGCTCGCCCCGCGCCCCCGCAAGGGCATCTTCCCCGCCGCCACCCGCGTGACGGAGCTGCGCCGGCCCAAGGGCGTGGTCGCCCTCATCAGCCCGTGGAACTACCCGCTCGCCCTGGGCGTCACCGACGCGGTGCCCGCGCTGCTGGCCGGCAACGCGATCGTGCACAAGCCCGACACCCAGACCGCCCTGTCCGCGCTGTGGACCATCGACCTGCTGGTGGAGCTCGGCATGCCGCGCGAGATCTGGCAGGTCGTGCTCGGCGAGCCCGCCGACGTCGGCGACGCGCTGCTCGACCACGCCGACTACGTCGTCTTCACCGGCTCCACCAGGGGCGGCAGGAAGGTCGCCGAGGAGGCGGCCAAGCGGCTCATCGGCTGCTCGCTGGAGCTCGGCGGCAAGAACCCGATGATCGTGCTCGACGACGCCGACCTCGACGTGGCCGTGCAGGGCGCCGTCCGCGCCTGCTTCACCAACGCCGGGCAGCTCTGCCTGTCGATCGAGCGCCTGTACGTGCACGCGTCCGTCTTCGACGCCTTCGCCGAACGCTTCGTCCGCGCCGTCCAGGCGCTCAAGCTCGGCGCGGGGCACGACTGGTCGGTGCAGATGGGCTCGCTCACCTCCCGCCGCCAGCTCGACACCGTCAGCGCGCACGTGGACGACGCCGTCGCCAAGGGCGCCGCCGTGCTGACCGGCGGCCGGGCCAGGCCCGACCTCGGCCCCCTGTTCTACGAGCCGACCGTGCTCACCGGCGTCGGCGAGGACATGGAGCTGTGCCGCGCCGAGACGTTCGGGCCGGTGGTCGCGCTCTACCCGTTCTCCACCGAGGACGAGGCGGTCGCGCTGGCCAACGACACCGTCTACGGCCTCAACGCCTCCATCTGGACCTCCAGCCCGCCCCGCGCCCGCCGCCTGGCCGCCGGGGTCCGCGCGGGGACGGTCAACATCAACGAGGGGTACGCCTCGGCGTACGCGTCCTACGACGCGCCCATGGGCGGGATGAAGGCGTCCGGGCTCGGCCGCAGGCACGGGGTCGAGGGGCTGCTGCGCTACACCGACGCCAAGACGGTGGCCTCGCAGGCGGGATGGCTGGGGTTCGAGCCGCCGGCCGGGATGCCGTACGAGCGGTGGGCGGGGTTGCTGGCGACGACGCTGAAGGTGATGCGGCGGGCCCGGCTCAAGTAGCGGCTTCGCCGGTCAGACCGGGTGGCTGACCCAGACGTTGGGCTCCACGTAGACGGCGTGGTCGTGGGCGAGGTCGCAGTGCACGGGGGCGAGCGCACCCGGCACCTCCACCGGCCCGGAACGGTCGAAGGGCAGCCCGGTCCAGTGACGCCACTCCGCCGCCGTGCCCGCCACCACCATCGACCGCGGCGCCACCTTGACGATCTTCCCGCCCGCCCGCACGTGCACGCGGAGCCAGGCGTCGTGGGGCAGGCCGTCGGCGCGCGTCCTGAACGCGTACTCCGCCATCGGCGTGTGCGGTTCGAGGTGCTTGAGGTTGGGACGGACGGGGGCGACCAGCTCGCGGTGGCCCAGCCGGGCGGCCTGGTCGCGCAGCGCGGCCAGCATCACCGCGGACAGCCCCTTGCCCAGCAGGTCGCGGCGGACGGTGATCTCCAGGGCGGAGACGGCGTCGGTGGGCAGACCGCGCTCGCGGGCCAGCCAGCCGGACCGGATCACGCCGTCCCAGCCGTTGTCGGGCAGCTCGCCCCCGTTGGACACGAACGGCGTCATGTAGCCCCGCGCCACCATCCGCCCCGGCTCCGCGTCGTCGTCGGCCACCAGCACGTGGTCCGGGTAGGCGGTCTTGACCAGGGTGTAGTACAAGTCCGCGACCGGGTCCTGCAGCATGAACTCGTGCCAGGTGTTCTCCATGTCCCAGAGCGTCGCGGCAAATTCCGGGCGTTCGGCGAGGGTGGTGATGCGGATGGCCATGGCGGACATCTTGCCCGCCGGCAAGTCCGCTCCGCGTCTGGATTATTGGTACTTAAGATCCCAAAGGCAGTGCAGTAGCGTCGGCGGCATGACAGAACTTGACGCCAGGCTACGAGCCATCACGGACCTGATGGTGGCCGAGGCGCGCGAGGGCAGCGGCAGGCACGAGTACGACGGCCGGATCCAGGACCTGTCGCTCGACGGCGTACGGGCCGGGCTGGCACGGCTCGGCCAGGGGCCCGCACCCGAGGACGCGCACGACGCCCGGCACCTCCAGGTGTTCGAGGAGAGTCTGCGCACCCAGTTCGGCGAGCTGGAGCTGCACCGGAAGAACCCGCTGGTCCACCTCGCCAACCTCGAACTGGCCACCTACGACCGCGACTACGGCCCCGAGGAGGAGCGCGTCGCGGCCAAGGCGGCTCACCTCGCGCTCTGGCCCGAGGCCGTGGAGCAGTCGCTGACCGCGCTCGACCAGGTGCCTGCGCCCGTCGCGAAGTCCCTGCTCGGGGCCGCGAAGGGGCTGGCCGCGGGCGTCACGGACGAGGCCGCGCTGCGGGCGCACGCCAGGATCGTCGCGCACCTGGAGCGGGCCGCGGCCGAGGGCGACCAGGACGCTTCGCTCGGCGGCGAGGCGCTGGCGAAGCTGATGGGCACCGCCGAGGGACTGCCCGTCGATCTCGGCAAGCTGGCCGAGCGGGCCGACGCCGAGCGCGACCGGCTGATGGCGCTGCTCGCCGAGTCCTGCGCCAAGCTGGGGGAGAAGGACCGGGCGCCGCTCGACGTCGTACGCGAGCTGGTCAAGGACCACCCCGACCCGGAGGGCGTGATCGAGGCCGCGCGGGTCGGCACGGAGAAGGCGATCGCGTTCACCCGCGAGAAGGACCTGGTGCCCTACCACGACGGCGAGTGCCTGGTGGGCCTGGCGCCGGAGTCGCGCCGCTGGGCGATGGCCATGATGGCGTGGAACGCGCCGGGCGAGCCCGAGGGCCCGTCCTGGTACCACATCACGCCGCCTGACACCTCCTGGCCGCGCCAGGACCAGGAGGAGTGGCTGGAGGTGTTCAGCGCCACGACGCTGCCCGCGATCAACGTGCACGAGGTCGCCCCCGGGCACTTCTCGCACGCCAGGGCGCTGCGGCGGGCGGCGTCCGACGTGCGCAGGGTGCTGCAGTCGGTGGCGTTCATCGAGGGCTGGGCGCACTATGCCGAGGAGCTGTGCGTCGAGGAGGGCTTCGAGGCCGGCGACCCGCGCTTCGAGATCGGCGTCTGGGTGGAGGCGCTGATCCGCGTCACCCGGCTGGCCTGCGCGATCGGCGTGCACACCGGCCAGATGACGGTCGAGGAGGGCGCCAGGCGCTTCGAGTCGGACACGCACCTGGCGGGCCCGGCGGCGCTGTCGGAGGCGCAGCGGGCCTCGTTCGACCCGACGTACGGCCGCTACACCTGGGGCAAGCTGCTCATCATGGACCTGCGCGAGCGGGCCCGCGCCCAGTGGGGCGCCGGCTTCACGGTGCAGCGCTTCCACAAGGAGCTGCTCACCCTTGGCGCGCCGCCCCTGGGCCTGATCGACGCCGCGCTCTGACGAGCGTTCCGGGTAGTGATCGGGGGAAACGTCCGTAGCATCGGGGTCGGGGTGATCGGGGGAACGTCTGTGGCGTCGAGTCGCTAGGGAGGTTTGTCCGTGCGCGAGCTCTCCGGCAAGGTCGCGGTGGTGACAGGTGCGGCAAGCGGCATCGGGCGGGCGCTGGCCCTCCGGTTCGCGGCCGAGGGGATGAGGTTGATGCTCGCCGACGTCGACCACGGCGGGCTCGCGCGAACGGCGGCGCTCGCCGGCGACGCCGAGGTGCTCACGCAGATCACCGACGTGTCGGACGCCTGGGCCGTGCGTCACCTGGCCAACCGCTGCTTCGGCGAGCTCGGCGCCGTCCACGTGCTGTGCAACAACGCGGGCGTCTACCAGGGCGGCCACATGTGGACCCGTGACGAGGAGGACTTCTCCTGGCTGCTCGGCGTGAACCTGTGGGGCGTGCTGCACGGCATCCACGAGTTCGTGCCGCGCATGATCGAGCAGGACACCGAGGGTCACGTCGTCAACACCGTCTCCGTCGCGGGCCTGTTCGCCTCGCCGGGGTCGGGCGGGTACTCGGTGACCAAGTACGCCTCGCTGGCCGCGTCCCTGGCGCTGGCCGAGGACCTCGCCGCCACCGGCTCCAGGCTGCGGGTCAGCGCGCTCTGCCCGGGGGCGGTCAGGACCCGCATCGGCGAGTCCGACCGGGCCAGGCCGCCGGGCCCGGCCGCCGCCCCCACCCCCGACGAGGTGGCGTCGCGGGAGACGATCAGCAGGGCGGCCGAGCGCGGCATCGAGCCGTCGGAGGTGGCCGACCTGGTCGTGACCGGCATCCGCGAGGAGCGGTTCCTGCTGCTGACCGACCCCAAGTACGCCACCCGGCTGCGTGAGCAGACCGAGGCCCTGCTCACCGGGAGCCTGCCCCTCTACCAGTGACGGTCGTGCGCCAGCACCCGGACGACCGTGCCGCTGCGCGGCCTGACCAGCACCTTCACGGCGTCGCCCGGCAGCACGTCCTGGTACAGGCCCTGCTCCACCTCGAACGCCGTGGCCTTGCGCGAGCTGCCGTCGTGCAGGGCGATGTAGTAGTGCTCGGTGTCCGCCCACCGCTTGACGACGTGCCCGGCGACCTCCCTGCGCTGCGGGAGCGGCCTGGCGGGCTCGATCTCGCCGCTGCGCCAGCCGCTGCCCGTGAAGATCCACTCCTGGGCGGCGCCGGCCGGGCCCGCGTCGGCCACCGCGCGGCCGCGCGCCGTCAGCAGGAACCCCCGGCCGCCCATGAGCAGCCCGATCCCCGCCACGAACGACACCGCCGTGGCGATGATCCCCGGCCAGGACACCCCTGCCGCCGCGACCGTGACCCACCAGGGGACGACGAGCCCGGCCGCGAGCAGCACCGGCACCAGCATGCTCGGCCAGCGCCGCCGCGCCAGGCCCAGCTCGATGGCGTGCCCGCGGACGAGGGGGACGAACGCGCGGTCCAGCTCGGACGCCGGCGGCATCAGGTCGATCACCGCCACCTCGGACGCGTTCCCGACGCCGGCGCGTACCCGCTGCACGACCCACCGCTCGTAGTCGGGCAGCGGCTCCTCCGGCGGGGGTCTCAGCGACAGGCGGTCGCCCTCGACCGCCGCCCAGCCGTGCCGGCCCAGCTCGACCAGCGCGCTGTGGAACACCTCCTGAGCCCGCATGCCGCGTAAGAGGTCGGCCACGGGGGCGGGCGCGGGCTGCTCGGCGCCCTGCCCGGGGTCGTTCCGGTTGGACACCTTGAAGGCGGCTGCGAGCGCGGCGACCCAGAGGGCCCACGCCGCCGCCGGCCAGACAAGATCCATTGTTCTGTGTTAGCACGTTGGCCCCTGCCAGGCCAGGTGTAAGTGCCAAGGCCGATACACTGGGGGCACCGCATTCGCCTTTGGGGGGTTCTCACGGTGTCTGAATTCGACACAGTGCTGGTGGTCGACTTCGGCGCACAGTACGCGCAGCTCATCGCCAGGCGGGTGCGCGAGTGCCACGTCTACTCCGAGATCGTGCCCTCGACCATGCCGGTCGAGGAGATGATGGCGAAGAACCCGAAGGCGATCATCCTGTCCGGCGGCCCCTCCTCGGTCTACGCCGAGGGCGCCCCGCCGGTGCCGCACGGGCTGTTCTCCACGGGTGTGCCCACGTTCGGCATCTGCTACGGCTTCCAGGCCATGGCGCAGGCGCTGGGCGGCGAGGTGGCCCGCACCGGCGTCGCCGAGTACGGCGGCACCGCGATGGAGGTGCTCGACGAGGGCGTCATCTTCGCCGGCCTGCCCGCCAGCCAGACCGTCTGGATGTCCCACGGCGACAGCGTGGCGGCGGCCCCCGAGGGCTTCAGGGTGACCGCCTCGACCCGCGAGACGCCGGTCGCCGCGTTCGAGAGCGTCGAGCGCGGCCTGTACGGCGTGCAGTTCCACCCCGAGGTGCTGCACAGCGAGCACGGCCAGGCGGTGCTCAAGCACTTCCTGGAGGCGGCCGGCTGCCGTCCCTCATGGACCATGCTCAACATCGTCGAAGACTCCGTGGAGGCCGTGCGCCGCCAGGTCGGCGACGGCCGGGCCATCTGCGCGCTGTCGGGCGGCGTCGACTCCGCGGTGGCCGCCGCGATCGTCCAGCGCGCCATCGGCGACCGCCTGACCTGCGTGTTCGTCGATCATGGGCTGCTGCGCAAGGGCGAGGCCGAGCAGGTCGAGCGCGACTTCGTGGCCGTCACGGGCGTCAAGCTGCGCGTGGTCGACGCCTCCGAGCGGTTCCTCAAGGCCCTGGAGGGCGTCACGGACCCGGAGGAGAAGCGCAAGATCATCGGTCGCGAGTTCATCCGCGTCTTCGAGGACGAGCAGCGCGCCATCATGGCCGACGGCCCGGTGGAGTTCCTGGTCCAGGGCACGCTCTACCCCGACGTGGTCGAGTCGGGCGGCGGCACCGGCACCGCCAACATCAAGTCGCACCACAATGTCGGCGGCCTGCCGGAAGACCTGGAGTTCACCCTGGTCGAGCCGCTGCGGGCGCTGTTCAAGGACGAGGTGCGCCGGGCCGGCGAGGAGCTCGGCCTGCCCGCCGCGATGGTGTGGCGCCAGCCGTTCCCGGGCCCCGGCCTGGGCATCCGCATCGTCGGCGCGGTCACCCGCGACCGGCTGGCCATCCTGCGTGAGGCCGACGCGATCGCCCGCGAGGAGCTGTCCAGGGCCGGTCTCGACCGGCAGATCTGGCAGTGCCCGGTGGTGCTGCTGGCCGACGTCAGGTCGGTGGGGGTGCAGGGCGACGGGCGCACGTACGGGCATCCGGTGGTGCTGCGGCCGGTCACGTCGGAAGACGCGATGACGGCCGACTGGGCGCGGGTGCCGTACGACGTGCTGTCCCGCATCTCGACGCGCATCACCAACGAGGTGCCCGAGATCAACCGGGTGGTGGTCGACGTGACCAGCAAGCCTCCGGGCACCATCGAGTGGGAGTGAGGCCCTTGCCCCGTCGTCAGGCGGCGGGCAGGGCTCGGGTGAGCAGGTTGGCCTCGCGCATCCGGCCGTCGGGGGCGAACCGGCCGAAGAAGTGCACGTCTATCGCGAGGTCCTTGCCGCGCTGGCGTACGTGCAGGGTGTAGCGGGCGGCGAGCCGGTCGCCGTCCGCCATCGCTTCGTGCACCTCCATGCGGCTCTCCGGGCGGTTCTTGCGCACCGGCCGGGTGTGGGCGATGAGCTTGTCCCGGTCGATGCGGTTGCCGTCGGCGATCTGCACGATGTCGGGCGTGTGGTATCGGTCGATGATCGTCGCCGCGTCCTCGTCGGTGTTCACCAGGTCCTCGGTCAGCGAGGTGATGAAGCCGGCGATGAACTTCTTCGGGTCCGTGTTCATGCTGCTCCTGTGTCGGCCATAACTCTTACGCGCTGTAAGATATACATCTCGCGCTAACTTGGACAAGGTGTAAGAGATGCGTAACCGCCGCGCCGACGCCCGCCGCAGCAGGGCCGCCATCCTGACGGCCGCCGTCGAGCTGCTCGACGACGACGCCGACGCCAGCCTCGACGCCATCGCCACCGCCGCGGGGGTGACCCGGCAGACCGTCTACGCCCACTTCCCCTCGCGTGACCGGCTGCTGGCGGCCGTCCTCGACCACCTCACCGAGCAGACCGTCGCCGCCATGGAGGCCGCCGGGCCCGACGACGGCCCGGCCGCCGAGGCGCTGCTGCGGCTGCTCGACGCGGGGGAGCGCGCCGCCGGGCGACACCCCGCCCTGCTCCAGCGGCTCGCCTCGCTGCCCGTGACCCCCGAGGCCGACCATGACCGGCACACGTCCGTCGCGGGGCTGCTGGAGCGGGTGGTCAGGCGCGGCCAGGACGCCGGGGAGTTCGACGCCGAGGCCCCCACGGGGTGGCTCGTCACCGTGACGATCAAGCTGGCGCACGCGGCGAGCGAGGAGACCACTATGGCGCCCGAAGAATCCAGGAACACGCTGCGCACCACCCTGTTGCGCGCCCTCGGCCACATTCCCGCGCCGTGATCTGTATCAAAAGCAGGTGCGCCGCCTCCTGAGTCTCGGGGCCGTTCGGTCTAGCCGAAGGGGACAGCACAACGTGGGCGCGACTCGAGAAATGCACCGAATCCCGCGCGGCAACATCACTTTCGCCATCCTGGCGGGCGAACGCGCCCTGTCCGTGGACGGCGACCTGCGGGCAGCCCGCTACTGGTTCGACGCCGCCTACCAGGACGCCGAGCTGAGCGGCGATCCTGAACAACTGGCCCGCGCCGCCCTCGGGCTGAGTGGCGTGTGGGTGCACGAACACCGGACCTGCGCGGACTGGGAGCGGGTACGCACCCGCCAGCGCCACGCCCTGCGGCTGCTGGATCCCCGCACCCCGCTGGCCCTGCGCCTGCGGGCCAGGCAGGCCGCGGAGGAGGACTACCGCGCGGGGACGCACGACGCCATCCTCCGGCTGCTGGACAGGGCACGCGACGCCGGAGACCCGGTGGCGCTGGCGGAGACTCTCAGCCTGGCGCACAACTGCCTGCTGGGGCCCGAGCACGGGGCACGCCGCATCGGGCTGTCGCAGGAGCTGATCGGCCAGGCCGGGCTCACCGGGCGCAGGGGCGACGCGCTCATGGGGCTGCTCCTGCGTACCGTCGATCTGTTCCTGGAGGCCTCGCCGAAGGCCGAGCGGAGCCTCGAAGAGCTGCAGAGCATGCTGGCCGCCAAGGAGCACCGGGCCATCGGGTTCGTGGTCAGCGCGATCAAGGTGATGCTGAGCATCCGCGCGGGCAAGTTCGAGGAGGCCGAGACGCTGGCAGCCGTCTGCGCGGAGCTGGGCGACGCCACCGGCGACGTCGACGCCACCGGCTGGTACGGCTGGCAGCTCGTCGCCATCCGCTGGCTCCAGGGGCGCGGCGCCGAGCTGGTGCCCGCGCTGTCGGAGATGGTGCACTCGCCCACCCTCAGCGCCCTGGACAACTCCTACCTGGCGAGCCTGGCCGCGGCGGCGGCCGACGCGGGCGACCGCCGCACGGCCGAGGGGCTGCTGGCCCGGCTGCGCGGCGCCGACCTGCCGAGGTCGAGCACCTGGATGACGTCCATGTACTTCATGGCCGAGGCCGCGCACCTGCTGCGCGACACCGAGACCGCCGCCCACGTCCACGACGCGCTGGCCCCGTTCGCCGAGTTACCGGTCATCGCCGGCCACGGCGTCACCTGCCTGGGCTCCGCGCACCACCCCCTGGGCGTCGCCTCGCTCACGCTCGGCGACGTGGACAGGGCCGTCGAGCACCTGCGCGCCGCCGAACGGCAGAACCTCGCGCTGCACCACTGGCCCGCCACCGTGCTGTCCCGGCACCGGCTCGGGCAGGCGCTCGCGCTCAAGGGCGGCTCGGGCGACGAGGGGCCGAGCGTGGCGCGCGAGGCGGCGGAGCTCGGCATGGTGCTGCCGAAGGCGGCCAACAGGCCGGACGAGACCGGGGGCGTCTGCCGCTGCCGGCGGCGCGGCCTGCACTGGCTGCTGGAGCTGGACGGGCGCAGCGCCCTCGTCGGCCACAGCGTGGGCATGGGCTACCTGGCGACGCTGATGGCCAACCCCGGCCAGGAGATCCCCGCCATCGACCTGGCCGCAGGGGCGGAGACCGTCAGGAGCGCGGCCAGCTCGGAGCAGCCGGTGCTCGACGAGGTGGCCAGGCGGACGTACAAGGAGCGGCTGGCGCGGCTGGAGAGCGAGATCGACGAGCTGGAGTCGATGAACGACCTCGAACGCGCCGCCACGCTGCGGATGGAACGGGAGTGGCTGCTGGCCGAGCTGGCCGCGGCCACCGGCATCGGCGGGCGGGCGCGGCCGTTCGCGGGCACCGAGGAGCGGGCCAGGATCGCCGTCGGCAAGGCCATCTGGCGGGCCGTGGACCGGGTCGCGGCGGTCGATCCGACGATCGGCGAGGAGCTGCGCGCCACCGTCCGCACCGGGGCGCGCTGCTGCTACCAGCCTCGCTGAGCGAGGGCGGGGCGGCGCCGGCCCGCCCCGCCCGCGCCCAGCTCGGAAAACTCATATGAATACCTCCGATAAATATGGGAAGGGAGGCATCTCCTGGGCCAACGCGGACCGCGGTTGGCAAGGTTGTGCCCGTGACCCGCGGTTCGGAAGGAGTGGCGAAGCCTGCATGTCTCATGCGAGCGAATACGGCAGGCAGCCGCTGGTGTTGCTCGTCGAGGACGATCCGCAGGACGCGCTGATCGTCGAGGAGCTGCTGGAGGACAGCGGCCTCTCGGTGCGTCTCGAGTGGGCGCGCTCCGTGGACGAGGCCAGGCATTCGCTGGTCCGGTTGCGGCCCCAGTGCGTGCTGCTCGACCTCGGCCTGCCCGACGCGTATGAGTTCTCGGCCCTGTCGGCCGTGATCGAGGAGGCGGGCGACGCGGCCGTCGTGGTGCTCACCGGCCTGGCCGAGGAGCAGGCGGGCCTGGCGGCGGTGTCGGCGGGCGCGCAGGACTACCTGGTCAAGGGCCGGGTGGAGGCCGAGTGGCTGGGCAGGACGCTGCGGTACGCGATGCAGCGCAAGCAGGCCGAGCAGGCCGCCGTGGCGCTGCACGCCGAACGCATGCGCGCCAAGGAGAACGAGCGGCTGGAACGCGGCCTGCTGCCCACGCCGCTGCTGCAGAGCATGCCGATAGAGGTGGCCTCGCGCTACCGTCCCAGCAGGGGTTCCGCCACGCTCGGCGGCGACTTCTTCGACGTCGTCGAGTCCGACGACAAGGGCGTGCACGTCGTCATCGGCGACGTGTGCGGGCACGGCCCCGACGAGGCGGCGCTCGGCGTCTGCCTGCGCATCGCCTGGCGGGCGCTGGTGCTCAGCGGCCTGACCGGCGCGACCCTGCTGCGCAGGCTCGAACGCATATTGGAGGCCGAACGGCCCGGGTCCGACATCTTCGTCACCATGTCCACCCTCATCCTGGAGTCCGACCAGCACACGGTGCGGATCTGGCGGGCCGGCCACCCCGGCATGCTGCTGCACGACGGCGACACGGTGAGCCTGGCCGAGCCGGCGCACAGCCTCGCCCTCGGCCTGCCGGTGCCGGCCGACTGGCACGAGGACGTGCTGGAGCTGCCCACGGGCGGCGGCCTGACGCTCTACACCGACGGCCTGTTCGAGCGCCGCCTGCCCGGCGCGCCGCCGCGCTGGCTCGGCGAGGAGGGCCTGCTCGAACTGGCGCAGCGGCACGCCCACCTCGACGGCGAGGGCTTCCTGGACGCGCTGATCGCCGACGTCGAGGAGGTCACCGCGCCCGACGCCCCCGCCGACGACCTCGCCGTGGTGTACCTGCGTTGGAGAGACCGCGCATGACGGACGCGTCCCGGCTGCGCCGCCTGACCGTGCACGGCTGGTTCCTGGTGATGATCGGCACCCTCACCGTGCTGACCGCGGTCTGCGGGATCACGGGCGCCGTCATGATCGACCGTACGAGCAGCCTGTCCGACCAGCTCACCCTGCGCATCTCGCCGGCCGCGATCGAGGCGTCCCAGATGCAGAAGGCCCTGATCGACCAGGAGACAGGGGTCAGGGGTTTCCTGCTGGCCGGCCGGGAGGAGTTCCTCCAGCCGTACGCCACGGGCCTGGCCGCCGAGCAGCGCAGCCACGCGCAGGTCGCCGCGCACATCGGCGACAGGCCCGGCCTGCTCCGCGAGCTGAACGCCATCAGCGACAGGGCCGCCGCCTGGCGGCGCGACTACGCCGAGCCCATGACGGCGGAGAAGCGCGACGACGGCACCGTCCCCGCCGCCCGGGTGGAGGCGGGCAAGCAGGCGTTCGACGAGATCAGGGCGCTGCTCGAACGGCAGAACGACCGCCTCGCACAGCTCCGCGTGAGCTCGCGGGCCGAGCTGTCGCGGGCCGAGCAACTGCGCAACTGGGCGTTCCTGGCCATGATCGTGCTGTTCCCGCTGGCCATGGTGGGCATGGCGGTGCTGTTGCGCAACGCGGTCGTCCGGCCGCTCGACCAGCTCCGCACGGCCTCCCGCCAGGTCGCGGCCGGCGAGTTCGAGCGCGCCATCCCCGCCAAGGGGCCCGCGGACATCCGCGAGGTCGCCGTGGACGTGGATTTGATGCGCGTACGGATCCTCCAGGCGCTCGGCGACTCCCACCGGCAGCAGGTGCAGTTGCGCGAGCAGGCCTCCGACCTCGACGCGCAGGCCGTCGAGCTGCGGCGCTCGAACGCCGAGCTGGAGCAGTTCGCCTACGTGGCCTCGCACGACCTCCAGGAGCCGCTGCGCAAGGTCGCCACCTTCTGCCAGCTCCTGGAGAAGCGGTACGGGGAGGTGCTGGACGAGCGCGGCAAGCAGTACATCCGCTTCGCCGTGGACGGCGCAACCCGGATGCAGGTCCTCATCAACGACCTGCTGAGGTTCTCCCGCGTCGGCAGGGTCTACGACGACCGCGAGCCCGTCGAGCTGGGGGAGACGCTCGACAAGGTGATCGACGACCTGTCGGCCCCCATCGAGGAGACCGGCGCCACGTTCGAGCGGCCCGACAAGCTGCCCACGGTCGTCGGCGACTCCACCATGTTGCGCCTGCTCTGGCAGAACCTCATCAGCAACGCCATCAAGTTCCACGACCCGGCGCGCCCGCCGCTGATCCGCATCGGGTGCGAACCCGACGCGGACGGCTGGGAGTTCTCCGTGGCCGACAACGGAATAGGTGTGGAGCCCGAGTTCGCCGATAAGATCTTCGTCATCTTCCAGCGCCTGCACAGCCGCGAGCAGTACAGCGGCACCGGCATCGGCCTGGCGATGTGCAAGAAGATCGTCGAGAACCACGGCGGCAGGATCTGGCTGGACACCGGCTACACCGGCGGTGCCCGGCTCTGCTTCACCCTGCCCGCCATCTCTACCGTGCCGGCCGGCTCTGGCACCGAACACGAAGGAAGCACCGCATGACGAGCGGGCAACCCATCGAAGTCCTCCTCGTGGAGGACGATCCCGGTGACGAGCTCATCACGCGTGAGGCGTTCGAGGACAACAAGATCCGCAACAACCTCCACGTCGTCAGGGACGGCCTGGAGGCGCTCGACTTCGTCTACCGGCGCGGCGACCACGGCGGCGCGCCCCGCCCCGACCTGATCCTGCTGGACCTCAACCTGCCGAAGTACGACGGCCGCCAGGTGCTGGAGCGCCTCAAGGGCGATCCCGACCTGCGTTCCATCCCCGTCGTCGTGCTCACCACCTCCTCGGCGGAGGAGGACATCCTGCGCAGCTACGAGCTGTTCGCGAACGCCTACGTGAGCAAGCCCGTGGACCTCGATCGCTTCATGGCCGTCATCCGGCAGATCGACGAGTTCTTCGTCACGGTGGTGCGGCTGCCGGGGCGGGCGTACGGCGGGGGCCAAGGCCTCTAGGCCTGCCCGTCCCCGGGGCGTTCCGGCCCGGCGTCGATGGGCCTGACGTCGGTGGGCGCGGCATCGACGGGCCTGACGTCGGTGGGCGCGGCATCGACGGGCCTGGCGTCGGTGGGCGCGGCATCGACGGGCCTGGCGTCGGTGGGCGCGGCGTCGGTGGGTTCGGTATCGGTGGGTTCGGCGTCGATGGGCTCGGCTCGTGACACGACGAGCGGCTCCGGCTCGTCGTCCACGGGCGCCGGAGCGGCCGTTGGGCGGCGCGACCGCCGGCCCAGCCCCCGCCCCAGGTGCCGCCCCGCCCGGGCCGACAACCGCGCCAGGCTGCTCAGGAACAGCGGCACCAGCAGGGCCCCCACGAAGATCGGTGTGGCCATGTACCGGAAGTCCTGCGCCGAGATGTTGGCCAGCACGGCGAGCTGCTGCCCGGCCACCACCGCCGCCACCCCCACCACGTACCGGTTGCGCAGCGCCCACGCCGCCAGCCCCACCGCCAGGTACGACAGGTACGCCCACGAGGCCCCCCGCCACAGCACCCAGTCCCACTCGGGCATCAGCGCGCCGGTCAGCCACGGGTCGGCGATCTGGTTGAGCTCCATGGACAGCGGCCGCAGCGAGTACACCCACCGTCCGGGAAAGTCCGCCACCTTGTACGGCCCCACGTACGTGTCGGCGTTCGGCCGCCGCGAGAACCGGTACGTCATCCCCCCGGTCACCTGCTCGTCCTGCACGGGCCGCCACGCGATCGCCCCCCGGCACAGCCGCGCGTCCACCACCAGCCGCGGCTCGGTCACCAGCAGCCGCCGCCACAGCTCAAGCAACTCGGTGGCGTGCAGGTCGGCCTGCTGCCAGCTGAAGTCGTCGCGCCAGATCAGCGGGTTGATCGTGGCGCAGGTGCCGCCTTCCCACCACCGCCTGATCGGCGCGACCGCGCCCATGAGGCTGATGTCGCGCGGGGTGAACAGGTCGGGCCGCTGCCGGTAGGCGACCGCGATGTCCCCGTACGCGGTGTGGTAGACGTACGTCTTCGCCGGGGCCACGATGCCGACCTGCGGGAACACCACGTTCGACAGCACGAGCGGCAGGGCGGCGGCGAGCGTGCCGGTGAGCAGCAGCCGCAGCCGCACGGCCGGGACGATCACCACCAGCGCCAGCACGGCCACGCCCGCGATGAGGAAGCCGTTGGCGCGGAACAGGCCGAGCGCCACGAACAGCAGCGCCAGCCCGAGCAGCGCGGGCATGCCGACGGCGCGCCTGGCGGCGATCCGCGCGCACAAGCCGGCGACGGCCACGGCGCAGATCGTGAACGGCACGTCCTTCCACAACGTCACCGTGAACGCGCCCACGGGCGGCGCCAGCGGCATCAGCACGACCACCACGGTCGTCAGCAGCCGCGGCGCGCCCAGCGCCTTGAGTGACTGCGCCAGGTACGTCAGCGCGCCCGCCATGGCCGTCGTCTGTGCGAAGGTGACGGCGCCCAGATCACCCGTCTTGGTGAAGCTCAGCCACAGCAGCGCGTCGTAGACCACCGAGTGATCGCTCACCCAGGGGCCGACGACGGTGTGGCTGAGGTAGAGCACGGAGTCGCGGCTGAACTGGCCGGGGTAGAAGGCCGCCCACCAGCACCCGAGCACGGCCTGGACGATCAGGAAGGTCGCCAGCGCGACCCAGGGCCTGCGCCTGGTGTCTCTCCCCATGGTTCCATTCCCGAACTGAGGGGGGAACTCGTCAGAAGTAGCTCTCTCCTGGCGTCGGTCCCTTGCCGCGCAGCAACGCGGGCACCGTGACGAGGTGGTAGCCGCGCTTCTTGAGCTCCTTGAGGATCTCCGGCATGACCTGCACGGTCTGCGGGACCACGTCGTGCATGAGGATCACGCCGTCGCGCTTGGCCTGCTTGAGCACGGTCGCCTTGATCTTCTTGGTGTCGCGCAGGCTCCAGTCGAGCGTGGTGTGCGTCCACAGGATCTGCGCCAGCTCGGTCTGCCCCGCCAGCGCGAGCACGCGCTCGTCGGTGTGTCCGTACGGGGGGCGGAACATCGTCGGGCGGCGCCCCGTGACGTCCTCGATCACTTCCTGGGTGACCTTGAGCTCGTCGAGGATCTCGTTGTCGGAGTGGGCGGGCAGCGAGGCGTGCGAGTAGGTGTGGTTGCCGATCGCGTGCCCGCGCGCGACGATCTGCCTGGCCACCTCGGGGCGCTCCTCCACCCGCTTGCCCACGAGGAAGAACGTGGCCTTGGCGCCCGCCTTGGACAGCGTCTTGAGCAGGGCCGGGGTGTACTTGCCCGGCCCGTCGTCGAAGGTCAGCGCCAGGCACTTGACCCTGGCGCAGTCAACGGCGGCGGCCTGGGCGGGCAGGGCAGTGAAGGCTAGCGAAGCCGCGAGAAGGGCATGAATCACCACACAGCAAAGCCTAGAGGCAACCCCGCCCGCCCATGCGTGCGGTGATGTCTCGGTCTGGGCACCTTCACCTGTTGAGCCTGGCCCGCAGGAACAGCGTCACACCCTTGAGCGACTTGACCGGCAGGTAACGCTCGGCGCAGACGACCGCCGACAGTCCCGCGTTCATCAGGAACGGCGTCCTGCGCAGGTCGCTGCCGCCGGTGGAGCGGCGCCGGTGGCGGACCACGAGGGGGCGCAGGAGCACGTTCCAGCTCCAGATGCGGTCGATGGTCAGCCCGGCCTTCTCGACGACGACCGTGAGCGAGTCGCGGCCGTAGCGGCGTACGTGGCCGACGGCGTCGTCGTGCGACGACCACAGCGACATGTCGCACGGCACCGCGATCAGCACGTGCCCGCCGGGCGCCAGGACCCGGGCGATCTCCTCGGTGACCAGGTGGTCCTCGCGGATGTGCTCCAGGACGTCGAACGCGGTCACCAGGTTCACGCTCGACGTCTCGAACGGCAGCGCCCGCGCGTCCGCCCGCACCGCCTTCAGCCCTCGTTTCCTGGCCGTCTCCACCGCGGTCTCGCACTGGTCGGTCGCGGTCGCGTCCCAGCCCGCCTCGATCAGCACCTTGGTGTTGCCGCCGCCCGCGGCGCCTACGTCCAGGGCCCGTCCGGGACGGCCCAGGCCGCGCAGCTCCCTGCGCAGGATGGCGCGGCGCTCGCGGTACCACCAGTGGGTGTCCTCGAGCGCGATCAGGCGGCGGATCTCAGTGGTTTCCATCGATCAGTTCCTCGTTCGGGAGAAGACCCAGCGGAGCAGGGCGAGCAGGCAGTACGTGGCCGCGACGGCGCCCACGTCCGCGGCGGGCACGCACAGCACGGCCGCCGTGGTCAGGGCGGAGAGAACGGCGAATCGGGCCACGGTGCGGAAGGCCGACCGGCGGGCGGCCGTCACCTTGACGAGCCTGGCCAGGACGAGCGCGCCGAGATTCGCCAGAACCGGTGACCACATTTCCCGTAACGGGATATAGGCCAGCACATGCAGAATTCCGGGAATCAGCCCGATGAATACCGAAATATCGAATATCGGCCGCGTGAGGACCGCGTCCGGATGCATGGGCGCCGGCTCCGCCCTGCGCACCTGAACCCGCGCCCGGCCCGTCGCCATCGACCAGGCGATCCTGACCATGCCCCGCAGATCGTCGACGGCCGTTCTGATCACCTTGACGCGCGAGTCGCCGTCCTCGATCCAGTCGACCGGGACCTCGTGCACCCGCAGCCCGTTGTGCTCGGCCAGCAGCAGCAACTCGGTATCGAAGAACCACGAGTCGTCGCGGATCCTGCGTACCAGCGGCCTGACCGCGTCCGTCCTGGCGGCCTTGAACCCGCACTGCGCGTCGCTGAACCTGACCCCGAAACCATGCCTGAGCAGGGCGTTGTACCCGCGCGACACCACCTCGCGGCGCACCGAGCGGCGCGTGCGCGCGCCAGGCGCCAGCCGGGTGCCCACGGCCAGCTCGCTGTGACCGCCGGCCACCGACGCGACCAGCGGGAACAGCGCGCCCAGATCGGTGGACAGATCGACGTCCATGTACGCCACCACGTCGGCCGGGCTGTCCAGCCAGGCCGCCCGCAGCGCCGCGCCCCGGCCCCTGATGTCCAGCCGCCTGGCGTGCACCTGCGCGAACTCCCCGGCCAGCGCCGTGGCGACCGGCCAGGTGGCGTCGGTGCTGCCGTTGTCCACGATCGTGATCCGCCACGGCAGCGGGAAGCCGGCGTCGAGGAACCTGGCCAGCGTGCGGACGCAGCCGGGCAGCGCGCGCTCCTCGTTGAGCACCGGGATGACAATGTCGACGCTCGCCGGGCGGGCCGCGGAATCCAGGACGCGGGGGCTCGGCTCCATGGCGGCACGCGTGTCCATAGGCTCCCCTGATCTGGTCGTGGCCGTGGGTTCACGGAAATGGTGCTGGGGGAGTCCAGCGGGGCGCGTGCGGCTTTTCCCGCATCCTTCCAACAAGCGGCCTGATCTTTACCTTCCGGGAAGCTGGTAAACGGAAGAGCCCCCATTCCTGAACCTCAATCGCGCATATTTCCCCAACACGGGATTAATCCCAGTAAAAAGCCACTTAACCCCATATTCCCGGCCAAGCGTGCGGACGTTCTCCGCCGTCGGCGCCACGAACACCACCTCGTTCGCCGCCAGCCGCGCCCGATCCGCGAACGGCACCGCCAGATACGACCGCACGAACGGCCTCGCCCGCGACAACGTGCTCTCCGCGTACGCCCAGCCCTCCACCAGCACCCGCCGCTCACTGAACCCGGACACCCAGAAATGCCGGCTGTCGCACACCTGCCACCAGGCGTAACGGCAGTGCAGATCCGTGGCCACCACGTCGCCCGGCTCCGAATGCGCCCGCAACCACCTCCCCGCCTCCAGCGCCCCGCCCGGGATCAACCGCTCCCGCTGCTCCGCCTGGGGCGTCACGTGCGCGGCCACGTCCCGAACGGAGCTGGGCAGCGCATACCCGGCCAGCACCGCCACCACCGTCAGCACGGACCCGCGCCGCCACACCAGCAGCGCCCCGATCCCCAGCACCAGGTACGGCAACACCACCCGCACCAGCACCCCACCGGAGCCTTCGCTCCGGGCCTCCACCGGCACGCCCCCTGCCCCGGACACCACCAACGCCGCCCCAGCCCCCACCACGGCCAGGCAGCCGGCCCGCACCCACGGCACCCGCCCGGCCGCCACGACCCCGCACACGGCGGCCACCGACAGACACGGCCGGGCCGCCTCCAGAAAGTAGAGCTGCGACTCGGCCGGATGCCCGAACACCACGGTCGCCCCGATCCCCGCCGCCCCGATCCCGAGCAACAGCAGCACAGCAGGCTCCAGCGCCCCCCTCCCCCCCCCCGCCCCCCCCCCCCCCCCCCACCCCCCGCCAAACAGAAGCACCCCCCCCACCCCCCCCCCCCCCCCCCCGCCCGCCCCCCCCCGCCCCCCCCCCCCCCCCCCCCCCACCCCCCCCCCCCCCCCCCCCCCCCCCCCCCCCCCCCCCCCGCCCCCCCCCCCCCCCCCCCGGCCCCCCGCCCCCCCCCCCCCCCCCCCCGCCCCCCCCCGCCGACTCCGCCGCCGGTGGGAGGGGGGGGGTGAAAATAGCCGCCGATGGAGAATGCGGAAATGCGATGGACTGGCGGTCTCCTGAAATATCGGTGTCAATATCTCGGCGCCCTGTCCCCCACTTATCAACCGCTTATACGCTGATATTTCCGCTTTTACAAGATCTTGTCAGCTCCGGACAGCGGTGTTACCTCTTGCGGGATGCGCGAAACCTGCGCATCCCTGGCACGCAGGAGGGAACCGTGTCGACCAAGTCCTGGTTACGCAGCACACTCATCGTCACCGCACTCACAGCGTCGGTCCTTCCCCTCGCAGGGGCAGCCCGGGGAGAACCCGGCGGGCAGGCCCCGGAGATTCACGACTTCCAGGCGGAGAACTCCGGCAGACCGGATGTGGACAACCGCCAGGGCCGGGTGGAACCCCCGGCCAGTCAGCGCCTCGCCGCCCCCCAAGGCAAGATCCGCTGGAACGCTCTCGGCACCCCCGCCGCCATCGTCAGCGCCGAACCGCTGGCCGAGGGGCTCGGCTCCGACCCCGTCCAGGCCGCCCGCGCCTACCTCAAGGCCAACGAGGCCGTCTTCGGGCTGACGGCCGAGGCCGTGGACGCGCTGGAGACGGTCGCGGTCAACCCGATCGGTGCCGGTGCCGCCGTGCTGCTGCGGCAGCGCTTCGGCGACCTGCCGTCCGGCGTGGACGGTCTCGTCGCGATCGGCGTGTCCGGCGGCCAGGTCAGGCACGTGACGTCGTCCCTGTCACGCCGCACCGAGGCGCCGCCCGCCGCGCGGATCACCGCGCAGCAGGCCCTGGAGATCGCCGCCAGGGACGGCGGCATCGACCTGGCCTCGGCGGCCACCAAGCAGGCCACGCCGGTGGCGGTGCCCGCCCCCGACGGCGTGCACAGCGCGTACCAGGTGGTCCTGATCGGCGGGGCGCAGGGCGCGGAGGCGGGATACACCACGCACGTGGACGCCGTGAGCGGCGCCGTCATCACCCGTGAGAACCTGGTCGACCACCACCAGGACCCGGACAACCCGCACTGGGCGGTCTTCCCCGCCAACCCACCGGGCGACCACTCCTCCGCGGACACCCGCGAGACCTGGTGCCACGCGCCCGGGCCCGGCTGTGACGAGGCGACCGGCGGCGACGCCGCGACCGGCAAGCCGTGGGACGTCGACCACACGACGAACGAGCCCACGTTCACCAGCATCGGCAACTCGGCCAGGACGTTCGAGAACCGGGCCAGCGGCGACCCGTTCACGGTCGGCACCCGCTCGAACGTGCTCACGCCGAGCAGGAACTACGTCTACCCGTGGCAGAACACCTGGTTCGAGGCCAAGTGCGACCCGGCCGTGTTCGACCAGCCGGGTGAGGCCGACCTCGAAGCGGCCATCGCGAACCTGAACGCCATGCACAACCGCATGCACGACTGGTCCTACCGGCTCGGCTTCACCGAGACCGCCTGGAACATGCAGAGCGACAACGGCGGGCGCGGCGGCCTCGGCAACGACCCCGAGCAGGGCAACGCCCAGGCCGGAGCGCGGGTGCTGTCCGTACGTGACAACGCCAACCAGATCACCGGCCCCGACGGGGTCGCGCCGATCACCAACATGTACCTGTGGCAGCCGATCGCAGGCTCGTTCTACTCGCCCTGCGTGGACGGCGACTACGACATGTCGGTCATCGGCCACGAGTACACGCACGCCATCTCCGGCCGCATGATCGGCGGGCCCAACGCGGGCTGGAGCGGCGCGCAGGCCGGGGCCATGAACGAGAGCACCTCCGACCTGTTCTCGATGGAGCAGCTCTTCGAGTACGGTCACCGCCCGGCGGGCGACACCCCGTACGTCACGGGCGGCTACGTCACCGGCGACACCACGCGCGGCATCAGGAACTACGACATGTCGAAGTCGCCGCTGAACTACAGCGACCTCGGCTACGACCTCGTCGGCACGCAGGTGCACGCGGACGGCGAGATCTGGTCGGCCACGCAGTTCGACGTGCGGGCGGCCTTCGTCAAGCGGTACGGCCAGGGCTCGGCCAGGCTGCAGCGCTCGTGCGCGGAGGGCAGGACGCCCGTGGACAGGTGTCCGGGCAACCGGCGCTGGGCGCAGCTCTCGTTCGACGCCCTGCTGCTGATGGCCTCGGGCGCGGTCGACTACGTCGATCATCGTGACGCGCTGCTGGCGGCCGACGCGATCCGCTTCGGCGGGGCGAACCAGGACATCATGTGGCGCGCCTTCGCCGAGCACGGCCTGGGCTCCGCCGCGGCCAGCAACGGCCCGAACGACGCCGACGCGACGCCCAGCTTCGTCAACCCGGCGGGCAGGAACGGCTCCCTGCAGCTCAAGCCGCTGGGCGAGGCGAAGGACGCGGCGCTGCGGCTGTACGTGGGCGACTACGAGGGCCGGGTGGTCCCCGTCGCGGACACCGACCCGGCGACCGAGCTGGGCGACACGGTCGAGATGACGCCCGGCCTGTACGACTTCGTCGTCGCGGGCGCGGGCTTCGGCCACCGGCGGCTGAAGTACGCGGTCGTCCCCGGCGTGAAGCTGCCGCTCCCGCTGCCCCTGTCGCGCAACCTCGCCTCGGCGGCGAGCGGCGCGACCGCGACGGGCGACGGCGTCAACCAGCCGCTGCTGATCGACGACACCGAGGCCACGAACTGGGCTTCGCGCACCGGCGCGCCGGCGGGCAAGTCGGTCGTGGTGGACCTGGCGGGCGACGAGCCGGTCAAGGTCCGCAGGGTGCAGGTGAGCGCCATGCTGCGGCCGGGCACCAGCCCGGCGGACCCGGGCACGCAGAACCGTTTCTCCAGCCTGCGCTCGTTCGAGGTGCTGGCCTGCAGCGCGAACTGCGCCGACCCGGCGAGCTTCACGAAGGTCTACACCAGCAAGGCGAACGCGTTCGACGCCACGCTGCCCCGGCCGCGTGGCGCGGACATGCTCATCAAGTCGTTCGACGTGCGCACCACGAGCGCGACGCACCTGATGTTGCGGGTGCTCAGCACGCAGTGCACCGGCAACCCGCGTTACGCCGGCGAGCAGGACAACGACCCGAACTCGGCGACGGACTGCGGCACGGCCAGCCCGGTCAGGGAACACGTCAGGGCCGCGGAGTTCCAGGCGTTCTCCCACTGATGATCCGCTGAGGGCCGCCGTCCGCGTGACGGCGGCCCTTCTCTTGCGCGCAAGTTAGTTAGATGCCGTACTATTCGCGGGGCTGAGGCCCCCACCGACCTCAGCCCCGCGAGCAACCCTCAGTAGATGCGGTACTTCTTGCCGCAGTTGTCGAACTTGCCTGCCCAGCAGGTGAAGGTGTAGACCTTCTTGATCCCCTTGCCGCTCCAGGCGCCCACGACCTTGCCGTCCCAGGACTTGTTGAACTTGTGCCAGGAGCCGTTCTGGTAGTACTCGAACCACACCCAGCCCTTCTTGCCGCCGGGGCGGTCCACGCCGTACCACTTCGTGAACACCTTGCCGCCCGACTTCCAGGTCTTGCCGTAGGTGTAGGCCTTGTGGTCGCTGGAGAAGAACTTGCCCCACTTGACCACGGTCACGGTGCTCGCGGAGGACGTGGAGGCCTGGGCGGCGGCCGGGCTGAGCGCCAGGCCGGTGACGGCCATCGAACCGGCCAGAGCGGCTATCGCGAGGGTCTTACGCATGATCGGGTTTCCTCCCCCTGTCGGTGCTGCCGGGTTCGTCCCGGCAGCAAGGACACTACGGAGGCCACAAGCGATCATCTGTGCAGGAATCCACACATCGGGCGTGATCGGCGACACATCTCAGCGCTTGACCGTCACCCGGTCCACCGCGAACGGGACGTACGCCGGCCGCGCCGCCCTGACCTGCGTATCCGCGCTCTCGCCACAGGCCGCCAGCAGGAAGTACGCGCCGCTGGCGTAGTCGATCGGGTGCAGGACGACGCCGCCGTTCTCGTCCAGGGTCTGGTACTTCGTGCGGTTGACCCCCATGGAGAGCTGGCGGGTGCCGTCCTCGCTGGTCATCGACTCCGTGGCCATGCCGAAGACGCCGCCGCTGTGCCCCCAGAACCGGCCGCAGGGCAGGTCGAAGTAGTAGAGGCCGAGACCGTAGTCGAGCACGCCGCCCGCGAGCACCGGCACCGTCTTCTTCATCTCGGCCAGCTCCGCCGCCCCGATCAGCTCGCCGCGCAGCAGCGCCCGGTAGAAGCGGTTGAGGTCGTCCATCGTGGAGACGATCGAGCCCGCCGTGGTGGCCCAGCTCGGGCTGTAGACGCTGTAGTCGCGGGGCGGGTCGATCCAGCCGTACAGCGACTCGTACGCCTTGGAGTGCGGGCCGGGGATGTGCGGCGTGCGCGGGAACGAGGTGTGCCGCAGGCCGGCCTTGCGGATGACGTTACGGGTGATGTACTCCTCGGCGCCCGTGCCCGTCACCTTCTCCAGGAGCAGGCCGGCGATCAGGTAGTTGGTGTTGGAGTAGACACCGGGCAAGGCGCCCGGCTCGCCCGTGGGCGCGGCGTCCAGGCCCAGCCGGACCAGCTCCGCGCGGGTGAAGACGCGGAAACGGTTGTCGTCCAGACTTTGCGGCGAGCCCACCAGCAGCGAGGGGAACGCCGGGCCGACGTAGTCGGCGATGTGGCTCGTGTGGTTGAGCAACATCCGCACGGTGATCTGCTCGCCGCGCTCGCCGGGCACCACGTCCGGAAGGTAACGGCCGATCGGGGCGTCCAGCTCGACCGTGCCCCTGGCGACCTGCTGGAGCACCGCCACCGCGGTGAACGTCTTGGTGATGCTGCCCACCCGGTGCACCATGTCCGGTCTCACGGGGCGGTTCGTGGCCACGTCCGCCACGCCCGAGGCGCCCTGCCAGGTTTGCGGGCCATTGCGGACCTGGGAGTAGATGCCGTACATGCCGGCCTCGTGCACGGCGTTCAGCGCCTGCCGCAGAGCCTGCCGGTCCAGCCCCGCGCCGCCTTGGGCGGGTGCGGGGGTCGCGGCGTGCGCGGTGGCGGGGGCCGCGGCGAGCAGCGCGCCGAGCGTGACAGCGGCGACCGCCAGGCGGCAGGAGGTGCTCTTTCCAGACACTCGCATCTTCATGCCGCAAGCATCCTCGGAACGGGGTGCGCGAGGTCAGTCGTGCGAGTCATCCCCTCCGTATGACAGGTGTCATCCGGCGCGGCGGCTCGAAGCCCGGGAATGACAGTACGCTTCATTGCCGCCCTCGTCCGGCGGCCGGATCGCTCTCGGGAAGGACGGTGCCGATGCCTCACGCGGCGAGGCCCACGGTCACGCTGCACGACGTGGCCGCGGCGGCCGGCGTCTCGGTCGCCACCGCCTCCCGGGTCCTGGGCGGCAGCACCAGGAAGGTGGCGCCCGAGTACGAGGCCCGCGTGCTGGCCGCGGCGGCGGCCCTGCGGTACACGGTGGACGCCTCGGCCAGGGCGATGCGCCGGGCCAGCGACTCGATCGCGCTGGTGGCCGACGACCTCACCACGCCGTCGATGGGCATGGTGGTGGCCGCGATGGAGCGGGAGGCCCGCACGGCGGGGGCGTTCGTCACGGTGTCGTCCACCATGGCGGCCTCGGAGCGGCAGTCGCAGACCGTCCGCGTGCTGCGCTCGCTGCGCCCGCGCGCGCTGGTGCTCACGTCGAGCCGCTACCTCGACGACGAGCGGCTGGCGAAGGAGCTTGCCGCCTACGAGCGGGAGGGCGGCCGGGTCGTGATCGTCGGTCACACGGACCTGACCTACGACTCGATCAATCTCGACAATCACGGCGCCGGGCATTCGATGGGCGTTTTCGTCGCGGAAAGCGGGCACCGCCGGGTGGTGATTCTGACCGGCGGCCAGGAAATGCGGAACATGGCCGAGCGCACGGACGGATTCGTCGCGGGATTGCGCGCCGGAGGTGTGGCCGAGCGCGATATCCGGATCATTCGCTGCAAGGTCGACCGGCAGGGCGGATTCGAGGCGGCACGCGCGCTGGTGGCCGAGGGAACCGCAGGTGCGCAGGCGGTTCTCGCCTCCAATGACGCGGTCGCGATCGGCGCCATGTCGGCTTTCCGCGAGGCCGGGCTGAGCGTGCCGGAGGACATTTCCGTGACGGGGATCGACGACATTCCGCTCGCCGGTGACGTGACGCCGAGATTGACCACGGTGGCGCTTCCGCTGGCGCAATCCGGGGTGGAGGCGATTCGTTTCGCGCTGGGCGACGCGCAGGCTCCGCGCCGCCTGATTCTGGCGGGCCGGCTGGTCGTCAGGGACAGCACCCGGGCCCGTCCGTAGCCCGGCCGCCGGGTCGCCGCGGCACTCTTGACGCTCGCGTTACAGCCATGCAAACTGCGGAATACGTTTTCCCGGCAAGGCGGCCACCCCCCGTCTCTGGCCTCAGGAGGTCCCCCCATGCTCCCGTCGCGGGAACCCGCGTGAGCGCGATCCACGAGTTGCAGCGCATGCGCCGGGGCAGTGGCGGCACCCTCGGCGGCAAGAAGGACAACAAGGCCGCCGCGGCGTTCCTCGCGCCCTGGTTCGTCGGCCTGCTGCTGGTCACGGCGGGCCCGATCGCGGCCTCGTTCGTGCTCGGCTTCACCGACTACAACCTGATCCAGCCCCCGGTCTTCAACGGCCTGGACAACTGGGCCCGCATGCTGAGCGACACCCGGCTGCACCACGCGCTCGGCGTGACGCTGCTCTACGTGGTCGTCTCCGTGCCGCTGCAACTCGCCCTGGCCCTGGCGCTCGCCCTGGTGCTCGACCGGGGGCTGCGCGGGCTGGCGTTCTACCGGTCGGCGTTCTACCTGCCGTCGCTGCTCGGCTCCAGCGTCGCCATCGCGGTGTTGTGGAAGCAGATCTTCGGCGCGGACGGCCTGGTCAACCAGGTGCTCGGCATCGAGGGGCAGGGCTGGATCTCCGATCCCGACACCGCGCTGGGCACCCTGATCGTGCTGAACGTGTGGACGTTCGGCGCGCCGATGGTGATCTTCCTGGCGGGCCTGCGGCAGATCCCGGTCATGTACTACGAGGCCGCCGCCACCGACGGCGCCGGCAAGTGGACGCAGTTCAGGAAGATCACGATCCCGCTGCTGTCACCGATCGTCTTCTTCAACCTGGTGCTGCAGGTCATCCACGCCTTCCAGTCGTTCACCCAGGCGTTCGTGGTCTCCGGCGGCAGCGGCGGCCCGTCGGACTCGACCCTGTTCTACACGCTGTACCTGTACCAGCGCGGCTTCGGCAACTTCGACATGGGGTACGCCTCCGCCCTCGCCTGGCTCCTGCTCGTGATCATCGCCGGTTTCACGGCCGTCAACTTCTGGGCCGCCAAGTTCTGGGTCAACTACGATGACTAGCCTCCTGCGCAAGGCGCTCAAGCACGCCGCCCTCATCGCGCTCGCGCTGATCATGCTCTATCCGGTGCTCTGGATGGTGGTCAGCTCCCTGCGCCCGAACAACGAGATCTTCCGCCGCCCCGGCCTGATCCTCGACAGCCTCCAGACACAGAACTACGGCGACGGCTGGAACGCGCTGGCCTCCCCGTTCGGCCACTACCTGGCCAACTCGGCGATCCTGGTGCTGGCCTGCATCATCGGCAACCTGGTGTCCTGCTCGATGGCGGCCTACGCGTTCGCCAGGCTGGAGTTCACCGGCAAGAAGCTGTGGTTCGCCATCATGCTCGGCACGATCATGCTGCCGATCCACGTGATCATCGTGCCGCAGTACATCCTGTTCTCCCAGCTCGACTGGATCAACACGTTCCTGCCGCTGGTGGTGCCGAAGTTCCTGGCCACGGACGCGTTCTTCGTCTTCCTCATGGTGCAGTTCATCCGCGGCCTGCCGCGCGAACTGGACGAGGCCGCCAGGATCGACGGCTGCGGCCACGCCCGGATCTTCGTCCGGATCATCCTGCCGCTGATGCTCCCGGCCCTCGCCACCACGGTGATCTTCACGTTCATCTGGACCTGGAACGACTTCTTCGGCCAGCTCATCTACCTGACCGACCCGGAGATGTACACGGTGCCGGTCGCGCTGCGCTCCTTCGTGGACGCCACGGTGTCCACCTCGTGGGGATCCATGTTCGCGATGAGCGTGGTCTCCCTGCTCCCGGTATTCCTCGCCTTCCTCGTCGGCCAGCGCTACCTCATCCGGGGCATCGCGACCACCGGCGGCAAGTAGAACCCCCAGGGAATCATCATGCGACGAATCGCTCTCGCCGTTGCGACGGCACTCATGCTCAGCGCCTGCGGCAGCGGCGGCGGAAACGCGAGCCAGGAGCTGTCCAAGGACCCCGTCACGCTGCGCTTCACCTGGTGGGGCGCCGACGAGCGGCACAAGCGCACCCAGCAGGTCATCGACGCCTTCCAGAAGAAGCACCCGAACATCACGGTCAAGGGCGAGTTCAAGGACTGGAACGGCTACTGGGAGAGCCTGGCCACCACCGTGGCCGCCAACGACGCGCCGGACATCATCCAGATGGACGAGCTGTACCTGTCCTCCTACGCCGAGCGCGGCGCCCTGCTCGACCTCGGCACCGCCGCGAAGTACCTCAAGACCGCCGACTTCGACAAGACCGCCCTGGACACCGGCCTCGTCAAGGGCAAGCAGTACGCGCTGCCGGTGGGCCTGGCCACGTACGCGATCGTCGCCAACACCGACCTGTTCGACCAGCTCAAGATCAAGGTGCCCGACGACGCCACCTGGACCTGGGACGACTTCAAGAAGGTCGGCGACGAGGTGTCCAAGGCCGGCGGCGGCAAGGTCACCGGCGTGCAGTCGTTCGGCTTCGACGCGGGCAGCCTGAACATCTGGGCCCGTCAGCAGGGCGCGGCCCTGTTCGACGAGGCCGGCAAGGTCGTCGTCCCGGAGAGCGTGCTGGCCGGGTACTGGACCTACCTGCGCGACCTGGCCAAGACCGGCGTCGCCCCCGCCCCGTCGGTGACGATCGAGCGGGCCGGCGGCTCGCTCGACCAGTCGGGCACCGCCACCAACGCCTCCGCCCTCGCCACCTGGTGGAACACCCAGCTCCCGTCGCTGGCCACGGCCAGCGGCCAGAAGCTGAAGCTGCTCAAGCTGCCCGGCGAGTCGCAGGCGGCCTCGCCCGGCGCCTACTTCAAGCCGTCGATGTACTGGTCGATCTCCTCGCGCAGCAAGCACCCGGCCGAGGCCGCGCTGTTCGTGGACTTCCTGGCCAACAGCCAGGAGGCGGCCGACGTGCTGCTCACCGACCGCGGCATCCCCGCCAACACCAAGCTGCGCGCCGCCATCGCCCCCAAGCTGGGCGAGTACGACAAGGCGGCGGCCGAGTACCTCGACTCGGTCAAGGTCGGCACCGCCCCCCGGGTGACCCCGAACGGCGCCAGCACCATCGAGGCGATCATCAAGCGGCACACAGAAGAGGTGCTGTTCGACCGGCAGACCCCCGAGCAGGCGGCCAAGTCGTTCATCACGGAGCTGCAGGCCGAGATCGACGGCGCCTGAACCCCCGCACCATCCGAGCAGAGGAACACCTTGTCTCAACGCACATACCGGGCCGCGATCATCGGCACCGGCGGCATCGCCCACGCCCACGCCCAGGCCGTGCAGGCCTCCGGCGGCCGGGCCGAGCTCGTGGCCGTGGCCGACGTGGACGCAGGCCGGGCGCGCGAGTTCGCCGGCAAGTACGGCGTGCCGCACGCGTACGGGAGCGCCGAGGAGCTGCTGGCCGCGCAGGACCTCGACTTCGCGCACCTGTGCACCCCGCCCGCGCTGCACACCCCGCTCGCCCTGGCCTGCCTGGAGGCCGGGGTGACGGCGCTGGTGGAGAAGCCGCCGACGCTGTCGCTCGCCGAGCTCGACACCCTGATCGAGGCGGAGAGCCGCTCCACCGCCCGCGTCGCGACCGTGCTGCAGCACCGCTTCGGCGCGGGCGCGCTGCGGCTGCGCAGGCTGGCCGCCGACCTCGGCCGTCCGCTGCTGGCCACCTGCCACACGCAGTGGTACCGGGACGAGGCCTACTACGCGGTCCCGTGGCGCGGCACCTGGGAGTCCGAGGGCGGCGGGCCGACGATGGGGCACGGCATCCACCAGTTCGACCTGCTGCTGTCGGTGCTCGGCCCGTGGAGCGAGGTGACGGCCGTGGCCGTCAGGCAGGCGCGCGCCGTGGACACCGAGGACGTGTCGATGGCGCTGGTCACGTTCGAGAACGGCGCGGCCGCCACCGTCGTCAACTCGGTGCTCTCCCCGCGCCAGACGTCCGAGCTGCGCTTCGACTACGAGCACGCCACGGTCGAGGTCGAGCACCTGTACGGCTACACCGACGACGACTGGACCGTCACCCCCGCGCCCGGCCACGAGGACGTCACGGCCCTGTGGGGCGCCGACCCCAGCAGCGCGTCCAGCGGCCACAGCGGCTGGTTCGCCGCCGTGCTCGACGCCCTCGACCAGGGCCAGGCGCCGCCGGTCACGACCGCCGACGCCCGGCAGACGATGGAGTTCATCGCCGCCCTGTACGCCTCCGCCTTCACCGGGGAGCGCGTCCGGGCCGGACAGATCACCGCAGACAGCCCGTTCGCCCTGCGCATGGACGGCACGGGCGCTCCCTGGAGGAACCAGTGACTTTGCAGGCCACGCACGCGCTCGGCCACTCGGTCGCCGTCACGGCGGGCGGCGTCGAGCTGTTCACCTACGTCTACCGCCCGGACACGCCGGTGCTGGAGTCGCCGAAACCGTACCTGCATCCGATCCGCACCCGTGGCGGCCGGCTCGTGTCGCTGTTCAGGCCGCACGACCACGTCTGGCACAAGGGCATCGCCTGGTCGCTGCCGTGCGTGGGCGAGCACAACTTCTGGGGCGGGCCCACGTACGTCGCGGGCGAGTACGTCCAGCTCGACAACAACGGCAGCGCCACCCACCGCGAGATGACCACCCTGACGGCGGAGGCCGGCCGGGCCGTGATCGGGCACGCGCTCGACTGGACCGCTCAGGACGGCGCCCCCGTCATCGAGGAGCGGCGGGCGCTGACCGCGACGCTCATCGACGACGCCACCTGGGCGCTGGTCTTCGAGACCGCCATGGCCAACGTCTCCGGCGCCACCATCGACTTCGGCTCCCCGACCACCAAGGGCCGCGAGAACGCCGGCTACGGCGGCCTGTTCTGGCGCGGCCCCCGCTCGTTCACCGACGGCGTCATCCAGTCGCCGGACGGCGCGGGCGGCGACGAGCTGCGCGGCAGGCGCGCCGAGTGGTTCGGCTTCCGGGGCAAGCACGACGAGACCGGCGACGGCTCCACGATCGTCATGGTGGACGACACCGCCAACCCGCAGCACCCGCCGCAGTGGTTCGCCCGCACCGAGAACTTCGCCTGCCTCAACCCCGCGCCGTTCTTCAGCGAGGAGGTGCCGCTGCCCGACGGTGAGACCATCCGCTTCAGGTACGCGGTCGTCGTCGCCGACGGCGACCGGGGCGAGGACGGCTGCGCGCTGCTGGCCCAGCACGGCAGGGACGCACTGAGATGACCTTCCCGGGCGGCACCTCGATCAGCCGGCTGACCGTCTACACCGGGGCCTGCGCCGACGGCCTGGAAGGCGGCACGCCGCACCTGCACACCGCCTCCACCGAGGCGTACGTGGTGATCGGCGGGCGCGGCACGCTCCAGACGCTCGACGTGCACGGCCTCAGGGAGACCGAGCTGAGCGCCGGTACGACCGTGTGGTTCACGCCCGGCACCATCCACCGCGCCGTCAACGGGGGCGAGCTGGAGGTCGTCGTGGTGATGTCGAACGCCGGGCTGCCGGAGGCGGGGGACGCCGTCATGACGTTCCCGCCCGAGGTCGTCGCCGACGCCGCACGCTACCGCGAGGCCGCCACGCTACCCGCCGTCGACGTCGAGCAGGCGGTCGAGCGGCGGCGGGAGCTGGCCGTGGAGGGCTTCCACCGGCTGGCCGAAGGCGGGCCCGAGGCGCTGCGGCACTTCTACGACAGCGCGGTCGCCCTGGTCAGGCCCAAGGTGGCGGGGTGGCGGGAGATCTGGGAGGCGAACGTCGCCGAGCAGGCCCGCCGCACCGCCGGGGTGCTCGACGCCCTGGAGCGCGGTGACGGCTCGCACCTCCAGGAGTCCGCGCTGATGGAGAGCCCGCCGCAGGAACGCTGGGGCATGTGCGGCCACCTGCGGGCCCACGACGTCGCCCACCCGGTCGTGCACACCCCGCACTGACGCCCGCGCCAGTCCCTCACCTGCTCCGGAGCGCTCCGGAGCGCACCCTGCTCCGGAGCGTTCCGGAGCTCACCCCCCACTCCGAGGAGCAGCGATGTTCCGTGCCCGTCTCCTGGTGGCCGCCGCCCTGGTGGCCGCCTTCCTGCCTCCCGCCCAGCCCGCCGCCGCCGTGGCGGGCGTCACGTACTACGTGGACGCCGCCGCCGGTGACGACGCCGCCTCCGGCCAGGACGCGGCGCACCCCTGGAAGAGCCTGGCCAAGGTCAGCGCGACCACGTTCCAGCCCGGCGACCGCATCCTCCTGCGCGCCGGGCAGCGCTGGAGCGGCGAGCAGCTCTGGCCCAAGGGCTCGGGCGAAAGCGGCGCCCCCATCACCGTCGACAGCTACGGCGAGGGCGCCAAGCCCCGCATCGACGCCGCCGGTCAGGCGGGCGACGCCGTCCGGCTGTTCAACCAGGAGTTCTGGACCATCAGGAACCTGGAGGTCACCAACGAGGCGCCCGCCACCGGCACCCCCGGCGAGAACCTGCGCGACCTGCGCGGCATCCACGTCTCCGGCGACAACGGCCAGACCCTCGACGGCTTCGTCATCGACGGCGTAGCCGTGCACGACGTCACCGGCGAGGTCAACTGGATCGGCGGCAGCAGCGAGAACGACGAGCCGGGCGTGCACTTCGGCACCGGCTGGGACGGCTCGAAGAAGACCGGGGGCATCGTCTTCGACACGACGGTCGCCGACGCCCAGGCGCCGGGGCAGGCGACCGTGCTGAACGACGTGGTGGTGCAGAACTCCACGGTCGCCAACACCTCGTTCGCCGGGATCGTGGTCAAGCAGTACACCGGCGACGGTGAGAACGCCGTCCCCACGGGCTGGGGCACCCGGCAGAACGCGGACGACCCGAAGTTCACCCCGCACACGAACATCGTCATCAGGAACAACCACGTCACCCAGGCCGGCACGGCCTACGGCTGCAACGGCATGTACGTCACCAACGTGCGCGGCGCGCTGATCGAGCGCAACGTCGTCTTCCGCACCGGCACCTCCGGCATCGAGACGTACTACGCCGACGACGTGACGTTCCAGTTCAACGAGGTGTACGAGACGCAGCAGAAGGCCGGCGGCGCGGACTCCAACGGCATCGACCCGGACAAGGGCACCACCCGGCAGGTCGTCCAGTACAACTTCCTGCACGGCAACGGCGACGGCGTGCTGCTGTGCCAGTTCGGCTTCGGCGACGCGGTGGTGCGCGGCAACGTCATCGCGGGCAACAGCCGCTACCAGATCTACCTGCACTCGGACCGCGCGGCCACCGCGAAGATCTACAACAACACCATTTACAACGACAAATCCGGATACCTGATCTATGGGTACGGCAGCTACCTCGACGCCCGCTACGACATCACCAACAACCTGCTCTACTCCACCAGGGCGGGCGCGGTCCTGACGACCAGCCCCACCATCGCCTACAGCCACAACCTCTACGGCGGCGCCGCCCTCACGGTGCCACCGGGCGACCAGGCCGCCGTGGTGACGGCGGACCCGCTGTTCGCGGACGCGCCGCTCGACGGCCCCTACGGCACCCCGGAGACCGGCCCCGCCCTCCGGACGGCCCACGGGCTGCGCGTCACCTCCGGCTCGTACGCCATCGACGCGGGCACCGCGATCGAGGGCAACGGCGGGCGTGACTACGCCGGTGCGGCGCTGTACAACGGCGCCCCGGACCTCGGCGCCTTCGAGTACGCCACCGCCTCCGGCGCCACCACCGAGTCCATCACCGGCACCGTCCGCACCCCGTCCGGCGCGCCCATCGCGGGGGCGACGGTGACGGCGACGGCCGCTTCTGGCACGGTCACGACCGGCACGGACGGGCGCTTCGCCATCAGGCACGTGCCGTTCGCCGACGGCATCGAGGTGACCGCCACCAGGAACGGCTACGCGACCGCCACCGAGACCGTCGCCGTCCGCCCGGGCAACGTCACCACCGTCGCCCTCACCATGGCCTCCACCAGCACCGTCGGCACGATCATCGGCAAGGTTCTGGACCAGGCCGCCCAGCCCCTGCCCGCCGCCACCGTCACCGTCAGGGACGGCGACCAGACCCTGGCCACCGCCACCAGCGCAGCCGACGGCTCCTACACGGTGGACGGCGTCCCCGTCGGCGAGGGCTACACGCTGCGCGCCACCGCCGGCGGCTTCGAGCCGAAGACCAGGACGGGCCTGAAGGTCGAGGCGGCCACCACGACGGACGCCGGATCCCTGCTCCTCGTCCGCCCCACCCCCGACTACGTGGCCGTGCACGACTTCGACGACCTGCCCGCAGGCCCGTTCGCCGGAACAGCCGACCTGGCCGTCACCAGCGGCGGCGGCAGCGTGGAGATCGTCGACAACGCCGGCGACAGGAACATCAGGCTGACCCGCACCACCAACAGCGGCGTCACCAGCCTCACGACGGCCTCCGCGCTGAAGGGCGTCGTCACCGTCGAGACGAACGTCATGAGCACACAGCCCTACGCCTCGGGCAACCACTGGTGGTCCATCCCGTACGTGAAGGACGCCGCCGGTCAGAGCGTCGTCAGCCTCGCCTTCACCAAGAACACGATCGTCGCCTACGCCGGCTCCGCCACGAAGACCGTCGGCGCGTACGAGCCGGGCCGCTGGTACCACGTCGCCGCCGTCATGGACACCGTCAACAAGCGCTTCGACCTGCTCATCGACGGCCGCAAGGTGCTCGAAGGCGCCGCGTTCAGAACCCCCGTGGACACCCTGGCCAAGCTCGAGTACGCCGCCACCAGCACCAACTACGGCAGCGTCGACCTCGACGACATCCGCGTCTCCCAGGGCGTCGGCCTGTCCCGCGACGACGCCGCCCTGCTCAGCCTGGACACCAGCCAGGGCACTCCGGCGGACGGGGTGCTGGAGGTGCCGGCGCGCGTCACCGAGGTGTCGGTCACCGCCGTCGCGCGCAGCCCGTTCGCCAGGTCCGTCGCCATCGACGGCGCCGGCACGGACGGCGCCCAGGCCACCCGCACCGTCACGCTCGGCGACACCGGGGCGGAGGTCGCCATCGTGGTCACCGCCGAGGACGGCACCCAGGCCACGCACACCCTGCGCGTCCAGCGCCGCCCCCTCGCCCAGGACACCACGCTGACCGGCCTCGCCACCTCCGCCGGCACCCTCGACCCGGCCTTCGACCCCGATGAGCACGACTACGCCCTGACCATCCCCGGCGACACCCTCACCGTCACCCCCACCGCGCTCAACCCGAAGGCCGCCATCACGGTTCAGGGCAAGGCGGTCGCGAGCGGCACCGCCGCGCCCGCCGTCCCGATCCCGGTCGGCGACACCGAGGTGGCCGTCAAGGTGGTGTCGGAGGACGGCACGGCGGACGCCACGTACACGATCAAGGTCACCCGCCCCGAGCCGGAGCTCCCGCAGGACGGCGCCAACGCGCCGCCCGCGCGGGCGGCGCTCTCCGCCACCAGCGACCACCCGTACGGCAGCTACGACGTGACCATGAACCTCTGGTACGGCGTCAACGGCAGCGTCTTCGTCCTGTACGAGAACGGCAAGGAGATCGCCAGGCGCGACCTCACCCCGAACACCCCGCGCGCCCAGCGGGCCACGGTCGAGATCACCGGCCAGCGCAACGGCGCCCACGTCTACACCGGCGAGCTGCTCAACCAGGCCGGCCGCACCGCCACGACCACCCTCAAGGTGGACGTGACCAGGGCGAACCCCGGCAAACCCGTGCTGAGCAGCGACAACTGGGACCACGACGGCTCGTACACGATCCGCATGAACATGTGGTGGGGCACCAACGGCACCACCTACCGCCTCTACGAGGACGGCGTGCTCATCGACACCCAGCGGCTCACCGCCGGCACCCCAGCCGCGCAGAGCGCCGCCACCGTCCTGACGGGACGCCCGGCGGGCACCCGCACCTACGTCGCGGAGCTGTCGAACGAGGCGGGCGCGACCCGCGGCGAACCGCTGGCCGTGGTGACAAAATGACCGTCATGGACGACGGGGCCGCGCCCACCCTGCACGACGTCGCCCGGGAGGCGGGGGTCTCCGTCGCCACCGCCTCCCGCGCGCTCAACGGCAGCTCACGCAACGTCAGGGCCGAGAACGCCGACCGCGTCCGCGCGGCGGCGGCCCGCCTCGGCTACGAGCCGCACCTGTCGGCCCAGGCCATCGCCAAGGGCTCGACCAGGACCGTCGCGCTCGTGGTGCGCGACGTGGCCGACCCGTACTTCTCCTCCATCGCCGCCGGCGTCGGCCAGGCAGCCGAACGGGACGGGCTCATCGTCACCATGGCGGTGGCCGGCGGGTCGCCCGAGCGGGAGCTGGAGATCGTCAGGACCCTGCGCGGCCAGCGCCCGCGCGTCATCATCGTCACGGGAAGCCGCATCGACGGGGCGGGCACCAGGGACGAGCTGATCGACGAGCTGGAGGCGTACCGGACGGCCGGCGGGCGGGTCGTCCTGATCAGCCAGCGCGACCTGCCGTTCGGCACCGTCACCATCGACAACCACGGCGGAGCCGCCGCCCTGGCCCGCGCCCTGCTCGGCGCGGGCTACCGCCGCTTCGCCGTCCTGCACGCGCCGCCCGCGCTGCGCACCTCCCGCGACCGGCACGAAGGCTTCCTGTCGGGGCTGCGGGGGGTGCCGCCGCCCCTCGCCGTCGAGACCGACTTCACCCGCGCGGGCGGCTACGACGCGGCGCGGCGGCTGGTGGAGCGGGGGATCGGCGACGTGGAGGCGGTGTTCGCGGTCAACGACGTGATGGCGATCGGCGCGATGACGGCGTTACGCGACGCCGGGGTGGTGCCGGGGGCCGGCATCGGGGTGGCGGGGTTCGACGACATCGCCTCGACCGTGGACGTCGTGCCCGCGCTCACCTCGGTGACCGTGCCGCTGCGCGAGGCGGGGCTGAGCGCGATGCGGCTGGCGTTGTCGGACGACGAACTGGGGGAGACCCGCCTGCCGGCCACCGTCGTCCTGCGCGCCAGCACCCCGCCGCGCCGTTTAACGTGATGCGGACCATGAGGCCCGTCCGCGATGATCACGTCGCATGAACTTCGAGGAGCTGATCCACCAGGCGCGGACCACCCCGTTCGAAGGCTGGGACTTCTCCCTCCTGCGCGACCGCGTCACCTACGACGGCGAGCTGCCCTGGGACTACGAGCGCCTGGCCCGCGAACACCTCGCCACCGCCACCTCCGTCCTCGACCTCGGCACGGGAGGCGGCGAACTGCTCGCCTCCCTCACCCCGCTGCCCCCGCGAGCCGCCGCCACCGAAGGCCACCCGCCGAACCTGCCCATCGCCAGAGCCCGCCTGGCACCCCTGGGCGTCGAGGTCGCCGACCACCCCCGTGCCTTCCCCGACGCCTCCTTCGACCTCGTGCTCAACCGCCATGCGGCCTATGACCCGGCCGAGGTCCGCCGGCTGCTCGCCCCCGGCGGGACGTACCTCACCCAGCAGGTGTCCGGCCACGACCTGGCGGAACTCAACACCGCCCTCGGCGGCCCGCCGCACCCGGACCACGGCTGGGACCTCGCCACGGCCACGGCCGGCCTGGGCCTGACGGTCACGTGGAGCGCGGCGGCGTCCTTCACCACCACCTTCCACGACGTCGGCGCGCTGGTGCTGTTCCTGCGTGCGGTCACCTGGCAGGTGCCGGGGTTCGAGGTGGGCGCGTACGAGGACCGGCTGCGCGCCCTCCACCAGGACATGCCGCTCCAGGCCACCGCGCACCGCTTCGCCCTGCTCGCCGTAGCGCCGTAGAATCTTTCGAAATTTCGTGAAGTGTCAGCTTGTGTCCGCACGCTCCAGGCAAGAGAACGGGGGTTCGGTGAACGACTTCGACCGCGAGGACCTGGGACGGATCACGGCGCGGGCAGAGGAGATGCTGGTCCACGTCGAGCAGCTCAAGGGCGAGATCGACGTGGTCGTCGGCTATGGGGAGGCGGCGGACGGCCAGGTGCGCGTGACGGCGGGCGCCGCGGGGCGGCTCACGGGCGTCACGATCGCGCCGGGCGCGTTGCGCCTGGACGGCCGGGGACTCGCCGAGGCCGTGCTGCGCGCCGCCCAGGAGGCGCACGACGACGCCGCCCGTCAGGTGGACGCCATCATGGTGGGCCCGCCTGGGGACGAGCTGTTCTAGCGAACGGTTGTGGCCGGTGCGGCACTCGCCCACCTATGACCCGTTGTGTCCGCCCGGGTGCGCTGCCTTTTTACCACCCGGCTACAAAGATCAGCATCCATGGAGGGGTTTTCCTCACCGGTTCGCACGCCATAGCGGTGGCCTTCCGGGCCGCCGGGATGCGAGGCTGCCCGCAACCGCCCCGGTCCTCCTGCGAATGGGTGACCGGGGTGGCGCCCGCAGGTGCACCGAGAGGAGTGCTGCAGATGTCACACGACGCCAGCCGCGTCGCGGCGAAGCGGATCAACGACCACGTGGAGCTCATTCACGCGGACAACCCGGACACGGTGCTGGAAGTTCCTCGCCGTGACTGGGAGGCGTTCACCGCGGCCGTCAAGTCCGGCGCGTTCGACCTCGAAACGCTCAACCGCCAGGCCGAGCAGAGCAACGTGGCCTGACCTTCCGCAGCACAACGGCGCCCGCCCCCTGCCAAGGGGGCGGGCGCCTTCCACGCCGTGCGAAACCCTCAGCCGCGCCCCGACCAGTAGGCCTGCGCCCGCTCCCACGCCGCGGAACCCACCGCCCGGCCGAGTGACCGCCCCTGGAGGTCACCGGCGCGGAAGTGGATGCCGCCGTAGCGACGCGACATCCCCGCCTCGTCGGCGGCCCCGCTGAACGTGGCCCACCGCAGCGTCACGTCCTGCGCGGGCACCACCCCCGGCTCCACCAGGGAAGACCCGCGGGCGACCACGGCCTGCCCGCCGAACGCGTCGGCCCCCGTGAACCGCGTGAGCACCTCGGCCGCCGCCGCGCTGAACGTGCTGTGCCCCGACACGTACTCGGCGAACGGCGGCGTCGGGAAGGTGGACACCTGGTAGGGCGTCCACGAAGCCCCGTCCACGGTCCGCCCGCCCCAGGCCGGGATCCGCTGCCCCCGATACAGAAAGCGGATCGCGGTGATCGGCCGGGCGGAGTCGTGGTCGCGCTTGGCCTCCCAGGAGGCGATGCCCGCGTCCATGACCGCGTTGGACAGCGCGAAGAACAGCTTGACGTCCTGGTCGAGGCCGTGCCGGTCGCGCGCGGAGATCTGCTGGGCGAACAGGCACCAGTGGCCGGGCGGCGTCTCGCTGGCGGGACCGTCGGCCCAGTACTCGGCGATCGCCTTCTGCCGGTCGGTGAGCGCGGCCGTGCCGGACACGATCTCGGCGGCCTGGGCGCGGAACCCGGACGAGCCGTACGCGTGCGGCGCGGGCACCCCGTCGGCCAGCGAGCGGGCGACGCCGCTGAAGGAGGTGACCCCGCCCCAGTGCGGCGCGAGGAACGGCGGCGTCACCAGGACGCCGGCCCGGTCGACGAACGTCAGCGGCGCCCACCGGCCGGGAGCGTTCAGCGTGGTCAGCGGGTCGGCCACGACGACGGGCGCGTTGACGGGCGCGTAGCCGGTGGTGTCGGCGTAGCCGCCGGACTGGTTGGAGCCGTCGGCGTGCCGGTGGCCGAGCACGGCCTGGCACGCGGTGACCCCGGTGCGGGCGGCCTGGCCGGCCGGGTTGGCGGGGTCGTATCCCAGGTCGGCCATCAGCGCGTCGAACGTGGCCCGCTGCGCCGGATAGAGGTCGACCGCGGCGAGGTGGGCGGCGAAGCTGATCGCCTCGGCCTTGTTGGCCTGGGTGTGCTCCGCGGCCGGCCGCCGCAGCGAGCCGCCCAGCCGGGTGCCGACGGCCACCGGGTCGTAGGCGGCCCAGGCGTCGTGGGCGCAGGTGTGCGTGATGGCGAGCGCTCTGGCGACCATCGGCGGGCCGAGCGTGCCCGCGCGTACGGCGCTCAGCAGTGCCTGGTTCCACCGGACCACCACGTTCGGCGACGTGGTGGCCTGGGCGGCGGTGCCGGGCGGGACGGTGAGCGCGATCGCCGTCCCCAAGGCGATCGTCAGGGCGAGTAAGGATCTTCGAGCGGACATGGACGTCTTCTCCTGACGTGATTCGGAACCCCCGTGCGTCCGCCGACACTTCCAGCTTCGAACGTGTATTCGAACTGTCGGAAGGGTGACAAGGCCATGGCGCAGCCGCCACTCCGCACAAGTTTCCTGAAACTTTCACCAGCGGCATGACGATCGTGCTGCTGGTCAAAGAGGCGTAGGAGGCCGGTTTCCCGGCTTGCCGAAAAGGCGCCACCGAAACTTTCGACATGGCATCGAAATATTCTTGACGTGCCTGCGGGCGGCACCTACGGTCGCACCCATGACATCTGTCAACGCGCCGGGCCTCGCTCCCTGGCGGGACGCCGCCCGTACGGCCGGGGAGCGGGTGGAGAGCCTGCTGGCCGAGCTCACCCTGGAGGAGAAGGTCGCGCAGCTCGGATCCGTGTGGATCCAGAGCGGCGAGTCCGGCAACGTCGCGCCCTTGCAGGACCGGTTCGCGGTGGACGGCGGGACGGAGGAGCGGCTGCGCTACGGGCTCGGCCACCTCACCCGCGTCTACGGCACCGCCCCGCTCAGCCCCGCCGAGGGCGCGGCACGCCTGCGCTCGCTGCAGGAGCAGGTGACGGCCGCCAACCGGCACGGCATCCCGGCGATCGCGCACGAGGAGTGCCTGACGGGGTTCGCCACGTACGGGGCCACCGCGTACCCGACGCCGCTGGCCTGGGCGGCCACCTTCGACCCCGGCCTGATCGAGCGCATGGCCGCGGCGATCGGCGCCGACCTGCGCGCGGCCGGGGTGCACCAGGGGCTCTCGCCCGTCCTGGACGTGGTGCGCGACTACCGGTGGGGCCGGGTCGAGGAGACGCTCGGCGAGGACCCGTACCTGGTGGGGCAGCTCGGGGCGGCGTACGTGCGCGGCCTGGAGAGCGCCGGGGTCATCGCCACGCTCAAGCACTTCGCCGGGTACGCCGCCTCGCGCGCCGGCCGCAACCAGGCGCCGGTCAGCATCGGCCCGCGCGAGCTGGCCGACGTCATCCTGCCGCCGTTCGAGACGGCGCTGCGTGAGGGCGGGGCGCGCTCGGTGATGAACTCCTACACCGACCTCGACGGCGTGCCGGTCGCCGCCAGCGCGCAGCTGCTGCGCCGCGTGCTGCGCGAGGAGTGGGGCTTCGACGGGACGGTGGTGTCCGACTACTGGGCGATCCCGTTCCTGGCGTCCATGCACGGGGTGGCCGAGGACCTGGCGGGGGCCGGGGCGCTGGCGCTGACGGCGGGCATCGACGTGGAGCTGCCCGAGACACACGGCTACGGCGCGCACCTGGTGGCGCACATCCGCGCGGGGCGGGTGGACGAGGCGCTGGTGGACGAGTCGGTGCGGCGGGTGCTGCGGCAGAAGATCGAGCTCGGCCTGCTGGACGGCGACCCCGCCGCGCAGGCACGCACCGACGGCAACGGCGCGCGCCCGGCCGCCGAACCCGTTCCGGCCCTCGACCTGGACAGCCCGCGCAACCGCCGCCTCGCCGCGACCGTCGCGGAGCGCTCCGTCGTCCTGCTCGGCAACGCCACCCGCGTCCTGCCCCTGGCGCCGGCCACCACCGCCCGCATCGCGGTCATCGGCCCGTGCGCCGGCGACCCGCGCACGCTGCTGGGCTGCTACGCCTTCCCCAACCACGTGCTCGACCGCTACCCCGAACACGGCATGGGCCTGCCGATCGCCTCCGTCGGGGACCGGCTGGCGGCCGAGTTCCCGGACGCGGACCTGCGCCACGCGCTCGGCGCCGACGTGACGGGAGAGGACCGGTCGGGCATCGAACCGGCGGCGGAACTGGCCGCCGGGTGCGACCTGGCGCTGCTGTTCGTCGGCGACAGGGCGGGCCTGTTCGGCGGCGGCACGTCCGGCGAGGGCTGCGACGCGGCGGACCTGCGGCTGCCCGGCCTCCAGCCGGAGCTGGTGGAGGCGGTGCTGGCCACGGGCACGCCGGTGGTGCTCGTGGTGGTCTCGGGCCGGCCGTACGCGCTGGGGGCGTACAAGGACCGGGTCGCGGCGGCGATCCAGGCGTTCCTGCCCGGCGTCGAGGGCGGCGCGGCGCTGGCGGGCGTGCTCAGCGGCCGGGTGAACCCGTCAGGGCGGCTGCCCGTGCAGATCCCCGCCTCCCCGGCCATCAACCCCTCCACCTACCTGCAGCCTCCCCTCGGGAGGAAGGCCGAGGGCATCACGGTGCTGGACCCGACGCCCGCGTACGCGTTCGGGCACGGCCTGTCGTACGCGCCCATCGAGTACGTCGCCATGGCCACCGACCTGGCCGAGTACCCCACCGACGGCGAGATCGAGGTGTCGGTGACGGTGCGCAACGCCGGCGACCGGGCCGCCGAGGAGGTGGTGCAGCTCTACGCCGCCGACCCGGTCGCGCAGGTGGCCAGGCCCGCCGCGCAGCTCGTCGGGTTCGCGCGGGTGGCGCTGGAGCCGGGGCAGAGCCGCGTGGTGGTGTTCGACGTGCCGGCGGACGCGTTCTCGTACACGGGCGTCGAGCTGCGCCGCATCGTCGAACCCGGGCTGATCACGCTCGCCGCCGGCCCCTCGGCGGAGGATCCGCCGCTGCGCGAGGTCATCCGGCTCACCGGAGACACCCGCGAGCTGATCGGGGCGCGGCGGCTCACGACCGGAACGCGGCTCCTGGACGTCAGGTGAGCAGCTTCTCCTTGGGGACGATCTGCCTCGGGACGGTCGGGCTCGACCAGTGGAGCTGGGCGATGGCGTCGTAGCCGCCGTCGTAGAACTCCATCCTGAGGTCGTGCGTCCCCGCCGTCAGCGCGATCTGCCCGCTGTCCTCCCGCTTGGAGTGGTCGGTCCAGGCGTCCACGAGCAGCGTCCCGTCCACCCAGAGCCGCACGCCGTCGTCGCTGGTGGTGATGAAGGTGTACGTCTCGGCGCGGTCCGCGATCACCTTGCCCGTCCACCGCACGCTGAACGTGTCCGGTGACAGGGCGGGGTCGGGGGCGGCGGCTCCCCAGTCGAAGTCGACGTTCGGATCGACGCGGGTGACCTTGGGGGCGGTCAGGTCGGCGTTGTCGAAGTAGGTGGCGGAGAGCCCCTGCTCCGAGATGACCAGGGTGGTGACCGAGCCGGCCGGGAGCGTGAGCGTGGCGGCGCCGCCCGCGATGGCGGCGGTCCCCGCGCGGTGCGGGGCCCACGCGCCGGAGGTGCTCTGCCAGACGGCGGCCGTGCCGGTGGTCAGGCCGCCGAACGTGAGCGTGGTGTCCATCGGCTCGTCGCCGACGTTGACCAGGACGACGTTCTTGGCCGCGTCGGAGGCGAACACGTGCAGGAGGTCGCTGTCGGCCGTCGCGGTCACCATCGTCGTGCCGAACGGCCGGAACAGCCCCTCGCCGGTGAACATGCCGATGCCGTGGTACATGGGCAGCGGCTCGTTGCGCGGAATCCCGCCCTCGCCGTCGGTGCTGGTCAGGCCGAGCCGGCCGTTCTTGTCGCCGTACTGGTAGGCGGCGGCTCCGGCGCGCAGGATGCTGCCGAGCGCCGCCGCGCCCCACAGCGTGTTGAAGTGCGTCAGCGTCCGGTGCCCGTCCTCGTCCTCGTAGTCCGAGTTGTACTCGCCGATCTGGATGTCGATCTTCCGTCCGAGCACGGACTCGGCGAGCGCGGACACCTCCTTCAGGTCGGTCTCGTACTGGCGGACGACCGGGCCGAGGAGCTGCTCGTCGGTGGCGGGGTCGGCGCCGCCGGTGCCGTAGTCGTGGTAGTCGAGGAAGTCGACCCGGTCACCCGACCCCTCCAGGAACGTCCTGATGTAGCCCAGGTCGTTGTAGGCCGCGGCGGGCCCGCCGAGCTCGACCTGCGGGTCCTCGGCGCGCAGGGCGTCGGCGATCAGGTTGAAGCGGGCGCTGTACTCGGCGGCCGGGATCGCCGCCTTGCCGGGCACGCAGCCGCCGCAGTCGGTCTCGTTGCCGGCGATGAACCGCCGCACCGGCTGCCCGGTGGCCGCGAAGTGCCGGTAGAGCGCCACGGCGTCGTCGCGGTTCACCTCGGCGCTCTGGCGCGCGTCCATCGGGAGGATGAGGACCGGCTCCGCGCCGAGATCGCGGATGGCGGTGATCCAGGCGTCGCCCGTCACCTCGGTGTCGCAGTAGTAGCCGCCGCAGACGATCCGGCTGTCGTGGTCGCCGGGCCGCTCGTAGTGCAGCTCGATGCGCATCCGCCCGGCCCCGAGCTCGCGGATCAGCTCGCGGTGCCGGGCGTCGTTGGTGATGTAGGACTGGTTGCCGTACCCCGTGATGCCGATGCCGTAGTCGGCGGCGGACAGCGTACGGACGGGCTTGGTGAAGTCGACCGAGACGGACGCGGACGCGGCGGCCCGCGCCGGTGACGTCATCGGCCCGATCGCGACGGCGGCGGCCAGGCCGCCCGCGAGGGCGGCGCGCAGCGCCCGGCGCGCTAATGCGATCATCGTGCTCCTGTCACAAGATCCGGAATTTCCTGTGGATCATGACAGAGATCCATGACGATCGGGTGAACCGGGATGTGCCGGCCGGGTCAGGGCAGCCGCAACTCGGCGAGGACACCGCGGTGGTCGGTCCTGGGCACGTCGAGGAAGTCCACCCGGTTCACCGCCACCCGCGAGTCGGCCACGATGTGGTCGATGGAGATGAGCGGCGGCATCGGCCGGAAGTTCGGCCAGGTCGGCGTCAGCCCCTTGCCCACCTGTTCGGCCGCGTCCACGTAGCCCCGCCCGAGCAGGTCGCGGAAGGCGCGGTGGTCGAGGCTGGCGTTGAAGTCGCCGGCCAGCACCCGCACCACCGAGGGCGACGGCGAGGGGAGTGCGCGCAGGGCGGCGTTCCACTCCGCCTCCTTGCGGCCCAGCGGCGGGTTGGGATGCACGGCCACGACCTCGACCTTGCCGCCGCCGGGCAGCGTCACGGCGGCGGCGGGCATGTTGTGCCCGATCGGCGTGAACAGATCGGGCAGCTCCGTCACCGGATACCTGGAGTAGATGCCGCTGCCGGTGATGTCGAGCTCCGGCTGCAGCACCCGGTAGGGCATGAGCTGCTTCAGCCCGGCCGCGTCGAGCCGCTCGGCCTCGGCGTGGGTCAGCTCCGGGGCGCTGAACACCTCGACGTCGTTGCGGCGGATGAAGTCCACCACCGTCTTCGCGTCGCCCCGGCCGAAGAGGTTGACCGCCAGCACCCGCAGCGCCGGCCCCTCGGCCGCGGGCTGCTCGGCCGGAATGGTCCGCGGCACCACGACCGCGACCATCGTCACGCAGGCGAGCGCGGCGACGAGCGCCGCCCACCGGTTGCGCCGCAGCAGCGAGACGATCGCGGTCAGCGCCGCGAGGCCCGCTCCCCACGGCGTCACGGTCATGAGCTGCGTCGGGAACGAGCCCTGCTCCCAGCCGCCGACCCTGATGACGGCCCACACGGCCAGCAGAACGGCGACCGTCCAGGAGAACCAGCGCCTGCGCCGTCTCTTCACCGCCGGCCGGTCGCCGGCCTCGGCCTCCTCGACGCCGACCGTGGCGCTCACGCCACCGCCCCTTCCCCGATGCGATTCACAGCCTGCACCTTAAACGGCTTCGGCGAAGAGGGCGCGGCGCCACCTGTGAACGCGCTCAGGTTCGGGCTACCGCTTGCGGCCCACCCCGGCGTACATCCAGGCCGGCTCGTCGGGGAAGAGCGGCTCGTCGCGCCACTTGGAGACCGCCACCAGGCCCGGCTCCACCAGGTCGAAGCCCTCGAAGTAGCGGGAGATCTGCTCGCCGGTCCGCGGTGTGCGGTGCATCGCCTGCGGCCGGGTGGCCTTCAGGTAGTCGTCGGCCACCCGCGGCGGGACGAGGTCGAGCGTCAGGTGGCTGAGCACGAGGTAGCTGCCGGGCGGCAGGGCCTGCGCGTAGGCCTTGACCAGCCGCTCGGGGGCGTCGTCGTCCGCGATGTGCATCAGGATCGCCACCATGACCAGCGCGATCGGCCGGCTGAAGTCGAGCGTGGCCAGCACGTCGGGGTGCTCCAGGATCGACTGCGGCTCGCGCACGTCGGCCTCGATGTAGGCCGTCCGGCCCTCGGGCGTGCTGGTCAGCAGCGCCCTGGCGTGCGCCATGACGATCGGGTCGTTGTCCACGTAGACGACCCTGGACTCCGGCGCCTGCGCCTGGGCGACCTCGTGCGTGTTGCCCTGGCTGGGGATGCCGGTGCCCAGGTCCAGGAACTGGCGCACGCCGAGGTCGCTCAGGTGCCGCACCGCCCGGCCGAGGAAGGCCCGGTTGTTCCTGGCGCTCTCGCGGATGCCGGGCACCGCGGTCATGGTCTGCTCGGCCACCCGGCGATCGGCCTCGAAGTTGTCCTTGCCGCCGAGCCAGTAGTCGTAGACCCGGGCGGAGTGCGGGATGTTCGGGTTGATGCCGTGCGGTGCGCTCACAGCGACGATCTTAAGTCAGCCGACTGCCGCTATGGTGCGAAATCAGGTCACAGTGGTGGCGCGGCGACGGCCCTCGGCAGCACGTACTGCTCGATCGCCTGGGCGAAGCCGTCCTCCTCGTTCGACGCCGTCACGTACGTGGCCTGCCGCTGCACCTCAGGGCTCGCGTTGCCCATGGCGATGCTCATGCCGCTGCGCACGAACATCAGCACGTCGTTCGGCTGGTCGCCGACCGTGACGACCTGCTCCAGCGGGATCCGGTAGTAGCGCGACAGCCGTTCGACCACCACGCCCTTGTTGGCCGTCGGATGGGTGACGTCCAGGTAGTACGCCTGTGACCGCGCGGCCGACACGTGCGCCGAGTACCGCGCCTGGACGTCGGCCTCGCACCGCGCGACCAGGTCGTGGTCGTCGCTGACGCCGACGATCTTGACGACCCGGTCGAGCAGCCCGTCGTACGACGGCACCACCGTGGGCTGGAACCGCACCGTCCTGGACTCCCGCTCGGCGTGCGGGGCGTGCGGGTCGGTGACGTACCAGTCGGCGCCCCGGTAGATCCACGCGTACAGGCCGTGGGAGCGGATCGTCGCGATCACCTCGGCCGTGATGTCCGCCGGGATGGACCGCTCGTCCACGACCGTCATGTCCGGCAGGACCAGGATGCCGCCGTTGAAGGCGGCCATCGGGCCGGTCAGGCCGAGCGGCTCGATCAGCATGAACATGCCGCGCGGCGGCCGGCCGCTGGTGATCGCGAAGAGCGTGCCGCGCTCGTGCAGGCTCTTGATGGCCCTGATCGCGCGCGGCGTCAGCTCCTTGGTCCTCGGCACGAGGGTGCCGTCCACGTCGGCCAGCACGGCGGCGATCGGCTGCTCCTTGTCCTCAGTCATGGTCGGTCCACACCCAGTCGCGGATCTCGGGCTGGTCCTCGAAGTGCTCGCGCGCGTACGCGTTGGCCTCGGCGATGCGCGCCTCGCACTGCGCCACCAGGTCGGGCGCCTGGCCGCTGAGGCGCGGCACCCGCCGGATCGCCTCGGCCGCCAGGTGGAAGCGGCTCATCTCGTTGAGCACGACCATCTGGAACGGGGTCGTCGTCGTGCCCTGCTCATTGAAGCCGCGCACGTGGATGCGGCCCACGTGCGGATGCCCGTGCACGATCTCGTGGATGGCCCGCCGGTAGCCGTGGAAGGCGAACACGACCGGCTTGTCCTCGGTGAACAGCTCGACGAACTCCTTGTCCGTCGTCCCGTGGGGGTGGTACTCGACCGGGAACAGGCGCATCAGGTCGACCACGTTGACGACACGTACCCGCAGGTCAGGAACGATCCTGCGCAGGTACCAGGCCGCCGCCACCGTCTCCATGGTCGGGATGTCGCCCGCGCAGCCGAGCACCACGTCCGGTTCCCCGCCGTCGTCGTTGCTCGCCTGGTGCCAGATGGACACGCCGTTCTCGCAGTGCCTGATGGCCGTCTCCATGTCGAGGAACTGGAGCTGCGGCTGCTTGTCGATCACGATGAGGTTCACGTAGTCGCGGCTGCGCAGGCAGTGGTCGCCCACCGACAGCAGGCAGTTGGCGTCCGGCGGCAGGTAGATGCGGGTCACCGTGCCGCGCTTGGACAGCATCACGTCGATCAGCCCTGGACCCTGGTGGCTGAACCCGTTGTGGTCGTTGCGCCAGCAGGTGGAGGTGAGCAGGATGTTGAGCGAGGCCACCGGCTCCCGCCACGGCACGTTGCGCGCCTCCTGCAGCCACTTGGAGTGCTGCACCGCCATCGACGCGGAGACCATCGCGAACGCCTCGTAGGTGGCGAAGACGCCGTGCCGCCCGGTCAGCGTGTAGCCCTCCAGCCAGCCCTCGCACAGGTGCTCGCTGAGCACCTCCATGACGCGGCCGTCGGGCGACAGGTGGTCGTCGATGTCCAGGGTCCGGCCGACGAAGCAGCGGTTCTCGACCTCGAAGACGTTGCCGAGCCGGTTGGAGTTCGTCTCGTCCGGGCAGAACAGGCGGAAGTTGGCCGCCTCGGCGTTGCGCGAGTAGATGTCGCGCAACATCATGCCGAGCTGGCGGGGCGACTCGCGGCGGATCACGGCCGGCTGCTCCACCTTGATCGCGTAGTCGCGGAAGTCGGGGATGTTCAGGTCGATGAGCACCTTGCCGCCGTTCGCGTGCGGGTTGGCGCTCATGCGGCGATCCCCCGCGGGCGCCAGCGCGGCGAGCTCGGGCACGAGCCGGCCGCCCTCGTCGAACAGCTCCTCCGGCCGGTACGACCGCAGCCACTCCTCCAGCTGCGCCAGGTGCGCCGGGTTCGTCCTGGTGTCCGACATCGGCACCTGGTGCGAGCGGAAGGTGCCCTCGGCCGGCCGCCCGTCCATCTCCTTGGGCCCCGTCCAGCCCTTGGGCGTGCGCAGCACGATGGCGGGCCAGCGCGGCCGGTCGTAGACGCCGTGCCTCCTGGCCTCCCGCTGGATCGCCCTGATCTGCTCGTGGCAGCGGTCGAGCGTCGCGGCCAGCTCCTGGTGCACGCCGGGCGGGTCGTCGCCCTCGACGAAGTGCGCCTGGTAGCCGTTGCCACGCAGGAACGCCTCGATGTCGGTGTCGCTGTCGCGGCTGATCACGGCCGGGCCGCTGATCTTGTAGCCGTTCAGGTGCAGGATGGGCAGCACCGCGCCGTCCCTGGCCGGGTTGAGGAAGGCGGTGCTCCGCCAGGCGCCGGCCAGCGGGCCCGACTCGGCCTCGCCGTCACCCACCACCGCCGCGACGATCAGGTCGGGGTTGTCGAAGGCCGCGCCGAACGCGTGCGACAGCACGTACCCCAGCTCGCCGCCCTCGTGGACCGAGCCGGGCGTCGGCACGCTGACGTGGCTGGGGACGCCGTCCGGCGTCGAGAAGCGGCGGCACAGCAGCCGCAGCCCCGCCAGGTCCGGCGTCACGGCCGGGTAGAACTCCGAGTACGTGCCCTCGAGCCACCCCTGGCCGACCAGGGCGGGACCGCCGTGGCCCGGCCCGGCGAGGTAGATGACGCTCGCGTCCTGCTCCTTGATGAGCCGGTTCAGATGCAGGTAGATCAGGTTCAGGCCGGGGGAGGTGCCCCAGTGGCCGAGCAGCCGCGGCTTCACGTGCTCGGGCCGCAGTGGCTCCCTCAGCAGGGGGTTGTCCATCAGATAGATCTGCGCCACGGTGACGTAGTTGGCGGCCTGCCAGTACCGCTGCATCAGGTCCAGCGATTCGGGCGACAGCGGTCCCGCCGTCGCCCTGCGCCGCTGCTCCTGTGCGCTCACCGCGCTGGATATGGTGACATCGAACCCGTACATGGCTGGGGGCCTCCTCGGGACGTGCCGTCATGCCGCTGGCCCCAACTGTCGGACCCCGCTCCGGGCGGGGCATCACCCGTGACGGGTGACGGCGGCCGGGTCAGCGCGACAGGGCCGCGTACCTGCACAGGAACAGGGCCTCCGTCAGCGCCATCGAGGCGATCTCGGCCGGGTCCACGCTCTCGTTGGGCGCGTGCATCAGCGTCTTCGGCTCCTCGACCCCCATCAGGATCAGCTCGGCCGCGGGGTAGGTCTCGGCGAGCACGTTGCACAGCGGGATCGAGCCGCCCTGCCCGAGCAGCGCCATCGGGCTGCCGTACGCCTCCTCCATGGCCCATCCGATCGCCTTGTACGCGGGCCCGTCGAGCCCCGCCCTGAACGGCCGGCCCATGGCCTCGGTCCTGGTCGTGACCCGCACCCCCCACGGGGCGGCGGCGTGCAGGTGCGCGACGAGGGCGTCCCTGGCCTGCTGGGCGTCCATGCCGGGCGGCACGCGCAGGTTGAGCCGCGCGGCGGCCCTGGGCACGATGGCCGCCGCCGACCCGACCACCGGCGGGCAGTCGATGCCGAGCACGGTCACCGTCGGGCGCGCCCACACCATGTCGGCGACGCTGCCGTCACCCAGCAGGACGACGTCCTCCAGCACGCCCGCGTCGCCGCGGAACTGCTCGGCCGGGTACGGCTCCCCGGTCCACAGCTGCGTGGAGTCCAGCCCCGTGACGGTGGTGTTGCCCCGTTCGTCCCGCAGGCTCGCCAGCATGGTCACCAGCGCGGCCAGGGCGTCGGGCGCGGCTCCGCCGAACATGCCGGAGTGCACCTCCGAGGCCAGCGCCTCGATCGTCACCACGACGGTGACCAGGCCGCGCAGCGTGACCGTGGTGGCGGGGCGGCCGACCGCCGCGTTGCCGGTGTCGCAGATCAGGATCGCGTCGGCGCGCAGCAGGTCGGGATGGTTCTGTACGAATGCCTCCAGCCCGCCGGTGCCCTGCTCCTCCGACCCCTCGACGACCAGTTTCAGGTTGACGGGGATGGCGTCGCCGAGTGCCCGCAGCGCCAGCAGGTGCATGAGGATGTTGCCCTTGCAGTCGGCGGCGCCGCGCCCGTACCAGCGGCCGTCCACCTCGGTGAGCGTGAACGGCGGCGTCCGCCACTCGGACTCGGCCAGCGGCGGCTGCACGTCGTAGTGGGCGTAGAGCAGCACGGTCGGCGCGTACGGGTCGGCGCACGGCCTGGACCCGACCACCGCCTGGCTGCCGTCGGCCGTCTCGGCGAGGAACGCGTCGGCGAAGCCGAGCGCCGAGAACCTGCCGAGTACCCAGCGCGCCGCCCGCTCGCACTCCTCGGGCGGGAACTGGCGCGGGTCGGCCACCGACCTGATGGCGACCAGCTCGGCCAGCTCGTCACGGGCTCCCGGCATGAGCTCCGCGACGCGTGCTCGCAGCTCGGTCAGCTCCATGGCTCATCCTCCCGCCACGTCGGCCGTCAGCAGGCCCTCGATGAACTCCTGGTAGGCGGCGAGCTGGTCGGGGCAGTACGTCTGCACGATCAGCTTGCCGCCCTGGAGCACCTTGCTGTCGGCGATGACGGGCCGCGTGCCGGGCCCGCCGGCCCCGTTCGAGAGCTGGGCCTGCAACTGCGCCTGGTTCAGCGCCTCGTTGGGGCCCGCGCAGACCGCGCCGCCGTCGTCGCCGAGCACGTTCACGACCTGCTCCTTGGACGGCACGTGCACCGCCCCCGCCTGCTGCAGCGCCGCGATGAACTGGTCGGCCTTCTGCTCGGCCGTGTCGGTCGGCGCGGGCGTGGGGACGACGAGCAGGGCGGCGACCATGGAGATGACCAGCACGACGCAGATGACGACGTACACGGTGGTGCGCTGCCCCCTGGTGGCGGTGCCCATGGTGGTGGTCATGACGCGTCCACCTGCTTCCACGAGGGCTTGCGCAGCCGGTAGAACAGGTACGGCACGAGCAGGCCGAGCCCGAGCGCGCCGCCCGCCACGAACACGATGTAGAGCGCCGTGTTGCCCGACTCGAACTGCGACGGCGGCACGAACCCGACCAGCAGCGCCGCCAGCGAGGCGGCGAAGCCGACGCCGCAGAGCCCGGTCAGCATGGGGGCGCGGTAGCCACGCGGATGGTCGGGGTGGCTGCGGCGCAGCCGGACCGCGGCCACGAACAGCAGCAGGTACATGATCAGGTAGACCTGCGTGGTGATCACCGAGAAGATCCAGTACGCACTGGAGACGTCGGGGATGAACGCGTACAACATCGCGATCACCGTGGTGATCAGGCCCTGCACGACCAGGATGTTCTGCTGGACGCCGTGCTTGTTGAGCCGCTGCAGGTACGGCGGCAGGTACCCCTCCTGGCGCGCGATCAGCAGCAGGCCCTTCGACGGCCCGGCGAGCCACGTCAGCATGCCGCCGAGCGAGGCGGTGACCAGCATGATGCCGATGATCGGGGTCAGCCACTGTGAGCCGAACTCGGCGAACACCGCGTCGAACGCCTGCATCACGCCCGCCGTCAGCGAGAGCTGCTCGGCCGGGACGACCCAGCTGATGGCCAGCGCCGGCAGGATGAAGATCGCCAGCACCATGGCCATGGCCAGGAAGATCGCCTTCGGGAACTCCTTGCCGGGCTCGCGCAGCGACGACACGTGCACCGCGTTCATCTCCATGCCCGAGTACGACAGGAAGTTGTTCACGATCAGCACCAGGCTCGCCAGCCCGGCCCAGGCCGGCAGCAGGTTGTCGGTCGTCATCGGCGCGGCCGAGGCGTTGCCCTGGCCGAGGAAGACGATGCCGAGCACGACCAGCAGGACTCCCGGCACCAGCGTGCCGATGACGAGGCCGCCGCTGGCCAGGCCCGCCACGCCCTTGGTGCCGCGCGCGGAGATCCACACGCCGGTCCAGTAGCAGACCATGATGACCAGGGCGGTCCACACGCCGCTCGACGCCAGGTCCGGGTTGAAGACGTAGGCGAGCGTGCTGGCCACGTACCCCAGCAGGCTCGGATAGTAGAAGATGGTCATCGCGAACTGGCACCAGACCGCGAGGAAGCCCATCGGCTTGGAGATGCCGAGGCTGACCCAGTTGTAGACGCCGCCCTCCCAGCCCGAGGCCAGCTCAGCCGACACCAGAGAGGTCGGCAGCAGGAACACCAGGGCCGGTATGAGGTACAGGAAGATGCAGGCCAGGCCGTAGACGGCCATGGTGGGTGAGGGGCGCAGGCTGGCCACGGAGCTCGTGGTCATCATGGCCAGGGCCACCCAGGAAATCCACACGGTGGCGGGGACGCGGGCTCGCGCCGTGGTCTCCCGCGGGTCGATCGGCAGGTCGGCGGCGCTCACGGCGTGGCCGTCCGCTGCGAAACGGTCATCCTGATACCCCCTGACGTGGTGACGAAGGTGGTAATCAGGTTGGGTGACAGTGAGACGGCCGGATTCACCTCTTACGGGTGAGACCGGCCGCCCATCACGCCGTGACGTACTCCGCGATGATCACGGTGGCGTCGCCCTTCGGCTCCGCCGCGGCCATTTCGTCGTACATGCGGTCCAGGCAGGCCGCCGGCGACGTGCCCCCCGCGAACAACTCCTTCATCCGCGCCGGCCCCAGCGTCTTGATCGCCCCGTGCGTGACGATCGCCACCCGGTCGCCCGGACGCAGCACCACCGCGCCCACCTCCGGCTTCAGCCCCGGCGGCAGCCCGATCCCGCGCAGCGGCGGGTCCTCGCCGAACAGGTGCGGTGTCGTCAGCCGGCGCGGCTCGCCGCCCCTCGGGCAGAGCCAGATCTCGCCGTCGCCCACGTGCGCGTACCGCAGCCGCGGGTTCTCCGCCCGTTCCAGCACCACCAGGTCCAGGGTGCTGGCCAGCTCGGGCACGGCCGGGTCGCGCAGTGCCGCGTTCCGCACGGCGCGGTGCGCCGCCTGCGCGCACTCGTCCAGCGCCTCCTCGCCGTGCTGGGGGCGCGCCGCGACCACCGCCCCCAGGGTCAGCGCGGCGGCCAGGTGGGCGGGCTCGGTGCCGCCCACCCCCCGGGCCGCCGCGATCAACCGCTCCTGGACGACGTACGCGTCCGACGGCCGCCCGTGCCCGCCCTCGTACGTGCCCCCCACCGCCACCAGCCGCGGCCGTGCGACCGGCATGCCGGCCGGCCAGTTCCCCTTACGGCCCCTGACGGTCATCACCGACAGGCAGCCCAGCAGAAACGTGATCACGAACACTGTCATGAGGTCCCCTCCCACCGCGATCTCCGCGGCACATCGCGTCCTAGTACACGCTCTTGTGAAGGGACGCGGCTGACGGCCGTTCGGCCGTCGTAGCGCTCTGACGGCCGTTCAGCCGTCATGCCGCGGGCCTGGCCGCCGGAGAAGGTTCGGTCAGGGCGGGACCACCGCAGCAGAGCCGAGGAAGACGACCATGAGGCCCACGACGCCATGCGTCATCGCAAAAAGCACAAAATGCGCGGAGGAAACCCTTTCGCGTGCTCTTTTACCCGTTATCGTAAGATCCGTTCGATGCCCATATCGCGTGCGGACGGCTCATGGCTTCATCCGGCTCCACGAGATACGACTCGGCCACCAGGCAGCTGACCAAGGCCGTCGCGCGGACCGGGGCCGGCGCGCGCAGCGCGGTGGGCGCGGTGGCCGTCGTCGCGGCCCTGTTCGGCGCGGTGCCGCCGGTCTCCGCCGCGTGGCTGACACCCCTGCTGCTCGTCCACGCCGTGTGGACGGGGCTGTACATGCGGGTGTTCTTCCGCAAGGAGCTGCTGCCCTACTGGCTGGTGGCCAGTGATGTGGCCATCATCGTCGCGCTGGGTCTCGCGCAGAGACACCTCGTCGCGACCGAGACGCTCGTCACGGGGTCGAGCTGGGTGCACGGGCTGGTCACGATGACCATCGTCATGGCCGGAGTGACCTGGCGGCCCGCGATCGCCGTGCCCATCGGCCTCCTCCTGGCCGGCGCCTTCGCCGCCGGCGTGCGGCTGGCCTCGTCCGAGCACGACGTGTACGGGCCCCTCGGCATCCACCTCGTGCAACTCCTCGCGATCGTGCTGCTCATGACGCTGCTGCGCCGCTCGGCCGCCTCGGCCGACACCTTCCTGCGGGAGAGCGCGCGAACCGAGATCTCCCTCATGGTCGAACGGCTGCGCCGCGAGGACGAGCTGCACCAGGTCGGCAGCATCCACGAGACCTCCCTGCACACGCTCACCATGGTCGGGCTCGGCACCTACGACCAGCCGTCGGCCACCCTGCGCGACCAGGTCGCCACCGACCTCGCCGCCCTGGAGAAGCTGCGCGACCAGCCGCACGCCGACTCCGCCCCCATCGCCCTCGACGCGCTGCTCGACGAGGTCGCAGGGCGGGCCACCGGCCTGGACGTACGCCGCCGCCTCACCCCCGAGACCGTCCCCGGCGACGTCGCGGAACGCTTCGCCCGCGCCGTCACCGAGGCCCTGGCCAACATCGCCCTGCACGCCGGCGTCCGCGAGGCCGAACTGGTCTCCGCCAGGCGCGACGGCGAGATCGTGGTCGAGGTGGCCGACGCGGGCCGCGGGTTCGACCAGGACCGGCTGCCGCCCGACCGGTTCGGCGTGCGCGGCTCCATCCTCGACACGATGCGCTCCCTGCCGAACGGCGGCGCCCGCATCTCCTCCGGCGACCGCGGCACGCGAGTGAGCCTGTGGTGGCGGCCATGACCGGGGCGATCGGGCAGGACGGGGGGCGGCCATGACCGAGGAGATCGAGCAGATCGCGCTGCGCTACGCCCGCTACACCGCGCTCGGCGCCGTCGTCATCGCCGGCGTCTGGCACCTCGGCTACGACCTCACCGTCACCCTCACCGGCTGGGCCTCCTTCCGCTGGCCCTGGCTCGCCGTCGCGGCCTGGATCCTCTACTCCGTGATCTTCGTCATCGGCGCCCTCACCCTGTCACGCCGCTCCCGCGGTCCCGACCGCGTCCTGGGGCTCGCCCTGGCCACCCTCGCCGTGGACATCGCGGTGATCGTCGCCAGCCGCCCGGAAGAGCTGCTCGGCATCAGCGACTGGGGCTGGGGCTCCATCGGCTGGATCGGCGTCATGCTGATCTGGGGACGGCCGCGCTGGCGTACCGAGATCGTCGCCTTCCTGGCCGCGAACGCCCTCATCATGCTCACCGCCATGGCCCTGCTGGGCTCGTTCGACCGCGTCTCCATCGCCAAGTACCTGGTGGTCATCGCCGGCGGCGTCACCATGCAGCTCGGCTACATGGCGGGCTGCCACCTGCTGCGCACCCGCGCCGAGGAGACCGTCCTGCTGGCCCGCAAGCTCGCCGCCGACGACGCCTGGCGCGAGTCCGCCCACCGCATCCACGCCGACCGGCTGCGCCGCTACGAGGCCATCCGCGACGTCGCCGAGTCGCTGCTCACCCAGCTCGGTAACGGCGCCGACCCCGGCGATCCGCGCGTACGCGAGGACTGCACGGCCGGCGCGATGCGCCTGCGGAGGCTCATCACCGAACGCGAGGACGTCCCCGACGAGCTGGTGGCCGTCCTGCGCGAACGCATCGACGCCGCAGAACGCCGCCAGGTCCTCGTCACCGCCCCGCCGTTCGGCGAGCACCTGCCCACCCTGCCGGACGGCGTCCGCGAAGACCTGCTCAGAGCGCCCGTCAGAGCACTGGACGGCGCCAGGACCCGCGCCAGGGTCACCGTGTCCGCCATGTCCACCATGGTGAGCGTGGCGGTCGTGGCCGACAACGACGACCTGCCCATCAGCCCCATCCCCGTGCAGGAGGCCAGCGGCGTCGTCGTCAGCTATCAGCGGCTGGGAGGTGAGGTATGGGTGAACAGCATCTGGCAGGACCGGTGACGGTCGCCCTCGTCGAGGACCACCAGGTCGTGGTGGACGGCGTACGGTCGTGGTTCGGGCCGCCCAGCCCGATCGAGCTCGTCGCCCAGGGCCCCACCATCGAGTCCGTCCGCGGCACCACCGCCGACGTGCTCCTGCTCGACCTCAACCTCAACGGCACCATGGTCGTCGACCGCGTCGCCGAGCTGTGCGCGGGCGGCCAGCGCGTGATCGTCTTCTCCGAGCACGAGGAACCGGAGATCGTCCGCAAGGTCCTGGACGCCGGGGCCTCCGCCTTCATCGGCAAGGGCCGCGCGACCCGGGAGTCCTGCGTGGAGACCATCCTGGAGGTGGCCGCCGACCGGCCCTCCGTCACCCCGCCGATGGCCCAGGCCATCGCGACCGACGAGGGCCCGCACCGGCCACAGCTGTCCGACAAGGAACGGGCGGCGCTGCTGTACTGGTTCCAGTCCATGTCCAAGGCGTCGGTGGCGGCGCGGATGGGGATCAAGGAACGGACGGTGCGGCAGTACATCGACCGGGCGCGGGTCAAATACGCGGCGGCCGGAAGGCCCGCGCCCACCAAAGAGAAACTGCTCATCTGCGCCATCCAGGACGGGCTGGTGCAGCCTGACGAGGTGACCGTCTACACTTCGCTGGCCGCTCGGGAGCAGCGGGAATGAGGCTCCTGGACCTCGGCACTCCCGGCGGGAGGGGGCCGGCAGAGCCGGGGTCCAGGGTTATTCGAGGAGCTGGGCGGGGTCGAGGCTCACGGGGAACGGCTTCGTCAGCTTCGCCACGGTGCCGGCCTTGTAGGCGGTCGGTGGCTTGTACTTGCCGCCGTTCAGCTCGTAGACGTACAGGGTCGGGCCTTCGTCCGGCTCGATCCGCCAGTAGGTGGGGACGCCTGCCTCCGCATACGCCAGAGGCTTGAGTCCTCTGTCCTGCTTACTGGTGGTCTGGCTAACGATTTCCCCGATGAGCAATATGTGGTGAGGTGAGGCCATGGGCTCTGTGCTGAACGCTGCCTCTTTGGGCATGACTACAAAATCCGGGAATGTAGCAATCCGCGTCCGACGCGCGGAAGTCGACCTGCATCAGTGTCACCAAGTCATTCGTCGCTGCGTCTTCGAGGACGAACAGGGCGTTCTTGAGGGCCACTTGATGGCGAACGGTGTGCGGAGGGCTCACCAGAAGGCTGCCATTGCACAGTTCGTAGCGGTTTCCGTCGGTCACGTGCTCAGCCTAGACTCGGACAACAAGTTCTTGGCCAGCTCATCCAATGTGGCTCCACAGCGGACATTGGACAGCGGGCTTTCCCTGGGCACCAGGCTCGAGCGAACTGCCGCCCAGCCTCCGGCCATATCGTGAATGTGCCATCCTGGGAAGGCGTCGATCACCTGTTGCAGGGTCATGGACATGGCTGAGCCTCGCGCACTTGTGCATAGCGGTGGGCTATGCGGCAGGCGGCTCGGGCCGGGTCGCTGGAGAGATGGCGAGCGTAGACGACTCGCTCCCGCTTCGCATCCCAGCCCGTACGCCACCAGAACCGCTCACCGTCGCACCAGACGACCAGCCCGACCCACACGGAGAGCTGCGCCAGCCGATAGCCGTCGTGCACGTCCGAAGTGATCCCCAATTGACTCAGTTCGCGTTGCAGTCGTATGGCGCTGCCGCGTGCGTCGTCGTACTCGCTCGCGACTGCGGAGCCGCAATCGTCATCAACGAGGTTGCTTTGTCGCATGCCCTCGAAACTAAGGGCGTCCAACGCGGAGAAATCGCACGCCTCGTGCGACCTGCCTTCAGGGGCTATGCGGTTGTCGTTTGGATACGTCGCGCCAATGACCGCAACGGCTCCGGAATGCGAGCGTGCGCACCAAGAAGTCCTCTGACGGTTTCGCGCGCCATGGGGTGATATGCGGTATGCTGCGGCGAAATTCGGTCGGCGTTCTTCAGGGAAGTCAGGGCGCGGTCCGCCTTTCCCGCCATGAGTTGCACGCGCGCGAGATCGATGTAGTGGTGTGAGGATCGCTCCGGAGAAAGAGTGCGGGGCGGCGCGAAACCTTCGTTTCGCCGCAACGCCTCATCGGGATCTTCCAGCTCGATCGCGGCGGCTATCTCATGGATGCGTACGTTGCTCGGCCCGAAGGAAAGCCCGTAGTGGATGGTGTCACGTCCGATGCGTGCGGCGTATTCCCGTGCCAGGTCAAGGTGTTCCCAGGCTTCCGAGCTGCGTGGATGCATCCGGGCGGACAGGATGGCGGATCGCAGATGCATGGAGCCCGTGACGGCGAGCCCCGGTTCGCTTTCTGAGATCAACGCGTCGAAGCTTCGATGGGCACGATCGAGAAAGGTGAGACCGGCACGGTAGGCCGCCGAGGCGAAGAACACCTGGGAGCGTTCTTCGGCGACGTAAGCCAGCAGTGCCGGATCGTCGGTCTCGCGTGCCGCCTGCGTCGCCCGGTCCACCGCAACCGACGTCAGATCGACGTACCCCAGCCGGTATGCGATGGACTTCGCCGCCACGAATACGTGCAACAGCATCTCCGCCACGGTCCGGCGACCGGCGCCTACGCTGTCGTGCAGGAGAAAGGCCAACTCTTCGATCAGCCCCGGCAGGCGCTTGCCGAGTTCCACGTAGTCGATTTTGTCGAGCAGGGCGACGACCGCGCGCACGTCTTGTCGCAGCGCGTTCAGACTTCTCGGCTCGGCCTCCAGTTCGGGCGGTACGTCCCAGTAGTTGAGGGCCACACGGATGGCCGGAATGCTGGCATGGACGCGGTCGGCGTGCCCGGTGGATCCCCGGTAGGGCTGGCCGGTCAAGTCGGTGACATCGATGCGCAACGCCCGGGCTACGGCCGCGATGAACCAGGGGGTCGCGGATTTGCTGCCCCGCTCGACCTGTGACACGAGACTCTTGGAGCAGGGAACGAGCATGGCCAGCCCGTCCTGTGTCAGTCCTGCGAGCTTTCGGGCTTCGGCGATGCGCGGGCCGATGCGTCCTTGATCCATGATCAGGATGTCCATCAGTTGCACCCTCTCCGGGTCCGCTGGTGACCCCCTGCCCAGAGTAAGTGGTGGTCGTTCGGACGGCTACGCAGAGCGAACAGCAGCCAGATTGAAACTTTCAACTTTGTGACCAGCTTCCGGAAAGCCCTTTCCGCAGTTCAATCAAGGCTTCGGCCTGTCGCCCCGCCCACTGACAACCACCCTCACTTGGCCGCGCCCACCCCGTCAGATACCGTCCCCCACCGGGAGCGCTCCCCACCACCGGACCCCCGACCGGAACACGGAGACCGCACATGCCCCACGTAGCACCACCCCGCCGGGCGAAGCGTGCCCTGATCCTGCTGATGTCCCTGGCGATGATCTTCACCGTCCCGCTGACCGGCACCGCCTCGGCGCACGGCTCGGTCGTCGACCCGGCCTCCCGCAACTACGGCTGCTGGCTGCGCTGGGGCAGCGACTTCCAGAACCCCACCATGCAGCAGTCGGACCCGATGTGCTGGCAGGCGTGGCAGGACAACACCAACGCCATGTGGAACTGGAACGGCCTCTACCGCGACGGCGTCGCCGGCAACCACCAGGGCGTCATCCCCAACGGCCAGCTCTGCAGCGCCGGCCGCACCCAGGACGGCCGCTACCGCTCCATGGACAACCCCGGCGCCTGGAAGATGACGAACCTCGGCAGCACGTTCGACATCCGCCTCACCGACCAGGCATACCACGGCGCGGACTACATTCTCGTCTACATCAGCCGGCAGGGGTACAACGCCCTGACCACGCCGCTCGGGTGGAACCACCTGGAGCTGGTGCGGACGACGCCCAGGTACGCGCCCGCGAACACGTACCCGATCACCGGGCTCAGCAAGGGCTCGCGCACCGGCCGGCACGTGGTCTTCACGGTGTGGAAGGCCTCGCACATGGACCAGACGTACTACTTCTGCAGCGACGTCAACTTCGGCTAGCCGCCCCGCTCCGACCCCGCCCGGCACCCGCCCGGCGGGGTCGTCCGTGACTCAGGACGTCCACGACCGCAGCTTGTCGGGGTTGCGGACGGCCCAGATGCGCGTGACCCGATCGCCGGCGACCTCGAAGGCGCACACCGTCACCGTGACGCCGTCGCGCTGCACGATCAGCCCCGGCAGCCCGTTGACCGTCCGCTCCAGGATCGTCACGTCCCCCAGCACGCCGGACAGCCTGGTGAACCCCTGCACGATCTGCTCCGCGCCCTCCACCGGCCGGACCAGGGTGCTGACGACGCCTCCGCCGTCGGCGATCACCGTGGCGCCGGGGTCGAGGAGGGAGATGAGGGCGTCGATGTCCTTGGCCTCCCAGGCCCGCTTGAATTCGCGCACCACGTCGGCCTGCCGGGGCGGCCTGGCCGTGGGGGCCTGCGCGTCGCGGATGCGGCGGCGGGCGGAGGTGGCGAGCTGGCGGCAGGCGGCCGGGCTGCGGCCGACGATGTCGGCGACCTCGGCGAACGGATAGCGGAACACGTCGTGCAGGATGAACGCGACGCGCTCGGCCGGGGTCATCGACTCCAGCACGACGAGGAAGGCCATGTTGACCGACTCGTCGAGGGTGACCCGGTCGGCGGGGTCGCCGTTGGCCGCCTCGGGAAGGTCGGGGAGCGGCTCGGGGATCCACTCGCCCACGTACGTCTCGCGCCGGACCCGCGCCGAGGAGAGCACGTTGAGGCAGAGGCGGCCGGCCACCTTCGTCAGCCAGGCGCCCGGCGACTCGATGGCCTCCTGCTCCGCGCGCGACATGGCGTACCAGCGGGCGTAGGTCTCCTGGACGATGTCCTCGGCGTCGGCGAGTGAGCCGAGCAGGCGGTAGCCCAGATTGATCAGGTGCCGCCGCTCGCTCATGATCACGCTCAGGGCGGGATCGGGTTGTGTGCCCATCGTTGTCGCTGGCTCCCTTGCTCATCTCCGGCTGCACATATTCGACCGCAGAGCCCCGCGAACTGTGAGGCCGGGGTGCTCACCTCACATTCCGGACGGCAGTCCTGTCGGACGTACCGGAGCCGAAAGGCGCAGGCAAGCAAGCAAGGTACGAGCCGGAGAAGAGAAGACCTCATGCCCACATCCACGACGACCACGTTCCTGCGTGTCGTGATCGCCCTGCAGACCCTGGCCGTCTTCGCCGCACCGGTCACCGCCGGGCTGCTGCTGACCACCCCGAACGGCCACGTGCTGCACAGCGCCTCGGCGTACACCGTGTTCGTCGTCGCGGTGGTGCACGTGCTCGCGGCGGTGCTGGCGTGGCGGCCGGGCGGCGGCTCGCCCAAGGCCATCCTGTACGCGGCCGGGTTCCTGGCGGCCACGTCGGCGCAGGTCGCGCTGGGCATCGCGCACCTGACGACGCTGCACATCCCGCTGGGCGTGCTGATGTTCGGCATGAGCCTCCTGCACCTCAGCCGCGTGCTCAAGAGATCGTGAACGAGAAGGGATCCCGCATCATGTCCACCTCGCACCAGGTCGTCGTCATCGGCGGCGGTTACGCGGGCACGCTCGCGGCCAACCACCTGCGGATGCGCTCCGACGTGCGCGTCACGCTGGTCAACTCCCGGCCGGAGTTCGTCGACCGGATCAGGCTGCACCAGTACGTCGCCGGCACCGGCCAGGCCGCGATCGACTACGGCACGCTGCTCGGCGAGGGCGTCGAGCTGGTCGTGGACAGCGCCGCGCGCATCGACACCGCCGCCCGCGCGGTACGGCTGGAGTCGGGCCGCGCGCTGGACTACGACTACGTGATCTACGCGGTCGGCAGCGTCGGCGCGACCCCGTCGCAGGTGCCAGGCGCGGCCGGGTTCGCCCATGACATCGCCGAGTACGAGCCCGCGCGGCGGCTGCGCGCCAGGCTGGCAGAGCTGCCCGCCGACGCCGCGATCACCGTGGTCGGCGGCGGGCTGACCGGCATCGAGACGGCTGCCGAGCTGGCCGAGCAGGGGCGCCGGGTCACGCTGGTGTGCGGGCAGACCCTGGCGCCGTCCTTCAGCACGGGGGGACGCCGGTACGTGGCCGGCCGGCTGTCGCGGCACGGGGTCGAGGTGGTCGAGGGCGCCGTGGTGAGCGAGGTCCTGCCGGACGCGGTCGTCCTGGGCGACGGCTCGGAGCGGGCGAGCGCGCTGACGATCTGGGCGGCCGGTTTCGGGGTGCCGCAGCTCGCCGTCGCCAGCGGGCTGAGCACCGACGAGCTCGGCCGGCTGATCACGGACGAGACGCTGACCAGCGTGGACGACGACCGCGTCGTCGCCGCAGGGGACGCCGCCGCGCCGTCGGGCCGGGCCCTGCGGATGAGCTGCTACGCCGCCGGGCCGCTCGGCGCGCAGGCCGCCAACACCGTGCTGAGCCGCATCGAGGGGACCGAGCCGGAGAAGATCACCCTGGGCTTCTCCGGGGCGTGTGTCAGCGTCGGGCGGCGGGCCGGGATCCGGCAGTTCGCCCGCAAGGACGACACTGCGATCAACGTGTACGTGGGTGGCCGGGCGGGGGCCGCGATCAAGGAGCTGACCTGCAAGTTCGCGGTGGCCAGGATCCGTGGTGAGGCCAGGCGGCCGGGCTCGGCCAAGTGGGTGAAGGGCGACCCGCGTCCCGCGCGGAGCGAGCTGACGGCGACGCGGTAAATCGATCGCCCGCCCGGTCGTGCGGTTGTCATCATGCTCGCCATGACGATCGAGTCGCGGGAACACGTGCGCAGGTACTTCGACGGTCTCGGGGACGCGGAGTGGCACCGGCTGGCCGGTGACGTCAGAGGCCGCGTCAGCCTGGAGGTGCACCGCCGCCTCCTCGCGGGGCTCGTCCGTCCGGGGGATCGGGTGCTGGAGGTGGGCGCGGGGCCGGGGCGTTTCACCTTCGAGCTGGCCGCGCTGGGCGCGACCGTCGTCGTCACCGACCTCTCCCCGGTGCAGCTGGCGCTGAACGAGGAGCGGTTGCGCGGGAGCGAGGCGGAGGCGTCGGTGGAGCGGTGGGAGGTCCTGGACGTCTGCGACACCGGCCGGTACGCCGACGGGGAGTTCGACCTGGTGCTCGCCTTCGGCGGGCCGCTGTCGTACGCCTTCGAGCAGGCGGGGGACGCGCTGCGCGGGCTGTTCCGCGTCACCCGTCCGGGCGGGCTGGTCGCCGGCTCGGTCATGTCGCTGCTGGGCACCTGGCGGACCTTCCTGCCCGGCGTGGTCAAGCTCGCGGAGAGGGCCGGGGAGGACGCCAACGACCTGGTGCTGCGCACCGGCGACCTGCGTCACATGGGGGTGGAGGGCGGGCACGTCTGCCGGATGTTCCGCTCCGCCGACCTCGCCGCCCTCATCCGGGGGGCGGGTGGGGAGGTCGTGGCGCTCAGTGCCAGCAACTGGGCCTCGCTCGGCGACCCGGACGTGCTCGCCGCGCTCGAAGCCGATCCCGGGCGATGGGCGCGCTTCCTGGAGCACGAGGTCGCCGCCTGCCGGGAGCCCGGGGCCGTGGACGGCGGCACCCACATCCTGTTCGCCGCCAGACACCTCTAGGGGCGGGGCGTGGTCGAGGCGCGGATCTCCAGCTCGATGGGGTGCACCCGTTCCGTGCCCGCCTGTGCCGCGCCCGACAGCAGCTCGAACAGCAGCTCGGCGCAGCTCGCCCCGGCCTCGCGGGGGCGCAGGTCGATCGCGGTGATCGGCGGGTCGGCCATCCGGGTGGCGGCGCTGTCCACGCACGAGGCGAGCAGCACCCCGCTGCCCGCCTCCCGCAGCAGCGGCGCCACCTCGGTCGCGGCCCCTGCCGGAGCACAGACGAGCGCGTCCATGGCGTCCGGGGTCGTGGCGTCCGGGGTCGCGGCGAGCAGGGCGCGGGCGGCGGCGCGGATCTCGTCGCCGGTCGCGTCGAACGACACCCGCCGCACCAGAGGCGCCACCCCGTGCCCGCCGCACCAGTCCAGATACCCCCGGTGCACGCTGCCCGCCCAGTCGCTCTCGTCCCCGGCCACGATGAGGCCGGGCCGCGCCGCCCCGGCGCCCAGCAGGTGGTCGAGCAGCCGCCCCAGCATCGACGCGTGCTCCGACCACACCACCCCGTCGGCCTGCCGGGCCCCGGGGAAGCGCTCGCACGACACCGTGGGCAGCCCGGTCGCCATCAGGCTCTCCACCACGGGATCCCCGCCGAGCGGGTCGCCGAGCACCAGCCCGTCCACGCGGGGCGGCCGGGCGCGCCGCTGCCCCGAGGTGATGAGCGTGACGTCGTAGTCGTGCCGCGCCGCCTGCTCCACCACGCCGAACACGAACGACATGTAGTACGAGGACCGGGTCAGCACCTCGGGCACGTGCAGCCCGATCGTGCCGGTGCTGGCCTTGCGCAGGTGCCGGGCCGAGCCGTTGGGCACGTAGCCGAGCCGTTCGGCGACCGCCACCACGGTTTCGCGGGTGCGCTCGGACACGCGTCCTGAGCCGCGCAGCGCGTCGGAGGCCGTCGTCTTGGACACCCCCGCCTCGCGGGCGACGGTGAGGATCGTGACCGGCTCGTCTGCTCGCATGCCCCGATGTGTGACCGGCTCGTCTGCTCGCACGCCCCGATGGTAGCGGCCCATTCGCACCCCCCTTCGAGCCCCTCGTCCGTAAACGATGTGTTTCGGCTGGGCTCCAGGTCTTGTGCCCTCCGGCGGTCGCCGTTAGGTTAGCGCGAAACTTGCCGGAACGTTCCGGCATCAGAAAGGGGCCGAACGTTGCACCTGTCCACCGGGAAGCATCCCCACCCTCTCGACCCGCTCGCCGCACAGGAGATCGACGAGGTCAGACGGGTTCTCATGGCGGAGGGCCTGCTGTCCGGCACCGTCCGGGTGGCCTATCTCGGGCTGGAGGAGCCGCCCAAGGACCAGGTGCTGGCGTACGAGGACGGCGCCGCCCGCCCCGACCGCAGGGCCCGCGCGCTCCTGCTGGACCTGGCCACCGAGGCGGCGCAGGACGTGGTCGTGTCGGTCGGCGAGGGCCGGGTCGAGACGACCGCCCCGATCGACCCGCTGACCGACGGCCAGGTGCCGATGCTGGACGAGGAGCACGCCCTGGTCCGCCGGGTGCTCCGCGAGGACCCGGACTGGGCTAAGGCGCTGGCCGAGCGGGGGATCGACGACCCCGCGCAGGTCTACCTCGCCGCGCTCAGCGCCGGCCACTTCGGGCTGGCGAAGGAGGAGGGCAGGCGGGTCGCCAGGGTGCTGGCGCACCTGATGCCGACCCCCGAGAGTCTCCCGTGGGCGCACCCCGTGGACGGCCTGGTCGCGTACGTCGATCTGGTCAAGGGCGAGGTGCTGGAGATCGTGGACACCGGCCCCCAGCCCATCCCGCAGGAGAGCGGCGACTACACCCAGGTCGAGCACCGCACCACCCAGAAGCCCATCCACATCACCCAGCCGGAGGGCCCCAGCTTCACGATCGACGGCCCGCAGGTCACGTGGGAGAAGTGGAGCCTGCGCCTCGGCTACGACATGCGCGAGGGCCTCACGCTGCACCGCATCGGCTTCGAGGACGACGGCCGCACCAGGCCGATCGTCTACCGGGCCTCGGTGGCCGAGATGGTCGTCCCGTACGGCGACCCGAGCCCGATCCGCTTCTGGCAGAACTACTTCGACACCGGCGAGTACCAGCTCGGCAAGCTCGCCAACTCCCTCGAACTCGGCTGCGACTGCCTCGGCGAGATCACCTACTTCGACGTCGTCGTCACCGACGGCGCCGGCGTGCCCAAGGTGATCAAGAACGCGATCTGCATGCACGAGGAGGACTACGGCGTGCTGTGGAAGCACACCGACCCCGCCAACGGCTCCAGGGAGACCCGCAGGCAGCGCCGCCTGGTGATCTCGTTCTTCGTCACCGTCGGCAACTACGACTACGGCTTCTACTGGTACCTCTACCTCGACGGCACCATCGAGCTGGAGGTCAAGGCCACCGGCATCGTCTTCACCGGCGCCTACGACGACCGGGCCGCCCCGTACGCGTCGGAGGTCGCCCCGGGGCTGGCGGCGCCGTACCACCAGCACCTGTTCAGCGCCCGGCTCGACATGACCGTGGACGGCGTGGCCAACGCCGTGGACGAGGTCGAGGCCAGGCCGCTGGAGAGCCCGTACGGCAGCGCGTTCGGCCGCACCGCCACCCGGCTGCGCACCGAACGGGAGGCCAGGCGCGACGCCGACCTGAAGACGGAGCGCACCTGGCACGTCGTCAACCCCGAGGTGCGCAACCGCCTGGGCCACCCCGTCGGCTACGCGCTGTTCCCCGAGGGCAAGCCGACGCTGATGGCCGCCGAGGGGTCCAGCATCCACCGCAGGGCCGAGTTCGCGACCAACCACCTGTGGGTCACCCGCTACCACCCCGCGGAGCGCTATCCCGCCGGAGACCTGGTCAACCAGCATCCCGGCGGCGCGGGCCTGCCCGACTACACCAGGGCCGACCGCGACATCGACGGGCAGGACGTCGTGCTGTGGCACACGTTCGGCCTGACGCACTTCCCCCGCACCGAGGACTGGCCGATCATGCCGGTCGACACCTGCGGGTTCGTACTCAAGCCGGTCGGCTTCTTCGACCGGAACCCCACGCTCGACGTCCCGCCGAGCGCCTCCCAACGCTCATCCTGCCACTAGAGGAGAAGAGGCCCATGCGTCCCATACGCCTGGCCTGCGGTGTCGCGGCAGCCCTGCTGGCATCGGCCTGCGCCGCCACCGGAACGACCACGACCCCCGCGGCCGCCCCCCAGGAGACCGCCGCCCCCGGCTATCTCGCCGTCGCCGACGAGGCCCTCGCCAAGGGCGGCGCGCTCAACCTCCAGGTGCACATCGACAGCGGCGCCGCCACCGGCTACGACCCGCAGCTCGCCGACGTGGCCACCACCTGGCAGCTCCTGTCGCTGTCGTACGAGACCCTGGTCACGGTGGGCCCCGACTTCGGCGTTCAGCCGCTGCTCGCCGAGAAGTGGGACACCCCCGACGACAAGACGTACATCTTCCACCTGCGCAAGGGCGTCACGTTCTCCAACGGCAGGGCGATGACGGCCGACGACGTGGTGGGCAGCCTCAAGCGGCTGCTGGCCTCGAAGGGCGTGTGGGCCGGACAGCTCGGCCCGGTCGACGAGGTCGTCAAGGACGGCGACGACAAGGTCAAGGTCACGCTGAAGGAGCCGTACACGCCGTTCCTGGCGTCCCTGGCGAACGTGCCAGCCGCGATCCTGCCGATGAAGGAGATCGACGACAAGTCGGTCGATCCGGCGACCACGCTGCTCGGCACCGGCCCGTACGTGGTGGACAACCACCGCCAGGACGTGTCGTGGACGTTCAAGCGCTACGACAAGTACTGGAACCAGGGCAAGCCCGCCGCCGACACGCTCAACATCACGATCGCCCCGGAGGAGGCCGCCCGCATCGCGGCCCTGCAGAACGGCAGCGCCGCCCTGGCCACGCTGGGCAACGTGGACTCCGGGACGATGCTGGCCGGCGCGAAGGACGTCAAGGTCGTCACCCAGGCCACCACGGACTTCTACTACCTGATGCTCAACAGCCTGAAGCCGGGCTCCAAGCTGGCCGACCCGAAGGTGCGCCAGGCGATCAACATCGCCCTCGACACCAAGCAGATCGCCGAGGTGGCGCTCGGCGGCAAGGGCAAGCCGACCGCCGTCACCCCGGCGGGCCTGCCGGGCTCCTGCGACCCGGCCGCGCTGCCGTCGGCCGCGAAGAGCGTGGACGAGGCCAAGCAACTGCTGGCCGAGGCGGGAGCGCAGAACCTGTCGTTCACGCTGACCATCTTCAACACCGAGCCGGCCCCCGCCGTCGCCCAGGTGATCCAGCAGAACCTCCAGCAGGCCGGCATCACCGTCAAGATCGAGCAGATGGACGAGGCGAGCTGGTCGGGCAAGGTGTACGGCAAGGCGCCCGCCGAGTTCGACGCCGCCCTGTCGTGGTTCGCCGGCTACGCCGACCCCGGCATGGTCACCAAGTGGTGGAACCCGGAGACGGCCGGCTTCAACGTCGGCTTCATGAAGCCGGATCCCGAGCTGAACAAGCTGATCGACACGGCCAACAAGCAGACGGACAACAGGGAGAAGGCGCTGGCCGACGTCTGCGCCAAGGCCGACGCGGACGCGCAGATGATCCCGCTGGTCACCCGCCCGGCCACGGTCGCCTACCGGGGCGACCAGCTCAGCCCGAGCCTGTACGCCACCGAGGGCTACGGCAACGTGCTGCGCCTGGTCGCCGACGCCCGCGTGAAGAAGTCGCAGTAACCATGCGGTTGCTGATGTGGTGGTCCGGCCGGGCGCTCAGCTCGGCCGCCACGCTCCTGGGCGTCTCCGTGCTGATCTTCGCCGCCGTGCGCCTGATGCCCGGCGGCTTCGCGGAGACCGTGCTCGGGCCGTTCGCCACCGCCGAGCAGAAGGCGGAGCTGGCCGCCCGCTACGGGCTCGACCAGCCGGTCTTCATGCAGTACGGGCACTGGCTGGGCGCCGTCGCCGGCGGCGACTTCGGCGTCTCCATGATCAGCCGCCAGCCGGTCGGCGCGGAGCTGCTGGCCCGCCTGCCGGTGACGGCCGAGCTGACCGTGCTGGCGGTGGCCGCGAGCGTGCTGCTCGGCGTGCCGCTGGGCGTGCTCACCGCCGTCCGCGCCCGCCCGGACGGCGGCGGGGCGGCGGGACGGCTGCTCAGCGGCCTGGGCGTGAGCGTGCCTGAGTTCGTGCTGGGCAGCCTGGTGGTGTTCGTCTTCTCCCGGTACGCCCTGGGCCTGGAGGTCGGCTCCTGGACGCCGCTCACCCAGGACCCGGCCGCGAACCTGGCCACGATGATCCTGCCCGCGGCCGTCCTGTCCGTCTTCTCCATCTCGGTGACCGCCAGGACGACCCGCGACGCGGTCATGGGCGTGCTGGTCGAGCCGTACGTGACGGCCGCCGTCGGGCGGGGCGAGTCGCCGTGGTTCATCGTCAGGCACCACATCCTGCGCAACGCCGCCACCCCCGTGGTCACGCTCATCGGCACGACCACCGCGTACCTGCTGGGCGGCGCGCTCATCGTGGAGCACGTGTTCAACCTGCCGGGCGTCGGCTCCTACATCGTGCAGGCCGTCGGCCGCCGCGACTACGCGGTCGTGCAGGCGGGGGTGCTGCTCGCGGCGGGCGTGTTCATCGTCATGAACGTGCTGATCGACCTGCTCGTCGGGGTGATCGACCCCCGGCTGGGCGTCATGGCGGGGAGGCGCTCATGAGGAGGCTGGACAGGCTGTCCGTCGGCGGGCTCGCCGTGCTGGCCGTGCTGGTGCTGTTCGCGCTGGGGTCGCTGATCGGCGCCGGGGGAGACCCGGACGCGATCGTCGGCCCGCGCCTGCAACCGCCGGGGCCCGGCTGGTGGCTGGGCACCGACAACCTGGGCCGCTCGGTGCTGCCCCGCGTGATGGAGGGCGTCGGCACCACGCTGCTGCTCTCCTCGATCGCCGTGCTGGTCACGGCGGTGTTGAGCGCGGCGTTCGGCATCATCGCCGGATACCGTGGCGGTTACCTGAACGAGCTGGTGATGCGCCTGGTGGAAGTGCTCTACTCCTTCCCTGCCATCGTGCTGGCCATCCTGGTCGCGGCCGTGCTCGGCCCCGGGCAGACGGCGGCGCTGGCCAGCATCGTGCTGGTGACGATCCCGCTGATGACCCGGCTGGTGCGGGGCGCCGCCGTGGCCGTCTCGCAGCGCGACTACGTCACCTCCGCCGTGATCAGCGGCGCCCGGCTGCCGCGCGTGCTCGTCCGGCACGTGCTGCCGAACGTGGCCGGCACGATCGCCGTGCAGGGCACGTACGCGCTGTCGGTCGGCATCGCGGTCGAGGGCGGGCTGAGCTTCCTCGGCTTCGGGGTGCAGCCGCCGCAGGCCTCGCTCGGGGTGCTCATCCAGCAGGGCGGCACGTACATGATCGCCGCGCCCTGGCTGATCCTCGGCCCCGGCGTGGTGCTCGTGGCCGCCATCCTGGCGATCAACGTGGTCGGCGACGGGCTGCGCGACCGGCTCGAACCCCGAGAGACGAGGTCACTGACATGAGCCTGCTCTCCGTACGGAACCTGGTGATCGACTACGCCCGCACCCGCGCGCTCGACGGCGCCGACCTGGAGGTGGCGCAGGGCGAGACGGTCGGGCTGGTCGGCGAGAGCGGGTCGGGCAAGTCCACGCTCGGCTCCGCCGTCGGCCGCCTGCTGCCGCGCGCCGCGCGGCGCACCGAGGGCGAGGTGACGGTGGCCGGCGAGCCGGTGTTCGACCTGCCGGACGCCAGGCTGCGGCACCTGCGCAAGAAGCATCTCGGGTTCGTCTTCCAGGACCCGATCGGCTCGCTCGACCCGACCATGCGCGTCGGCGACCAGCTCAGGCTGGTGCTCGGGCGTGGCGGCGACGTGCGCTTCCACCTGGGCCGGGTCAGGCTCGACGACCCGCGCGTGCTGCGCGCCTACCCGCACCAGCTCTCCGGCGGCATGGCGCAGCGGGTGGCGATCGCGATGGCCATGGCCACCTCGCCCGAGCTGCTCGTCGCCGACGAGCCGACGGCCGCGCTGGACAGCCAGGTGCGCGAGGAGGTGTCGAACGTGATCTTCTCGCTGGCCGCCGAGGCGGGCACGAGCATCCTGTGGCTCAGCCACGACCTGCCCGCCGTGGCGCGCCGCTGCGATCGCGTGGCCGTCATGTACGGCGGGCGCGTCGTGGAGAGCGGGCCCGCCCGCGAGGTGCTCGGCAACCCCGCCCACCCCTACACGGCGGCGCTGGCCGGGTCCGCGCCCGCCGCCGCGGCCCACGGCGCGCGCCTGGAGCCCGTGCCGGGCCGCCCGCCCGTGCTCACCGGCGCGTCACCGGGCTGCGCCTTCGCGCCGCGCTGCGCGTTCGCGGAGGAGCGGTGCGAGCACGAGCGCCCGGCGCCGGTCAGGATCCGCGAGCAGGACGTGCTCTGCCACAGAGCGGCAGACCTCCAGGACGGGCTCACGAAGCACGTGGAGGTGAGCGCGTGATCCTCGAACTCGACGACGTCACCGTCACCTTCGCGGCGGGCCCGCCGTTCCGCCGCATCCACCTCGACGCCATGCGCCGCGTCTCGCTCCAGGTCGCCGAGGGGGAGACGCTCGGCCTGGTCGGCGAGTCCGGCTCCGGCAAGACGACCACCAGCCGGGTCGCGCTCGGCCTGCAGCGCCCCACGTCCGGCACGGTCAGGTTCGACGGCCGCCCGTTCCCGAAGCGGCGGCGCGAGCTGGCCGGCCGCATGCAGGCCGTGCTCCAGCACCCGCACTGGTCGCTGAACCCGCGCATGCGCGTCGGCCAGAGCGTCGCGGAGCCGCTGGACGTGCTCGGCCGCACGGAGAAGAACGCCGTCACCGAGATGCTGGAGCACGTCGGCCTGGGCGCCGACTTCGCCGACCGCTACCCGCACGAGCTGTCCGGCGGCCAGCGCCAGCGCGTCTCGATCGCCCGCGCCCTGGTCACCAGGCCCGGCTTCATCGTCTTCGACGAGGCCGTCAGCGCGCTGGACGTCTCCGTCCAGGTGCAGATCCTCAACCTGATCAAGGATTTGCAGGCGGAGTACGGCTTCAGCGCCCTGTTCATCTCGCACGACCTCGGCGCGGTCCGCTACGTGGCCGACCGGATCGCCGTCATGCGCCAGGGCGAGGTCGTCGAGACGGCCGACACCCGCACCTTCTACACCGACCCGTCCCACGAATACTCGAAGCAACTTCTGGAGGCCCTGTGACCACCGAGCACCGGCTCGCGACGCCGTCGGCGTTCGCGCCAGGCGTCCCGCGCAACGCGGACCTGCCGCTGACCCCGCAGCCCAGCCCCGGGCGCGGCTCGGTCGCGTTCGACCTGCCCGGCGTGCGCGTGGGCACCGCCGAGTACGGCGAGGGCCCCACCGGCTGCACGGTGATCCACCTGCCCAAGGGCGCCCGCACGGCCGTGGACGCGCGCGGCGGCGCGGTCGGCATGAGCGGCGGCTACGACTACAACCACGCCATCTGCCTGGCGGGCGGCTCGGTGTACGGGCTGGCCGCGGCGGCGGGCGTCAGCGACGAGCTGCTGTCGCAGCGCGACAACCTCACCAAGTGGGACGAGCTGCAACTGGTGTCCGGGGCGGTGATCTACGACTTCTCCTGCCGCGACACGGCCGTCTACCCGGACGCCGAGCTGGGCAGGGCCGCGGTGCGGTGGGCGAAGGAGGGCGAGTTCCCGGTGGGCCGGTGCGGCGCGGGGCGCACGGCGAGCGCCGGCAAGGTGGACTTCGGCCGGGCCGAGTTCGCCGGGCAGGGCGCCGCGTTCGGCACGTTCGGCGAGATCAAGGTGCTGGTCGCGACCGTGGTCAACTCCGTGGGTGCGGTGATCGACCGGCAGGGCCGGGTGGTGCGCGGCAACTACCACGCCGAGCTGGGCGAGCGCCGCCACCCCAGCGCCGACTACGCCGAGCTGACCGAGGCGCCGGCCGTCATGGGCAACACGACGCTGACCGTGATGGTCACCAACGTGAAGCTGTCGGACGTCGAGCTGCTGCAGGTGGGCCGCCAGGTGCACAGCTCGATGCACCGGGGCATCCAGCCGTTCCACACGCTGACCGACGGCGACACCATGTTCGCCATGACGACCGACGAGGTCGAGCTGGAGGGCGTCAAGCCCACGGGTCTGGGCACGCTGGCCTCCGAGGTCGCGTGGGACGCCATCCTGAGCGCGGCGGAGTAGCGGCATGTGGACGTCCCCTCGTTACGGGGCCAGGAATCCCGACGACGAGACCCGGCTCATCAGGGAGAACCCGTTCGCCCTGGTCGTCAGCACGGTGGACGGCGTGCCCACGGCCACGCACGTGCCCGTCCTGCTGGGCGACGAGGGCACGCTGATCGGGCACATGGCGCGCGCCAACCCGCAGTGGCGCTCTTTCGAGTCCTCGCCCGAGGTGCTCGTCGTCTTCTCCGGGCCGCACGGTTACGTCTCGCCCACCGTGTACGGCACCGATCCGGCCGTGCCGACCTGGGACTACGCGGCCGTGCACGTGACAGGGCGGGTGGAGCTGATCGACGACGCGCTGGAGGTGGTGGAGGCCACGGTGGCGGCGGCCGAGTCGCTGCGCTCGCCGTCCTGGGAGCCGTCGCCCGCGTCCCGGGAGAGGTTCCGCGAGCTGCTGCCCGGGGTAGTGGCCTTTCGCGTACATGTTCGTACGCGGCAGAGCGTGTTCAAGCTGAGCCAGGACATCGACGCCGAGCGGTACGCCCGTGTCCGCGCCTCCGCCGCCGCCGAGAACCCGAGGCTCGCCGAGTTGATGGACAGGTCATGACATTTCCCACGTTCACCTCCAGCCAGACCGACCCCCGCGCCCGTGGCAAAGAGCTGGGCACCCACCTGCGCGAGCAGGTCACCGCGAACCTCGCCGGCTACACCGACCTGTTCAGGGTCGCCGGAGCCGGTGAGGCGCAGGTGCGCGCGTGGGGGGAGCGGGCGCTGGACGCCAGCGCCGCCTGGGCGCCGCCGCTGGCCGACGAGATCGCCGGCATCGCGGCGGGCGCCGGGCTGGAGCCGTGGCAGGTGGCCGTGGTCAACGCCCGCACCGAGATCCTGGCCGGCATCGACATGGTCGGGCACGGCGAGTGCTCGACCTCCGTGGTGCTGCCGAAGGACGGCCCGCCGCGCACGGTGCAGACCTGGGACTGGCACGACCACCTGCGCGACGCGCCGGTGCTGTGGGAGTACGAGCAGGCCTCGGGGCGGGTCGTGCGCACGTTCACGGAGGCGGGGACGCTGGCCAAGATCGGCGTCACCTCGGCGGGCCTCGGCGTGCACTTCAACATCCTGCGCCACGACTCCGACACCGCCGACCTGGGCGTGCCCGTGCACCTGATCGCCCGCCGCATCCTCGACGAGGCGAACTCCGTGGAGGAGGCGACCGAGATCGCCCGCTCCGCCAGGGTGTCGGCCTCGACCGTCATCACCGTCGTCACCGAGCACCAGGCCGCCTCGATCGAGATCTCCCCGGCCGGGGTGGCCGCCATCCCGCCCGGCCCCGACGGCGTCCTGCTGCACTGCAACCACTTCCTGGACCCCGAGCTGGCGGCGGGGGAGCGGCACGCCACCGAGCGGCCGGGTACCTACCGCCGGATGCGGCACCTGGAGGAGCACGTCGAGGGCCTGAGCGTCGCCGACGTGAACGGCCGGGCGCTGGCCATGCTCAGCCACGAGCCCGACGGCGCGCCCGTCTGCGCCCACCCCGACCTCTCCCAGCCGATCAACCAGCGCTGGGAGACCGTGGCGACGATCGGCCTCGACCTGCCGGCCGGGCGGCTGCGGGTGCATCAGGGCGGGCCCTGCCAGGTCACCGAGGCGACCTGGCAGACCTGCTGAGTGTCACTTGAAGGCGGCGATGCCGGTCAGCGCCTTGCCGATGACCAGCGAGTGGATCTCGGAGGTTCCCTCGTAGGTCAGCACCGACTCCAGGTTCACGGAGTGCCTGATCACCGGGTACTCCAGGGTGATGCCGCTCGCGCCGAGCAGCGTGCGGCACTTCCTGGCGATCTCCAGGGCCTCGCGCACGTTGTTCAGCTTGCCGACGCTCACCTGCTCGGGGGTGAGCGTGCCGGCCTCCTTCAACCGGCCCAGGTGCACGGCCAGCAGCAGGCCCTTGCCCAGCTCCAGCGCCATGTCCGCGAGCTTTTCCTGGGTGAGCTGGTACGACGACAGCGGCTTGGCGAACACCTCGCGGTCGGCCGCGTACGCGATGGTGGTCTCCAGGCAGTCGAGCGCCGCCCCCATCGCGCCGAACACGATGCCGAACCTGGCCTCGTTCAGGCAGCCCAGCGGCCCGGACAGGCCCCTGGCGCCCGGCAGCATGGCGTCGGCCGGCAGGCGCACGCCGTCGAGCACCAGCTCGCTGGTCACGCTCGCGCGCAGGGAGATCTTGTGCTTGACGTCGTTGACGGTGAAGCCAGGCGTGCCGGTCGGCACCAGGAAGCCCCTGACGCCCTCGTCCGTGCGCGCCCAGACGACCGCCACGTCCGACACCGAGCCGTTGGTGATCCACAGCTTGGTGCCGTTCAGCACCCAGTCGCCGCCCTCGCGCTTGGCCGTGGTGCGCATGCCGCCCGGGTCGGAGCCGAAGTCGGGCTCGGTCAGGCCGAAGCAGCCGATGCGCTCGCCGGCCGCCATCGCGGGCAGCCACTCCTGCTTCTGCTCCTCGTTGCCGTACTTCCAGATCGCGTACATGGCCAGGGAGCCCTGCACGGAGACCAGGCTGCGCAGGCCGGAGTCGGCGGCCTCCAGCTCCAGGCAGGCCAGGCCGTAGGAGACCGCGCCCATGCCGGCGCAGCCGTACCCGTCGAGGTGCATGCCGAGCACGCCGACCGAGCCGAGCGTGCGGGCCAGCTCGCGCGCGGGCAGCTCGCCCGCCTCGAACCAGCCGGCGACGTGCGGCCGGATCTCCCGGTCGCACACGCGCCTGACCGTGCTCCTGATCTCGCGTTCCTCCTCGGTCAGCAGCGTGTCCAGGGCGAACAGGGCGGTGGGTGCGATCATCGGCGATCTCCGTATTTTGGATCCAATATTGAAAATCCAATATGGCACAGTTAGGGTGCGTTGACCATGGACGTTCTGAATCTCATCGGTGGTCGCTGGGCCGAGGGCGAAGGCGAGGAGTTCGCCGACACCAACCCCGCGCGGCCCGCCGAGGTCGTGGCGCGCGGCCGGTTCGCCTCCGCGCGCGAGGTGCAGCGGGCGATCGCCGCGGCGCGCGACGCCGCGCCCGGCTGGGCCGCCACCCCGCACCACGCCCGCGCCGCCGTGCTGACGGGGGCCGCCGACCTTGTGGACGCGAGCGCCGACGACTGGGGCGCCGAGCTGGCCCGCGAGGAGGGCAAGACGCTCGCCGAGGCCGTCGCCGAGGTCAGGGGCGCCGCCCGCATCCTGCGGTACTACGCGAGCGAGGCCGACAGGGAGAGCGGCGAGGTCTTCGCCTCCCCGCGCCCCGGCGAGAGCGTGCTCGTCGTCCGCAGGCCCATCGGCGTCGCCGGGCTCATCACGCCGTTCAACTTCCCGATCGCCATCCCCGCCTGGAAGCTCGGCCCCGCGCTGACGTACGGCAACACCGTGGTGTGGAAGCCGTCCTCGCTGGTGCCGCTGCTGGCCTATCGCCTCGCCTGGGCGCTCACCGAGGCCGGGCTGCCCGACGGGGTGCTCAACCTCGTGTACGGCGAGGGCGAGGCAGGCTCCGCCATCGTCGACCATCCCGGTGTGGACGCCGTGTCGTTCACCGGGTCCACCGCCGTCGGCCGGGCCGTCATCGCCCGCTGCGGCGAGCTGGGCAAGCCGGTGCAGACCGAGATGGGCGGCAAGAACGCCTCCGTCGTGCTCGCCGACGCCGACCTCGACCACGCCGCCGAGCAGGTCTGCCTCGGCGCGTTCCGGTCCACCGGGCAGAAGTGCACGGCCACCTCGCGGCTCATCGTGGCCTCCCAGGTGGCCGACGAGCTGCTGGAACGGGTGGCGGAACGGGCCTCCAGGCTCGTCGTCGGCGACCCGCTGTCACCCGAGGTGGAGATGGGCCCGCTGGTCAGCTCGGCCGCGCGCGACCGGGTGGCGGCCGGGGTGCGGCAGGCCGTGGACGAGGGCGCCAAGCCGCTGGCCGGTGCCGCGCCGCTGGAGCGCGAAGGCTGGTTCGTGCCAGCCACCCTGCTCGACCTGCCGGGCACCGGGGTGGACTTCTGGCGCACCGAGCTGTTCGGGCCGGTGGTCGGGGCCGTGCGGGCGTCCAGCACGGAGGAGGCGCTCGGGCTGGCCAACCTCAGCGAGCACGGCCTGTCGGCCGCCGTCTTCACCCGCGACCTCGGGGTGGCGCTGTCGGCGGTGGACCGGCTGGAGGTGGGCGTGCTGCACGTCAACTCCGAGTCGGCGGGGACGTTCCCGTACGTGCCGTTCGGCGGCGCCAAGCAGAGCGGGTTCGGGCCCAAGGAGCAGGGCCGGGCCGCCAGGGAGTTCTACACCCGCACCGTCACCGTCTACCTGGGGTCGCCGGCGTGAGCGGCGCGCTCTCCGGGCTGCTCGTCGCCGACTTCAGTCGGGTGCTCGCCGGGCCCTACTGCACCATGCTGCTGGCCGACCTGGGGGCCGAGGTGGTCAAGGTCGAACGGCCGGAGACCGGCGACGACACCCGCGCCTGGGGCCCGCCGTACGCTTCCTCCGGGGATGCCACGTACTTCCTCGGCGTGAACCGCAACAAACGCTCCGTCGCCCTCGACCTGCGGGCCGACGCCGAGGCGGCCCGCGCCCTGGCGGCGCGCGCCGACGTGCTCGTCGAGAACTTCAAGCCGGGGACGATGGAGCGGCTCGGGCTCGGATACGAGGCGCTGCGGGAGCTCAACCCGGGGCTGGTGTACTGCTCGATCACCGGTTTCGGGGCGGGGGCCGGAGCCGGGCTGCCCGGGTACGACCTGATCGCGCAGGCCGTCGGCGGGCTGATGAGCGTCACCGGCGAGCCCGAAGGGCCGGGGACCAAGGCGGGCGTGGCGCTGGTGGACGTGATCACCGGGCTGCACGCCGCCCTGGGCATCATGGCGGCCCTGCGTCACCGGGACACGTCCGGGGGCGGTCAGCATGTGGAGGTCTCCCTCCTGTCGTCGCTGCTGTCGGCGCTCACCAACCACGCCTCCGCCTACGCCGCCGCCGGCGTCGTCCCCCGCGCCATGGGCAACCGGCACCCGAGCATCGTCCCCTACGAGGTGTTCCAGGCCGCCGACCGGCCGATCGTGATCGCGGCCGGGAACGACCGCCAGTACCAGGCCCTGTGCGCCGCCCTGGACCGCCCCGACCTCGCGGGAGATCCGCGTTACGCCACCAACGCCGGACGGGTCGCCGCCCGCGAGACGCTGGTCGCGGACTTGAACGCCGCCCTGGCCGCCCGCACCGCCGACGAGTGGTTCGAACGGCTCACCGCCACCGGGGTGCCGTGCGGCCCGATCAACGACCTGGCCGCCGCCTTCACCCTGGCCGCCGACCTCGGCCTGGAACCCGCCGTCGAGCTCGACGGCGTCGGCCAGGTCGCCCACCCCGTCCGGCTCAGCGCCACCCCGCCCTCCTACCACCGCCCGCCGCCCGCGCTCGGGCAGGACGACGCGTGGCTCCGTGAGATATTGGACCGGTGAGTCCGGACGAGGCACGACGCAGGCCGCCCACCGCCCAGCAGTTCGTGCTGGGCGAGCTGCGCCGCGCCATCACCACCGGCCGCCTGCGCCCCGGCGCCCCGATCAGGCAGGACGCGCTGGCCGAGGAGCTGCAGGTCAGCCGGGTGCCGCTGCGGGAGGCGCTGAAGACCCTCGAAGGCGAGGGGCTGGTCACGTACAAGCCGCACAAGGGCTACTGCGTCGCCGTGCTCTCGCTCGACGACCTGCGCGAGGTCTACCGCATCCGCGAGCTGCTGGAGGAGGAGGCCGTGCGCGCGGCGGTGGCCCGGCTCACCGACGACGACCTCGGCCGCATCGAGGCGGCGCAGGAGGAGGTCGAGCGGGCCGCCGCGGCGGGTGACGTGGCCGCCATGGCGTCGGCCAACCGCACGTTCCACATGACGCTGTTCGACTGCGCGGGGATGCCCCGGCTGGCCCGGCTGATCAGGACGTTGTGGGACACCACAGACGCCTACCGGTCGATGTACTACGGCGACGCGGGCAATCGGGAGCGGGTGGTCAAGGAGCATCGGGCCGCGCTCGACGCGCTGCGGCGCCGCTCCGCCGACGAGGCCGTGACCACGCTCAACGTCCATCGTGATCACGCGGTCGCCGAGCTGGAGCCACTCCTGGACGCCTGAGCGCCGCAGCCGGGTCAGCGCAGGGGGAGGGCCGAGAGGCGCTCACCCCGGTGCCCGAGCAGATCCACCGCCACGTCCGCGCGCCCCGCCCGCCACGCCAGCGCCTGCAACCCGTGCTCCGGCACCATGACGTCGTGCTCCCCGAGCCGCACCACCCCCACCTCGGCCGACAGCCGCACGATCCCGTAGCGGACCCACCGGTGGGGCCGGCGCAGCCACGGCACCGGGCTGGCGTTGTAGCGGGCGCTCTGCCCGGCGTGGGCGTGCCCGCTGAGCGCGGCGGACCCGGGGCGCGGGCGCAGCACGTTCTCGTCCGCCGGGTCGGCCGCGACGGTGCTGCCCGTGCGCAGCTCCCACCGGCCGCGCTTGGGGGACAGCAGCCACACGTCCAGCCAGAACTGCCCCACCCCGTCGAGCCGGGCGAAGGCCGTGGCCGCCAGGTGGTCGCCGACGTACAGGGAGAGGGGGGTGAAGCGGTGCCGGCCGCCGAGCGTCTCCGGCAGCTCCTTGGGCAGGCCGTTCGTGATGAGCCGGCGGCTCTCGGTGGCAGGCGTGTAGCCCAGGTACTCGGCACGGTCCACAAGCCTCATCGGACCCTCCTGGCTCGCCGTCAGCCGGCGCGGGGCCGGGGACGCTGGGGCCCCGGCCGCCGCTTGGCGCTTGCTCCCGATGGTGACGTCCGTCAGCGGGTGCGCATAGCCCCTCCCGGGGTGACCCGTCGGCGGGCTTACGGCCGGGCCTCCGTGGCGCTCCTCGCGGCCGGGCTGGTTCGATGGGAGGTGACCTTGAGCCGCCGCCCCCGAGGAGCTCGGATGACCTGGTTCCACACGCTCGACCCCCGCCCGCAGGCCGCCCTGCGGCTGTTCTGCTTCCCGCACGCGGGTGGCGCCGCCGCGGCCTTCAGAGACTGGCACCGGGCGTTCCCGCCGAGCGTGGAGGTGCGCGCCGTGCAGTACCCGGGCCGTGCCGACCGCCTGCGCGAGACACCCGTGGACGACGCGCACCTGCTGGCCGACCAGGTCGCCGAGGCCATGGGCCCGCTGCTCGACCGCCCGGCCGTGCTGTTCGGGCACAGCCTGGGCTCGGTGGTCGCGTACGAGACGGCGCTCCGCGTCCGCCCCGCCCACCTGGTCGTCTCCGGCCGCCGGGCCGCGCACGTGCCCCGCCCCGGCACCGTCCACCAGGGCACCGAGCAGGAGCTGATCGCCGAGCTGCGGCGGCTCGGCGGCACCGAGCCCGAGCTGCTCGACCAGCCGGAGGTGCGCTCGTACATCCTGCCGATCATGCGCGCCGACTACCGCATGGCCGAGACCTACCGCAGCCGCCCCGCCGAGCCGCTCGACTGCCCGATCACGGCCATCATCGGCGACGACGATCCCGAGGTGGACGCCACGAACGCGGGCGGCTGGGCCGAGCTGACCCGTGGCGGCTTCAAGCTGCACGTCCTGCCCGGCGACCACTTCTACCTGGTGCCGCGCCGTACCGAGGTGATCGACCTGATCGTCGAGGCCGTGAGCCCCGGCGGCCGCTAAGGGGCGGCGGGGCGGCGGTGCAGGAGGCCGAACTTGGCCCACATCGCCTCCGCCGCCTCGATCGAGGCGCCCGTACGCGCCGGGTCCACCGCGGCGAGCTGCGTGACCAGCGCCTGGGCCACGGCGATGCCGGCCGTCAGCGAGGGGAAGAACGCCTCGCCCTCGGCGGGCACCAGCACGACCTCCTCCGCCGCCGCGGCCAGCGCCGGGCTGGCCGCGTCCGTCACGGCGAAGACGCGGACGCCGCGCGATCGGGCCTCGTTGGCGGCCAGCACCGTGCTCTCGTACAGCCGCCAGAAGCTGATCGCGATCAGCACGTCGCCCTCGCCGATCGCGGCCATCACGTTCGCCAGCTCCGCGTCGCCGCCCGTCACGGCCTGCACCGGGTAGCCGGCCAGCCGGGCGTTGTGGGCCAGCGCGATCCCGACGGCGGCGTAGCTCCCGTCGGCGACGATCGCCGTGCGGCGGGCCGCCGCGATGGCCTGGGCGATCGTGAGCAGCACGCTCTCGTCCAGGCGCCGGTTGAGCAGGGCCAGGCTGTCGAGGTCGCGGCGCAGCGAGCGTGAGCTGGGCGAGCCGCTGCCCCGGTGCTCGGCCGCGACCTGGCCGGCGCTGAGCGAGGACAGGTAGCGGGCGCGCAACTCCTGTTGCAGGGCGGGCCAGCCGGCGAAGCCGAGCGCCTGCGCCGTGCGGGTGACGGTGGCGACGTTGACGCCCGCGAGCTGGGCCAGCTCCCCGGCCGACCCGAACGCGGCCCTGCGCGGCTGCGAGAGCAGGACCTCCAGGACGGCGGCGGACTTGCCGCGCAGTCCGCGCGCCGGGAGCCGCTCGCGCAACCAGTCCTGGAAGCTGTCCGTCACGTCATCCCTTTCCGAGGTCTTCGGGATCAGCATGCTACGCGCTCGCAACAAACCTAACTTGCAAAGACCGTTGCAATTTTACCAATCTGCACTATATGTTGCTGCGCAATCGACTTGCAGGGCCATGACCTGGTGAAAGGTGTTGTTCGATGACCTTGTTGGCCCGTCTGGACCGGCTCCCGCTGAGCCGTCCGCACTACCTGCTGCTCCTGATCGGGGGTCTCGGCTACACCTTCGACGGCATGGACTCGGCCGTCGTCGCCTTCCTGCTGCCCAGCGCGCAGGAGGAATGGGGCCTGTCCAACGGCCAGCTCGGCTTCATCGGGTCCGCGACGCCGTTCGGGTTCCTGTTCGGCGCGACCATCGCGGGACTGCTCGGCGACCGCATCGGCCGCAAGAAGGTGATGATGTATGCGCTCGCCTTCTACGCCGTCTTCTCGGTGATCGCCGCGTTCGCGCCGAACTACGAGGTGTTCCTCGTGGCCCGCGTGCTCGCCGGGGCCGGGGCGGGAGCGGAGAGCGCGATCATCGCGCCGTTCCTGTCGGAGTTCGTGCCCGCCAAGCGGCGCGGCTGGTTCATCGGTGCGCTGGCCGGGTTCTTCTCGTTCGGGTTCGTGATGGCCGCGCTGATCGGGCGGTTCGTCGTGCCGACGTTCGACGACGGCTGGCGGATCGCGCAGGTGATCACCGCGCTGCCGATCCTGATGCTGCTGTGGTGGCGCCGCTCGCTGCCGGAGTCGCCCCGCTTCCTGCTCCAGCAGGGCCGCGCGGACGAGGCGGAACAGGTGGTCGCCGACCTGGAACGGCGGGTGGAGAAGGCCACGGGGCAGCCGCTGCCACCGGTGCCCGAGACCGCCGTCGCCCCCACGACCAGTGCCCCCAAGGTGAACCTGATCAGTGCTCTGCGATTCCTGTGGAGCCCGGCCATGGCCAAGCGCACCGCGGTCATCTGGCTGATCTGGTTCGTGATCACGTTCTCGTACTACGGGTTCTTCTCCTGGATCCCCACGCTGCTCGTGCAGCGCGGCATCACGGTCACCAAGAGCTTCGAGTTCTCGATCATCATCTACCTGGCGCAGATCCCGGGATACTTCTCCGCGGCCTGGCTGTCGGAGCGGATGGACCGCAAGAACACGATCGCGCTCTACCTCGCCGGGTCGGCGGTCAGCGCCTTCTGGCTGTCGCAGATGGACTCACCTGTCACGATCACGGTCGCGGGGGCGGTGCTGTCGTTCTTCCTGAACGGCACCTACGCCGGCGTCTACTCCTACACCCCCGAGGTCTTCCCGACCTGGATCCGCGCCACCGGCACCGGGCTGTCGAGCGCGTTCGGCCGGGTCGGCAGCATCCTCGCGCCCACGATCATCGGCCTGTCGGCCGCGAGCCTCGGCTTCGCCGGCGTGTTCGGGCTGACCACGGCGGTGCTGGTGGCGGGGGTGGTGTGCGTGATCGTATTCGGTCTGGCCACTGCGGGACGATCACTGGAAGAGCTGACGGAGACGACTGAGGAGGCAACCCGATGATCGAGCTGGAGGAGAGGGTCCGCAGGGAGGTGGGCGTGCGGCTGTTCACCGTGCTGGCCTGGGTGCCGGAACGGCGGGCGCTGCGCCGCGTGCACAGCAGCCACCCCGAGCAGTACCCGGTGGGCGGTGAGAAGACCGTCGAGGTCGCCCAGGGCTGGCTCGCCACCTGCATCGAGGGGCGGCAGCCGTACTTCGGCAAGGACAGGGCCGCCGTACGCGAGATCTTCGCCGACCACGAGCTGATCGAGAGCCTGGGCTGCTCCTCCATCATCAACGTGCCCGTGCTCGGCGACGACGGCGAGGTGCTCGGCGTGCTCAACATCCTCGACGCGGAAGGCACCTACGACGACGCCTCCGTGGCCGCCGCCCAGGCCATCGCCAAGGACGCCGGCGCCTGCCTGAAGGGTGCCGCCGCATGAGCCTGCTGCTCAAGAACGCCCTGCTCCTCGACGTGCGGACCGGCGACTACACCGAGGCCGACCTGCGGTGCGCCGACGGCCGCATCGCGGAGACCGGCCCCGGCCTCACCGCCCCCGACGACACCCGGGTGATCGACCTCGCCGGCGCCCGCGTCGTGCCCGGCCTGATCGACGCGCACGTCCACGTCACCGCCTCCACCGCGAACCTCGGCAGCCTCGGCTCCATGTCGCCCGCCTACGTGGCCGCCCACAGCGCCCGCATCATGGGCGACATGCTCAGCCGCGGCTTCACCACGGTCCGCGACGCGTCCGGCGCCGACTTCGGGCTCGCCGACGCGCAGGCAGAAGGCCTCGTACGCGGGCCGCGCCTGCTGTTCTGCGGCAAGGGGCTGAGCCAGACCGGCGGCCACGCCGACTTCCGCGGCCGGGGCGAGCACCTCAAGGACGACCACCCCTGCTGCGCCGGCGTCGGCCGCGTCGCCGACGGCGTGGACGCCGTCCGCGCCGCCGCCCGCGACGAACTGCGCAAGGGCGCCCACCACATCAAGATGATGGCCTCCGGCGGCGTCGCCTCGCCGACCGACCGCATCGACTCCACCCAGTACTCCATGGACGAGCTGCGCGCCGCCGTCGAGGAGGCCGAGGCCGCCAGCCGGTACGTCGCCGCCCACGCCTACACCGCCCGCGCCGTCAACCGGGCGCTGGAGGCGGGCGTGCGCTCCATCGAGCACGGCAACCTCATCGACGACACCAGCGTGGAGCTGTTCCGCAAGCACGACGCCTACCTGGTGCCGACGCTCGTGACGTACTGGGCGCTCAAGGAGGAGGGCCGCGAGTTCGGCCTGCCCGAGCAGAGCTGGCGCAAGGTGGACGAGGTGCTCGACGCCGGGCTCGCCGCCCTCGAACGGGCCTCCCGGGGCGGCGTGCGGATCGCGTACGGGACCGACCTGCTCGGCGGCATGCACCGGCACCAGAACCAGGAGTTCCGGCTCAGGGGCGAGGTGCAGCGGCCGATCGACGTGCTGCGCGCGGCCACCACGGGGGCGGCGGAGCTGGTCGGGCTCGGTGGCGAGATCGGCACGCTGGCCGTGGGGGCGCACGCCGACCTGGTGGTGCTCGACGGGGATCCGCTGGAGGACATCGGCGTGCTGGCCGACCCCGCGCACGTGCGGCACGTCGTCCAGGCGGGCGCGCTCGTGTGACCGGCGGCCCCTTAGCCACCTCCGGGCGGTGTGCGTAACGTTGTCGTCGTGACGACGCTCGCGCGCACCGCCCTGGTCGTCGCCGCGGTGCTGCTCCTGCTGCTCGGGCTGCTGTGGGTGTTCCAGCGGCGGCTCATCTACCTGCCCGACAGCACCCCCGTGCCTCCGGCCGCCGCCGTCATCCCGGGCGCACGCGACATCACGCTCACCACCCGCGACGGTCTCCACCTCACCGCCTGGTACGTCCCAGGCACACAGGACGTCACGGTGCTCGTCACGGGCGGCAACGCGGGCAACCGGCTGCACCGCGCACCGCTGGCCAGAGCGCTGGCCGCCCACGGGCTACCGGTACTGCTCCTGGACTACCGCGGCTACGGCGGCAACCCCGGCACCCCCACCGAGGAGGGCCTCCACCTCGACGCCCTCGCCGCCCGCGACGCCATCCGCAGCCCACGGGTGATCTACTTCGGCGAGAGCCTGGGCGCGGCGGTGGCCACCCGACTCGCCCTGCGGCACCCGCCCGACGGCCTCGTGCTGCGTTCACCCTTCACCGACCTGGCCGCCGCGGGCCAGGTCAACTACCCGTTCCTGCCGGTACGCGCGCTCCTGCGCGACCGCTTCCCCGTCGCGGACGGCATCGCCTCCGTCCGGGCTCCCGTCGTGGTCGTCTACGGCACCGGCGACACGATCGTCCCCCCGAACCTGAGCCGCGCCGTCGCCGGCGCCGCCCGCGCCACGACCGTGGAGGTGGCGGGAGCGGGGCACAACGACCTCGCCCTGCTGAACGGCCGCGAGCTGATCGACGCGGTCGTCGAACTCGCCGACCGCATCCGCGCGACGGAGTGACGCTCCGCGAACGTTAACATTGTGGACAACGGAGCCGATCCCGCGCTGCCCTGCCTTCCTGCGAAATCCGGCTCCACCACGCCGTTGGCAACGTTAACAAGGGGAGGAAGCCAGGTGGCAGAGGCCGGGCGGAGGCCACGTCCCGCGGTGATCGGCGACGTGGCGCAGCTCGCCGGGGTGTCCAACCAGACCGTCTCCCGGGTGCTCAACGACCACCCGCACGTCCACCCCGGCACCAGGGAACGTGTCCTGGACGCCATCAGGCAGCTCAACTACCGCCCCAATCTCATGGCCAGGGGCCTGGTGCGCCGGCGCTCCCACATGATCGGCGTGGTCAGCTTCGACACGGTGCTGTTCGGCCCCGCCTCGACCCTCCTCGGCATCGGCAGGGCCGCCCGCGACGAGGGCTACGGCGTCACCATCGTCACCCCGGAGAGCACCGACCGCTCCAGCATCACCGACGCCATGGCCACGATCGCCGGGCAGTCCGTGGCCGGCGTGGTCATCGTCTTCCCCTCCCGCACCGCCTCGGCGACGGCCCTGCTCAGCCTCCCGGAAGGCATGCCCGCGGTGGCCGTCGAAGCGGCCGACGAACTCGTCACCGGCGTGCACATCGACCAGGCGGCGGGCGCCAGGATGGCCGTCGAGCACCTGCTCTACCTCGGCCACGAGACGGTCTGGCACGTGTCGGGGCCCCGCGACCGGCTCGACGCGCAGGCCCGCGTCGACGGCTGGCGCGCCACCCTGGAGGCCGCGGGACGCGCCGCCCCGCCCGTGATCGCGGGCGACTGGGGCGCCGAGTCCGGCTATCAGGCGGGCCTGGAACTGGCCGAACGACCGGGCGTCACCGCCGTCTTCGCCGCCAACGACCACATGGCGCTCGGGCTGCTGCGGGCCTTCCACGAGCGGGGGATCCGGGTGCCGGAGGACGTGAGCGTCATCGGCTTCGACGACATTCCCGAGGCGGGGTACCTCATCCCGCCGCTGACCACCGTACGGCCCGATCACGAGGAGGTCGGGCGGCGGGCCGTGGCCGCGCTGCTCGGGCTGGTGGACGGCGCGGAGGCGGGGGAGCCGGCGGCGCGCGAGTGCGTCGTGCCCGCCCTCATCCGCCGCAACAGCACCGCACCGCCGCCGTCCCGTTCGTCCGGAGACGAACTCGCCTGAGACGCGCCCCTGCCGGCGGCACACGACCGCTTGAGCCGCGCATCCGCCCTGGGACGTGCGTGCGGCCCGGCTACAACCAGCTCGCCCGCACGCTCGTGGCCGGCTCGGCGCCGTCCGGCGCGTCCGGGGCGGCGGCACGGACGGATTCGAGCAGCCGCGCCACCGTCTCGACGATCTCCGGAGCGCGATCGCGCAGACCGGTCACGTCGTCGGGGCCGACCTCGTCGCGTTCGACCCCGCACTCGTCCAGCACCCCCTCCAGATCGGCCAGCCGCTCCCCGAGCCACTTCAGCGGCTCCGCCGACAGCCGCTCGTCGAACACCCGCCGCCCCGGCTCCCACCCCTTGAGCGTGGGATGGTGGTGGGTGCGGTCGAAGCTGCCGGGCGTGCCGGAGACGGATTCCAGCAGGTCGACGCGCCAGATCGGCCGGTCGACGCCGATGGGGCGGGAGGAGTAGATCGAGCCCTTGAGCTCTCCGCTCTCCAGCCGGCGCAGCTCCAGCCGGACCCCGCGTTCCGCGCCCTCCTGGCCCTTGATCGGGTTGGGGTCGACGAAGTAGATGTCGCTCACGGCCACGCCGATCCGATCGAAGCCGAAGAGGTAGAGCACGGTGACCACGTCCTTCGCGCAGGTGTCGGGCACGCCTGTGCCTTCAACGTAACACCGGGCCCTACCGGACGATCAAGACCGCATCGCGGGCGGCCGTCAGCTCCCCGACCACCGGCGCGCCCGGCACCTCCCCGGCCATCAGCAGCCCGCCCGACGTCTGCGCGTCCGCCAGCAGCAGCAACTCCTCCTCCGGCGTGCCGCCGGCGTCGAGGTGCGGCGCCACCCAGGCCAGGTTGCGGCGGGTGCCGCCGCTGACGTACCCGTCCCGCACCGCCTCCCGCGCGCCCTCCAGGTACGGCACCGCGCCGGCCTCCACCACCGCCGTGACTCCGCTCGCCCTGGCCAGTTTGAACAGGTGCCCCAGCAGGCCGAACCCGGTCACGTCCGTCGCGCAGCGGGCCCCGGCGGTGCGGGCGGCGCGGGAGGCGTCGCGGTTGAGGGCCGTCATGGAGGCGATCGCCTCGGGGAAGACGGCGCCCGTCGCCTTGTGCCGGGAGTTCAGCACGCCGACGCCGAGCGGTTTGCTCAGGCTCAGCGGCAGCCCGGGACGGCCGGCGTCCAGGCGCAGCAGGCTCGCCGGGTCGGCCAGGCCCGTCACGGCCATGCCGTACTTGGGTTCGGCGTCGTCGATGCTGTGCCCGCCCGCCACCGCGCAGCCCGCCTGCCCCGCCACGTCGAGGCCGCCGCGCAGCACCTCGCGGGCCGCGTCCATGGGGAGCAGGTCGCGGGGCCAGCCGAGCAGGTTCAGCGCCACCAGCGGCTCGCCGCCGACCGCGTAGACGTCGGACAGGGCGTTCGCGGCGGCGATCCTGCCGAAGTCGTACGGGTCGTCCACGACGGGGGCGAAGAAGTCGACGGTGGAGACGAGCGCGCGGTCACCGTCGAGGCGGACGACGGCCGCGTCGTCACCGTGCTCAAGCCCGACCAGCACCCGCCCGCCGCTGTTCGCGGATCCGGGTAGCCCGGCCAGGACCGCCTCCAACTCGCCGGGCGGGATCTTGCAGCTGCAACCGCCGCCACGGGCGTACTGCGTGAGCCTGAGACCCGTCATACCCCGAGTCTCCTTCACGACCGTCGTATCGTGAATTATTGGCCTTGGAGGCGCGTGTGTTCTGGTGGGCACCCCGGTCTTCAAAATCGGTGGGCGGCGCGCGGCGTCGCCGGCGGGTTCGATCCCCGTGCGCCTCCGCACTGCCAGGAGGTCCGCCGTGACGGGTGATCCACGGCGCCGCATTCCCCGTACCGACCTGGTGCTGTCGGACCCGAGGGTGACGGAGGCCGCCAGGGGAGCGGGGCGGGCCGCCGTCAAGGCGGCGGTCGCGGCGGCGCAGCAGCGGGCCAGGGACGGACGGATCGCGCCCGAGGAGGTGGTGGCCGCCACCGTGTCCGCGCTGGCCGCCTCAGGGCCCAGACGGGTGATCAACGCCACCGGCGTGCTCGTGCACACCAACCTCGGCCGGGCGCCGCTCTCCGTCGCGGCGATCGAGGCGGTGGGGGCCGCCGCCGGATGCACGGACGTGGAGTTCGACCTGATGACGGGCGAACGCGCCAGGCGCGGGCGGGCGGCCATGGCGGCGCTGGCGGAGGCGGTGCCGGAGGCCGAGGACGTCCACGT
>NZ_VSEY01000028.1 GCF_008086045.1 Nonomuraea sp. PA05 | reverse complement strand
CCCGTCCGGCGCCACCCGCACGCCTGGATGCGAAGAGTGCTCACTTCTTTACTTTCGGCTACGAAGCGCCCACCGCTGAGGCAGACTGCTCTTCCGAGCAAAAGCGGCAGATCGACCCCCGGCGAAGGCGGCAATCATGGTCGGAGCGGCAGGCCAGGGCAGAGCGGGCAACCTCCCCCTGGAGACCACCAGCCTCATCGGCCGTCACGATGAGCTGGCACGCATGGGAACGCTGCTCGAACAGGGCAGGCTGGTGACGGTGACCGGGGTGGCCGGGGTCGGCAAGACCCGGCTGGCCCTGCGCGCCGCCGCCACCCTCCAGCCGCGGCTGACCCACGGGGCCTGGTGGGTGCCGCTGTCCCCGATCGGCCAGCCGGGCGCGGTCCGGTACACGATCGCCGAGGCGCTGCCGCTGGCCGACCGGTCCACCCGCCCCATGGGCGAGGTGCTCGCCGAGTACCTCGCCGACCGCGAGCTGCTGCTGGTGCTGGACACCTGCGAGCACCTGATCGACGAGTGCGCGGCGATCGTCGGGACACTGTTGGAGGCCGCACCCGGGCTGCGGGTGCTGGCCACCAGCCGCCGCTCGCTGGACCTGCCCGAGGAGGAGGTCCTCCTCCTGGGGACGCTGCCGGTGCCCGGCGCGAACGGCCGCGGGCGGACCGGGGCCCGCAAGGGGGTGGCGCGCAAGGTGGCGCGCGAGGAGGTGGCGCGCGAGGAGGAGACCCGCAAGGAGGGAGCACGCGAGGAGGCGCCGCGCGAGGAGGAGACGGAGGCGGTGCGGCTGCTCGCCGAGCGCGCCGCCGCCGCGCTGCCCGGCTTCACCCTGGACGAGCGCAACCGCGAGGCCGCGGTGCGGGTGTGCCGGCGGCTGGAGGGTCTGCCGCTGGCCATCGAGCTGGCCGCCGCGCGGCTGGCCGAGATGCCGATGGAGGAGCTGGCCGACCGGCTGTCCGACCGGTTGTCGCTGCTCGGCGACACCGCGCAGGCCGTCTACGGGACGGTGCCGCCGTGGCACCAGGCATTGCGTACCGCGATCGGCTGGAGCCACCAGCTCTGCACGTCGGAGGAGCGCCTGACCTGGGCGCGGCTGTCCGTCTTCGCCGGCTCCTTCGACGCGGCCGCCGCGGCCCAGGTGTGCGGCGACGAGCGGCTCGCCCCGGAGCGCGTCCCCGGGCTGCTGGCCACGCTGGCCACCAAGTCCCTGCTGATCTGGGAGCCGACCGGCGGCGGGGAGCGGTACCGGATGCTGGACACCATCCGCGAGTTCGGCGCCTTCTACCTCGGCCATCTCGGAGAGCAGGACACGCTGCGCCGCCGCCACCGCGACCACTACAGGAAGCTGGCCGGCCTGGGCGACGCCTCCTGGCTGGGGCCCGACCAGGTCGCCTGGTACGACCGCATGACCGCCGAGCACGACAACCTGCGCGCCGCCCTGGAGTTCGCCCTGGAGTGCCCGGGGGAGCCGGTCGCGCTGGAGCTGGTCGGCGACCTGTGGTTCTACTGGTACGGCTGCGGGTTCGCCAAGGAGGGCGCGCACTTCCTGGAGCGGGCGCTGGCCGCCGAGACGGGGCCGGGCCGGGCCCGTACCAAGGCGTTGTGGGTGGCGAGCCTGATCAGCACGATCCAGGGCGACGGCGTCAGCGGGCTGGAGCTGGCGCGGCAGTGCGAGGACCAGGCCCGGCGGCAGGGCGACGCGTCCGCCCTGGAGCACGGGCGTAGTACAGTCCTGGCCGCCATACTGATCTTGGGTGACGGTGAACAGATGATGGCCCTGTCCAAGGACGTGTACTCCCACATGTCCGAGCGGGCCGAGCTCACCATGGCCTACTGCCTGAGCGCCCTGAGCGCGGGCGCCGCCTACAACTTCTTCGGCTCCCACGAGGAGGCGATGGCCATCTGCGACCTGGTGAACCGCAACTGTGACCGGCACGGCGAACGCCTGTTCCGCTCGCACAGCGACATCGTCCGCACGGATGCCGAGCTGAACCACGGCCGCCCCGAGGCCGCGCTCTCCTGCGCCCGGTCCGCGCTGAAGATCAAGCATCGGCTGAACGACCACCTCGGCGTCGCCATCGTTCTCGACCTGCTCGGCCGCATCGCGGTCGCCATGAACGAGGGCGAGCGGGCGGCCTGCCTGCTCGGAGTGGCCCAGCAGGTCTGGAACCGCATCGGCCGTCCCCAGATCGGCATCCCCACCTGGGTCGCCGCCCGCCGGGAGTGCGAGGTCCAGGCGCGGCGGCTGGTCGGCGATCCCGCGTACGAGCGGGCCTACCAGGCGGGCTACGACATCGACCCGCTGGACATCGGCATCGCCTACGCGGGCGGCGCCGCCGACGCCGGCCTGCTGACGGCGGGAACGTGACACCGGCGACTCCCCACCCCCCGCATATACGCCAGCCCGGCGCCCCGCGACCGACCGTAAGGAGCTTCTCATCCGCCGGCGAAGCACGATGCCCAGGTCTCACCGCTGGCTCCTGCCATCGATCCTGCTCACCGAGGTCGCCATCGCCGCAGCCGACGAGGCGGCCGTCACCGTCTCGATGTCCGGCCTCCTGCTGCTCGGCCCGCTGGCCGCCGCCCACTGGTTCCTCAGCCCCAGGTTCACCACCCTCGCCGCCGCGCTGGCGCTCGCCCTGGCCCTGTTCCTCCTGGCCACCGCCGACGGCGCGGGCTCCGGCCTGCCCGCCGTCCCCGACCACCTGATCCGCGTGCTGATCGTGGCCACCAGCGGCCTGTGGGCGGTGCTGACGGCCCGTACCTACCGCGAGTACCACACCGCCGTGCTCCGCCTGTCCCGCCTCGCCGAGGCCAGCCAGCGGGCGATCAGCCCGCCGCTGCCCGCCGAGCTGGGCGGCCTCCACCTGGCCGCCCGCACCCGCTCGGCCACCCCGGGCGCCCGCCTGGGCGGCGACCTGCACGAGGCCATCTCGACGCCCGCGGGACTGCGCCTGATCATCGGGGACGCCAAGGGCCACGGCATCGACGCCCTCAGCCACGCCGCCTGCGTCCTGGCCGCCTTCCGCCAGACGGCCGCCACCGCCCCGGACCTGGCCTGCCTGGCCCACCACCTCGACAACCGCCTGGCCGGTGACCTGGGAGCGGAGGACTTCGTCACGGTCCTGCTGGCCGAGTTCGGCCGCGACCACGTCACGCTCGTCAACTGCGGCCACCCGCCGCCGATCCGCGTCGGCGCCACCCTGGACGTCCTGGTCCTGCGCAGCCCATCCCCGCCGCTCGGGCTCTCGCCGGACCCGCACCCGCAGCGGGTCCGCCTCCTGCCCACCGACCGCCTGCTGCTCTACACCGACGGCCTGACCGAGGCCCGCACGCCCGGCGGAGACCTGTTCCCGCTCGACGAGCGCCTGCACGCCACGCTCGCCGCCCCCACCCTGGACCAGGCCCTGGACGAGCTGCTGGACGCGCTCGACAAGCACACGGCCACCACCGAGGCCGACGACGACCTGACCCTCATCCTGACCCAGGCCGCCCCTTCCGTCCTGCCCAGCCCACTTGCCGCGCCCATCCCGGACGACGAGCGCACCACCACGTGACGGCGGGACGGCTCCTTGTGCCATGATCGCTGGCTGTGGACATCGACGGCTTCTGGGACGTGGTGGAGCGCTCCGCCACGGAGACCGGCACCCGGCAGGCACGCCTGAGATGGCTGGAGAACCACCTCGCCGCTCTGCCCGCCAAGGAGATCGTGGACTACGCCACCTGGTTCACGACCTGCCGCAACCGCGCCTGCACCTGGGACCTGTACGCGGCGTGCTGGCTGTTCACCGGCAGAGGCTCGTCCAACGCGTTCGAATACTTCACGACCTGGCTCATCAGCCTCGGCAGGGAGGACTTCGAGCAGGCCGTCGGCTGCCCCGATCGTCTTCTGGAGCTGCCGGCGACACGGCGGCTCGTCGAGCTGTCGCGCAACCACCGCCACGAGCGGACGACCCCGTCCAGGGACGGCCGGATCCGGCTCATGCGGGTCACACGCACCCGGCGTTCACGCTGGCCGGATGAGGTCTACCCGAACTTCGAGTTGTTCGCCTACGTCCCCGGGCGCGCCTACGAACGGGCGACGGGCATGGACTCGATCACCTTGGGCGACGCCGTGGCGGCGCGAGGCGTCGAGAGCAGGTTCCCCTTCCTGAGCCCCCGCGCGCAGCCCGACGGCGAGGCCTGGGACTTCGACGACAGGACGGAGCTCCTGCGCCGGCTCCCGCGACTCGCCCGCCACCACGGCATCACCGCCGGCCCGGACGACTCGAACGGCGACAAGGCCGAGGCTCGGTGGCTGGGCTCCGGCGGCCCGCTGGACTCCGACCCGTCATCCCGCTGAGGTGCCCCATGGCGAGTGCCCGCCCTACGAACGTCCTGCATGTGCTCAGTCCTGTCCTGAGCATCGGGGTCGGCGCGTTGACCAACCTCGCCACCAGCAACCCGACCGTGTCCCTGATCGTCGCCCTACTGGTGCTGGGGCTGGGATACACCGGTGTGGAGTTCTTAAGGAACCGGTCGGAAGCCGCAGGAAGTGGGAAGAAGATCTTCCAAGTGCCGCTGCGGACCGACTGGGTGGAACGGCCCGCTGAGATCAGGGAAGTCCTCCGGGCGTTGCGCTTGTCCGACAAGAACTCCCCGGTGGCGCTGACCGCGGGCGTCCATGGGGCCGGAGGGTTCGGGAAGAGCGTTCTGGCCAACGCGGTCTGCTACGACTCCGAGGTCCGCAAGCGTTTCGACGCCGTGAAATGGGTGACCGTCGGGCGCGACCGCACAGGCCCGAAGCTGATCGAACTGATCAACGAGGTGGCGGCAGCGTTCGGCGCCTCCCGCTCGTCCTTCTCCGACCCGGAACAGGCAGGCCAGCATCTCGGGCAGGTCCTGGACGACGCGGGACGCGTCCTGCTGGTCATCGACGACGTATGGACTGCGGATCAGCTGGTCCCCTTCCTCCAGGGCGCCCCTCGATGCACCCGGCTGATCACGACGCGCAACCCGAAGGTGCTTCCCCGCGGCGCGGTGCCGGTCAGGGTCGATCAGATGGGCCCGGAGGTCTCTCGTGAGCTGCTGTTACGGGGTGACCTGCGGCTGTCCCAAGGCCAGATCGCCGAGTTGCTCGACCTGACAGGCGAGTGGCCGCTGCTGCTGGCGATCGTCAACTCCGCCCTCCTGCGGCGGGTGCGGCGCGGCGCGCGGGCCACGGACGCCGCGGCGGACATCATCGAACGGATGTCCGTCGGCGGGCCGACGTCTCTCGACGTGCGGGACGCCGCGGCTCGTGACACGGCGGTGCGAATCAGCATCGAGCACGGGCTCGAAACTCTGGACGGAACGGACCGCGTCCGGTTTCTCGAACTCGGCGTCTTCGAGGAGGACGCCGAGGTGCCCATCGCCCTGGTCGCGGCTCTGTGGCGGATGAGCGGCGAGGAGGCGGAGTCGCTGTGCGAGAAGCTGGACGGGCTGTCCCTGCTGTCGAGTTACAGCGCAGGGGCCGTCAGCATCCACGACGTGGTGCGCGGCTATATCCGGCACACCCTGGGCCACGCCGCGATCGCCGCCACGAACGAGCGGTTCGTCGAGGCCGTGCGCACGGGCTCGTCCGGCTGGTGGGAGCTACCGGAGGAGAACACCTACCTCTGGCGCCACCTGGCCCACCACCTCGCGGGGGCCGGTCTCACCGCCGAGCTCGACGAGCTCGTCTGCGATGCCCGCTGGGTCGCGGCCAAGCTGGTGAGGTTCGGCCCGTCAGCCGTGGAGGCCGACCTCGCGTGGTCGGCGGCGCCCCTGGCCGGGGAACTGGCCGGGATCATCGCGCAGAGCGCGCATGTCTTCGCCGAGGTGGAGGAACGCGCCACGGTGCTCGCGAGCCTGGCCCATCGCCTGCACGCGTCGCCCGACCTCGCGAAGAAGGTGCTCGATCTGCTGCGGGAGGAGGGCGAGCCCCGGCTGGAGAGCCTGCTGCCGCCTCCCGACCTGCCGGACCCGGCGCTGATCCGCACTCTGCACGGCCACCTCGGCCTGGTGAAGGGGGTGGCGTTCGCACCCGGCGGTCAGTGGCTCGTGAGCGCCGGTTTCGACGGCATCCGGTTCTGGGACGCCGACGGCGGCCTGGTCAAGGAGGTGGACGCCGCCGCCGGCGCCACCGGCCTGGCGATGGCGCCGGACGGCACGTGGATGGTGACCTCGCACACCGGCGGCGAGGTGCGGCTCTGGAACGCCGACGGGACGCTCCGCCGCGAGATCACGGCGCACCGGCGGCCCTGGCCGTGGGGCGGAGGCTGGATCAACGTCATCGCCATGGCGCCCGACGGCTCCTGGTTCGCGACGGGCTCCCAGAGCGGCGCCGTCGCCCTGTGGAACGGCGACGGCGACCATCTGCGCACCCTTCAGGTCTTCGGCCGTCGCGTCAGTCGTCGTGCTCACCACGTGGAACGCATCGTCATCTCCGCCGACAGCACGCGGATGACGGTGATCGGTAGGCGGGAGGCGCGTACCTGGCGAGTGGCCGACGGGCGTCCGGTGGGCGACCCGTCCCCGGACGAGGCCGTCTACACAGCCGCCGGCGGGCCGTGGGGAGCGGTCGGCCTCACGGCCGGGTGGCGGCTGGCCTGGCAGGCCGGCGGCGTCGCGCGCACCGCCGACGTCGAGGGGAGGCCGCACGGCGTGCTCGTCTCGCCGGACGGACGGTGGCTGGCCGCCCTGATCGGGCAGGGCATCGAGCTGTGGGAGTCCGACGGGACCCGGCGCGCCGGACTGCGGGGCCACAGCGCCCACGTGACCGGGCTGGCCCTCTCACCCGATGGCAGACTGCTGGCCAGCAGCGGCAACGACAGGACCGTCCGCATCTGGAGCGTCGAGCGCGCCCTCGCCAGGCCGGACGCGGAAGAAGGACACCGGGTGCGGGACGCGGGTGCGGTGGTCGTCTCGCGTGACGGCTCCCGCGTCGCGGCACTGACGCCGGTGGCGGTGCACCTGATGGACGCGGACGGGGGCCGTCGCGAGCACATCGATCTGCTGGAAGCGGAGCCGTACGAGGGGCTGCGGGCCTTGTTCGGCGACGCGGCCGCCGCCGACCTGCCGGCGCTCGACCGGCATGTCGCCTGGGTTCTCTGCGCGAACTACGGCCCCACGCGAGCGGGGCTGTCGCTCCTGACGAGCAAGTCGCCACTCAAGTTCCGGCTCTTCGACGAAGAGACGACCACGCTCGCCATGGCCCCGGACGACACCTGGTTCGCCACGCTGGACGCCGAAGGTTTCGTCCGCGTCAGAGGGTCGGACGGCAGAGTGCGCCATCGCTTCAAGAGCAGGCAGCGGCCCCGCTACACCGACATCGAAGGCTGCGACTGCCTGACCATCGCGCCGCGCGGCGACCGGCTGGCGACGACCGAGAACGGCCGTGTCCACCTGTGGCGCCCGGACGGAGCGCGGCTGGCCACGCTGCGCACCCGGTCCAGCCATCTCCAGGATGTGGTCATCTCGCCGGACCTGAGCGTCGTCGCCGCCTTCGGCAGCGGATCCATGGCGAAACGCACGTTGTGGGGGCTCGTCTGGGCGCGCCGGGACGTCAACGTCATCAGGGTCTGGTACGACGGCAAGATCGTCGGCGACCTGCGCGGCCACCGCGCGGGAACGTCGAGCATCGCCCTGTCCCCCTCCGGCCGGCTGTTGGCGAGCACCGGTGACGAGGGCGTCCTGCTCGTGTCGGAGGTGCTGACCCTGGACCCCGTGGCCGCTATCCGGGTGGACGACCGGCTCAGCGACTGCGCCTGGCTGCCGGACGGCTCCGGTCTGTTCGCCGTCGGAGCCGCGGGCGTGTACAGGTTCGCGCTGCGCGACCACGACGGAAGCCGGGGCCCGTAGGCTCCCGCCATGACCGAACCCCCGGCCACCGGCTCGTTGCACCACGTCGAGCTCTGGGTCCCCGACCTGCGGCGCGCCGCGACGAGCTGGCGATGGCTGCTGGAGCAGCTCGGCTACGAGCTCCACCAGGACTGGCCGGACGGCCGGAGCTGGCGGCTGGGGGCCACGTACATCGTCATCGAGCAGTCCCCCGCCCTCACCGCCGCCGGGCACGACCGCCGCCGCCCCGGCCTGAACCATCTGGCGTTCCACGCGGGCAACCGCGAGCGGGTGGACGAGCTGGCCCGGCGGGCGCCCGCGTACGGCTGGACGTTGATGTTCCAGGACCGGCACCCGTACGCCGGCGGGGAGCGGCACTACGCCGCATACCTGGAGGATCAGGACGGGTTCGAGGTGGAGCTGGTGGCGGATCCGGGCTGAGGGGTGGAGCTGGTGGCGGATCCGGGCTGAGGGGTGGAGCTGGTGTGGGGTCCGGGCTGAGGCGGGCGGGTCAGCGGGCTCCGGCGGCGCGCAGCAGGGCGGCGACCTCGGTCTGGCCCTTGGTGCGGGCGTGGGCGAGGGGCGTCACCCCGTCGCGGTCGGCGAGGTTCAGGTCGGCGCCGGCGGCGATCAGCAGGCGCACGATCTCCTGGTACGGCGGGCCGCCGTCGCCGAGGATGACGGCCTCCAGCAGGCCGGTCCAGCCGAGGTCGTTGACGTGGTCGACGTCGATGCCGGTCTTCAGCACCTCGCGGACGTAGTCCACGTGCCCCCGCTCGCAGGCCGGGATGAGGGAGACGCCTCCGTAGCGGTTGCGCACGGTCAGGTCGGGGCCGGCCGGGAGGAGCGTCCGGAGCATGGCGACGCTGCCGGTGACGCCGGTGACCAGCCAGGGCGTGTCCTGGCGGGCGTCCTGGGCGTCGGGGTCGGCGCCCGCCTTCACCAGGACCTCGGCCGCCTCGACGTGGTCGGCCGCGGCGGCGAGCAGCAGTGCCGTGCGGCGCCGGTCGTCGCGGGCCTCGATGTCCGCTCCCGAGCTCAGCGCGTCGCGGACGGCGGCGGCGTCTCCTCGCGCCGCGGCTGCCAGCAGTTCCTCGTCGGTCACGCCTTCTCCTTTTGTGTCGCGTCCGCCGCATGCGGCCAGTAGCGAGGCGAGCAGGGAGGCCAGGACGGTTCTGCGTCCAGGGCTGCTCATCCCCGTCAGGCCTCTCACCGCAGCTGACCCGCGACCGCCTTCAGCCCGGCGCGGGCGATGGCCTCGTCGATGTCGCTGCTCGGCGCACCGCCGACGCCGATGCCCGCCACGGGGGCGCCGCCGGAGGCGACGGGGACCCCGCCGCCGAGGAAGAGCGTACCGGGGATGTCGGCGATGCTCGGGCCGCCGCCGTTCAGGCCCTTGGCCAGCTCGCTGGTGGCCCGCCCGAAGGAGACCGCCGTGAACGCCTTGCGCCTGGCCGACTCCTCGGTCTGCGGGCCCGCGCCGTCGCCCTTGACGACCAGGCGGGTCGCGCCCGAGCGGTCGACGATCACGACGGTGACGCGCTGCTTCTGCTGGGCGGCCTCGCGCATCGCGGCCTGGGCGATCTTCAGGGCGGCGTCGGACGACAGCACCTCGGTCTGGACGAGCGGCTGGTCGGCGCGCGAGTCCAGAGCCGGGGCGGCGGCCGAGGCGGGCACGGACACCGGGGCGGGCATGGACACCGGGGCGGGCGCGGACGCCTCGGCGGCGGTGGGGGTGAGGGCCGCGGTCGCGAGGGCGAGGCCGACGGCGAGCAGGCGGACTGGGCGGATGGGGCGGGAGATGGTCATCTTCTCTTCCCTTCGTCGGTGTTCAAGCAGGTCAAGCCTGGCAACGAAGGCGCCGCGAGCCATCGGGAGCACGGGCGATCCCGCCGCGTCAAGGGGTTGAGCCGCAGGTCAACCGATCGGTTGATCCGCCACCGGACAGGTCCCGGCTGGTCGCCTGAACTGCATAAAGTCTGGACAGAACCGGACAGGGAGGGTGATGAGAGAGCGCGTCTGGCTGAACTGGGCCATGCATGCGGGCTTCTACCTGCTGCTGGCCGCTTCGGCGTGGAGACTGGTGTCCCGGCACGGCATGGTCGCGCAGACCGTGACGGCGCTGGCCGTCTGCGCGGCCCTCGCCCTGGCGTACCTGGCCGGCATGGTGTTGTGGAGCAGGCTCGGGCGCGGGCGGCTGGTGTGGCTGGGCTGCGTGGCGGCGGTCTGGCTGGGGCTGGTGGTCCTCGCGCCGTCGTTCAGCTGGTGCGCGGTGCCGCTGCTCTTCCTGTGCCTGCGGCTGCTGAACGCGCGGGCGTTCGCGGTGGCCGCGGCGGCGCTCACGCTGATCGTCATCGCGGCGCAGACCAAGATCGCGCAGGAGATCGATCCGAGCCTGATCCTCGCGCCCATCGGGATCGCCGCCATGACGGCGGTGACGTTCTGGGAGCTGCAGCGCGAGAGCGCCGCCCGTCAGCTGCTCATCGACGATCTGATCGCCGCCAGGGAGACGCTGGCCGAGACGCGGCACCGTACCGGTGTGCTGGAGGAGCGGGAGCGGCTGGCCAGGGAGATCCACGACACGCTCGCGCAGGGGCTGACCAGCATGGGCATCCTGCTGCAGGCCGCCGACCGCGCCTGGGCCGCCGATCCCGCGCTCGCCCGCGCGCACGTACGGCGGGCCGCGACGGCGGCGGCGGAGAACCTCGACGAGGCCCGCCGGTTCGTCCGCGACCTGCGACCGCCGGGGCTGGAGAACGGCACGCTGCCCGAGGCACTCGCCCGGCTCAGCACGAGCGCCGGTGATGACACCGGTCGGCCGTGGGTGCGGGTGCGGATGGAGGGCGAGCAGTACCCGCTGCGTCCGGACGTGCAGACGGCGCTGCTGCGGGTGGCCCAGGGCGCGCTGGCGAACGTCCGCGACCATGCGGGCGCCGCGAGCGCCACGGTGACCCTGTCCTACCTGGACGGCGAGGTCACGCTGGACGTCTTCGACGACGGGGCCGGATTCACCGAACCCTCCCCGGCGCCCGGACGCGGCTACGGCCTGCGCGCGATGCGCGACCGCCTGGAGGAGGTGGGCGGCGTCCTGATCGTGGAGAGCGCGCCGGGCGAGGGCACGGCGATCGCGGCCAAGGTTCCCGTCTCTTCATCCGGAGAGGCCGTGCGATGAGGTTGTTCCTGGTGGACGATCACCCGGTCGTCCGGGCTGGCCTGGTGGCGCTGCTCGGCGGCGAGGACGACATCGAGGTCGTCGGCGAGGCGTCCGGCGCGGAGGAGGCGCTGAGCGGGATCGCCGCGAGGAGCCCCGACGTCGTGCTCATGGACCTGCAGCTCGGCGACGGCGTCGACGGGGTCGAGGCCACCCGCCGGATCCGGGCGCTGCCGTCGCCGCCGCAGGTCCTGGTGCTGACGACGTACGAGACGGAGGCGGACGTCATGCGGGCCGTGGACGCGGGCGCCACCGGCTACCTGCTGAAGGTGTGCCCGCCGGAGGAGCTGTTCCAGGGCGTCCGGGCGGCGGCCAGGGGCGAGAGCGTGCTGTCGGCCAAGGTGGCGGCGCGGATGATGCGGCGGCTGCGCGATCCGGGCCCGGCGCTGAGCGTGCGGGAGGTGGAGATCCTGGAGCTGCTGGCGAGCGGAGCCGGCAACCGGGAGATCGCCAGGCGGCTGTTCATCACCGAGGCGACGGTCAAGACCCACCTGGTGCACATCTACGGCAAGCTCGGCGTGGACACGCGTACCGCCGCTGTCACGGCCGCCGTGGAGCGGCGCCTGATCAGGCTGCCCTGAGCAGAGGTCAGGGCAGGAGCAGCAGTTTGCCGGTGGTCGTGCGTGCTTCGAGGTCGTGGTGGGCCCGGGCGGCGTCCTGGAGCGGGTAGCGCCCGCCTATCTCGACCCGCAGCCGGCCCTGGCGGAGCAGGCCGAACAGCTCGGCGCTGTGGGTGAGGAGCTGCTCGCGGGTCGGGATGTGGTCGCGGAACACCGGGTAGCTCACCTTGATGCTGCGGGGCAGCTCGCGCAGGTTCAGGACGGGCGGGTCGCCGATGACGGCCCCGTAGTAGAGCAGGGTGCCGTGCCTGCGCAGGACCTGCGTCGATGCCCTGAAGGTGGTCTCGCCGCCGCCGTCGAACACGGTGTGCACGCCCTGGCCGCCGGTGAGCTCCATGACCGGTTCCACGAAGGCCGCGCCGGTGGAGACCACCACGTGGTCCGCTCCGGCCTGCCGGGCGACGCCGGTCTTGGCCTGGCTGGAGGTCAACCCGATGACGGTGCCGCCGCGCGCCTTGACGAGCTGGGTGAGCAGTTGCCCGAGCCCGCCGGCCGCCGCGTGGACCAGGGCCGTCTGGCCGGGCTCCACGGGTGCGGCCTCGGTGGTGAAGTGGTGGGCGGTGATGCCCTGCATCATCACGCTCGCCGCGATCTCGTCGGTGATGTCGTCCGGTACGGGCACCGCGCTGCCGGCCGGCATCACCACCTGCTCGGCGTAGGAGCCGTAGGCGTACACCCAGGCCACCCGGTCGCCGATCGCGAACTCGGTCACGCCCTCGCCGAGCGCGACGACCCGGCCGGCCCCTTCCACGCCGGGCACGAACGGCACGCGGCCCGTTGCGGGGCCGAGCCGGCGCGCCCCCGTGTCCATGAAGTTCACCCCCGCGGCGCTGATCGCGACGCTGATCTGGCCGGGCCCGGGGCGTGGGTCAGGGCGCTCGGCGATCCGCAGTTCCCCCGGCCCGCCTAGCTGCTCCACAACAATCGCCTGCATCGTCATGCCTTTCCTGGACGGATGTCTCACTGTCGCTCGCAGAAAGTGGACTCGCAAGTCCAAAAAATGCTCACGTGAAATCGGCTGGCGCGAACCGGGCGTCCTGGGGCATCATGACCACCATGATCTTCTACGGGAAGGGCGGCCACCGCCCCAGCCGGTGACCCCCGGCGAGAGGAAGCCGAGCGAGCAGCTCACCTTCCTCGCACACGCACTCTCCCTGTCCTGCCTGCACGGCCCCGGCCCCTGGCCGCCGTACGCGATGGACCTGCCCGACGAGCCGCCACGGCCGGACGACGGCAAGCCGCACATGCCGTCCGTGGTCATGGACGGCGTCCGCACCCACCACTTCGGCGTCGGCTCCGGCCCGGACACCGTCCAGGCGGTCGCCGACCTCCTCCAGGAACGAGCCCCGCACGCCACGCTGCACGACCGCCTGGCGCAGGCCCGCGCGCTGGAGATCTGCGACGACCTGCCGCGTGAGCTGGCCCGCAGGGAGCTGAGCAGGCAGCAGGTGTACGAGGCCGGCCACTGGCTGGCCGAGCACGGCACCCGCCGCGAGGCCGTCAAGATCGGCATCGTGCTCGTCGGCGTGTCCGGCGACGAGCGGGACCGCGAGCTGCTGCTCCTGCTGGGCACGCTGGAGGAGTTCACCCTGTACGCGGCCGTCGCCCTGCTGCGCACCCAACCCGGGCACCAGCGGGAACGGGCGGTGTTCGAGCTGGCCAGGCGGGTCACGGGCTGGGGCCGCATCCACGCCGTCGAACGCCTGGAAGGCAGCGACGACCCCGAGGTCAAGTCGTGGCTGCTGCGTGAGGGCTACCGCAACGACGTCATGGACGAGTACCTGGCCCCGCTCGCCGCCACCACCGGCGACCTGTACTCCGCGCTCCTCGACCCCGAGCCGGACGAGGCGCTGGTGGACGGCGCGGGCGGCATCCTGTCCGCGCTGGCCCGCGGCGACGGCGGCCCCACCACGGGCCTCGGCGCGTACGGCGACGCGGTGCCCGCCCTGGCCCGCTACGCCGGCCTGGCAGGGCAAGGGCAGGCCACCCTCCAGCGCCTCGACCACCTCCTGACCATCCGCCGTCACCTGCACGAACCGCCCGAGCACTGGCTCCCAGGCGACGTGCAGGCACTGCGGCGGCGCTACTGGGACGTGCTCGACCAGCCCCGCTGGGCCGAACTGGCGCTGGCGGGCGTGGCGGACCCCGAGGCCGACGGCTTCCCGTTCGCCCAATACTGCGCGAACCGGCTGGGCCTGCCGATCCTGCCGCAGCTCGTGGCCCGGCTGCGGGTGGACCCAGGCGACAGCTTCACCTGGGCGAACGTCCTCCGCCTGGCGGACACCGGCACGGCGGTCGCGCTGGCCGAGGAGCTGCTGCCCCTGGCCGGCGGCCCGGAGGCCCAACCCGTCGGCGACGGTCACAAGCTGGCGTTGGAGATGGTGGTCAAGAAGCTGGAGTCACATCCGGGCCTGGGCCTGCCACTCATCAGAGCGGCGCTGCACAACCGGAACCTCCCGGTCCGGCGGAGGGCGGTCCGGACGTTACAGGCCTGGCCCGAGCCGCCTGCGGAGGCCGTCGAGTGGGTGCGGGCGGCGCACGCGGCGGAGCCGGACGAGTCGCTGCGCGACTCCATGAACGCCTTTCTGACGGGACTCAAGCAGGGGTGACGAGATGCGAACCGAGGAACTGCTCGACGAGGTGGAGCCGCTGTCCCATCGGGAGCGCTGCCACCACCTGTCCGTCCGCGTCCGCGAGCTGTCCGGCCGCCCGGAACTGGCCGCCTTGCTGGGCGAGCTGGCCGAGGGCGGCTCGTACGAGAGGCTGCTGGCCGTCCGCATGGCCGCGATGGCGAAGGACCTCCGGCACCTGACCCGAGCCCTGACCGACCCGGACCCGGACATCTCGGCGCCCGCGATGGCGCAGGCCGTCAAGCTCGGCGCTCCAGCCGACGACATCCTCACCTTCGTCCGCACCGCCCCCGCGCACCACCGCATGACGGCCTACCGCGCCATCAGGCGCCACCGCCGCACCGACCTGGCCGAACGGCTGATCGGTGAGGTGGGCGAGCGGTGGGGCGACCGCGAGGCCGCGAGCCTGCTGGCGGCGTGCGGGGCCGACGCGGCTGCGGCCAGGCTGCCGGACCTGACGCACGCGGTGCCGAGCTGGGCGGCGCTGGCCAAGCACCACCCGATCCTGGTGCTCGACCACGCGGAACGGGTGCTGGACGGCCTGCCAGGCAGCCTGCGCGACGCCTGGTGGCAGGCGGTGGCCCCCGGCGTCGAGGTGGCCGCCTGGCACGCCCCCGAGCGGGTGATCGCGCTGCTGGAGCGGCACTGGACGCCCAGGTCCTGGCGCTGCGCGGGGCGGCTGCTGGACGCCGACCCGGCCCGCACGCTGGCCCTCTACCTGGCCCCCGGCCGGCAGCCCCAGCTCGCCGGGCTGCTCGCGCAGGCGTCCGTGCGGCGGCGGCTGGCCGTGCTCACCGACGAACGGCTGGGCGAGCTGGGCAGGGCGGTACGCGAGCGGGACGCCGCGGTGATCGACCTCCTGCGTGCGCTGCCACCCTCCCGCAGGGACGGCGTGTTCACCGCCACCATGCGGGGCGTCGACCTGTCCCAGTGGGTGCACTTCGGCGAGCTGATGAGCGTCCTGCCGCTGCGCCGCCGCGTCGCCGAGGCCCGCCGCATGCTCGGGCTGCGCGCCATCGCCGAGGACGACCTGCGCACGCTGGAGATCACCGCCTTTCTCCCGTACGACGAGGCGGAGCCGGTGCTGCGGGCGGCCACCCGCCGCTCCGACCCCCTGGACCGGGCGAACGGCTACGTCAACCTGATCGCCTGCGCGGGCCGCAGCCGCGACCCCGAGGCCCTCACCCGGCTGACGGACGCCCTGACCAGGCTGCGCAACGAGCAGGACCCGGTGCACGGTGCGGCCGTCTCGGCCCTGGCCGTGATCCCCGGCCGGCTCTTCCAGCCCGCGCACGTGCCGTTCCTCGACCGGCTCGCCGAGGACGCGCTGGCGGCCCGCGACTGCTCGGTCCGCACCCGGCACGCCGTCAGCGGCCTGGCCGCCCGGGTCTTCGAGCAGGGGGCGACGCGGGAGGACGCGGCCCTGCTGGAGTTCGGCATGCGGACGTTCGAGCGGGTGATCGAGCACGTGGGCACGGCCACGCTCAGCCACCTGCCGGAGGTGCTGCGGCGCGGCCAGGAGGTCGAGCTGGTCCGCAGGCTGGCCCCGTACCTGGAGGCGGCGGCCGGCCACGACCGGCACCGGCTCGCCTTCCTGCTCGCCACGGCGCTCGGCCGGCGCGGTCATGAGCTGCCCGAGCTGCGGCGGGCGCTGGAACGCGCGCTGGACGCCGTCGAGGGCACGGCGGCGATCGAGGCCGTCGAGCACTGGCTGCGTCCGCCGCGGACCAGGGGCGAGCGGGTGGCGGGGCTGCTGGCGGCCGATCCGTCCGCGGTGAACCTGGGCCAGGTCTTCGAGGTGCTGGCATGGTGGCGTACCGACCTGCTGGAGGTCGCGCTCGGTCCGCGGGACCCGCAGGGGCGGTTCGGCGGGAGTGGCGCGCGCCGGACGCACGACGTGCCGCGGCGGGCCGTGTTGCGGTGGACGGCGCGGCAGCGGGAGGCGTATCTGGGGCTGCTGGAGCGGATCGCGCGGGACACGACGCTGCCGGTGTGGGAGCGCGCGCGGGCCGTGCGCAAGATCGGTGAGGTGCCCGGCGCCGACGCGGGGCGCCTGCGGCCGTTCGTGACGCCGGGGAAGGCCGCGGCAAGGCAGCCTCACACGACGGCGGAAGACGCCGCCCCGGCGCAGGCGCACGCGACGGCGGAAGACGCCGCCATGACGCGAGGGGAGGCCGTGATCCGGCGGGCGGCGCTGACCGCGTTGCCATGGACGGCGGCGCCGCAGGACGTGCTGGGCGACCTGCTCGCGCACGCGGGCGGGAACGACGCGCACGTGGCGGTGTACGGGGCGGCGCGGGCGGCCAGGTTCGTGCGCCCGGCGGAGCTGGCGGCGGCGCTGGAGCCGGTGCTGGCGGGCGGCAAGGTGACCGCGCGTAAGGAGGCGGTCCGGCTGCTGGCCAGGCACCGCGCGCCCGGCGTGATGGGCGTGCTGCGGCGCCTGTGGGACGAGGAGGGCGGGCACAGGGACGTCCGGGCGGCGATCGTGTCGGCGATGCCGGAGCTGCTCGCCGATCCGGCGGCCTGGGAGCTGCTCAGGGAGGCGGTGGCGGCGGTGGAGGACGTGGCCGCCGCGGTGCTGGCGCCGCATCCGCTGAGCCTGCCGGAGCGGTGGCGGCCGGCGTACGGGGAGCTGGTCGCCGCCGCGACCCGTTCGGCCGAGCTGAGGACCCGGCTGGCGGCCGTCCAGGCGCTGCCTCGCTGGGACTCCTACGTGCCGGGAGCCGCGGCGCGGCTGGGCGAGATCGTCCGCGAGCTGGGCGAGACCGCCGAGTGGCGGTCGGCGGCCCACGGGCTGGTGGGGGTGGCGTGCTCGGAAAGCGGGGTGGCGGAGCTGCGGCGGACCGTGCGCGCGCTCGCCGCCGCGCCCGACGGCCCGGACGCCGGGGCGGAGCGCGACCGCCCGGCCACCCAGCGGCTCGCGGCCCTCGTGCTGAGCCTGCGCCTGAGCCTCCAGGCAGATGCGAGGCGGCGAGGGAGACGGGGCACGCGCCACGTCATGGACCCGGAGTCGGCGCGGCGGCCCGCGCGGGCGGTCGTGGACGAGCTGCCAGAAGACCTGGCGGCCGAGTTGCTGGCCGCCGTCGTGGACTGGGAGCACGACCCGGGGGACGACCTGGCCCGCCTGCTCGGGACGATTCCCGGGGTGCTGGCGGCCGTCGAGGCGGGCAAGTCGCTCGCGGGGTCGGCGCGGCACGTGCCGGCGGAGCGGCTGCTGCCGCACGCGCGGTGGCTGGCGGAGCAGGGCGAGGGGGGCGCGTTGCTGGCCGTCGCGCTGGCCGAGACGGCCGCCATCGGGGCGGGGTGGGACGAGCCGTGGCGTGAGCTGCTCCGAGGGGTGCGGGCGAGCGGCTGGCCGGAGGCGGAGTACCGGGCGCGTCAGGTGAGGACGGCCATGGAGTGAACGGGGAGGGTTCGGCGCCACTTCACTGACAGTTCAGGAAATAGTCAGATATGCGCATAAGGCCGGTATAACGTCGATTTTTGATCAATGAACGCCGAAGACGGGTTATCGCACTGATGCGCAAGGTCCTGACACTCACCCTCGCCGCCACCTCCGCCCTCTCCCTCCTCACCGCGACCCCGGCGGGCGCCGCCGACCGTCCCCGCGACCTGCCCGCGGAGATCTACGGCGGCGCCTGGACGGCCGGCCACGTCCAGGGCATGGCCATCGACCAGCGCAAGGGGTACATGTACTTCTCCTTCACCAACCTCCTGGTCAAGACCGACCTCCAGGGCAAGCTGATCGGCTCCGTGACCGGCTTCACCGGCCACCTGGGCGACCTCGACTTCAACACCCAGGACGGGCGCGTGTACGGCTCGCTGGAGTACAAGGAGCAGGAGTCGTTCTACATCGCGATCTTCGACGTGGACCGCATCACCGCCCCCGACATGGACGCCCAGACCACCGACGTGGTCAAGACCGTGTACCTGAAGGAGGTCGTGGCCGACTACGTGGCCGACATGAACGGCGACGGCGCCTTCGACGGCAACGTCGGCAACACCCCGGACCACCGCTACGGCTGCAGCGGCATCGACGGCGTCTCGTTCGGCCCCGAGTTCGGCAAGAAGCACGGCAAGCAGAAGCTGACCGTCGCCTACGGCATCTACGCCAACACCACCCGCCAGGACAACGACCACCAGGTCCTGCTCCAGTACGACATCCAGCAGTGGCGCAAGTACGAGCGCCCGCTGACCGAGAGCGCCCCGCACAAGAGCGGCCCCGAGCGGGTGGACGGCAAGTACTTCGCCTACACCGGCAACACCACCTACGGCGTGCAGAACCTCCAGTACGACGAGCACACCGGCAACTGGATGATGGCCGTCTACAAGGGCACCAAGCCGCAGTTCCCCAACTACACCTTCTTCATGGTGGACGGCGGCGCGCGCCCCAGGACGGGCGAGCTGGCCGGCCAGCCGCAGGCCGAGCGCGGCAAGCTGCTCACGCTCGCGCGGGGCGGGCTGCAGGACGAGGCGACGGGGGTCAGGGGGTGGCAGTTCACCGGCGAGTACGGGCTGATCTCCCTCGGCGGCGGACGCTACTACGTGGCCAAGGCCGACAAGGTCACGGAGGACGGCGTCTCCAAGCACACCGGGCACGCCCAGCTCTACCGCTGGACCGGCCAGTCGCCGACGCCCTTCGAGCGCATCGGCTGACACACGGTATGCGGCCGGTCAGTAAGGGCTGTTAGGGTCGTGCCTTATCCCTTGAACGAGTAAAGAATCCTGCATGGGAGGGTCATGCGGACCACAGGGAAAGTCGCGATCGTCACGGCCGTGCTGGCCGGGGCCGCCGTCCCGATGACGACGGGGGCACAGGCACAGGCACAGGCCTGGTACGCCTACCACGGCCTGAGCGCGAGCCAGAGCGTCGCCAAGGTGAAGCAGCTCAAGGACCAGGGCTACCGCCCGATCACGGTGAACGTGTCGGACGGCGAGCGCTACGCCGCCGTCTGGGTCAAGGGCGGCTCGTCCAGCGAGTGGGGCATCTGGCAGGGCATGTCGGCCGACGGCTTCCAGAAGCGCTTCGACGCGGGGCTGAAGGAGGGGGCGCAGCCGACCTCCATCTCCGCCACCGGGCCGGCCGGCTCGGCCGTGTTCGCCGCCGTCTTCGAGAAGAAGAAGGGCGCGTTCCTCGCCAAGGCCGGCCTCACCCCGGCGGGCTTCGCCGCCGCCAACAAGGAGGCCCTGGCCAAGGGGCTCGCGCTGACGTCGGTGGACGCGTACGGCACGCCGGGCGACATCCGGTACGTCGGCGTGTGGAGCGCCAACAGCGGCGGCGCCTGGTACTACACCTACGGCAAGTCGCTCAAGCAGCACGAGGCCGAGGTCTACGCCAAGAAGGAGAAGGGCTTCCGGCCGGTCAAGGTCTCCGTGGCGCCCGACGGGACGTACGCGGCGGTGTGGCGCAAGGACGGGGTCAAGTCCTGGGCCCACTACGTGGACATGAGCGCGTCCGGCTACCAGAAGCGCTTCGACGACCTCAAGGCCAAGGGGCTCGCGCCGGTGCAGGTCAACGCCGAGAACGGCAAGTACGCCGCCATCTGGCAGTAGCCCTGGCGGGCGCACGGGTGCGGTGGACGGCGCCGCCGGGTCGCCGGGTAGCGGCACCGCACCCCGCCGGGTCGCCGGGTAGCGGCACCGCACCCCGCCGGGTCGCCGGGTAGCGGCACCGCACCCCGCCGGGTCGCCGGGTAGCGGCACCGCACCCCGCCCGGCCGCCGTGAGACGGTGCCGCGCTCCCTCCGCCCCCGCCGTGTCGTCACTTGGTCAGGATGCGGACGTCGCCCGTCGTGCTGCTGGCCGCGATCTTCCGCCGCCCCTCCGGGTCGTCCTTCACCTCGGAACGCGTGCTCCCGTCCACACTCCTGGCCGTCACCTCGTACGCGCCCTCGGGAACCCTCGCCGTCACCCTCCCGTCGCGCGACCGCAGGTCCAGGGTGGCCGGCGGGTCGGTGAACGCCACGTCGATCGACCCGTCCGAGGTTCGGCAGCGCACGTAGCCCGACTTCAGCCCCTCGCCGGTGATCGACCCGTCGCTCTGTAGACGCAGCCGCCCCGACGCGCCTGTGACCTGGATGCGCTCGCGGCTCTTGGCGGCCACGTCCTGGGTCAGGCCGCTCAGGATGAGCCCGTCCGTCACGTCGATCGAGAGCCGGACCCCGGGCGGCACCTTGACGTGGTAGCGGGCGCCGCAGTCGCCGAAGACCAGGTTGCAGTCCGCGCTGAGGCGCAGGGCGCCGTCGCGCAGCGACCAGGCGGGCGAGTCGGCCGCCTTGCCGCGCACCCACCGCTCCACCTGGACGGCGCCGCCGGCGCCCTGGAGGACGCGGACGCCGCCCAGGGAGGCGTCGATCTTGAGGTCGGTCCCGGTGAAGGGGAACGACTGGGTGGCGTGAACCTCTTCTGCCTTCAGGTCCACGCTGCAACCGACGGTCGCCAGGAGCGCCGCGCACGCCGCGAATGCCGCAATCTGCCTCATGGCCCACGATCGTCGCCGACCAGCCCCGGCCGGCCATCAACCGTCCGGCCGACCCGGCCCGGTCCGCCTCGTCCATTCGGTCATTCCGAGAGGGGCGGCCGAGTCTCACGGAATAGCGCGCATATACCGGAAGCATACTCCGGCTCACTAACTTTGCGGGTGTCCGAAATTCATCCGAATCCGCGAAGGAGGTGGACCGACGATGGAGATTCAGGAGCAGGCTACGCCGCTTGTTTTCGAGGAGATCGATCCTCTTGAGGCCGGCGCATATCTGGCGCTGAGCTACGAGGAGGAGCCGCGCTAATCGGCTTCGGTCGTAAGACGCGTGTCCCGTGGTGGTTGCTCCCGCCACGGGACAACGGGCACGGACCAGCGGAAAAGGGGAGGTATGCGCAGTCTGTCCATCGTTCTCGATCACGCGGAGCCGGGGAGCCGGATCCGCTTTCGATCGACTGTGGTGCCGCTGGTCCTGCCCGGCGGAAAGGTGCTCTTTTTCGCGGGGAGCCAGCCACTTCGCGCCGCGGCGGATCCATTGTTGTGGTCGCTCGTGGAAAAACTGCGGATCGGTCACGAGTCGAGCGCCATTGTCGGCGCCGTCACCGCGGAAGGGCATGACCGGGCAACCGTGATCAGTGCCCTCGAACAACTTCACGCCCGTGGTCTGCTGTTCGAGGAACGTCCGGCGGAGGTCCGGTCGTACGGCGAGCGTTACGCCCGGCAGCTCGACATGTTCGGCGGCGCGGAGACGGATGAGAACAGCCGGTTCACGATGCAGGACAACGTGTCGTCCGCGCACATCGCCCAGATCGGACTCGGCGGCCTGGGCACGTGGATCGCGCTCGCGCTGGCGCCGACGGGCGTGGGGCGGCTCACGCTCATCGACGGCGACACGGTCGCGAGGTCGAATCTGAACCGCCAGATCCTCTACCGCGAGGACGCCGTCGGCCGGCCCAAGGTCGAGGCCGCCGCACGCCGGCTGGCCGAGGTGAACCCCGATCTCGTGGTGGATCCGCGCGCGGGCTTCGTGGAGGGCGTCGAGAGCGCGAACGCCCTCGTTCCCGACTGCGACCTGCTCATCGTGTCCGCCGACGAGCCGTTCCTGCGGATCCGCAACTGGATCACCGAGGTCTGCCACGAGCGGCGCATCCCCCACCTCTTCGTCGCCGCGGGCGGCGTGGGCCCCCTGGTGCTCCCGGGCGGCGCGCAGGCGTGCTGGCGATGTCTCGAAATACGGACGCGCAGCACGTTCCCCGAGCTCGACCAGGTCGTCGAACTCCTTGCGAGCGCCCGGCGCCCCCGTCATCCACAGCCGATCACGCCTGGCTATCACCCGCTGATGGCAGGGGTGGTGGTGCTGGAGGCCGTACGTCACTGCAGCGGTTTCGAACGGCCTCGTACGATCGGCGCCCAGCTCGTATGGGACGCCGGCAGCTCGACGATGCGCCGGACGGAGATCGCGCCGAACCCGGCATGCCCCAACCACGCCGGCCCTGCGACGTCCTGACATGCACCAGGACCTCCGTGCCACGGTCGCACTGGCCGATCACGTGCGGGCCAGGAGCCACGGCGACCTCGTCGAGCTGGCGGCGCCCCTGTGGCGCATGAGGCTCGCCGACGCCGCCGGCGCCATCGCGTCGTTCGCCGCCGCGGGCGAGGTGCCGCTCGACGCGTGCCCCCAGGACGACGCCTTGGCGGATCTGGGGCTCCTCGGGCTGCTGCGGGTCGCGTTGAGCGGACCGCAGGGCCTTCACGGACGGGGACGCGGCCCCTTCAGCCTCGCCGCCACCCGTTCGCCGCATCCGGGGCCCGGCGCGGACGGCGCTGCGCGGCGGCTCATCGTCGTGCTCGAAGCACGCCGCGCCTGCCTGACCTTCGCCGGTAGCGGGACCCTCGACCTGCCGGCCGAGCTCGTGGGAGCCGTGCTGCCCGCCTGGCCCTCACCGGAGCCCTGCCGCGCGGCGCATCCCGCGCTCGCGCGAGTGCTGGCGGGCTACCGCGCGGCCCCCGCCACGCTGCGCCCGCGGGAGACCTGGCAGGAGGCGGCCTTCCGCGAGCACGCCGACCTCGCCCTGTGGAAGGACGCCGGAGGGGATTTCGGCGCGGACCCGACCCCATCCGCCCCTCGGAGCCCGACCGCCCCTCCGCCCTCGGCCGCAGTGCCTCCGGCCGCCACATCCCCGGCCGCCGCACCCCCGACCGCCGTACCCCCGGCCCCGGTTCTCGGCTCAGCCCAGATACGCGCGGCGGACCGGCGGGAGGTCAACGGCGACTTCCGCCGGCTCGCCGCGGCCAGGAGGTCCCGCAGAGACGTGACCGGCGGGCCGGTCAGCGTCGCCGCGATCACCGCGCACCTGTCGGAGGTCCGGAGATTCCGGTCACGGTGGCCGAGCCGCTGGGGATCGCAGGTCGGCCGCACCAGCACGCCGTCCGCAGGCGCGCTGCACCCGCTCGACGCGGTGCTGCTGGTATTCGACGGCGAGGTGGAGCCGGGGGCGTACCGGTACGACCCGGAGGCAGACGTGCTGCACCGGCTGAGCGCGTTCGCCGGCCGGCGCGGCGCGGCAGCCGCGTCCAGGATCCGCTACGCCGCGGCGGCCTCGACCGGCCTGCCCCACGGGCCCGCCGCCGTGCTCGTGCTGTGCGCGACGGACGCCGTGCTGCACGGCAAGTACCGGGGCTTCGCCTACGCCAACGCCTACAAGGACGCCGGCGCGATCCTGACGGCGCTTCAGTACTCCGCCGTGGGATCGACGGTCGGCCTGTGCCCCATCGGCGCCACCATCGAGGCGGACGTGAATCGCTGCATGCCGTACGGCCACCCCGTCGTTTCCGTGTTCGGCGCGGCGGTCGTGGGCCGCCTGCGCGACGGCGAGGCATCCGCGTGAGCCTCGCCGTCGCCCACGTGCGCGCCCGGGGGACGTACACCACGAGGTCGGGCGAGGTGTTCCCGTTCGACGTGGTCGGGTCAGGCGCGGGGCGCACCGAGCAGGAGGCCCGCGCCGTCGCGCGAGGCGAGGCCGCCGAGCGGGCGGCCGCGCACGGCTGGGACGCGCGCACCGCGACCTGGTCCACCGCCGGGGAGTTACGCGCAGGTGGGGTGCCGCACCGCACGCAGCAACAGCTCACCCGGCAACGGGACGTGGCGCCGGGCAGGTCATGGGTCCGGGACGACGAGTGCCAGGCGTGGTTGCCGGCCGCCGAGCTCGCGGGTGACGCCGTCACGCTCGTCCCGGCCCCGCTGGTCTGGCTGGGAGGCGGGGGCGGAGGTCTGCCCGCCCAGTCGGTCGGCACGTCCAACGGGCTGGCCGCCGGGGTCACGTTCGATCGTGCGACCGTCGCCGCCGTCCTGGAGCTGTGCGAGCGCGACGCCGTTCTCGCCTGGTGGTGGGGACGGTGCCAGGGACGCCCCGTCACGCTGGGGGACGCGCGTGCCGCCGCCTTGCGAGACCTGGTGGGCGGTCCGGTGGACACGATCGGCGTGGCCGTCGAGCGTGTTCCGGGAATCACGGTCTTCCTCGTCGTGGCACGCTCCGGGCCGTGGCATTCCCTGGGGTGCGGCGCGGGGACCACGCCGTCCATGGGCCTGGAGCACGCGCTGCGGGAGGCCGCCGCGGGGCTGGTCCAGTCGAGGCGTGCGGGTGCGGCGGGGCTGGTCCAGCCGAGGTGTGCGGGTGCCGCGGGGGTGGTCAGGCCGAGGTGTGCGGGTGTCGCGGGGGTGGTCAGGCCGAGGTGTGCGGGCGCGCGGGCACGGCCGCCCGCCGAGGTGGCCAGCCTCGCCGACCGCTACGTCCGGTACTTCGCGAACGGGCACATCTGGGAGTCGATGCGACGGCGGATCCCCGGTGGCGACCCTGAGCCGATCCGTCCCATGCCCGCGCCGCCGGGCACACCCGGACCGGGACAGCTCGCGGCGCTGCTGAGAGCGTCCGGCCACCGCGTCTGGACCGTGCCCCTGCCGGGCGCCGGGAACATCCCGGTCGTGCGCGCCCTGAGCGACACGCTTCTGCCCCTCAACGCCCACCCAGCCGAGCAGGCGGTGGAGCCCGTGAGCGGGCGCACCCCGCTCCCGCGGCAGCGCGACGATCGCGCGGAGCCGCACCCGATCTACTGACCGACCGCGCCGGGCGCCGCTGAACGGACGTCGCCGAACGCCACCGGCCGACCGCCACCGGCCGACCGCGCCGAACGCCACCGGCCGACCGTGCCGGGCGCCATCGGACGGACCGTGCCGAGCGGCCCCTCGCCCGGCACCGGCGCCCCACCTCAGAAGGGAGGAACCGTTGTGCCGAGCGTTCTGCGACATCGCCGCTACCGCTACCTCTTCACGGCTCAGCTCGCATCGACGACGGCGTCGTCCATGCTGCACTTCGTGCTGCCGCTCCTCGCGTTCGACATCACCGGGTCGACCACGCTGGCCGGTGTCGTCACGGCGGTCAGCCTGACTGCGGCGTCCCTGGCCGGTGTCCTGGCGGGCACGATCGCCGACAGGCACGACAGGGCGCTGCTCGTCATCCTGGCGCTGCTCGCGCAGGCGCTCGCGTTCGGGGCCCTGCTCGCGCTGACGCTGCCAGGCTTCGGCGGTGGGTCGGCGCCCGGCCTGGCCGTCCTCGCCGGCGTGGTGGCGGCCGCGGGCTCGCTCCTCGTGCCGGCGTACGCGGGAATTCTGCGCGCCGTCGTCCCGCGTGCGGAGGTTCGCGACGCCTACACGGTCAATCAGGGCCGGATCCATGTCATCGCGGTCGTTGCTCCGGCGCTGGCCGGGGTGCTCTACGCCGCGCATACGGGCTGGGTGCTCGTGGCGGGACTCCTGCTCGTGCTGCTCGCCGCGGTCGCGGTGCGGGGAACGAGGGCGCGAGCCCGCGGCGTGACACGGACGGCCCGGCCCGCGTTCGTCGTCGATCTGCGTGACGGCCTGCTGTACGTGGCGCGCCGTCCGCCGGTGTGGACCGCGGCGGTCGGCGGTGCCGTGATCAACCTGGGCATCAACGGCGCCCTCTTCACGGCGGTACTCGCGCTGCGCTCGCGCGGCACGGCGAGCGCCGAGATCTCCCTCGTCGAGTCCGTCAGCGCGGCCGGGGCCATCGCCGGCGTCCTCGCCGCGGGTTGCCTGCTGCGGCGCCTGCGCGTCCCGACGATCGTCGTGTGGTGCGGCGCCGCGTACGCGGCCGCCGCGCTGGTGTCGGGGTTCGTGCACACCGCGCTCGTCATCGGTCTCCTGTTCGGCATCGCCACCCTGCTGCTGCCCGCGTGGAACTCGGGCGTGTTCGGCTCGATCGCCGCCGACACACCGCATGAGCTCCAGGGCCGGGTGCAGAGCTCGATCCAGCTCATCTCGGCCGTCCTCGCGCCACTGCCACCGATGCTGAGCGGGTTGCTGCTGGCGAGCGTGCCCTATGAGGCGGGCATGGCCGCGTTCTCCGCCGTGATCGTCGCGGGCGCAGCGGCGCAGTACGCCGGACGGGAAGATCGACGGCGCGGGGAAACACCCGCCGGAGCGACGCGGACGGAGAAGGAGGGATGATGACCGGCCACGAGGTGCTCGGGGTGCCCTTCTCGTGCCTCACCGCCGGCGGCCTGATCGAGAGCCCGTGGGTGGAGTGCGAGGACGCGCCGGCCCTCCTGGCGGACTCGGCCGCGCGCCCGGCCGTGCGGTACCTCGTCGTCCGGGACGGGAGCGTCTACCGCCTCGCCGACGGCGGCACGCCCGGGCGCGGACGGATCGAGCGGGCCGTCCTCGACGACGACGGGAGCGTCACCGGGCCATGGGCGTCCGTCCTGGAGACCGGCGACCTCGGCGGGCCGCGGACCGGCCGGCTCGTCTGGCGCGCGGTCGAGATCCTGCGCACGCCGCACGCCGGACGGAGCGGGGCGCGGGTCCTGGTGACCCTGGAGGGTGACGGCCGCCGGCTCGTCGCGGAGGCCGATCTCGCCGAGCGGCGCTGGGTAGGCACGGCCGAGGGAGGGTACCGCCTGACGGGGGAGGCGATGTCGGCGACGTGGCGCGGGCCCCACGCCGTGCTCGTGACGGACCGGACGACCGGGCCCGGCGGCGAGGCTCTGTGGCGCGTGCGCACCGTGCGCCGGCATGACCGCGTGGAGAACGCTCACGTGGAGGCCGTGTTCCGCGACGACACCGCGTCCGTGGCGGCGTCTGTGGCGGCGTCTGTGGCGGCGGCGTCCACAGCCGCGTCCGTGACCGCGTCCGTGACCGTGTACGCGAGCGCCGACGGAACCCTGTGGGTACGAGCCCGTTCGCGCGACGGCCGCCGCGCCCTTCTCATGAAGCGCCCTGACGCGGGATGGTGGCGGGTGCGGCCCAACCGGGGATATGAGGCGTACGGCGTCGGCGACCGGGTGTTCGTCGTCAGGAACGGGACACCGGACCCCGTTCTGGGCGTGGCGCCGGGCACGCTCCTCGCCTGCGAGCCACCGGCAGCGCCGGGCCTGACACCGTCCGGACCACGGGTGCTCTTCCGCCCGGAAACCGGCCAGGCGCTCGCCAGAGTCCTCGTCACCGGCGACGACCTGGCACTGTCCGTGCTCGACCACGGCAGCTCCGAGATCCGGCTCGTCACGCCGGGCCCGGCGGGTGAGCCGGGCACGGCGCGCGGCGCGATCCCCGCCGGGTTCACCCCGCAAGCCCTGGTCGCCGCCGACGACGGCGCGCCTTTCGTCACCGCGTCCGGCTTCAGCACGCCGGCTCGCCTCGTCCGCCCGGGCGCACCGCTCCGCACCCCGGAGTGGCCAGGGTCACGGGCTCTCCTGGCGACCGCCGACGACGGCGTACGCGTGCCCTACACCCTGCACCAGGCCGGGAGCGACGGGCCACGTCCGACGGTGGTGCTGGTGTACGGCGGGTTCGGGGCGGTCATCGGGCCGCGCCACATGCCCCACCTCGAGTCCGCCTGGATCGCGCGTGGATGCAACGTCGCCATCGCGAACGTCCGCGGCGGCGGCGAGCTCGGCCCCGCATGGGCGAGCGCCGGGTTCGGTCTCCGGATGCGGCGGGCCTTCGCGGACCTGCACGCGGTGGCGGACGCGCTGGTGGCCACCGGCGCCGCCCGGCGGGAGCAGATCGGCCTGCTCGGAGCATCGTACGGGGCTCTGGTGGCCGCCGGTGCGCTGGTCTCGTCCCCGCGGCGATTCGGCGCGGCGGTCCTGCAGTCAGGGATCTACGACCTGGAGGACGCGGACGGGCTCGCCGGCGGCCCCATGCTCGTCACCAGGCTCGGGCTCGGCCGCACCGCCCGGCGGGAACGCGCCGGGATCTCTCCGGCGGCCATGCTGGACGAGCGCCTCCCACCGACGCTCGTGATGGCGGCGGAGGACGACGCGGTCGTCGACCCGGAGCACTCGCGACTCTTCGCCCGGGCGCTGAGGCGGGCGGGGTCACCGTCGGCGCAGGTCGTCCTCCCCTCGGGGGGTCACTATCTCGCGGGGCCCGACGTTCAGGCGGTCACGAACTCCCTGACGTTCGCATTCTTCCGCAGCGCGCTTCCCGGAGCGCACGAATGAGAGCACGCGGCCGTGAACGGGCCGCCGGTGGCGCGCCCGCCGGCGCGGTCAAGACCGGGCCGCCAGCAGCACGCCCGCCGGTCCTCGCCTACAGCGCCGCCGGCAGCGCGCCCGCCGGTCTTCGGCTACAGCGCCGCCAGCAGCGCGTTCACCTGCCCCAGCGGATCGCCGCCGATCGGCCGCACCGCCACCGACGTGGCCCCCGCCGCCCACAGCGCCTTGACGTGCGAGGCGGCCTCCTCGGCCGTGCCGGACGCCATCGCCACGTCCTCGGGCGCCACCCCCAGGAACCCCGCCTGCCCGGCGACCATCGACCGCGTCTCCTCGTCACTGCCGGACCCGAGACGCAGGAACGTGAACACGACCAGCTCGTGATCCTCCCCTGCGCCGATCGTCTCGACGATCCCCGGCAGCTCGTCGGGCCCCACCCCCTCGGGCACGATCGTCCCCTGCGCCACGCGTCCCGACAGGGCCAGCGAGCGCGGCCGCTTGACCCCGGCCAGCACGGGCGGCGGCTCAAGGGGTGGGTGCACCAGCGACACGCCGTCCAGGTGCACGGACCTGCCGTGCAGGGTGACCGTCTCGCCGCGCAGCAGCGCGCTCACGGCGGTGATCGTCTCCTCCAGCAGGGCGAGCGGCGAGGCGGCGGCGGCGCCCACCTGGCGCATCCAGTCCTGGACGCCGTGACCGATCCCGGCGGCCAGCCTGCCGGGGTGCACCCGGGCCAGGTTGCCCAGCTCCATCGCCAGCAGCATCGGGTTGCGCAGGGGAGCGGGGGCGATGCCGAGGCCGACGCGCAGCCGGGAGGTGACGGCGAGCGCCGTGGCGGCCGAGGTGAGGCCGCCCGTCCAGCCCAGGTCCTCGACCACCCACAGGTCGTCCACGGACGTCTCGTCGAGCGCTCGCGCGAACGGGATGAGCTGCTCGGGCGGCAGATCCCGGTCGAACATGACGCCAAGTCTCACGATGCCCTCCAGTAATAGCGGAACAGCCTGCCGACCTCCGAGTATCCAGCACGCCTGAAGGCGGCGGCGGTCGGGACGTTGGCGACGTCGGTGGCGGCCACGACGCGCTGCAGGCCGGCCTCGGCGAGCGTGCGGGTGCCCCAGGCCAGCAGGTCGTCCACGTAGCCGTGGCCGCGGTGCTCGGGCACCACGCCGATGTAGGCGATCGAGTGGTCGTCGGGGGCGACCAGGCCCACGGGGGAGTCGCCCAGGTAGCCGATGACGAACCAGTTCGGCTTGGCCTTGCGGCTCATCAGGTCGTCGTACATCCAGCGGGCCTCCTTCTCCGCGCCGGACGTGGCCACCTCCACCCGCGTGTCGTGGTCGAGCGAGCCCTCGGAGACGCGGACGAGGATGCCGATCACCTCGGCGGGGTCCATGCGGCGCGCGGGCACGTACGTCAGCCTGCCCGGATCGGCGGGAACGTCGCTCACGGCCGCCCACTCCAGCAGCAGCCGCTCGACCTCCATGGCGAACCCGGCCTCGATGAGCGCCTCGTGCTCGACGGCGCGATCGACGGCGGGGTCGAGCCCGGGTTGCAGTGAGATGTCGTGGATGACCTTGGTCAGGCCCATCTCGCCGAGGCTGCGGCGCAGCAGGCCGGCGGCGGCGACGGGGTCGGCGCCCGGGTCGAACTGCCAGACGATCACCGGCTCCGAGCCGGGGAAGGGCGCCCAGTAGGCCAGCCGGGCCTGCCCTTCCGCGAAGCACCACTCAGGCCGCGTCTTGCCCTCGTCGAAGGCGGCGCGGAGCTGGGAGCGCCCAGGCTCGGGGAACTGGTCGAACAACGTGAAAGCCTCCACCGCTGAGGGGGCTCTCCCGCGACTTCGCAAGGGGGTCGTGGAGAGGCGCGCCGACATGACACGACCATGTTCTCGCACACCTCTTACCGGTTTTACCCGTTACCGCTCAGGCGGCGCTCTCCAGCACGCTGCGCGCCTCGGTGAGGGAATGGCTCGTCTCGAAATGCCGGTCGAGATTCGTGATCGTCAGCAAATGACGGATCATTCCGGGCGCGAGGACGAGGATCATGCGGCCGTTCAGGTCTTGGACGTGGTTGAGCGTGGCCACCAGCACGCCCAGCCCGACGGAATCGCAGAACGGCACTTCGGTGAGGTCGACGACCACGTTGAGGGGATCGGCGGACGCCAGGGCCTGTTCGAGCTCCGCCCGCAGCCGGGGCGCGCCTGCAACGTCGAGATCGCCTACGACGTGCAGAACCGTACAGGGCTCCTCCCGCCAGTACCTGACCACCATGGGCCTCACCTGCCCGACACCCAGATAATTATGCCTATTTCTTACATATGTTCTGCATTGCCGTTTTGGTGGTTGGTGTAACACTCGGTTTCGCAGTTGGGGTGCCGGAAGACTTCTGTTGCAGAACTTTCGGCTGGTCGCTGCCCAGGATCAGCTCGATGCCGTCGAGCTCCACCTTCCGCAGCTTCGCGCCGGGAATGGCGGCCGCCACGACTTTCGCCTGCTGCTCGAAACCCTCGCCGTAACGGATGAAGGTCTCCTTGTAGTCCTTCTTCGAGGTGTTGCCCGGCTTGCCGGGCACCTTGAAGCCGTAGGCGACCAGCGCCTCCTTCGCCCGCGCCGCCAGGCCGGTGATCAGCGTGCCGTTCTTGACCTCCAGCGTGATCTGGTCGGGCGCGATCGCCGAAGGCTTGGGGGAGGCCGAGGCGGACGCGGACGGCGTGGGCTTGGCGGGATCCTGGTCCGCGTCGATCTTGGCGAACAGGTCGCGGGCCGCCTGCTTGTCCCACAGCACCGCCGACTCGCCCGTAGGGGCCTTGAAGTCCACGTCGGCCAGCGGCACCTCGGCGAACTTCACGTTCTGCAGCGAGACGTCCCGCATCTGCGTGGCCAGCCCGAGCAGCCCGTCGTCCGGATCGACCTTCACCGTGCTCAGCGTCGAGTTGACGAACGAGGCCAGCTTGGCCGGGTTCGCCAGCGTGTCGGCGCTCAGCGCCCGGTTCAGCAGCGCCGAGATGACCTGCTGCTGCCGGTCGATGCGGTCGAGGTCGGAACGGGCGGTGGCGCGGGTGCGGGCGTAGCCGAGCGCCTGCACGCCGTCGAGCTGGTGGGTGCCGGCCGGCAGGTTGAGCGCGATCTTGGTGTCGTTGATCGGGACGGGCGTGCAGACGGTGACCCCGCCGAGGGAGTCGACGACGTCGATGAAGCCCAGGATGTTGACCTCGATGTAGCGGTTGATCTCCAGCCCGGTGGCCGCCTCCACGGTCTGCTTGGCCAGCTTGGGCCCGCCGAACTGGTACGCGGAGTTGATCTTGTGGTCGCCCTTGCCGGGGATCGTCGTCCACGTGTCGCGCGGCAGGCTCACCACGGTGACCTCGCTGTGGTCCTCCGACAGGTGGATCACCATCATGGTGTCGGTGCGCTGGCCGCTCTCCCGGCCCAGCTTGAGCCGGTTCTGCTGCTGGCGGGTGAGGTCGTCGCGCTTGTCGACGCCGACCAGGAGGATGTTCTCGGCGCCACGGGACGCGGGCGCCGTCACGCCGGCGTCCACCGTGCCGATCTGACGCGGGGTCGCCCACACCACGCCCGTGGTGATCAGCACGCCCGTGGACAGGAGCCCGGCGGCCAGCACGTTGCGGCGGCGGGCCTTGGCACTTCTGCGCGGCGGCCTGCGAGTGCGGACAGGAGTGGTCAGCTTGACGCCGCCGTAGGCGTCGCCGCCCACGAGCACACCGCCGTCCTCCTCGTCCGGGTCGCGCATGTGGTCCCCCTTTTGTCACCCAGGAGGATCAGCCTTTCGATTGCCCTCCTCCCACGGTCGTACAGTAGCGTGAGCCCCGCCATGAAGCAGTTCCCCGACTCGCCGCACGCGCCCGCGCAGACGCGCGGCTGGCCCCCCATCTCCGTCGTCATGCCGGTCCTCAACGAGGAGCGGCACCTCCGCGAGGCCGTCGAGATGGTCCTCGCCCAGAGCTACCCAGGTGAGATCGAGATCGTTCTCGCCGTGGGTCCGTCCCAGGACCGCACCCAGGAGGTCGCCGACGCCATCGCGGCGGCCGACCGGCGGGTGACGGTGGTGCCCAACCCGACGGGCCGCACCCCCAACGCACTCAACGCGGCCATCGCCGCCTCCCGCAACGACATCGTCGCCAGAGTCGACGGGCACGCCATGCTGCCCTCCGACTACCTGCGCGTGGCCGTCGAGACACTGGCCGAGACCGGTGCCGACAACGTGGGCGGCATCATGGCGGCCGAGGGGGTCACCCCCTTCGAGCAGGCCGTGGCCTGCGCCATGACCTCCAAGATCGGCGTGGGCGCGGCCGCGTTCCACGTGGGCGGCTCGGCCGGGCCCGCCGACACCGTCTACCTCGGCGTCTTCCGGCGGTCGGCGCTGGCCAGGGTGGGCGGCTACGACGAGCACTTCCAGCGGGCCCAGGACTGGGAGATGAACCACCGCATCCGTCAGACGGGCGGGCTCGTGTGGTTCCAGCCGCGCATGCGGGTGCTCTACCGGCCGAGGCCCAACGTGAAGGCGCTGGCCAAGCAGTACTTCCACTACGGCCGGTGGCGGCGGGTGGTCGCGCGCACCCACGAGGGCACGATCAACCTGCGTTACCTCGCGCCTCCCGCGGCCGTGCTCGCCATGCTGCTCGGGCTGGTCGTCTCGCCGTTCCTGCCGCTCGCGCTGATCATCCCCGGCGGGTACGCGCTGGCGATCGTCGCGGGTTCGGCGCTGACCGGCGGCGGGCTGCCGATGAGCGCCAAGCTGCGGTTGCCCGTGGTGTACGCGACCATGCACTGCTCGTGGGGCTGGGGCTTCCTGACCAGCCCGAAGAAGCTGTCCCGGCCGCAGAGCTGAGTTTCCGAACGTCCCCCGCACCCCGCCGTACTCCGGCGGGGTCCTTCCAGGACCCGCGGGCTCAGCCGCCCGAGAACACCCGCTCGACCGCCGCGTTGAAGCGGGCCATCGCGTCCGGGTACTCCGGCCCCAGCAGGTAACTCCGCAGCTTGACGCGTGCCCTGGCCAGCGTGTCCTCCCCGTCCAGGAACTCCGCCAGCCCCGACAGGTCCTCGCCCAGCAGCGTCCCCGCCTCCGTGCTCGGGTACCGCTCGTGGAAGGCGCGCTCGGGGAGCCCCGTCACGTTCGTCACCGCGTACGGCTTCTCGCTGGCCAGGAAGTCGGCCACCACGCTGGAGATGTCGCTGATGAGCAGATCGCACTCGTTGAAGCAGTCGTACAGGTGCGGCGAGTGCCCCGTGACGACCAGGTGCCTGATGTGCGGCGCCGTGCCGTCGGCCCTGGAGGGGTGGCGGGCCTTCGACTTGGCCAGCTCCGCCGCCTCGATCATGGCGACGATCTTCCTGTGCGCCCGGGTGGCGCTCTTGTCGCGGTGCCCGGTGAGCGGGTGCGGCTTGTAGACGACCCGCAGCGGAGGCTGGTGGTCGAGCAGAGCGCGCACCAGACGCGGCCCCATGGTGATCAGCGAGGTGTGGAACAGGTCGTCGTTCCAGCCCTCCCAGGTGGGCGCGTACAGGACCGTCCGGTACGGCAGCCCGGGCCCCTCCGTCGAGATGCCCTGGAGCTGGGGCCGCCCGACCTCGTGGATGTTCTCGTCCCTGACCCCGACCCTGGCCCGCCGGTACCGGTCGCGGCCCGCGGGGCCCGCCACCCACACCTCGTCGTACACCCGCGAGAACGGGTTGAACGAGGCCTCCTTGTCACTGTCGCCGTGGTTGAGGAACGCGCTGCGCAGGGTCGGGATGCGCAGCATGTGCACGTTCCTGCCGACGTTGGCGACGTACAGGCACAGCTTGGCGCCGGCCAGCGCGCGGAAGCTCATCAGGTCGGCCGACGACGGGATGCACACCATCGGCAGCGTCGTGGACTCCAGGTGCCTGGCCATGCCGCGCTCGCGCAGCACGACGATGGCACGCCGGTTGATGCGTTCGAGGGTGGGCAGCCACATCCTCGCCTGGTAGGCGGCGGCCGTGGCGCCGGAGAAGTACAGGATGACCTCGGGGCCGTACTTCTCGACCTGCTCGGACACGACCTCCAGCACCCTGGCCCGGTCGGTGAGGGGCCTGGCGCGGCGCACGTACGGGATGAGCGCGAGCGCCGCCGCCAGGCCCGCCGCGAGCGCCACCCCCGCGCCCGCCGTGGCGGGGACGACGCCCAGGACGGCGCCGAGCACCGGCAGCGCGTCCAGGTAGAGGAACGGCACGCTGCGGGCGTCGCGCAGCGGCCCCGGCGGCATCTTCGGGCTGCTCAGCGCGGAGACGTCCAGGTTGCGGGTGGTCACCGGCATCCTGCTGAGCATCTGGCGCAGCCGCAGCGCCAGCCCCGTGTGCAGGGCCCGCACCGCGTGGATCGCCAGCATGCCGGCCGCCAGCGCCGCGAACCACGGCAGCTCGGCCCCCGCCGTCCTGGCGACCAGGAGCAGCGCCATGGTCTCCCGGGCCGCGAAGCGCAGCGTGATCCCGAGGTGCACCTTGCCGAGCAGCTCGGGCAGCGGGCGGGCGGCGCGCGGCGCCGCGTACTCGATCAGGTACGAGGCCGCGGCCACCACCCCGAACAGCACCGGCGCCGGCCATAGCGCCGCCACCAGCAACACCGGGTAGCAGCCCAGCAGCGCCGCGATCACGATGAGTCTCCCCATGTGATCGCACGGTAACAAGCGTCAGGTCAAGTGCCGTCCACGCGGGCGTCTATGACCTGCCCTGATAGGTCGGAGATGAGGATGTCCAGCGAGGTCTGCGCGACCACGAGCGGAGAGGCGCCGGTATTGACGCAGTTGACCCGGATGCCGTCGGCGACCCATTCGCGGGCCAGCGCCCGGGTGAGCCCGGCCACGGCCGCCGCGCCGGACTCGTGCAGCGCGCCGGAGCCTGGCGGGACGTGCAGCAGCAGGCTGCTCCGAGGGCCGGGAGCGGCCCCCGCGGCACGCCCTCCCGACGCGGCTCCGCGCAGGTGCGGGCGGGCGGCGCGGGCGACGTTGAGCGCGCCCAGGTGGCCGGCGCCGACCGCGTCGGTCACGGTCTCGGCGCTCGCGCGCGCCAGGTCGCCCGAGTGGGACGGACCCGCCGCCAGCACCACGTGGTCGGCCGCGCCCACGTCGTCGAGCGCCTTGGCGACCGAGTCGGAATCCTCGACCCGCACGCCGTCGGCCCTCGTCAGGACGTGCACGGTCGCGCCGTGACGGGCTGCCTCCCGGCCGATCACGGAGTCCGCCGCCGAGGCGTCCGTGCCCAGGACGACGATCACCTGTCCCGCCAGCGCGTCCCGGTCGCCCGCAGGCACGGGCGCGGGCAGCCGGAACAGCAGCTCGGCGATGTGCAGGTCGGCCGGGTGCGTCACCTTGATGTTGCGCTCGCTGCCCTGCACCAGGTGGATCGGCACCTCGGGCAGGTACCGCAGCACCACCCCGCAGTCGTCCGTGGCGGGCAGCCAGGCGAACCCGGGGTCGGCCATCGCCCGCTCGTACGCCTTCCGGATCACCGACAGCCGGAAGCACTGCGGCGTCTGGCTGCGCCGCAGCCGCGACCGGTCGAGCACCTCGCCGATGGCCCCCTCGGGCGTCGCCACGAGGACCGTGTCGGAGCTCGGGATCGCCACGTTGACGGCCTCGTGGGTCTCCAGCGCCCTGACACATTCCGTGATGATCCGGGGCTCCAGGAGGGGGCGTACAGCGTCGTGCAACAGCACGTCGCACTCTTCCTCCCCGAGCGCCGCCAGCGCCCGCCAGGTGCTCTCCGTGCGGCTGGAACCGCCGTCCACGACCTTGCTGACCTTGCGATATCCGCCCCTGGCCACGATCTCGCGCACCCGGTCGGCGTACCCCGGCGTCATCAGCACCACGATCTCGTCGATCTCGGGCGCGCTCTCGAACACCGCCAGCGAATGCTCGATGATCGACCTGCCCGCGACCTCGATGAGCTGCTTGGGCGTGCCGAGCCCGACCCGCTGCCCCACACCGCCCGCGAGGAGCACTCCTACCGACCGCAGCCGTGAATCCATACCGGCAGCGTAACGGTGCTGTTCCGTGATATCGCGTTGACCTGTCGCTACGCTGTGTCTACGCACCCCCAAGACCACGTGCTCCACCCCGACCGGGAGGAGACCTGAGCTTTGCCCGACTCATTGACCCGCGAAAGCACGACCACCTCGGTCCTGCTGCTCGCCACGACACCCGCGTGCAGGCTCCTCAGCGGCGACGGCACGCTTCTCGACCGCCTCGGCGACCAGCTCGCCTCGCTGCCCGTGCGCGAGGTGCAGGTGATGTCCGCCGCAGGCGGCCTCGCGGCCGACCTGCGCGGCGTCGCCAAGATCGCGCGCACCGCCACGGGCGCCGTAGCCGTGCTGCCCGCCGACCTGGTGCTGCACACCGAGGCGCTCGCCGTGCTGCTGGAGCATCCCGCCCGCAGCACAGCCGCGCTGATCTCGCACGACGCCACCGCCGGGCCGCTGCGCCCGCCCGTACGCGTGGAGGGCGGCAGAGTCGTCGCCGCGGGCAGCTCCTTCCACCTGGTCCCCGAGGCGAACGCCACCTTCAGAGGCGTGCTGCAGGCAGGGGAGGCCGACCTGGCCTCGCTGGCCGACGTCGCCGAGGAGCTGGCCGAGCTGGCGGAGGCGGGCAAGCTCGGCCCCGTCACCCCCGTCGAGGCGGTGGACCTGCTGCTGGTCGGGCTGGTCAGGTCCGGCGTGAGCGTGCGCGCCACGGGCATCGGCCAGTTGCACGCCGACCGGGTGACCGGCCAGATCTCCGCCGACGCCGCCCTGGCCCGGCTGGCGGAGGTGGACGAGGCGCAGGTCAGGCTCGACGCCTCCGTCAAGGACGACGACGGCTTCTTCGCCACGTTCTTCGTCTCCACCTGGACCCGCCACCTGATCAGGCCGTGCGTCCGGCTCAAGCTCACCCCCAACACGGTCACCGGCATCTCGGCCGGGCTGGCGCTGCTGGCGGCCGTCTGGTTCTCGGCCGGCACCCAGGGCGGGCGGCTGGCCGGAGCGGTGCTGCTGTACCTGTCGTTCGCGCTCGACTGCCTCGACGGCCAGCTCGCCCGCTACACGCGCACGTTCTCCCCGCTGGGGGCCTGGGCCGACGGCATGTCCGACCGGCTCAAGGAGTACGCCGTCTACGTCGGCCTGGCCTTCGGCTCCGCCGCCGCGGACATCTGGTACCTGGCCGTGGCCGCAATGGTGCTGCAGGTGGTCAGGCACGCGGTCGACTACACGTACGCGGGCGCCGTCACCGACGCCGCCCGCGTCGGCGCCATGTGGGGCAGGCCCGCGCGGTCCCTGCTGGAGACGCAGGACGTCCGCGCCGCCCCCGGCGGCGTGCTCAGGCTCGCCCAGCGGCTCGAACGCGACACGATCGCCCGCTACCTGAAGAAGATGATCGTGCTGCCCATCGGGGAGCGGATGGCCCTGATCGCCGTCACCGCGGCGTTCTGGGACGCCAGGGTGACGTTCCTGGCGCTGCTCGGCTGGGGCGGCGTGGCGGCGCTCTATCAGCTCGCCGGACGGATCGCGAGGTCGGCAAGGTGATTTCGGTTCACATGACACCCGTTCCGAGCAGCACGGTCGTGGCCTACCGCGACGACGGGCCGCTCTCGCGGGCGATGGGGCTGCTCGTGGCAGGGCAGCTCCCGCCGCTGCCGCCGGTGATCGCCGGCACGTTCGTCACGGGCGTGCTGCTGGTGCTCGGCGTGGCGGGCACGGACGGCCTGGCGGTGTTCGCGCCCGCCGTGACGCTACTGCTGGCCGGGCCCGGCAGCACGCACCCGCACGACGGCAGGTTCGACTGGCTCGTGCCGCCGATCCTGCGGCTCATCGAGTACACGTTCATCGCGGCGTGCGGGTTCGCCCACGACGTGCACCCCCTGGTGATCTTCATGCTGCTCGCCGCCCTGGCGTTCCACCATTACGATCTGGTCTACCGGTTGCGCCAGCACGTCTATCCGCCGGCCTGGCTGTCCACTCTGGGGCTCGGCTGGGACGGGCGGATGATGGTGGTCTCCCTGGTCGCGCTGTCGGGCTGGCTGACCGGGGGCTACCTGCTGCTCGCGGTCTACCTGTGGGGACTGTTCGGCTGGGAGAGCCTGACGTGCTGGCTCGCCGCGCCCCGATCCGGGGTGGATGCGACCGATATGGGAACGCAAGACTAACGCCGGATTACCCGCACGGGGCCCAAAGACGAATACTCTTTGGGCCATCGGAGTCATGCTCGACTGAGGAGTGCACGTTGCTGGGAATGGTTCTGGCCGCTGGGGCCGGACGACGCCTGCGGCCGTACACCGACACGCTGCCCAAGGCGCTCGTGCCGGTCGACGGCGAGACCACGATCATGGACATCTCGCTGCGCAATCTCGCCGAGGTGGGCCTGCGGGACGTCGTGGTCGTCGTCGGTTACGCGGCGCAGGCCGTACACGAGCGCAAGGAGGCCCTGGAGGAGCGCCACGGCGTCAAGCTCACCCTCGTGCACAACGACAAGGCCGAGGAGTGGAACAACGCCTACTCCCTGTGGTGCGCGCGCGACTACTTCGCCCAGGGCGCGCTCCTGGTCAACGGCGACACCGTGCACCCGGTCTCCATCGAGAAGACGCTGCTCGCCGCGCCCGAGACCAGCGACATCCTGCTGGCCGTCGACGACGTCAAGTCGCTGGCCGACGAGGAGATGAAGGTCACCCTGTCGCCGGAGGGCGCGCTGCGCCGCATCACCAAGCTGATGGACCCGGCGCAGGCGTACGGCGAGTACATCGGCGCCACCCTCATCAGGCCGGCCGCCGCCGACCGGCTGGCCGACGCGCTCAAGGCCACCTTCGAGCGCGACCCGCAGCTCTACTACGAGGACGGTTACCAGGAGATGGTCGACCGCGGCGAGATCATCCACGCCGCGCCCATCGGAGAGGTCGACTGGGTCGAGGTGGACAACCACGACGACCTGGCCAAGGCCCGCGCCATAGCCGTTCACTACTGAGGGGGCGCGGATGCCGCTTCTAGCGAGGATGTTGCCGGCGCCGCTGACCATGGACGTCAGGCGCGGCGCGGTCGCCGAGCTCGGCGCCCTGCTGGCCGACAGCCGCGTGGCGACCTCCGGCAGGGTCGCGGTGGCCGTCGGCATGGGCCAGGGCGACCACATCGAGAGCCTCATCGCGCCCACGCTGGGCGAGGCCGAGGTGTTCAGGGTGGCCGACGGGTCGGTCGACGCGGCCGTCTCGCTCGGCGCCGACCTGCGCAAGGCGGCCTACGAGGTGGTCGTGGGCGTGGGCGGCGGCAAGACGATCGACGTGACCAAGTACGCCGCCTCCCTGGCAGGCATCCCCATGGTCGCGGTGGCCACCAACCTCTCCCACGACGGCATCTGCTCGCCCACCGCCTCGCTCGTCTACGAGGGCGGCAAGGGCTCCTTCGGCGTGCCGATGCCGCTGGCCATCCTGGTCGACCTCGACTTCGTGCACAACGCGCCCGAGTCGCTGGTCAGGGCGGGCGTGGGCGACGTGGTGAGCAACCTGTCGGCCATCGAGGACTGGCAGCTCGGCAACGTCGAGCGCGGCGAGCCGATCGACGGGCTGGCCTGCTCGATGTCCCGCACCGCCGCCGAGGCGCTCATCGGGCGCACCGACTCCATCGAGTCCGACGGGTTCCTGACCGTCCTGGCCGAGTCGCTGATCCTGTCGGGCATGTCGATGGTCGTCGCGGGCTCTTCGCGGCCCGCGAGCGGTGGAGACCATGAGATCCTTCATGCCGTGGATCAGCTCTTCCCCGGCACCTCCAACCACGGCGAGCTCGCCGGCATCGGCGCCGCCTTCTGCTTCTTCCTCAGACAGGACGACGCCCGCGTCAAACAGGTGGTCGACTGCCTGCGCCGGCACGAGCTGCCCGTCGTCCCCGGCGACATCGGGCTGAGCGCCGAGCAGTTCGCCGAGGTCATCGCGCTGGCCCCGGCCACCCGTCCCGGCCGTTACACGATCCTGGAGCACCTGCGCATGCAGGACTCGGAGATCCGCGATCGGGTGGGGGACTATGTCCGGGCCTTCGGTAGCTGAGCTGCGCCAGGTGGCCCAGCCACCCGGCCACCTGGAGCGCAGGAACGGCGAGCACTGGGCGGGCGTGCTCTACATGCGCCGCCTGTCCATCTACGTCACCTGGATGTTCACCAAGACCTCCGTCACGCCCAACCAGCTCACCTGGGTGATGACGGTGGCCGGGGTCCTGGCCGGCGTCGTGCTGGCCCTGCCGGGGCTCTGGGCGGCGGTCCTGGCCGCCTTACTGATCCAGGTCTACCTGCTGCTCGACTGCTCCGACGGCGAGCTGGCCCGCTGGACGGGCAAGACGTCCCTGGCGGGCGTCTACCTCGACCGGGTCGGCGCATACTTCGCCGAGGCCGCGGTGCTGGCCGGGCTGGGCTGGCGGGCCTCGGCCGTGCTGCCCGACTGGTACACGGTCTTCGGCTTCGCCGCCGCGCTCGGCGCCATCCTCATCAAGGCCGAGAGCGACCTCGTCGAAGTGGCCCGGGCCAAGGGCGGGCTGGGAGCCGCGAGCGAGGCCGCGGCCGTGCAGTTCCGCTCCGGGCTGCTCGGGCTGGGGCGGCGGGTGCTGGCGGCCACGAAGTTCCACCGCATCGTGCAGCCGATCGAGCTGTCCATGCTGGCCGTGGTGACCGCGGTGATCGACCTGGTCATCGGCGATCTGACGGCCACGCGGGTGCTCGTGGTGGCCTGTCTGCTCGCCGCCGCGCTGCAGACCGTCCTGCACCTGATCAGCATCATGGCGTCGAGGCGACTGGCTTGATGGCGCGCCTGGAACCGAGGAAGCCTTTCGTCCGTCGTATTGATCGGACGTCCGCCGTTCGGTGGGGGTTCATCGTCGGTTCCGATACGCTTAGCTTCACCATTCCCAGACCATGCAGACCAGCAGACTCGGTGATCATGAAAGAATGCTCCGCTCGTGCTCTCAACGCGTCAGGACAGTGATTCGTTGAAGATCTCGTGCGTCATCCTCACCATGGGCAACCGGGTCGCGGAGCTGAACCGGGCGGTCGAGTCCGCGCTCAACCAGGTCGACGGCGACGTCGAGGTGGTGATCGTAGGCAACGGTGCCGACGTGCCCGAGGTGTCGGCGACGCCACCCGAGGGGTCGGCCGCGGTCGTGAAAGCGATCCGGCTCGATCAGAACACGGGCATCCCCGCCGGCCGTAACCGGGGCGTGGAGGAGTGCTCGGGAGACGTCGTGCTGTTCCTCGACGACGACGGCTGGTACGCCAACCCGAAGGTCGTCTCGCACGTGCGGGACCGCTTCGCCACCGAGCCCGACCTGGCCGTGATCTCCTTCCGCATCATGGACCCTGACGGGAGCGGCAGCCAGCGCCGCCACGTCCCGCGCCTGCGCGCGGGCGACCCCCAGCGGTCCAGCCCCGTCACCACCTTCCTCGGCGGCGCCTCGGCGATCAGGCGCTCCGCCTTCCTCCAGGTGGGCGGCCTGCCCGAGCGCTTCTTCTACGCGCACGAGGAGACCGACCTGGCCTGGCGGCTGCTCGGCGAGGGCTACCGCATCGAGTACGACGCCGAGACGGTGATGTACCACCCGCAGGTGCCGCCGACCAGGCACGCCGAGTTCCACCGGCTCAACGCCCGCAACCGGGTGTGGCTGGCCCGCCGGAACCTGCCGTGGCCACTGGCGTTCCTGTACCTGACCAACTGGGTCGTGCTCACCGTGATCCGCGAGCGCGGGGCCTCTGGGGCGCTGAAGGCGTGGTTCTCCGGCTTCTTCGAGGGGCTGCGGACTCCTGCCGGTGAGCGCCGGCCGATGGCCTGGGCCACGGCTTGGCGGATGGTCAAGCTCGGCCGGCCGCCGATCGTCTGAGGGCCGGGGGAGGGATGGATCCCTCCCTCCGGCTCAGGCCTCGCTCGCCTCGCCGAAGCTCATCTCGGCGTGCGAGATCGTCGTGCTGAACAGCGCCCGCTTGGGCAACCCCAGCTCGCTCAGCTCCTTGGCGATGGGATGGTTGCCCAGCCGGATCAACGCCCCGCTGGGCCGCACCCTGGCCCCCTTGGCCCGCACGCTCCACGGCACCCGCCGGGTGACCCCGTCGCGATGCGTGTAGGCGTCCAGCGGCGCCATCGCGGCCCCGGCCGGCACGGGCAGCCCCGGCTTGACGAGCATGTCGAGCACGAGCCGCCCGTCCTTGCGCAGGATGCACCTCTTGTACGGCGACGAGAGCCGCAGCTCGATGTCCGCCAGCTCCTTGGGGAAACCCCACAGAGTGCGCCCGGCCTCCAGCGTGAACCCCTGGTCCACCGGCAGCCAGTGCACGAACACCCCGGCGTGCCGCAGCTCGCCCGGCCCCACGGAGCCGGCCGAGCCCGGCGGGCGCACGAGGAAGGCCATGCCGAACTCGTGGTAGGTGTCGAGGTCGCCGTCGCGGTAGTCCACGAACACCAGCACGCAGACGGCCTTGCCGGGCAGCACCTCTGCCACGTCCAGCCCTGAGTACGCGATCACCGCCCGGGCGGCGTCGGCACGCACCGGGTAGAGGGCACTGCACACCTCGGCGTCCCTCACCCGTACGGGCATGCCCACCGTCCGGCCCTGGATCTGATGCGATGCCATGGGTCCAAGTACATCAACCAGAAAGCCGTGTGACCATTCCCGCCCCGGTCCCGTCTACGTGTGATGTGACAATGAACAGACCACGGGGGGCGCCATCATCGAGGACTTGTATCGCGAGCACTGGCCGCTCGTGTGCGGGTTCCTCCTGCGCAGGACCCGTGACCCCCACCTCGCGGAAGACCTGGCACAGGAGACGTTCGTCAAGGCGACCAGGGCCCTGCTGGGCTGGCGCGGCGAGAATCCGGCCGCGTGGCTGCTCACGATCGCGCGCAACGTGCTCGTCGACCACGTCCGCCGTTCGCGGCGCGAGCTGCCGCTGCCCGAGCCGGACGAGCTGGGCGCGCCCGGGTTCCACGTGGACTCCCTGGAGGTGCGCGACGCGCTCGCCCGGCTGCCCGAGCAGCACCGGAGGCTGCTCACGCTGGTCTACTTCGAGGGCTTCTCGCTCGTGGAGGTGGCCGCGATGACCGGCAGGAAGCACGCCTCGATCAAGACCGCGTTGTGGCGCGCCAGGAACGCCTTCGCCGAGACCTATGGAGTGCCCCATGAGTGATGACTTTCCGGAAATGCCGGACTTCGACCCCAAGCTGACCAGGAAGGCCGTCCGCAGGGGGCTGCTCAGGACGACCTCCAGCGTGCTGGCGGTGCTGCTGGCGCTCGCGCTGGTGGCCACGCTCGGTTCATCCCTCGTCCAGCAACGCGGTGACCGGGAACGGCGCATGATGGACGTGCTCGGCACCGCCTTCAAGCTCTACAACCCGGCCTACACCGTGACTGTGGGCGACTGCTGCGAGACCACCCCGTGGTCGATGTCGTTCCAAGCGAGCGCCTCCCCGCTGCGCGCAATCGGGGGCTTCTGGCCGACGGGGGGCGGGACCTACACCATCAGCCAGGACTTCTTCGGGCGCGTGGGCCGCCTGCCCCTGGGCAGCACCGCCGGCACCAGGCTCTCCATCTCCTTGTTCGACGTCGGTGGCACGCTGGCGCCCAAGGAGCAGGTCCGCAAGGTGCTGGCGAGACTGCCGGACGGGCTCAACGCGCTGGCGGTGGTGGAGTTCGCCGCGCCGCTCAAGGAGGCCGAGCTGAAGGGGTTCCTGGACCAGAACAGAACGTGCGCCGACAAGGTGGTCTACGAGCGCAGGACGGGTTCGCTGCCCATCACCTGGGGCGACATCACGTGGGATCGCGGCGAGTTCGCCGAGGGGAAGCAGGGCTGCGGGGTCGGGCTGGACAACTTCCGGACCTGGGTCGGCCTGCTGCGCGAGCACGACGACGCGAACCTGCGCAGGTTCGACCTGTCCCTGAACCGGCTGCGCAAGGCGGCGGGCGACGGCCTGGCCTACGCCTACGTGGACCAGCTCGCCTCGGTCGCGGAGCTGCGCAAGCTCATCGAGGACCCGCGCGTTCGCACCGTCCGGCTGGCCGATGTCACCTTCGACCTGGACCGCCCCTAGACCAGACGGCCGCGCGCGTGCCTGGTCATCCCGCCTAGACGGCCAGAGCGTGCCTGGTCACCCCGGCCCACGACTCGGCCCGCCGCACGAACGCGTCGGCGTGATCCGGCCAGTGGTGCCGCAGCCGCGCCTCCGCGTGCCCCTGGGCGCCGAGCCTGACCCGCCGCGCCACGTCCTCCTTCAGGTCCAGGACGGCGTTCAGCACCGCGTCCACGTCCAGCGGCACCACGAGCCCGCACCCGACGCCCTCGACCAGCGAGGCGCCCTGCGGGGTGGTGATCACCGGCAGCCCCCTGCCCATGTAGTCCATGATCTTGGTGGGCAGGGTCCTGACCGTGTCGTCGGCCAGCGACAGCCCGGCCAGCGCGCCCTCGGCCATGCGCAGGGCGTGCCGGTTGGGCACGTATCCGAACCAGTCGAGCAGGCCGACCCGCTGCGCGTCCCGCAGCAGCGGGCGCACGTCGCGGGCGGCGGCGCCGATGAGGTCCAGCCGGACGCCGTGCGGGACCAGGCGCTCGGCCAGCCCGATCAGCTCGGTCACGCCGCGGTCGGCCGCCAGCCGGCCGATGTGCACGACCCTGGTGTCGCCAGGAGGGGGAGGACTGGGTGACACCAGGGTCGCCTCGGGGACCACGGAGGGGGTGATCACCCGATGCCGCCTCGCGGCGCGGGACAGTTGCTTGGAAGTCGCCTCCTCGCGTACGTCCCAGACGACCGGAGGCCGCCGGTACGGCAGCGCCCGCAGCAGCCGGTGGTCGTGCACGATCAGCAGGTCCGCGTCCCGCACGCCGCGCCTGAGCGCGGCGCGCGCCCGGCTGTGGGACGCCTGGCGGGCCACGTCGATCGCGGTCAGCCCCATGGCGGGGGTCACGTTGAAGTAGGTGAAGGGCGCGACGTAGGTCACCTCGTGGCCCGCGTCGAGCAGCGCCCGGATCTGCCGGTGCATGATCCGGGCGTCCTCGGGATGATGGACGGTCGTGGCGACACAAGCGCGCATGTGTCGATGCTGAGCGGTTACCAGGTCAAAGGCGTTAATGCGGGTGGAACGGCTGCTTAACTTCGGGAGGGGCGCCGATAGAGCCAGGTCAGGCGGGGCTCCAGCACCCACTTGAACACCGTTCGGGTCTCCGGCAGGCACAGCACGATGGCCAGCGCGAAGCAGCTCGCGCTGATCGCCAGCACGCCCAGCGGCCCGTACAGCCACGGGACCGACAGCCAGCCCATCTCCTTGGCGATCAGCACCGGGATGCCGTGCAGCAGGTAGCAGTAGAGCGTGCGGGTGCCGAGGTCGGTGTACCAGGTCTCCTTCCTAGGCACCAGCGCGAGCACGGCGAGGCACATGGCCAGCGCGCAGACGAGCAGGCCGACGCGCATGCCGAGGCCCATGTACCAGGACAGGTTGAGGTCCTGGTAGCTGTTCTTGAAGTAGAACGGGCCCAGCTTCGCCCCCCTGGACGCGAGGAAGATCGCCACCGCTGCCGCGCCGAGGAGGATGCCCCCGGAGGCGATCTTGATCCAGCGCCGGTTGAGCATCTCGAAATGCTCGGGCTGCAGCACCAGGCCGATCACGAAGAACGGCAGCAGGCCGAAGAACCGGTCCATGCTGAAGTCGCCGGAGATCTGCGAGAACCCGGCGAACAGGTAGATCGCGATCGCCACCGGAACCGGGTACTTCATCCGCTTCCACACCGGTGTGGACAACCGCCAGAACAGCAGCGCCAGCAGGTACCAGTTGAGCCACGCCGGGTCGATGATCGTCAGACTCCACTTGCCGCCGAGTGCGGCGCGGAGCGCGGCGTAGCCCACCTCGACGATCACGTAGGGGACGAGGAAGGTGTCGACCAGCTTGTTGGTCTTCGCGTTGGAGTTCCAGAAGTTCCTGGACAGGTAGCCGCTGATCACCACGAACAGCGGCATGTGGAAGACGTAGATGAAGATGTAGGCCGCCCGCGCCGAGTCGGCGGCCAGCGTCGGCACCAGCGAGTGGCCGATCGGCACCAGCGCGATCAGGATGAACTTGACGTTGTCGAGGAACGGGTCGCGCCTGCGCTTGGCCGGCTCGGCGGCCGGTTGTGGCTGCGGCTGCTCCTGCCGCTTCTCTCCCGAGGCCGGCTTCGTGGCGACCGCCGCCTGCGGCGCGGTGCGCTCGCCGGGGGCGGCCCCGTGCGGGTCGGTGGACTCGCTCCAGAACGCCTCTTCCGGCAACGGCCAGCGGGCCCCCGTGTTGGCGGGCCCTTGCTCCTCGGGGCTGCGCTGGGGCGTGGCCGATGGGGAGGATCTGGTGTCAGACACAGAAGAAGTCGCTCAGCTTCGCTCGGGGCCGGGGAACCAGGACGACAACAGGATCGAAACCCTTGCGGAATTGCGTCGCGCTGCGTCGCCAACCCACGACAGACTATCCCGCCCTCGTGGGTCCTGTCTCTCGCAGTGGACCAGAATGCCCGGTTACACAGGGAACTTGGAGCCTCACGTGCACACGTTCTTCTGCTCCGACGCGGTGATCGAGTTGTTCTTCACGCTGTCGGGAAGCTCGGTGACCTTGACCGAGTCGAAGTCCTCGCCGACCACGAGCTGGATGATCGGCGTGCCCTTCGTGGCGCCGCCCGCCGTGGCCGTGCCCGTCGTGGACGTGTACGGCTGCACGTTGGACGCCTGCACCTTGCCCGAGGCGGCCTGGGGCTTGGGCAGCACCGCGGTGCCCAGCTTGACGGCGTGGTCGGTCGCCGTCTCCGTCTTGGTGTAGTGGATCTCGCTCTTGGGCAGGCTGGCCCCGCCGGGCGCGGTGTAGTTGCCCACCGAGACGACCTTGTAGCCCTCCTTGGCGAGCTGGTCGGCCACCTCGCGGGCCTTGCCGAAGGTCTTGGTGCCGTTGAGCACCTGGACGCGCACCTGCTGCGGCTTGACCGCGGCCTTGGGCTTGGCGCTCGTGCTGCTGGTCGGCTCGGGGGTGGCGACCTCGGTGTCGGTCCTGATCGCCTTGAACAGCTCGCCGGCGTCCGGCTCGGTCCAGACCACCCGGTTGGGGTCGTCGGGAGCCGCGCCCCAGGGCACGGTGATGAACTTGACGCCGTTGGCCGTCAGCGCCTTGGCGCTCATCGCGATCCTGATCAGCTCTTCGGTGTCGTTGGCCAGCTCGGGGTCCATCGTGACGGACTTGCCCGCGGCGGCGACGAAGTCGCGCAGCCGGCCCACGTCCGTGAGCAGCTCACTGCTGGTGGCCTTGGCCACGACCTTGCTCAGGAAGATCTGCTGGCGCTTGATGCGCTGGATGTCGCTGCCGTCGCCGTAGTGGCGCAGGCGCACGTAGCCGAGCGCCTTCTCGCCGTTGAGCAGGCTGGTGCCGGCCGGGAGCACCAGCTTGGACGACTTGTCGTTGACGGCCGTCTTCAGGCAGATCTCGATGCCGCCGAGGGCGTCGACGATGTTCTTGAAGCCGCTGAAGTCCACCTCGACGAAGTGGTTGACGCGGATGCCGGTGAGCGTCTCGATGGTGGAGATCGTGCAGGCGATGCCGCCCGAGTTGTACGCCGAGTTGATCATGTCCCGGCGGGCGGGCATCTCCTGCTTGGTGGTCTCGTTCTTGCACCGGGGTATCTGCACCATCGAGTCCCGAGGGAAGCTGATGAGCTGCGCCTTGTCCCGGTTGGGCGAGATGTGCATGAGGATGATCGTGTCGGTGCGCTTGCCGCCCGCGTCGGACTGCCGGGCCAGCGCCTGCCCGTACTTCGCGTTGCCCTGGCCCGCGCGCGTGTCGGAGCCGACGAGCAGCACGTTCAGCGCCCCTGTCTCCGGCGGGCGCGGGTTGATGATGTCTTCCTTGACGCTCTTCTGGTTGATGTTGCCGAAGGCGTCGCGGTAGGTGGTGTACGCGGTCAGCGCGCCCGCCACCATGACCGAGGTCAGGCCGATGCTGACCCACGCCAGCACGCGCATCCTGTTCTGGCCGCCCGGGCCGCCGCCTGAGCGGTGGCCGCGCGGCGGCCGGTCGTCAGGCGGGGGCGGCGCGGCGGCGGCCGCCTGACGGCGGGCCATCCGGCTGCCCGGTTGTGTGCTGCCCGGTTGTGTGACGGCGGTGCGGCGGTCATGCACGGAATCGGCGACCGGCACGCTCCTGTAGTCACTCATACGCCCCCTAGCCTCACTCCTTGCGCCGCCGGATTGGTCGCTCCGCGCCATGAGACTAGGTCACGTACGGCGTGCCCCGAGCCATGATCGTGGGGAACGACCGTGACCCGGACGTGATGTTTCCGCGGCAAAGCATACTCAGAGCCGGACATTGGGTGGAATATCATCGCCAAACTCTTTCGCCCTTTGATCGCCACCGGACTGTCGGAGCAGGTCAGGCCTGATGCTCTGGGCCGCCGCCAAACAAGCCAGGGGCACGGCCGGCAACACGTACCGGTAGTCGAACTCGGCGGCCGCGGCCGGTGTGATCAGCAGCACAATCGCCGCCGACCAGGGCACCAGCCACACCGGACCCGCCGCAGGACGCTCTCGCCTGCGCCTGCGGGCGACGGCCGCCACCGGTGGCACGAGCAAGATTCCCAGGAGCACCGGGCCGGGCAGTCGCACCATGCTCTGATAGGCCCGCAACCATCCGGCGAAGGGCTCCACGATCTCCGTGCCGATCGCACCCTGCTCGTAGAGCTTGGCATATTCGGCGCCCACCTGCGCGGGATAGCGGCCAGGAGGTCCGGGCTCGGTGACCGGAAACTGGTAATAGCCGTAGATCTCGGCGTCGGGATAGATCGGCCGGTCCCACGTGAACGAGCGGCCCAGCTCCTCCAGCACCGAGGCGGCGTAGTCGAGCGGCTGCGACGTGAGCGCCAGCATCGCGAACCTGGCCGCCAGGTCGTCGTTCTCCTTCGAGAACGTGATCCCCGGCAGCAGCACCAGCGGCGCGTCCTTGGCCCAGATGTACTCCTGCGAGGGCGGCCGCTGCTCCGGCGGGCGCGGATCGCACAGGATCCTCAGGTCGGGCGGCGGGTCCATCCTGTCGCAGTCGGCGAAGGACATCGTCCGGGCGTACAGGAAGACGCCGTTCGCGCCCACCAGGCCGACCCGCTGGTAGGTGACGTAGAACCAGGCGCCGTAGGCGACGATCGGCACCAGTGCGGCGGCCAGCAGCACGGCCGCCGGCCGGAACGCCGCTGCCCTGAACCCCGGTGCCCTGAACCCCGGTGCCCTGAACCCCGGTGCCCTGAACCGCACGCCGGCTCGTCTCGCCGGCGCGGTGCCCGGCTCGGCCCGGCCGTCGGTCGGCCTGGTCCTGCGGCGCGGCGAGTCCGGCGGCCACAGCCATCCCCGCAGCACGAACCAGGCCGCCAGCACCACGATCAGCGGCTGCCCGACCGTCCTGGTCAGCGTGGCGGCGGCCAGCAGCAGGCCGATCGCCGCGGCGGTCGCCGTCCGCCGCGTGGCGCACAGCGCCACGGCGGCCACCACCAGGAACATGAACAGCGTGTCCGAGACGAGCAGGTGCTCCAGCTCGATCTGGTACGCGTCCAGCAGCACCGGCACCGTCGCCAGCGTCGCCACCCACCTCGGAGCCCTGGGCGCGGCCCTGAGCACGGCACGGTAGACGAGCACGCCCGTGGCCAGGCCGAGCAGGTGCTGGGCCGCCGTCACCGCGCCGAACGCGTGCAGCGGCTCCAGCAGCTTCATGAACATCGAGTAACCGGCCGGGCGCACCAGGTCGGGGCGGGGTTTGAAGACCGTGACGATGTAGGTGTAGGAGTCGGGGAACCACAGGGCGGGGCGGTAGCCCAGCATGGCCAGCGCCCTCAGCGCGGTGCCCAGGGCCAGCACGACCAGGAACCAGCGGTGCCGACGCGCCCAGTGCGGCAGGCGCCGTCGGCCGCGGCCGGTCCTCGTGGGCTCGCCGTCGTGAGCCTCCGGCCTCACCGCATGTCCTCCCGCTTCTCCGGCACGTCCGTACGCTACCGGCGATCGCGCCCGAGCCGCGCACCCCGCCCCGCGCCCGCCCCACCCCGCGCCCGGGCCGCCCCGCGCCCGGCCCGCCTCGCGCCCAGGCCCGTCTCGCGTCCGCAGGGGTGGCGCGCGGGCGAGGGGTGGGCTCCGGGTTGGATACGCTCGCTCGACGATGGAACTCGATCGACCCGGCCGGGTGCTCACCACGCTCTCCGTGCTGCCCGCGCTGGCAGTGACGGGCTGGCTGCTGGCCGGGCTGCCGCTGCTCCTGCTCGGCCGGTTCGCCCCCCTGCCCGCCACGCTGCTGGGCGTCCCGTTGGCCGCGCTGCTGTGCTGGGCGGGCGCGCGAGGGCTGGGCGGCGGGCCGGCGGGCGACGCCTCACGGGCGGCCGTGAAGGGATCGCCGGGGGTCATCGGCGCCGTGAGGCGCGTACGGAAGAGCACCTGGCAGGTGGCAGGCGTCGCGGGCGTGGCGGTCGCGTCAGGCGCCTTCAACGCGATCATGCACAGCGAGCAGGTCGCCGTGAGACGCGACCCCGCCACCTACACCCAGTACGCCGCCTGGATCGCCACCCACGGCGGCCTGCCCATCCCCGTCCAGGCGGAGGCGTTCGGCGGGCCGGATCCCTCGCTGGTGTTCAAGAGCGTCGGCTTCTTCCCGGCGGACGGCGCGGTGGTGCCGCAGTTCATGCCGGGCCCGCCGATGTTGTTCGCGATCGGCCACTGGCTGGGCGCGCCCTACGTGGTGCCGGCCGTGCTGGGGGCGCTGGCGGTGCTCACGGTGGCCGGGGTGGTGGCGCGGCTGGCGGGGGCCAGGTGGGCGGTGCCGGGAGCGGTGGCGTTCGCGGTGAGCATGCCGATCCTGTACACCTCGCGCACCACGTTCAGCGAGATCCCGTCGCTGATCCTGCTGTTCGGCGGCCTGGCCCTGGCGCACGACGCGCTGGCCCGGCGGGAGCGGGGCAGGGCGCTGCTGGCCGGGCTGGTGTTCGGGCTGGCGGTGCTGGTCAGGGTGGACGGGCTGCGTGACGTGCTGCCGGTGCTGGCGTTCGCGGGGCTGCTGATCGGCATGCGGCGGTTGCGAAGGCCGGCGGGGGGGGGGGGGCTGCCGTTGCTGGCTGGGCTGGTGGCCGGGGCCGGGGTGGGGATGCTGGCGGCGTATCTGCTGGCTCGTCCTTACCTTTCTTATTTGTCCGCTTCGGTGCGGCCGTTGCTGTTCGTCTGCGCCGGGGTCCTCGTGCTCACCGCCGCCGGCACGGCCGTCGCCCCCGCCCTCGCCCGGATCCGGCTGCCGAAGTGGGCGCCGAGGACGGGCGCGGTGCTGGTCGTGCTGCTGATGGCGGCCCTGTACGCCCGCCCGTGGGTGCAGACCGTCACCCGGGTCCCCGCCAACCCCGACGACCGCCGCACGTTCGAGATGATCGAGCAGATCCAGCGCGCCAACGTCATGCCCGTGGACGGCACGCGGCTCTACTTCGAGAACTCCCTGCACTGGGTGACCTGGTACGTCGGCGCCCCCGCCGTCCTGCTGGCCACGATCGCCGCCGCCCTGCTCGTGCGCAGGCTGCTGCGTGACGGCTCGTCGTTCGAGTGGCTGCTGCCGCTGGCGGTCGTGGGCTGGACGACCGTCACCACGCTGCTGCGCCCCGAGATCACCCCGGACCATCCGTGGGCCGCCCGCCGCCTGGTCCCCATCGTGATCCCCGGCATGATCCTGCTCGCCACGTACGGCCTGGCCCGGCTGCGCCGCCTCACGGACCGGCACGGGCCGAAGGTGCTGAGGTGGGGCATGGCGCTGGCCGTGCTGCTCGTGCTCGCGCCCCCGGCCGTGACCTCTATCGGGACCGCGTTCACACCGGTCGAGCGGGGGGAGGCGGCGGCGGTCGAGGCGATGTGCGCGAGGATCCCGGCCAACGCCACGGTGCTGACCGTGGAGCGGGTCACGGGCGACCGGTTCGTGCAGGTCGTGCGGGGCATGTGCGGCAGACCGGCCGCGCAGGTGGCCCGTACCGAGGGCGACCTCGCGCCGCAGGATGAGGTGCGGCGGCTGGTCGAGCGGGTGCGCGCGGCGGGCCGGGTGCCGGTCGTGCTGGGGGCCGAGGACTGGCACGTCTCGCCGTACGGGGCGGCGTCGCAGGTCATGAAGCTGGTCACCCGCCAGGACGAGCGCTCGCTCACCGAGGCTCCGAACGGCACGTGGTCCCTGACGATGAACGTGTGGATGGCGGTCGCCTGACCGGCCCGCGATGAGCCAGACTGGTAGAAAGATCCGGGGAATCGGGAGCTCCCGCTGGCCCGATGTGGACTCGCCTCCCGGCTGGGCAGAGTACCCTCGACCCCCGTGAGCACGCTTGAGACCCCCAAGAGTGGAACTGCCGTGGATGAAGCGCCGTACGTCACGATCGTCCTGCCCTGCTACAACGAGCAGGATCACGTCATCGACGAGGTGGAGCGCATCACCAAGGCGATGGACTCGAGCGGCTACACCTACGAGCTGGTCGCCGTGGACGACTGCTCGACCGACGCGACCCTGGCCAAGCTGAGGGAGGCCGCGCCCCACTACCCGCACCTGCGCATCCGCGCCTTCCACCGCAACGGCGGCGCGGGCACCGTGCGGCGCATCGGCTCGCAGGAGGCCAGGGGCGAGATCGTCGTCTGGACCGACGCCGACATGTCCTACGCCAACGAGCGCATCCCTGAGCTGGTGCAGATCCTGGACAAGGACGCGGCCATCGACATGGTGGTCGGGGCGCGCACCAGCGAGGAGGGCTCGCACAAGCTGCTGCGCGTGCCGGCCAAGTTCGTGATCCGCAAGGTGGCCGAGATGCTGGCCGGGCAGAAGATCCCCGACCTCAACTCCGGCCTGCGGGCCTTCCGCAAGGCGGTGGCCAAGCCGTACCTACGGCTGCTGCCCCCGGGGTTCTCCTGCGTCACGACGATCACGCTGTCGTTCCTGTCGAACCAGCACGACGTCTACTACCTGCCGACCGAGTACGCCAAGCGGGCCGGCAAGTCGAAGTTCAGCTTCGTCTCCGACGCCTACCGCTACATCCTCCAGGTGCTGCGGATGATCATGTACTTCAACCCGCTCAAGGTGCTCATGCCGCCCGCGTTGTGGCTGGTCGCCATCGGGTTCGTGAAGGGTGTCTGGGACATGATCCAGCACCCGTTCTACTTCCCCGCCAACACCGTCATGATCTTCCTGTCGGGGCTGCTGATCGGGTCCGTCGCGTTGCTCGCCGACCTGATCGTGCGCTCCCGGGGAGAGTGACCTTGCGGATCGCGATCGTCGGCCCGACCTATCCGTACAAGGGGGGCGGGGCGCAGCACACCACCGAGCTGGCGCACCGCCTGTCGGCGCTCGGGCACGACGTGGTGATCGAGTCGTGGCGGGCGCAGTATCCGTCCTTCCTCTACCCGGGGCAGCAGACGATCTCCGCGCCCGAGGGCACGCCTTACCGGAAGACCGTGCGGCGGCTTGACTGGCGGCGGCCGGACGGATGGGTGGCGGCCGGGCGGCGGCTGCGGTCGGCCGACCTGGTCGTGCTGGCGGTGCTGAGCCCGGTGCAGGTGCCCGCCTACCTGGGCATCCTCGCCGGAATCGGGCGGAAGGCCAGGACGGTCGCGCTGTGCCACAACGTGCTGCCGCACGAGCGCAAGCCGTACGACGCGCCGCTGATGAAGGCCTTGCTCAGGCGGGTGGACGGGGTGCTGGCCCACTCAGAGCCGCAGGCCGCGCTGGCCAGGGAGCTGACGGCCAAGCCGGTCAGCGTGGCGGGGCTGCCGCCGCACCTGCCCTCGACCTCCGGTGACAGGGCTGCCGAGGCGGTGCACCGCAGGCTGCTGTTCTTCGGCATCGTGCGCCCGTACAAGGGGCTCGACCTGCTGCTGCGCGCGCTGCCCGAGGGCATCGGGCTGACCGTCGCGGGCGAGTTCTGGGGCGGGCTGGACGAGACGAAGGCGCTGATCGGCGAGCTGGGCATCGGCGACCGGGTGGAGCTGCGCCCCGGCTACGTCGCCGCCGAGGACGTGCCGAGGCTGTTCGCCGCGGCCGACGCGCTGGTGCTGCCCTACCGCAACGCCACGGCCAGCCAGAACGTGTGGCTGGCGCACGAGCACGGCGTGCCGGTGATCGCCACCCGCGTCGGCGCGCTGGCCGACCACGTCACCGACGGCGTGGACGGGCTGCTGGTCGAGCCGGGCGACGCGGGGGCCCTGCGCGCGGCCATCGAGCGCTTCTACGCCTCCGGCGAGCCGGAGAGGTTGCGGTCGGGGGTCAAGGCGGTCGATCCCGAGCCGTTCTGGTCGGCGTACGCGACGGCGCTGCTCGGCTCCTGAGCCGCGGTGACGGGCCGGCGGCCGAGCACGAACGAGATGCCCGCCGCCACCGCGTCGGCCAGCGTGAACGCCAGCCGCGACACGATCGCCACGGCGAGCGCGGCGGGCGTGCCGATGATCGGCCCGAGCACGAGCACCAGCGCGCCCTCCCTGATGCCGACCCCGGCAGGCACGACCACGGTCAGGATGCCGGTCGCCCAGGCGAACGCGTAGGCGCCCGTCGCCACCACGTACAGGTCGGGACGGCCGGCGATCAGCCAGATGTGCAGGCCGTACACGAGCCAGCCGAGCACCGTCCACGCCACCGCGACCACCACCGTGCGGCCCGGCAGCGCGCTCTCCAGCGGCTCCCTGCGCGCGATGCGCAGCGCCAGGTTGAGGCCCCAGGTGAGCACCTTGGGGTGCAGGCAGACGATGATCACCGGCACGAGCAGCACGAAGTACCAGGCCTGCCGCACCGCGTCCAGGGTGCCCAGCGTGGCGGCGGCGATCGAGATCGCCACCCCCAGGTTGATCACCAGCCCGAGTGAGATGGTCGCGAACGTGCGGCGCGGCGGGCTGCCGTGGTCGCGCCCGAGGTCCATCATCGCCGCGTACGCCCACACCGCGCCCGGGATGTACTTGCCGAGCTGCCCCACGAACATGATCCGCCCGGCGATCCGCACCGGCACCCGCGTGCCCAGCCCGGAAAGGATCTCCCGCCAGGCCAGCAACATGCAGAACTGGCCGACCAGGACGGCCACGAACGAGCCGAGCACCGCCCACGGCGACATCGCGGCCAGCGCGGTCGTCGTCTCGTCCCAGTTGGTGGCCAGCCCGTAGCCGAGGAAACCGAGGGCGACCAGGGCCAGGACGATGCGCAGCAGGCGGCGGAGCATTGGCTCAGGTTACGCGCGGTGCTCCGGCCAAATCCAGCAGCCGGAGCAGGCGATTGGCGTACGGGTCCGCACGGGGTCGGTACGGTGGGGAACCGTGGTGAAGCAACGGGTCGCGCAGCTCGAATACTCCGAGTTCCAGTCCGCCATGCTCGACGAGGAGAAGCGCAGGCGGAAGGCCGCGAAGATCATCGCGGTGCTGGAGCACTTCAACGGGCCCCTCGGCGGGCTGACCGTCGGCGACGTGGGCTGCTCGGCCGGGTTCATCGCCGACGAGCTGGCGCAGGCCGGGGCGAAGCACACGCTCGGCATCGACATCGACGTGCCGGGGCTGCGCAAGGCGGCCGATCGGTTCGGCGAGCGGGTGGCGTTCGTCTGCGGCGACGGCACGGCGCTGCCGTTCCCCGACGGCTCGATCGACGTGCTGGTGTTCAACCACATCTACGAGCACGTGGTGGACCCCGACGCGGTGGTGGCGGAGATGCACCGGGTGCTGTCCGACTCGGGGGTGCTCTACCTCGGGCTGGGCAACCGGCTCGGGGTGATGGAGCCGCACTACAAGCTGCCGTTCCTGTCGTACCTGCCGCCGGCGCTGGCCGATCGTTACGTGCGCGCGTCCGGGCGGGCGGACCACTACTACGAGCGGTTCAGGACGCGGCGCGGGCTGCGCAGGATGCTGCGCGCCTTCCACGTGTGGGACTACACGTTCCCCGTGCTGGCCACGCCGACCCGGTTCGCGGGCGGCGAGCTGTTCCCCGGGGCGCTGGGGAAGGTGGTCAGGGCCGTGCTGTCGCACATGCCGCGCCCGGTGCTGCGGCTGCTGCTGCCGGTCGTGCCGACGTACCTGTGGGTGGCCACCAAGACGCCGCGCCGCCCGGCCGGGCCGCGGTTGCCGCAGCCGCCCGAGCGGGTGCGCCCGTGGTGAAGGCTCCCGTGGAACCGGTGCCGCGGCGGCGTTCGGCGGCTCGCCGTCTGGTCAGGTACGGCTTTCTGGCGGTCGCGCTCGCCTTCGGCGTCTGGGCGGTGGCCGGGCAGTGGGACGCGGTGGTGGCCGGGTTCGCCAGGCTGTCGTGGGCCGCGCTGGCGGGCTCGCTGGTCGCGGTGGTCGCGGCGCTGCTCGGAGCCATGCTCACCTGGCGCACCCTGCTGGCCGACCTCGGCTCGCCGCTGCCCGCCCGCCCGGCGGCCAAGGTCTTCTTCGTGGGCCAGCTCGGCAAGTACATCCCGGGCGCCGTCTGGCCCGTGCTCGCGCAGATGGAGATGGGCCGCGACCTGGGCGTGCCGCGCTCGCGCAGCGCGGCGGCGTTCTTCCTGATGATGCCGATCCAACTCGCCACCGGCCTGCTGGTGACGCTGGTCACGCTGGGCTGGGACCGGTACGGCTGGCTGCTGCTGTTCATCCCGCTGCTGCTCGTCCTGCTCGAACCGAAGGTCATCAACGCCGTCATCGGGTACGCCCTGCGCCGCCTCAGGCGCGACCCCCTCGAACGCCCTCTGACCAGGCGCGGCATGCTGACCGCGCTCGGCTGGGCGCTGACCGGCTGGCTCGCCTACGGCGTGCACCTGTACTTCGTCGCCCCCCAGGGCGGCCTGCTCTTCGCCGTCGGGGCGTTCGCGCTGTCGTGGTGCCTGGGCATCCTGACGTTCGTGATCCCGGCGGGTGCGGGGGTCAGGGAGGTTGCCATGGTTGCGGTCCTGGCACCCCATCTGGAGTCCGGTGCCGCAATTGCGGTGGCTCTTTCATCCCGCATTGTCATCATCGTGGGCGATCTGATCTGCGCGGGCCTGGCGGGAATTGCGGCGCGTCGCGACTCGGTGTGATTTGGCCCACGATTTAGGGGAGGCTGGTCATAAGCTGAACTTCAGAGGGGGACGCCCGGTCCCACGTTGATCTTGAGGGGAGAAGATCTTCGTAATGCCTCGAGTGCTCGTCGATGCGGCGGCGGTTCCCGCGGACCGCGGCGCGTTGATCAGATACGTGGACGGGCTCGTGGCCGCGCTCGATCGGGCCGGCGCGAATCTGTCGGTGGTCTGCCAGCGTGCCGAAGCGGAGCGATACCGGCGCCTCGCGCCTTCGGCCCAGATACTTCCCGGGCCCGTAGCGATCACCAACAGGGCCGCCAGGCTGGCGTGGGAGCAGACAGGGCTCCCGTTACTCGCCCGCCGGGCCGGCGCCGACGTGATCCACGCCCCCTACTACTCCATCCCGCTCGGATCGGGCCTGCCGACCGTCGTGACCGTGCACGACGCCACCTGGTTCACCGAGCCCGACGACCACAGCCCGCGTGCCGCGTTCTTCCGCTCGGCCACGCGCACCGCCGTCCGCCACGCCAAGCGGGTGATCGTGCCGTCCAAGGCGACGCGCGACGAGCTGGTCCGCGTGCTGGAGGCCGACCCCACCCGCATCGACGTCGCCTACCACGGCGTCGACCTGGCGCACTTCCATCCGCCGACCGAGGAGGAGATCCGCCGCGCGGCCATGCGGTGCGGGCTGCACGGCCAGCCGTACGTGGCCTTCCTCGGCGCCCTCGACCCCCGCAAGAACGTGCCCAACCTCATCCGTGGCTTCGCCGCCGCCGTGAAGCGGCTGGACAAGCCGCCGGCGCTGGTGCTCGGCGGCGGCGTGCACGAGGACGACGTGGACGCGGCCTGTCGCGAGGTCGAGGCCACCGTGCGGGTCATCAGGCCCGGCTACCTGCGCGCGCCCGACCTGCCCGGGTTCCTGGGCGGGGCGCTGGTGGTGGCCTTCCCCTCGCGTGGCGAGGGGTTCGGGCTGCCGGTGCTGGAGGCCATGGCCTGCGGCGCCCCCGTACTGACCACCCACCGCACGTCGCTGCCCGAGGTGGGCGGCGACGCGGTGGCCTACACTGAGCCGGACGTCGGCAGCATCGCCGAGGCGCTGGGGCACCTGCTGGCCTCTCCCGAGCGCAGGAACCAGTTGCAGGAGGCGGGGCCGGCCAGAGCCCGCGAATTCACGTGGGACGCTTCGGCGGAGGCCCATCTCAGCTCCTATCAACGCGCGATCGAATAGTTCGGTAACCTCACGGAGTGATGGAGAGCTCTTTGCCAGACCTCGAGGCGATCCTCCTGGTCGGGGGGCAGGGCACGCGCCTGCGTCCGCTGACACTGGGCACGCCCAAGCCGCTGCTGCAGACCGCCGGGGTGCCGTTCCTGGCACACCAACTGGCGCGCGCCCGATCTTTCGGCGTACGCCGCATCGTGTTCGCCACCTCCTACAAGGCGTCCATGTTCGAGCCTGCCTTCGGCGACGGGGCGGCGTTCGGGCTCTCACTCGAATACATGACCGAGGAGACACCGCTGGGCACCGGCGGCGCCATCCGCAACGCCGCCGAGGCGCTGACGGCCGGCCCCGACGACCCGGTGCTGATCCTCAACGGCGACATCCTGTCCGGCCACGACATCGGCGAACAGGTGCGCGCGCACCGTGAGCGGCAGGCCGCTGTAACGCTCCATTTGACGGAGGTCGACGATCCTTCGCGGTTCGGCTGCGTGCCGACCGACGAGGCGGGGCGCGTGACGGCGTTCCTGGAGAAGACCCCCAACCCCGTCACGAACCGGATCAACGCCGGCTGCTACGTCTTCACCCGGTCGGTGATCGACTCGATCCCGCGCGACGAGGTCGTGTCGGTCGAGCGGGAGACGTTCCCGGGGCTGATCGAGTCCGGCGAGCTGGTGCTGGGGTATGCCGACCGCACCTACTGGCTCGACGTCGGCACGCCGACCGCGTACGTGCAGGGCTCCCGCGACCTGGTGCTGGGCCGGCTGGCCTCGCCCGCGCTGCCGGGGCCCACGGGCGAGTTCCTGCGGCTCGAAGGGGCCCGCATCTCGCCTGAGGCGAAGGTCCGGGGCGGCACGGCCGTCGGCGCGCGGGCCGTCGTCGAGGCGGGCGCCTCGGTGGTCGGCTCCGTGCTCAGCGACGACTGCGTGGTAGAGGCGGGCGCCTCGGTGACCGACTCCGTGGTGGGTCAGGGCGCGCGGGTCTGCTCCGGCACGGTGGTGCGCGACGCGGTGATCGGCGACGGCGCCATCGTGGGGCCGGGCAACGAGCTGCAGAACGGCGTACGCGTCTGGCCGGGCATCGAGCTGCCCGAGCGGGCGCTGCGTTACTCCAGCGACGTCTGACCCAGCCCTGCGGGGCGGGCAGACTGTACAGGTGATGGAGCGCAGGTGGGAGCCCGACGGGCCGCTGGACGTGGGGCTGGCGTTGCAGCCCCACAAGCGCGGCGGCGGCGACCCTGCCTGGCGCCGGACCCCTGACGGCGCCGTGTGGCGTACGTCGAGGACCCCCGACGGGCCCTGCACGCTCAGGGTGAGCGTGCGGGCGGGCGCCGTGCACGGCCAGGCGTGGGGGCCGGGGGCCGGCTGGGCACTGGAGACGATGCCGGCGCTGGTGGGCGCCGAGGACGACCTGGCGGGGTTCAGCGTCAGGCACGAGGTGCTGGCCGACGTCGTCAGGAGGCATCCCGGGCTGCGCATCGGGCGCACGGGGCGGGTGATGGAGGCCCTCGTGCCCGCCGTGCTGGAGCAGAAGGTGGTCGGGCAGGAGGCGTGGCGGGCCTGGCGGTGGCTGCTCGGCCGGTACGGCGAGCCCGCGCCCGGCCCGGCGCCCGAGGGCATGCGGGTGGTGCCGGAGCCTGAGGTGTGGCGGCAGATCCCGTCCTGGCACTGGCACCGGGCGGGCGCCGAGGCCGTGCGCGCCCGCACGATCGCCACCGCCGCCTGGCACGCCGCCAAGCTGGAGGCCGCCGCCACCACGCAGGAGCTCGACCGGCTGCTGCGCGCGCTGCCGGGGGTCGGCGTGTGGACGTCGGCCGAGGTGCGGCAGCGGGCGTTCGGCGACCCCGACGCGGTCAGCGTGGGCGACTTCCACCTGGCCAAGCTCGTCGGCTACGCGCTGACGGGGGAGAAGACCGACGATCCCGGCATGATGCGGCTGCTGGAGCCGTACACCGGGCATCGGCACCGCGCCACGGTGCTGGTGTGGCTGAGCGGCCTGCGCCCGCCGGCCAGGGGGCCGAGGATGGCCGCGCGCGACTACCGGGCGTTCTGAGCGCGCCCTGGGTGCGTACGGCGAACTCAGCCCGTCGTACTGTGCCTCTATGAGTTCTGACTCCGCGCTCCGCCGCGCCCTCGCCCGAGCCAGGGACGGCAAGACGCTCGATGTGACCGAGGCGACCGTGCTCCTGCACGCCAGGGACGAGCACCTCGACACGCTCCTCGAACACGCCTCCCGCGTGCGCGACGCCGGTCTGCGGGCCGCCGGTCGCGAGGGGATCATCACCTACAGCAGGAAGGTTTTCATCCCGTTGACCCGGCTGTGCCGGGACCGGTGTGGTTATTGCACGTTCGCGACGGCGCCGCACAAGCTGGAGGCGCCGTTCCTGAGCCCCGACGAGGTGCTGGAGATCGCCCGGCAGGGGGCGGCGATGGGGTGCAAGGAGGCGCTGTTCACGCTGGGGGACCGGCCGGAGGACCGCTGGCACCAGGCCAGGGAGTGGCTCGACGCGCACGGCTATGACGACACGTTGTCCTACGTGCGCGCGATGGCGATCAGAGTGCTGGAGGAGACCGGGCTGTTGCCGCACCTGAACCCGGGGGTGCTGAGCTGGCGGGACTTCCAGCGGCTCAAGCCGGTCGCGCCGTCCATGGGGATGATGCTGGAGACGACGTCGCGGCGGTTGTTCGAGGAGAAGGGCCAGCCGCACTACGGCTCGCCCGACAAGGACCCGGCCGTGCGGCTGCGCGTGCTGGAGGACGCAGGCCGCACGAACGTGCCGTTCACCACGGGCATCCTGATCGGCATCGGCGAGACCGTCGAGGACCGGGCCGAGTCGATCTTTGCGATCCGCAGGGTGGCCAGGGAGTACGGCGGCATCCAGGAAGTGATCGTGCAGAACTTCCGCGCCAAGCCCGACACCGCCATGCGCGGCCTGCCGGACGCCGACCTCCAGGAGTTGGCCGCCACGATCGCGGTGGCCCGCCTGGTGCTCGGCCCCCGCGTACGCCTCCAGGCGCCGCCCAACCTGGTCGACGCCGAGTACGAGCTGATGATCAGGGCCGGGATCGACGACTGGGGCGGCGTGTCGCCGCTCACCCCCGACCACGTCAACCCGGAGCGGCCGTGGCCGCAGATCGACGACCTCGCCGCCCGCACGGGTGAGGCCGGGTTCCTGCTCAGGGAACGGCTGACGATCTACCCCGAGTACGTGCAGGCCGGGGAGCCCTGGCTCGACCCCCGCCTGATCGGCCACGTCTCCGCCCTGGCCGACCCGGCCACCGGCCTGGCCCGCGAGGACGCCGCGCTGGAAGGCCGCCCCTGGCAGGAGCCCGACGGCGGGTTCGCCGCGTCCGGACGCGTCGACCTGCACGTCGAGGTGGACACCACGGGCCGCACGAACGACCGCCGCGACGACTTCGACCACGTCTACGGTGACTGGGACGCCCTGCGCGAGCGCCTTGGCAGCACGGTCGCCGCCACCCCCAGCGACGTGCGGCAGGCGCTGAAGCGGGCCGAGGCCGACCCCGCGGGGCTGACGGACGCCGAGGCCGTGGCGCTGCTCGGCGCGGAGGGTGAGGCGCTGGACGAGCTGGCCGCCATCGCCGACGCGCTGCGCAGGGAGGCGGCGGGCGACGACGTCACCTACGTGGTCAACCGGAACATCAACTTCACCAACGTCTGCTACACCGGCTGCCGCTTCTGCGCCTTCGCCCAGCGCAGGACGGACGCGGACGCGTACACGCTGAGCATGGACCAGGTCGCCGACCGGGCCGAGGAGGCGTGGGCGGCCGGCGCGACCGAGGTGTGCATGCAGGGCGGCATCCACCCCGACCTGCCCGGCACCGCCTACTTCGACATCGCCAGGGCCGTGAAGGCCAGGACGCCGGGCATGCACGTGCACGCGTTCTCCCCGATGGAGGTCATCAACGGCGCGTCGCGGATGAACCTGTCGATCCGCGACTGGCTGGAGGCCGCCAAGGAGGCGGGCGTGGACTCGCTGCCCGGCACGGCGGCCGAGATCCTCGACGACGACGTGCGCTGGGTGCTGACCAAGGGCAAGCTGCCGGCCAAGGAGTGGATCGAGGTCATCAGCACCGCGCACCGGGTCGGCATCCCCACCACCTCGACCATGATGTACGGGCACGTGGACAACCACCTGCACTGGGTCAGGCACATCAAGCTGATCAGGAAGCTGCAGGAGGAGACGGGCGGCTTCTCCGAGTTCGTGCTGCTGCCCTTCGTGCACACCAGCGCCCCGATCTACCTGGCGGGCGTGGCCAGGCCGGGCCCGACCGCGCAGGAGAACCGCGCCGTGCACGCCCTGGCCAGGATCCTCCTGCACGGCGCGATCAGGAACATCCAGTGCTCCTGGGTCAAGCTCCAGGACGACCTGTGCCGCCAGGTGCTCCAGGGCGGGGTCAACGACCTCGGCGGCACGCTGATGGAGGAGACGATCAGCCGGATGGCCGGGTCGGAGAACGGCTCGTACAAGACGATCAGCGAGCTGCGCGCGATGGTCGAGGTCACCGGCCGGCCGGTGCGGCAGCGCACCACCGAGTACGGCGTCCCTGACGCGGAGCGGCTGGCGGCCTCGGCGGCCAGCGACGGCGTCTGCCAGAGCGTCAGAAGGGTCCTGCCGCTGGCCTAGTTGTAACATGTTCTAACAAGCACTTGCGCCCGCCCTGTGAGGCGCTGGGAGAATCGTTCCTCCCCGTGGAGAGAGGTTCACCGTGCGGTTGGGTCGGCACCGCGCCGCGTTAGCCCCCGAGCAGCGACGCAGGAAGGCGTTACAGCGCGGCATGCTGGCAGGGCTGACGGCCGTGGCCATCGTCGCGGCCGGCCTCGTCGTGATCTTCGGGGGCGGCGGGGTGCTGTGCAGCACACGAGAGCCTGTTCTGGTCAACGTGGCCGCCGCGGTGGACGTGGCTCCGGCGGTCATGGAGGCGGCGGGCCGGTTCAACGAGACGAAGACGGCCGTGGGCGGCCGGTGCGTGCTGGTCCAGGTGACCGAGCAGCCGCCGGCCACGGTCCTGCGCACGCTGATCGGCGACCGGGCGGGCGTGCTGGCCGAACGGCCCGACGGCTGGATCGCCGACTCCTCCGCCTGGATCAGGCTGGCCCGCCAGCAGGGGGCCAGCTCGCTGCCGGCGGGGGAGAGCGTGGTGGCGACCTCGCCGCTGGTGTTCGCCACCCGGTCGTCGCTGGCCCAGCGCTTCTCCGTGGGCAGGACCGAGATGAACTGGCGGATGGTCTTCCCCTCGACCGTGCGCGGGCGGCTGACGCCCAACGCCGACGAGCCGGACGTCGTCCGGGTGCCCGACCCCTCCCTGGCCGGGGCGGGCATCGCCACCGTGGCCGCCGCCAGGGACGTCGTCGGCACCGGCCCCGACGCCGACAAGGCGCTGACCGCGTTCGTGCGCTGGGCGCAGGCCGGGTCGGCGCCCGACTACCGCAGCATGCTGGCGGCCGTGGACGATCACACGTTCTGGCAGCGCCCGGTCGTCATCGTGCCTGAGCAGTCGGTGTGGAACCACAACCTGCGGCCCTCCTCCGACCCCGTCGTGGCCCTGCACCCGCGCGAGGGCACGATCAACCTCGACTACCCGTACGTCGTCACCGCCGCCGACCCCGACGTCGCCGAGGCCTCCACCGTCTTCGCCGACTGGCTGAGGGGCGCGCAGGCGCAGGAGATCGTGCGGCGGGCCGGCTTCCGCTCGGGCGACGGCACCCAGGGGCCCCTCTCGCCGGGGCCGCAGATCCCCTCCGCCACGCCGAAGACCAGGTCGTCGGTGTCGCCGCAGGACATCGACGAGGCGCTGCGGGCCTGGAGCCGGCTCGCCCCGCCGACCAACATCCTCGTCCTGGCCGACACCTCCAAGCACATGGCCGAGCCGCTCAACGGCCGGACCAGGGTCAGCGTGGCGCTCGACGCGGCCAAGATCGGGCTGCAGCTCTTCCCCGACTCCACCCACATGGGGCTGTGGGAGTTCGCCGACAAGGTGGGCGGCATCAGGAACCATCGCCAGCACGTCGGTCTCGGGCCCATCAACGAGCCCGAGACCGGGCAGGTCATCCGCCGCAGCCGGCTGGACCAGCTCACCAGCACCATCGCCGCCCACCCCAAGCGGGACAGCTCGCTGTACGACTCGATACTCAGCGGGTTCCGCACGATGAGCAGCGGCTACCGCGAGGAGATGAACAACGCGCTGCTGGTGATCACGGCGGGGCGGGACGACGGCAAGGGCACCGGCCTGGCTCAGGTCCTCGACCGGCTGAAGCGGGAGTGGAACCCGGACCGGCCGGTGCAGATCATCGTGATCGCGTTCGGCAAGGGGGTCGATCGGGCCAGCCTGACCCAGATCACCTCCGTCACCAACGGGTCCCTGCACGAGGCGGAGGAGCCCGGGGAGATCATCGACGTCTTCCTGGCGGCCCTGGCGCGGCGCCTGTGCCACCCGACCTGCAAGCCGACCGCCTAGGGCTCAACGGTTACGGCGGGCGATGGAGGCGTTGAGGGCGGTGGCGAACGCCGTCCACGCCGCGTAGGGCAGCAGGAGCAGCCCGGCCGTGCGGTCGGCGCACAGGGCCCGGCGGATCAGCACCACGTTGGACGCGTTGAGCAGCACGAGCTCCGCCAGGGCCAGACGCGGGGCTCTGGCGCGGAAGAACAGGGCGGGCCAGGCGGCGTTCAGCACCAGGTTGCCGGCCAGGGCGCGGGCCACGGCGTCGCGCTCCGCGCCGGGCTCCTGGTTCAGCGCGCGGGCTCCGCCGTACGCGATGAGCCCGTACAAGGGGGTCCACACCAGGGGGAACGCCTGCGAAGGGGGCTGCCAGGAGGGCTTGCGCAGCCGCTTGTACCAGGTCGTTCCCGGGGCGGTGGCCAGCGAGCCGGTCAGGGCGGCGGCGCCGGTCGCGAGCGCGGTGGCGAGCAGGGTCTTGTTCATGGCACGTGCCCCTGCCCGCCCCGCGGCGCTTTTATCGGTGTTACACGCGTGCCCAGAGGGCCGGCACGTTCGGCGGCTCCCAGCCCGCGAGCGCGGTGTGGGCCTGGAGGCACCGGTAGGTGGCGCCGTTGTAGGTGACGGTGTTGCCGGTGGCGTACGCCGTGCCGGCCTTCCACGTGCCGGAAGGCGTGGTCGTCGTCGGGGTCGGCGTCGGGGTGGGAGTGGGCGTGACGGTCGGGGTGGGCGTCGGGGTCGGGTTCCCGCCGCCGCCGCCGATGTTCAGGTCGATGCAGGAGTAGAAGGCGTTGGTGGTGTCGGAGATGTTCCAGATGGCCAGGACCTTTTGCCGGCCCGAGTAGCCGGAGAAGTTGACCGTGTGCGAGATCGTCGCCGGGGGCTGCTGGCCGTTGCCGGCGAAGCTCTTCACCAGGGTGTTGCCGATGTAGTACTCGTAGCTGGCCGTGGCGTGCCGGGCGGTGAACGTCCAGGTGAAGGTCACCGAGGTGCCGACGGAGGCGACGGGCCAGGCCTTGCTCTCGTCGCTGAGCTGGGCGAACTGGCCGAGGTTGGCGTGACAGCTACGCAGGCCCTTCGGGCCTTCCACGCTCTGCGGCTCGTAGATGATGTTGCCGCAGCCGGAGACCTTGCCCTGCGCGCAGTTGGCCTGGCGGGAGGGCGGTGTGAGCACGTAGCCGTGGGCGAACGCCGGGGTGGTGTTGAACACCGTGGTGGCGACCGCGATCACCACCACGGCGACTAACGTGAGGGTCCTTCTCATGAAGTGCTCCTTCACATGGGGGGTTGGCCCCAATGTAAAGGAAAGTTTCCTAACGGTAAACGCCTCGCTGACCGCCTGTCAGCGCGTGACGATGAAGTCGGCGGGATCGCGGGGCGCCCTGTCGCGCGGCGGCGCGGCGGCATGGCCCACGGCCACGCAGCCCATCGGATCCCACGACTCGGGCAGGTCGAGCACCTCGCGGACGACCGGGCGGCAGAACATCGTGGAGGACACCCACGCCGAGCCGAGCCCCTCGACGGCGAGCTGGATCAGGAAGTTCTCCACCCCGGCGCCGGTCGCCACGATGAACATCTCCCGCTCCGAGGCGTTGCGCCGGTCGTCCCTGTAGGTGTGCGAGCCCTCCATGACCAGGCACGGCACCACCAGGTAGGGGGCGTTGCGCAGCACGTCGCCGCGCCTGACCCGCTTGGCGATCGACTCCTCGGAGAAGCCGTCGCCGCGCAGGTCCTCGATCCACGCCTCGCGCATGGCGTCGAGCAGCTTCGTCCTGACCTCCGGCGTCTCCAGCAGCACGAACCGCCACGGCGTCGTGTGGTGCGGCGCGGGCGCCGCGATGCCCGCCGCGACCGCCCTGCGCACCGCCTCGGGATCGACGGGCCGCTCGGCGAACTCCCTGATCGTCCGGCGGGCGAACACCACGTCACGCGACCCGTAACGGAACAGGTCCTCGTCGGCGCCCCGCACCAGCGGCCGGACCCCCGGCCCGTCGTCGTCGGTCACCAGGTGGGCCAGCCCGCGCACGATCGCCACCGGCACCCCGGCGAGCTTGCCCTTGACCAGCTCGGCGGCGCTCGCGATCTCGTCGGCCAGGGCCGTGACCGTGGCGCTGAGCTGGTTGCCGTAGGAGTCGGAGGCGCCGCGGAAGTCGTCGAGCGGCTGCACGCCGGCCGCGCCGATGGCCACGTCGGTCAGCCCGTTGCGCCACGGCCGCCCGAACGTGTCGGACACGATCACCCCGACGCGCCCGCTTAGGCCCGCCCTGATGCGCCTGGCGGAGGCGTCGGAGTCGTCCGGCAGGAGCAGCACGGTGCCCGGCTCGGTGTTGGAGGCGTCGACCCCGGCGGCGGCCATCACGAAGCCGTGCCTGGTCTGGGAGATCACCGTCTCGCCGCGCCTGGCGACCACCCGCTCGGTCTCCTCCATGATGGCCGCCGTGCGGTCGGGCGCCTGGCGCACCCGGCCCTCGGCCTTGCTCACGATCTTGGAGGTGATCACCACGATGTCGCCGTCGCGCAGGTCGGCGCCCGCCAGCAGCGCCGCCACGTCGTCGCCCGGCCGGACCTCGCCGAGGCCGGTCACGGGGATCACCTCGACCCGTGTCACATCACTCACCGGAAAGCTCCTGGGCCAGGTCGAGGGTCGTGCGGGCGATGTCGGCCGCGGCCTGCGCGTCGTGCATGAGGATAGGACGGGCGAGCACGCGCACGCCGCCGAGCGACACCCCGGAGTCCTCCTCGGCGACCAGCCAGCCGTCGATCAGCTCCGAGCCGTACAGCTCCAGCACGGCCTGCGCGGTCGTCTCCACCCCGATGGCGGTCAGGCAGGCGTCGGCCATGCCCCGCACCGGAGCGCCCCCGATGATCGGCGAGACGCCCACCACGGTCTTCGGCGACAGCGCCTCGCGGATGCCCGGGACCTGGAGGATCGTGCCGATGCTCACCACGGGGTTGGACGGCGGCAGGATCACCACGTCGGCCTGCTCGATCGCCTCCAGCACGCCGGGGGCGGGCTTCGCGGAGTCGACCCCGACCAGGGCGAACGACTGGGCGGGCACCGAGGCGCGCAGCCGTACCCACCACTCCTGGAAGTGGACGGCGCGCTTGCCGCGCTCGTCCTCGATCACGACGTGCGTCTCGCAGCGGTCGTCGCTCATCGGCAGCAGCCGCACGCCCGGCTGCCAGCGCGCGCAGAGCGCCTGCGTGATCTGCGAGAGCGGGTAACCGGCCTCCAGCATCTGGGAGCGGACGATGTGGGTGGCGAAGTCGCGGTCGCCGAGCCCGAACCACTGCGGCTCGACGCCGTACGCGGCCAGCTCCTCCTTGACGACGTGGCTCTCCTTGGCCCGGCCCCAGCCCTGCTCCTCGTCGATGCCGTTGCCCAGGGTGTACATCACGGTGTCGAGGTCGGGGCAGACCCGCAGGCCGAACAGGGTGATGTCGTCGCCCGTGTTGCCGATGACGGTGATCGAGGCGTCGGGTGCGGCGGCCCGCAGCCCGCGGAGGAAACGGGCGCCGCCGATGCCGCCGGCTAGTGACACGATGTGCATGCGGCCCAGTCTTCCATCGGGCTCTGACAAGCCCGTCTCCGGACCGGTTTTCCGGTTTTCGTCAGCCGTGTACTGCCAGGTATTGGGCGATTTGATATGGAAGAGGTTCCTGGGACTCCCCGCAGGTGAGTCAGTGATGTGGCAAACTCCCTTCGGGCTAAAGGGTCCGATGGGGGTACTTGTGAGCAAATTTGACGTTGCCCGGCTCAGAGAGCCGGCCGCCTGGATCATGCTCGTCGCTGGCTTGCTGAACGTGGTGCTGGCGATCGGGCACATATTGATCGGCTCGTCCGGCTCGTCCTTCACGGAGCGTGCCGCCTCGAACTTCTCCGATCTGACCAGCCCGGTCGTGACGGCGTTGATGCTCGGTGCCGTGTTGCTGGTCACCAAAGTGGGCGAGCCGTCCGCCAAGGCCAAGCCCATCGCGTACGGCGCTGCGGCGGGGCTGCTGCTCGCGGCGGTGTTCGGCATGCTGGCGCTGCTGAGCGGGCTGTTCGCCGGCGCCGGGGCGCGCGTCACCATCGAGTACGTGCTGCTCGGCGTGCCCACCCTGGCGTTGACCGCCCTCGCGCTGGTCTATCTGCTGCCGCAGGTGCTGCCCGAGCGGCCCGCCGCCCAGGTGTACCACGGGCAGTTCGGGCCGCAGCCCGGGTTCTTCGAGCAGCAGCAGTACAACCCCCAGGGGCAGCCGCAGGCGGGGCCTGGTTACGGGCAGCCCGGCTTCCCTCAGGATCAGCCCTACGCCGCTCACGGGCAGCAGGCGCCGGCCGGGCAGCAACCCGGCTTCGGCGGGCCTCAGGACCCGCAGGCGGCCGGGGCGTACGGTCAGCAGCCCCCGTCCGGTCAGCAGCCCGGTTACGGCCCGCAGCCTCCCTCCGGCCAGCAGCCCCCGCCCGGCCAGTCGCCGTCCGGCCAGTCCCCGTCCGGCCAGGTCCCGTCCGGCCTGCAGTCTCCTGGTCAGCAGGATCCGCAGGCGGCGCCCGGTTACGGCCAGCAGCCCCCGTCCGGCCAGCAGCCTCCGCCCGGCCAGCCCGGCTACGGCCAGCAGCCCGCCTCGGGCTACAACCAGCAGCCGCCCTCGATGCCCGGTTACGGTCAGCAGCCCCCCTCGACCCCCGGCTACGACCAGCAGCCGCTCTCCGCCCCCGGCTACGGCCAGCAGCCGCCCAGCTACGGCGGCCAGCCCGAGCCCCAGGCCGCGGCGTACACCCCGCAGCCGGCGCCCCAGATCAGGGGCGCGCTGCCCGCCGCCCCCTCCGACCAGCAGCCGCAGCCCGAGCCTTACGCCCCCGAGAGTTTCGGCCAGTACGTCCCCGCCGACACGGCCCCCTCGACCCCGTCGGAGTACAACACTCCGCCCGCCGGCGAGTACACCCCCGCCCCTTACGTCCCGGCCGACAGCCAGCCGAACCTGTACGGCCAGCCCAGCCCGAACCCGTACGCGCCCCCCGCGAACGACCCGTTCCCCACGCCCGCGGAGCAGCCCGCCCCCTACGCCGCCGCGGACCAGCAGGCCAATCCGTACGCCCCTGCCGACCCGTACGCCCCTGCCGACCAGCAGCCCAACCCCTACGCGCCCCCGGCCGAGCCGGCCTACCCGTCGGGTGAGACGGCGCCGAACGTGCCGTACCCGCCGCAGGCCGCCGAGCAGCCACAGCCGTTCGGCCAGCAACAGCCCTACTTCGGGCAGAGCGCGTTCGACCAGCAGCAGCAACAGGGCGGGCAGCCGTTCACGGGGTACTCGGGCCACGAGTACGCCACGCCTCCCGCGTACCAGGAGCCCGACCCGCCGGTGGACCCGCGCTCGCAGCAGCTCATGGACGCCTACCAGCAGGCGGAGACGTACCAGTCGAACGTCGGCACCCAGCCCGAGCTGCGCGTCCCCGATTACGGCGCCCAGCAGAGCAGGCAGTACGACGACCCGTTCGGCCACCCGCAGCAGGCCCAGCAGGCCGCCGCCCCGCCGCACGCGCCCCAGCACGCCCAGCCGCAGCACGTCCAGCCCCAGCAGCCCCAGCACGGCGGCTACGAGCAGCCGGGCGGGTACGAGCAGCCGGGCCAGCCGCAGTACGGCGGCGAGCAGCCGGGTCAACCGCAGTACGGCGGCGGCGAGCAGCCGGGTCAGGTCCAGTACGGCGGCGGGTACGAGCCGCAGCAGGGCCAGTACCAGCCCACCCACCAGGCCCCCCAGCAGCAACAGCAGCAGGGCGGCTGGCCGGACGCGCAGGGTGGCGAGTCGACGATGCGGATCGACCCCGCGTCGCTGGGGGGCAACTTCGGTGGCGACCAGCGCCGTCCGGGAGACGACCCGATCGACCCGACCGCCATATACACCCCCAATGAGCCACGCAGGTAACGGACCGGCAATGAACGGCTAGAGAGAAGGTGGGCCACGGGCGGGTGTCTGTCTCGCCCTGGTACGGTTCCGACCGCTGAGAGCTTGAAAACGGGCCAGGCCGGCGCCCCGCTTGCGGGGTGCCGGTCCGGTGCGAACATCACATGCCGAGCACACCGGGGCGAGATCTGGTCTTTCCCCGGATAGCTGCATGCCGCTTGACGCCACGTGCGGCACACGCGTGTAATTACAACCATGTTGTTACGCCTTCCCGTGGGTGGGTAATAAGGAAGGCGTCCATGGGGGGCTCCATTGCGGGCGGGCGGCAGGGAGGTGTGCAGTGACCGATCCGGTCATCGCACAGGATCAGCTTGACGCTGAAGAACTCGGCTGGCAGGAGCGTGCGTTGTGCGCTCAGACGGATCCGGAGGCGTTCTTCCCGGAGAAGGGCGGCTCCACCCGAGAGGCCAAGAAGGTCTGCCGATCGTGCGAGGTCCGTGCAGAGTGCCTGGAATACGCACTCGAGCACGATGAGCGGTTCGGCATCTGGGGTGGGCTGTCCGAGCGGGAGCGCAGACGGATCAAGCGCCAGGCGGTGTAGCTATAGGGGGGAAGGGGTCACGCGGAAAGCCGTGTGACCCTTTTCGCATCTCCTGAACCGCTTGCACCTGTATGGTGGGGCCGCCTGATCTTCCCCCCAGGAGTCACCTGCCCATGTCGTCCCGTCCCTACGTGACCGCGATCGTCGTCGCTCATGACGGCGCGCGCTGGCTAGGGGAGACACTGCGCGCGCTGATCAACCAGAGCCGCAGGCCGGACCGCGTCGCGGGCGTCGACAACGGCAGCAGGGACGGCTCGGCCGACCTGCTGGGACAGACGCTCGGCCCCGGCAACCTGATCTCCCTGCCCCGTTCCACCGGTTTCGGCGAGTCGGTCGCCAAGGCGCTCGACCGGATGCCGTCCGCCGGGCGCGAGGAGTGGATCTGGCTGCTCCACGACGACTGCGCCCCCGACAGGCGCGCGCTGGAGATGCTGCTGAGCGCGGCCGAGCAGGATCCCAAGGCCGCCGTGCTCGGCCCCAAGCTGCGCGACTGGATCGACCGCAGGCGGCTGCTGGAGATCGGCGTCACCGTCGGGCGCACGGGGCGCAGGGACACGGGGCTGGAGCCGCGCGAGTTCGACCAGGGGCAGCACGACGGGACGCGGGAGGTCCTGTCGGTGTCCACGGCCGGGATGCTGATCCGGCGGGACGTGTGGGAGAAGGCGGGCGGGCTCGATCCGTTCCTCCCGCTGTTCAGGGACGACCTCGACCTGTGCTGGCGGGTGCGGTACGCCGGGCACAAGGTGGTGAACGTGACCTCCGCCGTCGCCTGGCACGCCGAGGCGGCGGCCCGCAGGCGGCGGCGCATCGCGGTCAGCGGCGACCATCCGCGCCGCCTCGACCGGCGCAACGCGATCTTCGTGGTGATGGCGAACCTGCCGTTCATGGCCATGTGGTGGGCGCTGCTCAGGAACGTGCTCGGCTCGTTCTTCCGTACGCTGCTGTTCATCGTCAGCAAGCAGCCCGCGAACGCGCTGGACGAGGTCGTGGCCATGGGCTCGGTGCTGGTGCACCCGTTCAGGCTGCTGCGGGCGCGGCGGGCCCGCCGTCACGGCCGCAAGAAGGGATATATCCGCATAAAGCGGTTTATGACCCCTCGGGGTGCGGCCTACCGGCGCGTCACCGACATGGTGCAGAGCTTCCTCGCCGGCGAGGCCCCGGTCGACGCGGCCGGACAGCACCACCACCACGTGGCCCACGGAGAGGAACAGGACGCCGTCCCGCCGTCCGACACCGGCGCCTTCCAGCGCTTCATCGGCAGGCCGGGCGTCATCCTCATGTTCGCGCTGACCGTCGTCTCCCTCGTGGCCGAACGGTCGGTGCTGGGCGGCGAACGGCTCGGCGGGGGCGCACTCGTCCCCGTGACGGGCGGCGCCGCCGACCTGTGGGCGTTCTACCTGGAAAGCTTCCACGACGTCGGCCTCGGCTCGACCGCGCCCGCGCCGCCGTACGTGGCCGTGCTCGCCGCCCTGTCCACGCTCGCCCTCGGCAAGACGTGGCTCGCCGTCTCCGTGCTCCTGCTGGGATCCGTGCCGCTGGCCGGCGCCACCGCCTACCTGGCCACCCGGCACCTCATCCCATCCGTGCCCGCCCGGGCCTGGGCCGCGGGGACGTACGCGCTGCTGCCGGTCGCCACGGGGGCCATCTCCTCGGGGCGGCTGGGGACGGCCGTGGTCTTCGTGCTGCTGCCCGTGTACGCGTGGTTGCTCGGGATCATCCTGCTGGCGCCGGATCGGCGGAGGGCTCGGCGGGCGGCCTGGGCGTTGGGGCTGTGGCTGGCTGTCGGGACGGCGTTCGTGCCGGTGGTCTATCCGCTGTTCGCGGTGCTGGGGGTTGTGGGGGCGGTTTGTCTGGGGGGTGTGGTCGGCGGTCTTCGGGGTCAGGGCGCGGACGATGCCGCAGAGGCGCGCGGCGGCAGTGGGGTCGGCGGGGCCGCCGGGCCTGACGCCGTCACCGGCGCAGCCGCCGGTCCTGGCGCCGCGTTCGGGCCGGCCGCTGGACCGGGCGCCGCGTTCGGGCCGGCCGCCGGTCCTGGCGGTGCCTTCGTCCCTGCCTCCGCCAGTGGCGCGGGCACCGTCACCTTGCCTGCGCACGGCGGCGGGCCGGTGGCGGTCGATGACGGTGGCAGTCGTCGTGGGCGAGGCGGCGGCAGGCGAGGACGAGGGCGCGGCGGCCCCCCGGCCGTCGGAACCCCGAGCGGCGGCCCCTCGGCCGCCGGGACCCCAGGCGGCGGCATCTCGGCCGTCGGGACCCCAGGCACCGGGAGCGGCGGGGCGCGAGGCGGCCGGGCCAAGGGCGGCGTGCGCGTCCGGGTGAGCCGCGAAGTCCTGATCTCCATGCTGATCACCCTCGCCGTCCCCCCGATCCTCCTGCTCCCCTGGACCTTCGCCCTCCTCACGAACCCCGGCAGGATCCTCCTGGAAGCGGGCCTCAACGACCCGTCCCTCGTGACCCCGTCCCTCGCCCCGGAGAGCCTCCTGTCCCTCAGCCCAGGCGGCCCCGGCCTCCCCCCGTTCTGGGTGACGGCGGGCCTGGTGGCGGCGGCGCTGGCCGCACTGCTCATGCGCCGCCAGCGCCTGATCGTCGCGATCGGCTGGGCGGTGGCCCTGTACGGGATCCTGGCGGCCATCCTGGTCAGCCGCATCACCGTCGAAGGGACGAAGGTGTGGCCGGGGGTGCCGCTGGCGTTCGCGGGCACCGGGCTGGTGGTCCTGGTGGGCCTGACCGCCCACCGCCTCGCCGAGCTGCGCGCCGGAGGCGGCATGCGGCGGCTGGGCGCGACGGCCATGGTGGTGGTGGCGTTCAGCACGCCGCTGCTGGCCGCCGGTCACTGGGTGGCGACCGGGGTGCGGGGGCCGCTCGTGGGTGACGCGCGCGACGTGATGCCCGCCCTCGCCGCCGCCCGTACGACGCAGGGGGAGCGCACCCTGGTGATCAAGGGGCCGGGGTTCACGGTGCTGCACGGGCGTACCCCGCTCATCGGAGAGGCGGAGCTGCCCGTCGCGTCGCAGACCCGCGACCGCGTCACCGCCGCCGTGCAGGGCCTGGTCGGCGGCCGGGGCGGCGACGCCGCCACGCTGGCCGCCCAGGGCATCGCGATGGTCGCCGTGGCGCCCCCGGTCACGCCCGAGCTGGCCAGAACCCTCGACTCCCAGCCCTCCCTGGAACGCATGAGCCTGTCGGACACGGGCGGCGGCCTGTGGCGCCTGGCCGAGCCGGTCACTCGCGTCCCCGTGCAGCCGGTGAGCGTCCCGCACGCGGTGTGGTTGTGGGTGCAGGGCGCGTTGCTGCTGGTGGTCGCCCTCCTGGCGTCACCTGGCCGCCGCCGTACCGAGCCCGCCGAGGCACCGGCCGTCGCGCTGGCGGGTGCGTGATGAAGAGGTTCGTGGACAACAGGTTCGGCCTGATGGTGCTGGTCGTCGTCTCCCTGGCCGCCATGTACGGCATCGCGTACGTCACCAGGCCCGCCGTCACCCCGCCCACCCCGGCGGGCCCGCGCAAGGTGGCCGTGGAGTCGGTCACGGCGGTGTGCCCGGGGACGAAGGGCGAGCAGGTCAACGTGTACCTGCCCGGCACCCTCAACGGCGAGACCATGGAGAGCGGGAAACCGTACGTCACCAAGGGGCCGGGCGGCCTGGAGGCCGGCTACCTCACTCGCGCCACCGCCGGCGCGGCGCGCGGCCTGGCGGGCGTCCGCTGCACGGAGCCCGCCCCGCAGACGTGGCTGGTGGGCCCCGGCCCGGCCAACGCCGACGTCCGCCTCCACCTCACCAACGCCGACAAGGCGCCCGCGCTGGCGGACGTTCAGGTGTACGCGGCGGAGGGCCGCATCTCCAGCGACGCGGGCCTCGGCCTGGAGATCGCGCCGGGCGAGCACAAGGAGATCGACCTCAGGACCTTGGCCCCGTCCGCCGACATCATGGCCGTCAGCGTCACCACCACCTACGGCCGCGTCGCCGTCGCCGCCAAGGCGACCCTGGAGACGGGCGGCGTGGACTGGCTCCCCCCGGCCGCCCTCCCCGCCACCCGCGTGGTCGTCCCCGGCATCCCCGGAGGCGGCGGCCTGCGCCGGCTCCTCGTCGCGACCCCGGGCGACACGGACGCCGTCGTCGAGATCAAAGCGGTCAGCCAGGACGCCCAGTACGCGATGAAGGGCAGGGAGACGCTCGACGTACCGGCGGGCAGCGTCACCGCCCTGGACGTCACCACAGGAGTGGCGGGCTCCGCCGCCGCCCTCGTCCTCACCTCACAGACCCCCATCGTCGCCGGCGTCATCGCCACCGGCACCGGCGAACGCTCCGACGTCGCCTTCACCGCCGGCACCCCGTCCCTCGCCCTCGGCAGCGCCGTCGCCCGCAACGCCACCGGCTCCCAACTCCTCCTCACCGCCCTCGGCACCCAGCCCGGCAAGCTCCGCGTGCAGGTGGTGCCGGGGAAGGGGGCGGCGGAGACGCCGTACGAGGTGGAGATCCCGGCGGGACGGACCAGGGCCGTGAAACTGAAGGCCAGGGGGGATTTCGCGGTGGTGGTGACGCCGGTGGCGGGGGAGGTCTACGGGAGCAGGCTGGTGGAGGAACGCCAGCGGACAGGTGTTCTCCTGACCACACAGCCGTTGGCTCCGGCTCGGATGTTCACGATGTTGCCGCCTTTGACGGACACGTACGAGGTGGTCCTGCCTTGAGCGAGGGGGCTCCGGGGGGAACTGCAAGGTCCTCCCCGGAGACGCGCTTCGCGCGACGGGGCTCGGGCAGCGCCCTGTGGGGGCACGCCCCCACACCCCCGGGCGAGGGGCCTGCCGGCCCCTCGCGCTCCCCGGACGCGAGCCCGTGTACCAGGGCCGGCTCAAGGTGACGATGGATCGACCAGCTCAGTTCGCGTCCGAAGCCGATCACCGGAAGGGCGCGGTCGGATCTCCTTGATACGAGCACGCGACATGGATTCTCGGATGTGGCGGCACGACCCCGAGGGCCCACCCTCCGGCCGCGTCCGGATTCGCCCGTGTGATGTTCCTCGTGGCGTAGGTGGGCGGGGTCGTGGTCGGATCAGCGTCCCCCGGCCATACTCCCCACCCGTTCCCCCACCAGGCGACCCGCCACAACTGCTCCTCGACCTTCGACGCCGGATCGTCCTCCCAGTCGTCGCAGGCCTCGGCCCGCTGCCACCACCATCTCCGGCGGCTCGGCTTGTAGAAGAACTCCTGCTCGCCGCCGTGCCGACGTCGCGCGCTGTGACGGAACATGTCCTGAGCATCGCAGACGGTAGCGGCCCGCGGATGACGCTTACGTCCGAGACGCCAGAAATCACGGCCGAGCCGCCTAACGTGGGAGGGCACGAGGACCGTCGACCGACATCGGGGAAGCCAGCGCATGAGCGACCTCAACACCCCACCCGGCGAGGAAACGATCGGACGGCGCATCGCCCAAGCGCGCAGACTGCGCGGCCTGACGCAGCAGCAACTGGCGGACCGGGTGCCCTGCTCGAAGAGCCTGGTCTCTCAGGTGGAGGCGGGACACAAGCCGGCCACCCAGGCACTGATCACCGCTGCCGCGCGCGCACTCCGGGTCGAGGTGGGCCACCTCACGGGGCAGCCGTACCGCGATGCCGACGAGCGGAGGGCGCGCGTGCATCGGCGGATTCCCGAGTTGCGCCGCGCGCTCCTGGCCTGGGATCTGCCTGACGAGGAGCTTCCCGCGCCGCCGGCCGAGCGGTTGCGGGCGGATGTGCGGCGGGCCTCGGCGCTGGGCAGGGACGCCCGTTACATCCAGCTCGGTGACATGCTGCCCGGACTGCTGGAGGAGCTGACCCGGGCCGTGCACGCGGCCGAGGGCGGCCGGCGTGAGGAGTTGTTCGCGATGCTGGCGGAGGCTTACACCGGGGTCACCGCCATCGCCTACACGCTCGGCTACTTCGACCTGCGGAGCCTTGCCATGGACAGGGTCGGCTGGGCTGCCACGGAATCGCAGGACCCGCTGCGCGTGGCCCGTACGCAGTGGCAGCGGTCGACGTTGTTCCTCGCGGCCGCCGCCCACGACAGGGGCCTGCTGTTGCTGGAGCGCATCCGTCACGGCATGGGGGACCATCTCGACCGGCTCACCGGCCCTGAGCTCAGCGTCTACGGTGCGACCCACCTGCGGTCCGCCGTGTTCGCGGCACGTGCGAACGACCGGCAGGGCGCGTTCGAGCACATCGAGCACGCGCGCAGGGCGGCACGCCTGCTTGGCGGGGACGCCAACCACTACGGGCTCGAGTTCGGGCCGTCCAACGTGGTGATGCACGAGGTCGCGGTGGCGGTCGAGATGGGTGACGGCGCGGGGGCCGTCGAGCGGGCGCGCCGTGCGGTCCTTCCGCCCACGGTCGCGCCTGTGCGGCTCGGGCACTTCCAGATCGATCTGGCCAGAGGCTGGCTTTATCACGGTGATCGCCGCAGGGCCCTTGAGGCGCTCTACACCGCCCGTCGGATCGCGCCTCAGCAGACGCGCAACCATCCCATGGTGCGCGAGACGGTCCGCATGCTGAACCAGCTCGAACGACGGCCGTCCCGGCTGCTGACCCGGTTCGCGGCCTGGCTGGACATGCCGTAGCGACTGCCGTAACGACTGCCGCAGCGAGTGCCGGGGCGGCGCCTCGGCGGCGGAGTTTCACGCGAGTGTGACACCTCGGCGCGGGTCTCAGGCGGGACGTTGTCCGACGTGTGCATCGAGTGCGCGCCACTCGCGGGACGGCCCGGTGCCGTCTTCCCCGCCGTCCGGCACACAGGCGCGGGCCGGGTTCCCTGCCCTTCCCGGCCCGCGCCCGCACCGCTCCCAGCCCCGCCCGAGGTTGGCTCAGGCCGGCCCGATGCCATCCAGCACAGTGCTCACCAGGTCGTCAACGAACTCCACGCGCACATCCGAAGCACCGGAGGCGCCATACAACAGCGCAGCCAGCACCGTCTCATGACAAACCCCCACGATCATCGCCACAGCCGCATCGACCTTCGCACCGGGGGAGAGCCGCCCCAACTCCACCTCACCCCGCAGATACTCACGAAGCTGATCCCGCCAGTCCTCCCCGGAGACCCCGCTGGCGTTGAACGCGTCGAGCACCTTCGGCTGCCCGATCAGCCCCGCGAACGCCGGCAGCACAGCCTTGTGAAACGCGATCCCGTACAGGAAATGCGCCCGCAGATTCGCGCGGACGGAGCCGTCGCCCGGCCGGGGCAGCTCGCCCAGGGCCTGCCCCACCGTCCGGAGGTGCGCCCGCACGGCGAGCGCCAGCAGTTCCTCCTTGTCGGCGAAGTGGTTGTAGAGCACGCCGTCGGCCACCCCGGCCTCGCGGGCGATGGCGCGGACGGTCAGACCGGTGGTGCCGCGTTCGGCGATGAGGCGTTCGGCCGTGGCGACCAGGTGTTCGCGCAGGCTGAGGTCGGTCCCGTGGAGTGCCGGCGCTTTTCTCGGTGACACCAGGACACCGTATCGGGGACGTAGGCCGCTGATGCCGCGAAAGGTCAGCGTTCGGCGCGTACCAGCCAGGCGGTGTTCCTGAGTCGCACGGCGGTGCCGTCCTCGAAGTCGCGGAACGCGGCCTCCAGGGCCGTGCGGACCGGTGCCGGGTCGGCGCCGCCGAGGTGGAAGTGGATCGGGCCCCAGCCGCTGAAGAACTCGGCCGCGTCCGAGGCGTTCCTGCCCATCTCGGCCACGGCCTCCGTGTGAGTCACGGTGATGTGGCCGAAGCCCGCCCGCGTGAGCACCTCGCGGATGCGGTCGGGGTCGGCGAGGGAGAGCGGGCCGGAACGGTCCGGGGTGGACGCGGATCGCCAGCCCGGTAGGAGGCCGGCGATCGCGGCGAGGACTTTGCCGAGGTCTGTGCCGTGCGGGTCCTGCATGGACACGAAGGCGAGGCGGCCACCGGGCCGGAGGGCCCTGGCGACGTTGGCGAAGGCGGCGACCGGGTCGCTGAAGAACATCACGGCGAACCGGCTGACCGCCACGTCGAACGAGGACTCGGGGAAGGGGTGGACCTGGACGTCGCCCTGCTCGAAGGTGACGTTCGTGACGCCCTGCGCGGCGGCGGTCGTACGGGCCCGCGCCAGCATCGGGCCCGACAGGTCCACTCCCACGGCGTGCTGGGCGTGGCGGGCGGCGAGCCGGGTGATCTGGCCGTTGCCGCAGCCGAGGTCGAGCACGCGATCACGCTCGCCGATGCCCGCGGCGTCCAGCAGGGGCTGGTTGAAACCGCTGTTCGTGGCGTCGTAGCGGTCGTGATGGTCGGCCCAGTGCCGGCCCTCGTAGCCGTTCCATGCCTCTGCCTGCCCGGTGTTGACGATCGACTCCATCGGTGCTTCCTCTCGTATGAACGCACGTTCATGAACCTATGTTCATAATGAGGAACAGGCGGGGCCGCGTCAACCGCACTAAGCTTTTGATCATGTCGATGCGGTTGAACCTCGCGAAGATCGAGGATGCGCTGCTGGCGTCCGTGCGGGCCGACCCCGCCGCCCTGATCGGCGCCGTCTTCCTCGACGACGGGCGGGCGCGGCAGGGGTTCTCCCGCGAGGCCGACATGTTCGTCGACGACTATCGGACGCTGATCGCCGTCGCGGAGGGCAGGGCCGAGGCCGAGCACGGCACCGTGCGGTGGAAGAAGTGTTACCCGTGGCTGGCCACGGCCACCGGCGAGAGCGGCGAGAACGACGTGGCCGGATCCGTGCTCGGCTACGGGCCGGCCTTCGTGCTCGATCCGGCCGGGGTCACGGCGGTGGCGCAGGGGCTGGTGGGCGAGGGGTGGGGGGTCGGAAAGGTCGGAACCGGCCGCTTCGAGGGCTTCGAGGCGCTCGTGCCGTTCTATGTGGAGGCGGCCCGCCAGGGCAGGGCGATCGTGGGTGGAGTGAGCTGATCGCTCAGGGTCTCGCGTCACCTGTGCGGTCAGAGATCCACCGCGACAGGGATAACCCAACGTAACCAGTTGTTCCTTGTGTGGCGCCGACTTGGTGACGGAGGGTGATAGTCCGCATACATGTCGAGGAGGTTCTCGTGCAGACTTTCCGCCTTGGGATCGCCGCCGCCACGACCGGGCTGGTGCTGCTGGGCCCGGCCGCCGCCGCCCATGCCGTGGTCGATCCGTCGAAGGTCGCGGTTCTGGAGTCGGTGCAGAAGATGGATCCGGTGGTGATGGCCAACTGCACGACCGGCACGGCCGCCGACCCTGCCGCCGCCGTGGTCGTTCCGCCTGAAGTTCCGCTCGTGTCCTGTCTGTCCCTCTGATCCGCCTCAGAGGCCCGGCTCGGTCAGCTCAGCGCCCGCCACCCGAGCCGGTCACTCGACGATCTCCAGCCCGTTGCCGTCCGGGTCCCGCAGGCTGAACATCGGCGGCACCCCCGGCCACAGCAGCAGCTCGCCCACCTGCACCCCGCGCTCCACCAGCTCCTTGTGCAAGGCCGTCGCGTCCCCGACGCTCAGCCGGATCCCCGTCTCCACCCCCGTCTTGGCGTCCGGGCCGGCCGGGACGAGGGCGATCGTGGTCGCGGCCCCCGCCGGCGCCACCTCGATCCACCGCCCGCCGAGCTGCTCCACCGGGGCGTCCAGCCGTTTGTCCAGGCCGAGGACGTCCACGTAGAAGGCGACGGCACGGTCCTGATCCGTGACCGGGACGCCAACGGTCCTGATGCCGGTTATCGCGGTGCTCACTTGCTCGCCCATCTCGGGCCTCCTGTCGTCGAGTCTCGTGGGTTGGACCCGCGAGGCCCGCGAAACTCATCGGCAGGGGCGGAGCAGGACGTCAGCGGCGGTCGTCGTAGCCGGGGTCGACGGTCTCCGGGGTCAGCCCCAGGAGCGTGGCCACCTGCTCGACGACGGTGTCGTGGACCATCGCCCCCAGCGTGTCCCTGTCTCTGGCCCTGGCCTCCAGCGGCCGGCGGTACACCACGATGGAGGCGGGCGTCTGGCCGGTGGCGGCGTCGGCGCGGCCGAAGGGGATCGGGTCGGAGTTGAGGCGGGGGCCGTCACCCAGCTCGCTCAGCGGCGGCACGTCCTCCACCGCGAACTCCACCGCCGACAACTGCCTCTCCCAGCGCGGCCTGAGGCGGTCGACCGCGTCGAGCACCAGGTCGTCGAATCGTTCGCTGCGGGACTTGGCCATGGGGACGTGGGAGGGGGCGAGCGGGCCGCGGAGACCGCGACCGTGGCGATCGCGCCGTCGGGGACCGCGCTTTGGAGTCACGGATGCAAGTGTACGGGGCCGCCCGCGCGGTCCCCGGAAACGTCGCCGGATAGATCGGGAGCGCCGCCGGGGGATCGGGAAGATCGTGGCGGGGCGCAGGATTGGGCAGGTCATGAGGTGGGGAAGCCGGGGAGGGCGATGCGGGGCCGGCCGGAGGAGGGTTCGGGGCATGTGGGTGGAAACGCTGCGACAGGTGTCCGAATTGTGGCGACACGCTCGTTAAGAGCGCTCAGGTAGTGGCGCCTCGCACTCTTACCAGATACGGTCCCTCCGTGAGCCCCGTCCGCCGCTGTTCCCGCACCGCCTGCAGCCAGCCTGCCGTCTTCACGCTCACGTACGTATACGCCGACTCGACCGCTGTTCTCGGCCCTCTGGCGACGTACGCGGAGCCACACTGTTATGACCTGTGCGCCGAACACGCCGAGCGGCTGACCGCCCCCCGTGGCTGGGAGGTGGTGCGGCTGCCGACGGACGGCGCCTCGCCCAGCTCCGACGATCTCGAAGCGCTGGCCAACGCGGTCAGGGAGGCCGCGCGGCCCACGTCGTCCGGTGGGGGTGAGCCGGTCGGTCAGGGCGTCGAGGTGAGCAGGCGCGGGCACCTGCGCGTTCTGAGATCGGCCCAGCAGCACCGCGACCGGTAGGCTCGTCCTGTACGGCGGAAACGACCTAGGGGCGGAGCTGGAGAGTGGGCGACCTCGCCAAGATCTTCAAAGCGTACGACGTTCGCGGGGTGGTGCCCGACGAGCTGGACGAGCCGACCGCCGAGGCCGTTGGGGCGGCGTTCGTCGAGGTGACCGGGGCCGGTTCCGTGGTGGTCGCGCATGACATGCGCGAGTCGTCCCCGTTGCTGGCCGAGGCGTTCATCCGGGGCGCCCGCTCGCGCCGTGCCGACGTGGTGCACGCCGGGCTGGGCTCGACCGACCTGCTCTACTACGCCAGCGGCAGCCTGGGGCTGCCCGGGGTGATGTTCACCGCCAGCCACAACCCCGCCCGCTACAACGGCATGAAGATGTGCCGGGCCGGCGCGGTGCCGATCGGCGGCGACACGGGGCTGACGGAGATCCGCGACAGGGCCGCTGAGCTGGTCGGGGCGGCGGCCGAGCCGGGCGGCTCACTGATCGAGAAGGACCTGCTCAACGGCTACGCCGACCACCTGCGCGGGCTGGTCGACCTGAGCGGCATCAGGCCGCTCAAGGTGGTCGTGGACGCGGGCAACGGCATGGGCGGCCACACCGTCCCCGCCGTGTTCGACGGCCTGCCCATCGAGCTGACCGCCCTCTACTTCGAGCTCGACGGCAGCTTCCCCAACCACGAGGCCAACCCGCTGGAGCCGGGCAACCTCGTCGACCTGCAGCGCGCGGTGGTCGACAGCGGTGCCGACCTGGGGCTCGCCTTCGACGGCGACGCCGACCGGTGCTGGGTGATCGACGAGCGTGGCGAGTCGGTCTCGCCGTCGGTGATCACGGCCCTGGTCGCGGTGCGCGAGCTGGCCAAGTACCCCGGTGCGACGATCATCCACAACCTGATCACGTCGCTGGGCGTGCCCGAGATCGTCCGCGAGCACGGCGGCGTGCCGGTGCGCACGCGGGTGGGGCACTCCTTCATCAAGGCCGAGATGGCCAAGTCGGGCGCGGTGTTCGGCGGCGAGCACTCGGCCCACTACTACTTCAGGGACTTCTGGTTCGCCGACTCGGGGATGCTGGCCGCCATGCACGTGCTGGCCGCACTGGGCGAGCAGGATCGGCCGCTGTCGCAGGTCGTCGGCGCCTACTCGCGCTACCACGCCTCCGGCGAGGTCAACAGCGAGGTGTCCGACCAGGCGGAGGCGCTGCGGCGGGTGCGCGAGGCGTTCGCCGGGCGCGGGGAGTTCGACGAGCTCGACGGGCTGACCGTGACCGGGCCCGACTGGTGGTTCAACCTTCGGCCCTCCAACACCGAGCCGCTGCTCAGGCTGAACGCCGAGGCGGCCGACGAGAGCAAGATGACGGCGATCAGGGACGAGGTCCTCGCCATTGTGGGAAAGGTGTCTGCGTGAAGATCGACGACTGGCTGCTGGAGATCCTGGCCTGCCCGGCGTGCAAGGCCCCGCTGCGGGCCGAGAACGAGGCGGAGGAGCTGGTCTGCACCGGCTGCGGCCTGATCTACCCGGTCCGGGATGACATTCCCGTCCTGCTCGTCGATGAGGCCAGGAAGCCGTGACCTGGGAGCCGGAGCGGCTTGACGACCAGCGGCACCTCGGCGAGGGCGATCCTGGCGGCATGCTCCCGGCCGTCGCGGCCTCCGCGGCGCACGTACGCACCGGCTACCGCAACGCCGTCGAGGCCCGCGTCGAGCGCCTGGCCGGCGGCGGGCGGCCGCGCGCCATCGTGGTCGCGGGCATGGGCGGCTCCGGCATCGCCGGCGACATCCTGGCGGCGGTCGTCGGCAGCGGCGCGCCGCTGCCGATCGTGACCGTCCGCTCCTACCAGCTCCCCGGCTGGGTGGGCGCCACGGACCTGGTCATCGCGGTCTCCGGCTCGGGCGACACGGAGGAGACGCTGTCGCTGGCCACGCAGGCGGTGCGGCGCGGCTGCACGCTGCTCGGCGTCGGCGCCCCCGGCACCCCGCTGGAGGCCATCGCCACGCAGGCGTCGGCCGTCTACGTGCCGGTGCCGATCACCGGCCAGTCCAGGGCCAACCTGTGGCTGCTGAGCATCCCCCCGATCGTGGCGGCGGCGGCGCTGCGGCTGGTGTCCGCGGACGCCGACCTGTTCGAGCGGGTGGCCAGGTCGCTGGAGGACATGGCGCACCGGTGCCGCCCGTCGAGCGAGTCGTTCATCAACCCGGGCAAGTCGCTGGCGATGGACCTGGCCGAGAGCGTGCCGATGATCTGGGGGTCGTCGCCGGCGGCGTCCGTGGCGGCGTACCGGCTGGTCTGCCAGCTCGGCGCGAACGCCAAGTACCCCGCCGTCCACGGCGAGCTGCCCGAGGCCGACCACCACCAGGTGGCGGCGTTCGACGGGCCGTGGGCCGAGCGCGACATCTTCGCCGACACCGCGAGCCGCACGCTGCGGCTCGTCGTCCTGCGCGACGTGGAGGAGCACCCGCAGGTGACGCGGCGGCGTGAGGCGTCGTTGCGGCTGGCCCGCGAGCGCGACGTGCCGGTCACCGAGCTGGCAGCCGAGGGAGTGCATCCGCTGGAGCGGATCGCGAGCCTGATCGGGCTCGGCGACTACGCGAGCACCTATCTGGCGCTGGGTTATGACATCGATCCGACCCCGGTGTCAGCGATCACTGAGGTCAAGGCAAGAATTTCCCCATAGGATCGCCTTTCAGGCCTTTGCAGGTGATCTTTTATGACTGGAGAAGTTCGGTGAGCGCGAGCGGCGGAACCAAAGCAATCGTTGCGGCCTTGACCGCGAACTTGGCAATTGCCGTGGCAAAGTTCGTGGCCGCGGCATTCACCGGGTCCTCCTCGATGCTGGCGGAAGGCATCCACTCGGTCGCCGACTCGGGCAACCAGGTGTTGCTGCTGGTGGGCGGCAAGCGGGCGGCCCGGGCCAGCACGAAGGAGCACCCGTTCGGGTACGGCCGCGAACGTTACTTCTACGCCTTCGTGGTGGCCGTCGTGCTGTTCACGATCGGCGCCGCGTTCTCGCTTTACGAGGGCGTCCACAAGATCCAGGAAGGGCACCCGGTCGAGCAGCCCGCCTGGGCGTTCGGGGTGCTGATCTTCGCGATCATCGCCGAGTCGTTCTCGTTCCGCACGGCGATCAAGGAATCCAACGCGGTCCGCGGCAATCAGTCGTGGTGGGCGTTCATCCGGCGCTCCAAGTCGCCCGAGCTGCCCGTCATCCTGCTGGAGGACCTGGGCGCGCTGCTCGGCCTGATCTTCGCGCTGTTCGGCGTGACGATGGCCGTCGTCACCGGCAACGGCGTCTGGGACGGCATCGGCACCCTGATGATCGGCGTGCTGCTGGCCGTGATCGCGATCGTGCTGGCCATCGAGACCAAGTCGCTGCTCGTGGGCGAGGGCGCCTCGCCCGACGTGGAGAACCAGATCAGGGCCGCGCTCGAAGGGGCGCCCGAGGTCGCGCGGGTCATCCACATGCGGACGCTGCACCTGGGCCCTGAGGAGCTGCTGGTGGCCGCGAAGATCGCGGTGGAGCACAACGACACGGCGGCCGAGGTCGCGCACGGCATCGACGAGGCCGAGCGCCGGATCCGCGAGGCCGTGCCGATCGCGCGGGTGATCTACCTGGAGCCCGACCTGGACCGTCTCAGGAGCACCTCCACCTCCGGCTGACAAGCCCGCGGAGAACGAAGCGCGGCTGAGCAGCCGCGAGAAGCGAGCCGTGGGCGGGCGGTGGCACGGTCGCCGCCGCCCACGTCAGCGGTTCCCGTTCGAAGTGCGCAGGAGGCGCAGCGCCTTCTCCTTCTCGAAGTCGAGCGCCCGCCGAGGCACCTGGATCCGTCCGATGCGAACCCCGAGATCCCGCACGGCCGCCGCCACAGACGGCTCACTCAGCACCCGCAACGCGAACGCCAGCTCAGCGGGAGACACGTCGAACCGCTTCTCCAGCTCCACCCCCTGAGCCACCGCGGCCAGCTCGTCAGGCCCGAAGCGCCGGTGCGCCCCCTGCTCCCGGACGGGCGGCAGCAGCCCGAGTGCCTCCCGGTATCGGAGCATTCGCGGGGACATGCCGAGCCGCTTGGCCGCTTCAGTGATGCGCATTCTTACATTCTTACGTCAGGTTCGCCCTCTGCGAGGTGCATCCCCGTACAACCGCCGCCTAGACTCGTCGGCGACAACCATCAGTGACGCGAGGGGAAACCCGATGGACTTCAAGGTCGCAGACCTTTCACTTGCCGACTTCGGCCGTAAGGAAATCCGGCTCGCCGAGCACGAGATGCCCGGCCTCATGGCGGTCCGCAAGGAATACGCGGCCTCCCAGCCCCTCCGCGGCGCGAAGATCATGGGCTCCCTGCACATGACGATCCAGACCGCCGTCCTCATCGAGACGCTGGTCGCCCTGGGCGCCGAGGTGCGCTGGGTGAGCTGCAACATCTTCTCCACCCAGGACCACGCCGCCGCCGCGGTCGTCGTCGGCCCCAACGGCACCGTGGACGACCCGCAGGGCGTGCCGGTGTTCGCCTGGAAGGGCGAGACGCTGGAGGAGTACTGGTGGTGCACCGAGCAGGCCCTCACCTGGCCTGACGGCGACGCCCCCAACATGATCCTCGACGACGGCGGCGACGCCACGCTCCTCGTGCACAAGGGCGCCGAGTACGAGAAGGCCGGCGCCGTCCCCGCCGCCACGGCCGACGACCCGGAGGAGTGGCACGTCATCATCGACCTGCTCACCCGCACGGTCGGCGCCGACAAGCGGTGGACCAGGATCGCCGAGAGCATCAAGGGCGTCACCGAGGAGACCACGACCGGCGTGCACCGTCTCTACGAGATGCACAAGAACGGCCAGCTCCTCTTCCCGGCGATCAACGTCAACGACTCGGTCACCAAGTCGAAGTTCGACAACAAGTACGGCTGCCGCCACTCCGTCATCGACGGCCTCAACCGCGCCACCGACGTGCTGATCGGCGGCAAGGTGGCCGTGGTCGCCGGCTACGGCGACGTCGGCAAGGGCTGCGCCGACGCGCTGCGCGGCCAGGGCGCCCGCGTCATCGTCACCGAGATCGACCCCATCTGCGCGCTCCAGGCGGCCATGGACGGCTTCCAGGTCACGACGCTGGACGAGGTCGTCGGCATCGCCGACATCTTCGTCACCTGCACGGGCAACTTCAACATCATCACCGCCGCGCACATGGCGAAGATGAAGCACCAGGCGATCGTCTCCAACATCGGCCACTTCGACAACGAGATCGACATGGCCGGCCTCGCCAAGCTGCCCGGCATCGTCAAGAACAACATCAAGCCGCAGGTCGACGAGTGGGTCTTCGCTGACGGCCACTCGATCATCGTCCTCGCCGAGGGCCGCCTGATGAACCTGGGCTGCGCCACGGGCCACCCCAGCTTCGTCATGTCCAACTCGTTCACCAACCAGGTGATCGCGCAGATCGAGCTGTTCGCCAAGACCTCCGAGTACCCGATCGGCGTCTACACGCTGCCCAAGCACCTGGACGAGAAGGTCGCCCGCCTGCACCTCGACGCCCTGGGCGTCAAGCTCACCGAGCTGTCCAAGGAGCAGGCCGCCTACATCGGCGTCCACGTCGAGGGCCCCTACAAGTCCGACCACTACCGTTACTAGTAAGAAAGAAGCTCCGGGGGGTGGTACATCGCCTCCCGGAGCTTTCCGTTTTTGATTCTTTACGGCGGGCCAGCACCCCCGCACGCGCCGACGTCACCTCCGCCTGTCATGGCCGGTCGTGAAGGCCAACGGGCCGGGCGCCGTGACGAGCGTGACCTTGGCCGTCTTCTTCGGTTTAAGGTTGGCCATGGACCTCAGTGAAAGCGGTGAGCGGCAGATCTCCTGGGCCGCCCGCTCGATGCCGGTGCTCACGGCGATCGGTGAGCGGTTCGCGGTGGAGCGGCCGCTCGACGGGCTGAGGATCGCGGCCTGCTTGCACGTCACCGCCGAGACCGCCGTGTTGCTGGGGGCGTTGAAGGCGGGCGGGGCGGAGATCGCGCTGGCCGCGTCCAATCCGCTGTCCACGCAGGATGACGTCGCCGAGGCGCTCCGGGGGTATGGGATCGCGGTGCACGCCCGTGCCGGCGTTGATCGGGCGACCTACTACCGGCACATTCATCAGGCGCTGGACCTTGGGCCTGAGCTGGTGCTGGACGACGGGTGCGACCTGGTGAACATCTTGCACACCGAGCGCACCGACCTGCTCGACGGGGTCACGGGTGGGTGTGAGGAGACCACGACCGGGATCATTCGATTGCGGCAGATGGCGGCGGAGCAGGCGCTGCGGTTTCCCGTCGTGGCCGTGAACGACACCCGGACCAAGCGCATGTTCGACAACCGGTACGGGACCGGGCAGTCGACGCTGGACGGGATCATGCGGGCCACCAACACCATGCTCGCCGGGCGGACCGTGGTCGTGGCCGGGTTCGGGTTCTGCGGCCGGGGGGTGGCCGAGCGGGCCAAGGGGTTCGGCGCGCGGGTGATCGTGACCGAGATCGACGCCGTGAAGGCGCTGGACGCGACCCTTCAGGGGTATGAGGTGCGGCCGATGGCGCAGGCGGCGCTGCTGGGCGACCTGTTCGTCACCGTGACGGGCAACCGCGACGTGATCAGGGCCGAGCACCTGTCGGTGATGCGGGACGGCGCGATCCTGGCCAACGCGGGGCACTTCGACGTGGAGATCGACGTGCGCGCCCTGGACGAGCTGGCCCACGAGGTGCACAGGGCGGTGCGGCCCAACACCGACGAGTACGTCATGCCGGACGGGCGGCGGCTCCTGCTGCTGGCCGAGGGGCGGCTGGTGAACCTCACCGCCGCTGAGGGGCATCCGGCGGCCGTCATGGACATGTCGTTCTCCGCCCAGGCGCTCGCGGTGGCGTGGCTCGCCGGCGAGCGGGCCAACCTGGCGCCCGGCGTCTACGACGTGCCCGAGGAGATCGACCACGAGGTGGCCAGGCTCAAGCTGGCCGCCGCCGGGATCGGCATCGACCTGCTGACGGCCGAGCAGGAGGACTACCTGCACTCCTGGCGCGTGGGCTCCTAGAGCCTCTTCGCAGGGTCGTCGGCCGGGCGGATGGCGGCGGCGAGGCGGGCGCTGAGATCGCGGAGGTGGCGGACGAGCTCGGGTGGCTCGTGCACCTCGAACGGCACGCCGAGCTGGGCGACCCACACGGCCAGCTCGTCCAGGGAGTTCGAGCCCGTGCTGAGGACGCAGGCGTCGTCGCCGGCGGGCTCGACCAGCGCGATCGTCGGCGGCATCCGGGCGGCGACCACGCCGGCGGGCGCGTGCACGGTGAACCGGCCGCGATAGCGGTAGGGGTTGACGGAGATCCGCTCCGAGACGTAGCGGACGAGGTCGTCGGCGGGCGGCCGGCGGGGCGTGAAGCGGGGCCCGTTGGGGGTCCGCAGGCGCAGCCGGTCGACGCGGAAGGTGCGCCAGCCGGCCCGGCCGGTGTCCCAGGCCACCAGGTACCAGCGGCGGCCCGAGTTGACCAGCCGGTACGGCTCGGCGGTGCGGGCGTCCTCGGCGCCGTCGTGGGAGCGGTAGTCGAAGCGCAGGCTTTCCCGGTCGCGCACGGCCGCGGCGATCGCGGTGAGCACGCCCGGCTCCACGGCCTCGGCCACGGACCCGGCCAGCGGGACCGTGACCGATCGCAGGGTGCCGACGCGGTGCCGGAGCCGGGACGGGAGGACCTGTTCGAGCTTGGTGAGGGCGCGCAGTGAGGTCTCCTCGATGCCTGTCACGCCGGAGACGGCGGCGGTGCCGAGGCCGATGGCGACCGCGACGGCCTCGTCGTCGTCGAGCAGCAGCGGCGGCAGCCCGGTGCCGGCGCCGAGCCGGTAGCCGGGCGCCCCCGCGGTGGCGTGCACGGTGTAACCGAGCTCGCGCAGCCGGTCGATGTCGCGGCGGATCGTCCGGGGTGAGACTCCGAGCCGTTCGGCCAGCTCGGTGCCCGGCCAGTCCCGGGGGGACTGCAACAGCGAGAGCAGTTGCAGCAGTCGCGCGGAAGTCTCCAACATGACGCTCATGCTAGGACCGATCCCGTCCTAGGTAGTCCCTAGCCTTGCTGACATGAACGAAGACACGAACATTCGTCCCTTCCGCATCGAGATCCCGCAGGCGCAACTCGACGACCTGCACGCCCGGCTGGCGGCGACCCGCTGGCCGGACGAGCTGCCGGGAGTGGGCTGGTCCTACGGGGTCCCCACCGGTTATGCGAAGCAGCTCGCCGAGTACTGGCGCACCGGCTTCGACTGGCGGGCCGCGGAGGCCAGGCTGAACGCCTTCCCGCAGTTCACGACCCCCATCGATGGCCAGAACATCCACTTCGTGCACGCCCGCTCGCCCGAGCCCGACGCGCTGCCGCTGATCATCACGCACGGCTGGCCCGGCTCCGTCGCCGAGTTCCTGAACGTCATCGGCCCGCTCACCGACCCGGCGGCACACGGCGGCGACCCCTCGGACGCCTTCCACGTCGTCGCCCCGTCGATCCCGGGGTTCGGCTTCTCCGGTCCCACCACCGAGACCGGCTGGGACCTGGAGCGGGTCGCGCGGGCCTGGGCACAGCTCATGGACCGGCTCGGCTACCGGCGCTACGGCGCCCAGGGCGGCGACAGCGGCGCGGTCATCTCGCCGATGCTCGGCCGCACCGCCCCGAAGCACGTGGTCGGCGTGCACGTCAACGGCGCGCTCGGGTTCCCCACCGGCGACCCGGCGGAGTTCGACTCGCTCACCCCCGCCGAGCTGGCCCGCCTCGGCCAGTACCAGGACCAGGACACGGCCGGCTACGCGATCATCCAGGCCACCCGGCCGCAGACCCTCGCGTTCGGGCTGCACGACTCGCCCGCGGGGCAGCTCGCGTGGATCGCCGAGAAGTTCAAGGAGTGGACCGACCCGGCCCGCGACCTGCCCGAGGACGCGGTGGACCGGGACGAGTTGCTGACCGACGTGAGCATCTACTGGTTCACCGGGACGGCGGCCTCGGCCGCCCGCCTGTACAAGGAAGGGCAGAAGGGCTGGGGTGGGGCGGCCGAGTACTCGGCGGTGCCGCACGGCGTCGCCGTCTTCCCCGGCGACGGCGGAGTCCGCCGGATCGCCGAGCGCGAGCACAACGTCGTGCACTGGTCGGAGTTCGACCGGGGCGGCCACTTCGCCGCGATGGAGGCGCCCGATCTGCTCGTCGACGACATCAGGACCTTCTTCCGCCCCCTGCGCTGAGCCCTGCTCAGGCCTGCTCAGGCCCGCTCGCCCGCCAGGAGCCGTTTGCGCTCAGGGGTGTAGTGCCACCACGGCAGCGCCGGCCCGCCCTCCGCCTGGCGTACGGCGGACATGAGGGTGTCGAGCAGGCACGGGTCCTCGGGCTCGCCGCGGGCGGCCGACATGCGCTCGTACAGGTCGAGCGGGTCCTGGCCCGCGAGCTGGTCGACGCGGGTGATGCCGAGGCGTTCGAAGCGGGCGGCCACGACGCGGCCGACGTTGAGCAGGTCGGTGAGGTTCGAGAGGCTCGTCTCCATGTGCGCGACGGTATGCGGGGCGGCGCCGTCGCGGCTTGCAGAAATCGGACGTCCGGCCCGAGAGATCAGGGGGTGGTCTGGATCTGCTGCATGCGCCGGATCTCGGCCGCCTGCTCCACGCTGACGTCGGTGGCCAGCTCCTCGATCCTGATGTGCGACCCGCCGATCAGCACCTGCTTCGACATCTCGATCGCGCCCAGGTGGTGGTTGATCATGAGCTGCAGGAACAGCCGGTCGAACTCCGCGCCCTTGGCCGCCTTCAGCGCCTCCAGCTGCTCCGGCGTCGCCATGCCGGGCATGCCGTCGTGGCGGGCGTGGTGGCCGGGCACCGTCTGCTCCTGCTCCCGCAGCCAGGAGGACATGTACTGGATCTCGGGGCCCTGCACGTCCTGGATCCGGTCGGCCAGATTCCTGAGCTTGACGGACGCGGCGCGGTTCGGGGCGAGCAGCGCCATGTCCACGGCCTGCCGGTGGTGCACGATCATGTCCTGGACGTACTTCACGTCGGCGGCGTTGGCCGTGGGGGAGGGCACGGCGGTGGCGGCCTCCTGCGGGGAGAGAGTCTTGGCCTGCTCGCCCGGGCGTCCCGGTGCGATCACGGGCGCCGACGAGCCGGCCCTGGGGGCCTGCGGGGTCGTGTCGGAGCTGCAACCCGGGAGGGCGACGGCCAAGGCCACGACGACGACGAGCGCAGCGCGCACTCAGCCTCCTGACTGAACTCGGTACAGCATGCGCACTCTAGGTGAAAGGGGCACAAATTCCTAGAGGTCGATTCGGAACAAAATTTGACAGGTTGGACGCTGGTCGGGTGTGGCCGTAAAGGGTGAGGATTGCGTAGATTTATGCCCCCTTTATAGGAGGTTCGGTGTTAACCCCCCGCAGAGCCCTCATCCTGGCAGCGGCGTTCGTCGCACTGGCGGGTGTCACGGCACCCGTGCAGGCGGCGGACATCCCGGCTCCTGGCGAGATCGTCATGAGCCCGAACATCAAGCACGTCACCAACGTGCCCAAGCCCCAGGCTCTGGCCAACATCAACACGGACATGGCCTTCCAGGGCGACTACGCCTATGTCGGCAACTACGATGGCTTCTCCGTCTACGACATCAGGAACCCGAAGAGGGCCTCGCTGGTCAGCTCCGTCGTCTGCCCCGGCGGTCAGATGGACGTGTCCGTCTACGGAAACCTCCTGTTCGGCTCCGTCGACTACGCGCGTGACAGCGACGCCTGCAGCAGCGCCGAGCAGAGCGCCACCGTCAAGGAGTCGTGGGAGGGCATCCGCATCTTCGACGTCTCCGACAAGACCAACCCGCGCTACGTCAAGGCCATCGAGACCGTCTGCGGCTCGCACACGCACACGCTGGTGCCCGACCGCCGCAGGGAGAACGTCTACGTCTACGTCTCCTCCTACGGCCCGAGAGACACCTATCCGGACTGCCGGCCGCCGCACGACCTCATCTCCATCATCAAGGTGCCGCTGAGGAACCCGCAGGCCGCCACGGTCATCGCCACGCCCAACCTGTTCCCCGACGGCGGGTTCCCCGGCGTGCCACTGCCCTACCCGGACGGCAAGTCGACCACCACGGGCTGCCACGACATCACGGCCTACCCGGAGAAGGGCATCGCCGCGGGCGCCTGCATCGGTGACGGCGTGCTGTTCGACATCCGCGACCCCGAGCGGCCCAAGGTCACCGCCACCGTGCGCGACGAGGTGAACTTCGCGTTCTGGCACTCGGCCACGTTCAACAACGACGGCACCAAGGTGATCTTCACCGACGAGCTCGGTGGCGGCACCCGGGCGACCTGCAACGAGGCCATCGGCCCGAACAGGGGCGCCAACGCCTACTACGACATCGTGCGCGGGCAACTGCGGTTCAGGAGCTACTTCAAGATCGCGCGGCACCAGGCCGACACGGAGAACTGCGTGGCCCACAACGGCTCGCTGATCCCGGTCAAGGGCCGCGACATCATGGTGCAGGCGTGGTACCAGGGCGGGATCTCGGTCGTGGACTTCACCGACTCCGCGCACCCGCAGGAGATCGCCTACTTCGAGCGCGGCCCCGACCTCACCGCCGGGCCGCTGTTCGCCGGCTTCTGGTCCGCCTACTACTACAACGGCTACATCTACGGCTCCGACTTCCATCAGGGCCTGGACGTGCTGAGGATCAACGATTGGCGTACGAACAAGGCCAACGGCGTCAAGATGCGCTCACTCAACGCGCAGACGCAGACGTCGTACCCCGAGCGCGGGCACGGCCACTGGTAGATCGTGCGGCGGGGGCTCCTACCGGGGCTCCCGTTCCCCTTTTTCATGTTCCGCATCCCACGCGCACGTTCTCAACCATGAACGTGATCAAGGAGGCTCCCGAGTGAAGCGCCGTTCCCTCGTCATGGCCGCGGCGGCCGCCGTCTTAGCGCTGTCCGGAATGCCGGCGCTGGCCGCCGACATCCCGCCGCCCGACACCGTGGTCACCAGCCCCAACGTGACCCACGTACTGAACATCCCCAAGCCCGACGCGATCGCGGCCACCATCAACACCGACATCGCCTTCCAGGGCGACTACGCCTACGTCGGCAACTACGGCGGCTTCTCGATCTACGACATCAGGAACCCGAGGAAGGCCACGCCGGTCAGCTCCGTCGTGTGCCCCGGCTCGCAGATGGACGTGTCCGTCTACGGCAACCTGCTGTTCACGGCCGTCGACTCCTCCCGCAACAACGACTCGTGCAGCAGCACGGCGCAGAGCGCCACGATCAAGGAGTCGTGGGAGGGCGTCCGCATCTTCGACATCTCCGACAAGACCAACCCGCGCTACGTCAAGTCCGTCGAGACCAACTGCGGCTCCCACACCCTGACCCTGGTGCCGGGCAAGGGCCGTGACCGCAACAGGAACGTCTACATCTACGTGTCGTCGTACCTGCCGGCCACGAACTTCCCCGACTGCCAGCCGCCGCACGACAAGATCTCGATCATCAAGGTGCCGCTCAAGGACCCGGCCGCCGCCGCGGTCGCGGCCACCCCGGTCGTCTTCCCCGACGGCGGCAACGAGACCCAGCCCGGCCTGCTCGTGCCGACCAGCGGCTGCCACGACATCACCACCTTCGCCGAGAAGGACCTCGCGGCGGGCGCGTGCATGGGCGACGGCGTGCTGTTCGACATCTCCGACCGGCTGAACCCCGTGGTCACCGCCAGGACGACCGACCCGAACTTCGCGTTCTGGCACTCCGCCACCTTCACCAACGACGCCAGGAAGGTCGTCTTCACCGACGAGCTCGGCGGCGGCGGGGCGGCGACCTGCAACGAGGCCACCGGCCCGAACCGCGGCGCGGACGCCATCTACGAGATCGTCAAGGGGCAGCTCGTCTTCAAGAACTACTTCAAGATCTCGCGCTACCAGGCCGACAGCGAGAACTGCGTGGCGCACAACGGCTCGCTCATCCCCGTCAAGGGCCGCGACATCATGGTGCAGGCCTGGTACATGGGCGGCGTGTCGATCTGGGACTTCACCGACACCGCCAACCCGAGGGAGATCGGCTACTTCGACCGCGGTCCCCGCTCGGCGGGCGGCGGCGGTGGTGTCTGGTCCGCGTACTACTACAACGGCTACATCTACGCGGCCGACTTCCACGAGGGTCTCGACGTCATCAAGATCAGTGACCGGCTGACCGACAGTGCCAGGTTCGTCCGTACCGAACGGCTGAACACCCAGACGCAGGAGTCGTTCCACGGCCGCCACCACGGCTGAGGTGGCGGCCCTCGCTCACTGAGGCGGCGCGAACCCGCCCGGAGTCGCCCTCGGCGGCTCCGGCGCGGGGGGCGGCGGAGGCGGAGGCCGGTGCGGGAGCGGCTGCGACTGTGGCTGCGGTTGCGGTTGCGGTTGCGGCGCTTGTTGCGGGTACGCCGGTTGTGCGTAAGGGCCCTGCTGGAGATGCGCCGGTTGGGCGTACGGACCCTGCTGCGGCTGGCCGTTTCCCAGGCGCTGCGCGAAACGCGCCTGCTCGCGGCGACGGCGCTCCGCTAGGACGGCGCTCAGGTACGCGTGCGCGGGCACCCCGCCGGGAGCCGCCGGCGAGACGAAGGCGGACACCTGCGTCGCGATGCGCACCCCCATCTCGTGCTGCACCTGCGGCGTGAGGTCGTGCCAGCGCGTCAGGTACTGCCTGGCCGCCTGCGCCACCTCGTCGGGCAACTGGGACAGCTCCAGCGTGGCCGCCCAGCTCGCGAGCTGCGGCGGCATGACGATGGCCTGCCCCGTCTCGCGCGGCCCCCGCTCGGAGATCACGATGGTGCCCGCGAACACGTCGCCGAGCCGCTTGCCGCGCTGCGAGACCAGCGACGCGATCAGCGCCGGCGCCCCCCAGAACATCCAGAACTCCAGGACCCCGGCCAGCCCACGGAACAGCGCCTGCCTGAAGCGCTCAGGGCTGCCGTCGTCGCCGACCACTCTGAGCCCCAGCGCCAGCTTGCCGAGGCTGCGGCCCCTGCTCAGCGACTCGAAGATCACCGGGTAGCCGACCAGCACCAGCACGACCAGAACGATCATCGCGGCGCCGAACATGGCGGAGTCCGTGATGACCGCGAACGCTCCTAACAGGGCGTAGGCGGCGATGAGCACGGTGAACTGCACGGCCATGTCGATGATGATCGCCAGGGCCCTGGAGGGCATCTGGGCCACCCGCACTTCGACGACGACGGCGTCGCCGGTCACAACCTCCGACATATGTGGAGCCTAACGGCAATGTCCCGGTGATCGAGCGGCCAGAATGTTCAGGTGGACATCGATGCGTTCGTCACAGCACACCGCCCCGTGTGGGACCGGCTCGATCACCTGGTCAAGCACCGCTCCTCGCTGACCGGCGCGGAGGTGGACGAGCTGGTGGAGCTGTATCAGCGGGTGGCCACGCACCTGTCCATGGTCCGCTCGTCGTCCAAGGACCCGGCGCTGGTCGGCAGGCTGTCGGCGCTGGTGGCCAGGGCCAGGTCGGCCGTCACCGGCGCGCACACCCCGGCCTGGCGCGAGGTGACGCGCTTCTTCACCGTGTCGTTCCCCGTGGTGGCCTACCGGGCACGGTGGTGGTGGCTGGCCATCTCGGTCGCGTTCCTGGTGGTGGGCTGGGTGATGGGCGCCTGGGTCGCGGCCAACCCCGACGTGCAGGCGTCCATCGCGAGCCCGGACGAGATCACCCAGCTCGTCAACGAGGACTTCGCCGACTACTACTCCGAGCACCCCGCCGCCTCCTTCGCCAGCCGGGTGTGGACCAACAACGCCTGGGTGGCGGCCCAGATGATCATGTACGCGGTGCTGCTGGGCCTGCCGATCCCGTACGCGCTCTACGCCAACGCCGAGAACGTCGCCGTCTCCGGCGGCCTGATGGCCTCCAGGGACAAACTGGACATCTTCTTCGGCCTGATCCTGCCGCACGGCCTGCTGGAGCTGACCGCCATCTTCCTGGCGGCGGCCGTGGGCATGCGCCTGGGCTGGACGGTCATCGACCCGGGGCCGCGCAGGCGGATCGAGGCGCTGGCCGAGCAGGGGCGGGCGGTGATGAGCGTCGCGATGGGGCTGGTCGTGGTGCTGTTCGTGTCGGGGCTGATCGAGGCGTTCGTGACGCCGTCCGGGCTGCCTACCTGGGCGCGGGTGAGCATCGGGGTGCTCGCCGAGGCGGTCTTCCTGGCGTACGTGATCATCTTCGGGCGCAGGGCGCTGCGGGAGAACGAGACCGGGGACATCGAGCAGGCGCCGGACGTCGCGCCGACCGCCTGACCGACCCGTCCGATTGAGCCGCCCGATCGCGCCGCTTGGCTTGCTTGCGCCGCCCGCTTGCGCCGCCTGACCGACCCGTCCGATTGAGCCGTCCGATCGAGCCGCCCGATCGCGCCGCCTAGAGGCGGCCGGCGGCCTTCAGCGCCAGGTAGGCGTCCGCCAGGGCGGGCGCGATGTCCTCCGGCGGCGCGTCCACGACCTCGACCCCGTGCCGCCGCAGCCTGGCCGTGATGCGCCTGCGCCCGAGCTGGGCCTGCTCGGCCGCCGCCGCGTCGTACACCTCGTCCACCGACCCGCGGCGGCCCGCCATGGCCGCGACCGACGGATCGGAGACACCGGCCACCAGCACCAGGTGCCGCGAGGATAGCTGCGGCAGGACCGGCATCAGGCCCTCGTCCAGGGCCGCCGGGTTCAGGTCGGTGAGCAGCACGACCAGGCAGCGCCGCTTGGCCCGCGACAGGATGGCGGCCACCATGCCCTGCGAGTCGGCCTCGATCAGCTCCGCCTCGATCGGCGCCATCACGTTGACCAGCGACGACAGCAGCTCGGTGCGCGAGGCCCCGCTCACCCAGGCGCGTACGGCCCGGTCGTAGGCCAGGAAGTCCACCTGGTCGCCGGCTCTGGCGGCCAGCGCGGCCAGCAGCAGGGCGGCGTCCATCGACCAGTCGAGGCGCGGCCAGCCGGGCGCGGGCCGGGGATCGGGCCGCAGGAACAGCCCGCCGCCGCCCGCCTCGGCCCCCGCCATGGGGATCGGCGCGGCGCCCACCCGCCCGGCGGAGGTGCGGCCGGTGTCGAGCACGATGAGCACGCGGCGGTCGCGTTCCGGCCGCCAGGTGCGCACGACGACGTCGTGGCGGCGAGCGGTGGCCCGCCAGTCGATGGAGCGCACGTCGTCGCCCACCACGTACTCGCGCAGCGAGTCGAACTCGGTGCCCTGCCCGCGCACCAGCGCCGGGTGTTGCCCGTCGAGCTCGCGCAGCCGGGCCAGCCGGGAGGGCAGGTGCTTGCGCGACAGGAACGGCGGCAGCACCCGTACCGTCCACGGCGCCTGGTGGTTGCCCTGGCGGGCGGCCAGGCCCAGCGGGCCGACCGAGCGGACGGTGATCGCCACGGAGGAGCGGTCGCCGCGCCTGGTCGGGGCGAGCGCGATGACGATCTTGCGGCGTTCTCCGGCGGGCACGTCCAGCTTCGCGACCCGGGGGTGCACGTTCGCGGAGGGCGGCCAGGCGTCCCTGAGCAGGCCGCGTACGCGCCTGCCGCCCGGGTTCTCGACCACCAGCTCCACCGTGGCCTCCTGGCCCAGCCGCACCAGCGTGTCGCCGGAGCGGTGCAGCCGCAGCAGGCGCACGGCCCCCGCGAACACCAGGTCGATCAGGATCCCGGCGGCCAGCAGCAGGCAGACCCCGGCCAGCGCGGCGCCGGGCTGCGGCGCGAGCAGCACCGCCACGATGCCGACCGCCGCGACCAGCCCGGCACGTCCCGTCAGAGCCATTCCCGCACCCCGCTTCCCGTGGCGGCCGTCAACGCGGGACCGGGACGGAGGCCAGGATGCCGTCGAGCAGGCCGTCGGCGGTCGCGCCCTCCAGCTCGGCCTCGGGCCTGAGCTGCACACGGTGCCGCAGCGCGGGCCTGGCCAGCGCCTTCACGTCGTCAGGGGTGACGTACGGGCGGCCCGACAGCCACGCCCACGCCCGCGAGGCCGCCAGCAGCGCCGTGGCGCCGCGCGGGGAGACGCCGAGCTGCAGCGACGGGGAGTTCCTGGTGGCGCGGGCCACGTCCACGATGTAGCCGAGCACCTCGGGCGCCACGTGCACCTGCGCCGCCGCCTCCCGGCCCGCCGCCAGGTCCTCGGCCGTCGCGACGGGCTTGATCTCCGACAGGTCGCGCGGGTCGAAGCCGCGGGCGTGCCGTTCGAGCACGGAGATCTCCTGCTCGCGCGGCGGCAGCGGAACGGTCAGCTTGAGCAGGAACCGGTCGAGCTGGGCCTCGGGGAGCTGGTAGGTGCCCTCGTACTCGACGGGGTTCTGCGTCGCGCACACCACGAACGGGTCGGGCAGCTCGCGGGCCGCGCCCTCCACGCTGACCTGCCGCTCCTCCATCGCCTCCAGCAGCGCCGCCTGCGTCTTCGGCGGCGTGCGGTTGATCTCGTCGGCGAGCAGCAGGTTCGTGAACACGGGGCCCTCGCGGAACTCGAACTCCGCGGTCTTCGCGTCGTAGATCAACGACCCGGTCACGTCACCGGGCATCAGGTCGGGCGTGAACTGCACCCGCTTGAAGCCCAGCGACAGCGCCGACGACAGCGTGCGCACCATCAGCGTCTTGGCCACGCCAGGCACGCCTTCGAGCAGCACGTGCCCCCTGCACAGCAACGCGATGACCAGCCCGGTCACCACCGCGTCCTGCCCGACGACGGCCTTGGCCACCTCGGCGCGCAGCGCGCCGAGCGCCTCCCTGGCCGAGTCGCCGTTGCTGGTCGGCACCCGGTATGTCTCATCGGTGTTCACTGATCTGCCTCTCCATGAAGTCCAGATATCCGGCGAGCCTGACGAGCCCCGCGTCGTCCGCCGGTGGTGGGCCGTAGAGTGCCGCGCCGACCTGCTGCGCGTCCTGTCCCGTACGCGCGGCCAGCGCCGGGACGATCTCCTGGCGGTCCGCGCCCGAGGCCAGCCCCAGCCTCGGGGTGAGCCGGTCGATCGTGCCCGCGCGCAGCGCGTCGGCCGCGCGCTCCCTGGCACGCCTGGCCCGGTAGAGCCGGCCGCGCCCCTCGACGGTCTCGGCGGCCCTGACGATGACGGGCAGCTTCTCCGTCACCACGGGCCCCAGCCGCCTGCCGCGCCAGAACGCGGCCACGAGGACGGCGATGATCGCCATGTAGACGGCCCAGCGGATGCCGGCCGGCATCAGGTCGTACATCGACTTGCCGCGCTCGCCCGGCAGGGCGACGGCGGGCGGCGTCTCCGGCGCCACCAGCCAGGTGACGGCCTTGCCCGTGCCGATCAGGTTCAGCGCCAGGGCCGCGTTGCCGTCCTCGGCCAGGCGCTGGTTGGTCATGAAGTCGCCGTCGGCGACGACCGTGATGACGCCGCTCGCGTACGGGAAGCTGACCAGCGCGTGCCCGTCGCCCGCCGGATAGCAGGCGGTCGAGCCGGACGGGCCGCGCAGCGGCGCGCCGCCCAGGAACGCGCTGCCGGCGGCGGTGGCGGCGGGCAGCCCGCACTCGGGCTCGCGGGAGCGGATCCGTGCACCGACCGGATCGGTGCGCACGCCGGGGGCCAGCGCCTCCAGGCCGAAGACGCCGCCGACGACCAGCCGGTCGCCGGGGATCCTGGCCAGCTCGAACTCGTCGATGTAGGTGGTGTCGGTGATCAGCAGCAGCCGGTCGCCCGTGGCGGCCTTGGCGGCGGCGGCCTCGACGGAGTCGACCCGGTCGACGGTGACCCCACGGTCGCGCAGTATCTCGGCCAGCGCCTTGGAGCCGGACAGCGAGGTGTCGTCGGGGTCGAGGTAGCGGGCCGGGGCCCGCTCGGGGCCGAGCAGGACGCCCAGGATCGACACGAGCACCACGATGGCGCCCAGCAGAACGATCATCCGGCTGGAACGCCAGGCGGAGCGGGCGGTGGGGGAGGTCGGGCGAGACTGCTCCGGAGCCGCCCCCGAAGCCGCCCCCGGAGTCTGTCCCGGAGTCTGCGCTGAGGCCTGCCCTGGAGTCTGGCCTGGAGCCTGGCCCGGAGGTGACTGGGGGGTCGTGGCGCTCATGCCCCGCCCTCACCCGCCGCGGTGCCGGCGCCGGTGGCGAGCGGCACCGGCCGGGCCAGGCGCAGGCGCTCGTCGAGGCCGGTCATTGTCTCGTAAGCCTCCCGTGTCCCCGGCACCCCGCCGTACGTCACGTCGTCGAACGAGCGGGCCGCCGCCGCCAGTTCCTGCGCGAACGCGGGCAGGGACACCGCCGCCTCGGCGGCCAGCTCGTCGGCCGTCCGGCCGGGCATGCCGTCGACCAGCGCGCGTTCCTCCAGGTCGCGGGCGATGGCGCGGAGCCGCTCCTGAATGGCCTGCGTCCAGCGGCCCTCCGTGGCCAGCCGCTCGGCCGCCTGCCGGTGCTCGGCCGCGCTCAGCGCCCTGGCGCCGAACAGCGCGCCGGGCGCGAGCGCGTTCCTGCGGGCCGTCTTGCGCAGCCGCCACGCGATCAGCGCGATCAGCCCGAGGAGGATGAGCGTGATCAGGATGGCCGCGATGATCCCGCCCGCCGAGCCGCCGCCGCCGGCCGTGTCGACGAGGTCGCCGAGGAACTGCATGACGTAGCGGTAGATCCGGTCGAACAGCGCTTCGTCCTGGTACTCCGGCTTGAGGAGCTCCGCCGCGGCCCTGCGCGCGGCCTCCTCCCTGTCGATCGGGCTCACGACCTGGCGGAGTTGGACGGGTGCCACAGCTCGTCGGCGGAGGCGTGCACCCAGCCCTGCCGCTGCTGCTCGATGGCCGCCGTCTGCAGCACGAGGTCGAACGCCTCACTGCGCATCCGCCGGTCGGCGTAGAGCAGGCCCGCGACGCCGGCCTCGAACGGGTAGGTGAACATCGCGCCGAGCGTGCCGCCGATCGCGATCAGCACGGCCGTCACGATGGTCGTGGCCGCCGAGCTGGCGCCGAACATCCCGAACAGGGTGCCCGCCAGCGTGAACGGCATCGTCAGGAGGCTCGCCACGAGGCCGACGAGGATCGAGGTGAGCAGCAGGATGCCGAACACCCGCCAGAAGTCGCCGGTCACCAGGTGCCATGAGCGGCGCATCGCGTCGACGGGGCCGCGGCCCTCCAGGACCACGGCCGAGGAGGCGAAGGCGAAGCGCGTCCTGAAGAACAGGTAGTAGGCGAGGTAGGCGATGAGGAACAGGATCGTCAGCCCCGCGATCCAGCCGAGTGCGGAGGAGTCGGAGGCGTTCATCGCGATCGCCACCAGGAGCAGCACGAACACGATCAGCGGCACGATCATGATCGCGGCCATCATGCCCACCACGCCGAACAGCGCGGGGACCCGGCCCTTGACGAGCTGCCAGGCCTCGCCGGCGCTGATGTTGCCGCCGAAGACGGCCCGGCCGAGGATGCGGGTCAGCACGCCGGTCAGCACGGTCACGACGACGAACGAGATCGCGGAGGAGATGAGCGTGCCGGCGTACTGGCCGAGGACGCCGGAGACGGTGGTGAGCTCGCTCTCGGCGGTGGCGAAGCTCGCGGGGTCGTCGAGCGGGCTGGGCATGGCGTCGAGCAGGAACGCCTGGCCGATGGCCACGGGCACGGAGGCGAGCAGGGCGGCCACGGCCGACAGGCCGAGCACGGCCTTCGGGTTCGACCGGATCAGCTTGATCGTGCCGTCCAGGATGTCGCCGAGACCCAGCGGGCGCAGCGGGATGATGCCGGGGCGGAGCGCCGGCGGCGGCATGTAGCCGTATCCCGGCTGCTGCTGCGGATATGGTGTCCGCGGAGCATGCCCGTAAGGCGGCTGCGGGGGCGGCGGTTGCTGGTGCTGCGCTTGTGCGGGCGGCACGTACGGCGGCTGTCCGCTGATCTGTCCGCTGTTCTGTCCGCTGGGGGCCTGCTGTCGCGCGCCGGGCGCGGTCCACGGGGAGGCCGGCGGGGCGCTGTAGGGCGGGGGCTGTTCGGCCGACCAGCCTGATGGCGTCTCGGGTGTGGGACCGTGACCGTCTGACATATCCCAATCCTGGCACGCTGGGCGGGGCATTGGTGTCACGGAGAGGATTCGCCGCCTCATCTTGCCCGCATTCACGGAGGAATCCGGGCAAGGTTCGCGGTCAGGGATGGCCGAAAGTCGCTTCGTTACCGCAGACTGAGATTGCGGTCGCGGGGGCGGACCTAAAATTCGCCTTTTGTAGGGCTCAGGTCACACTCATGGGTCAACCAAGGGTAACCTTCAGCGATCGTGCGGGTATGTCCCACAATGCGTAGAACGAATGAGGGGCCATGAAAGGTCGCGTGCTGGTCGTCGACGACGACGCCGCTCTCGCCGAGATGCTGGGGATCGTGCTGCGGGGGGAAGGCTTCGAGCCGTCCTTTGTCTCCGATGGCGACAAGGCCCTCGACGCGTTCCGGGATACACGCCCGGACCTGGTTCTGCTCGACCTGATGCTGCCGGGGGCCGACGGCATCGACGTCGCGCGCCGGATCAGGGCTGAGTCGGGGGTTCCCATCGTCATGCTCACCGCCAAGAGCGACACGATCGACGTCGTGCTCGGTCTGGAGTCGGGCGCCGACGACTACATCGTCAAGCCGTTCAAGCCGAAGGAGCTGGTGGCCAGGGTGCGGGCGCGGCTGCGCCGTACCGACGAGCCCACCCCCGAGATCCTCCAGATCGGCGACATCACGATCGACGTGGCCGGCCACTCGGTCAAGCGCGGCGAGGAGACGATCAACCTCACGCCGCTGGAGTTCGACCTGCTGGTGGCGCTGGCCCGCAAACCGCGCCAGGTCTTCACCCGCGAGGTCCTGCTGGAGCAGGTGTGGGGTTACCGGCACGCCGCCGACACCCGCCTGGTCAACGTGCACGTGCAGCGGCTCAGGGCCAAGATCGAGAAGGACCCCGAGCACCCCGAGATCGTCGTGACGGTCCGTGGCGTGGGCTACAAAGCCGGTCCCGCCTAACCCTCGCCCCGCCCCGCCGTGCCCCCGACGAAGAAGAAGAGAACCCGCAGACGGACGTTCCGCCAGATTCTCGGCGGCGTCCGCCGGCGGCTTCTGCGTGCGGCGGGCAGGATACGCAGCGTCTGGCGGCGCTCACTGCACCTCCAGGTGGTCACCAGCACGCTGGTGATCTCCGTGATCGTGGTGGTCGTGCTCGGCACGTTCCTGTTCCAGCAGATCAACAAGTCGGTCGTGGACAGCAGCCAGCGTTCCGCCGCCAGCGAGGCGTCCGCCGACCGGCTGCAGATACTCGACGCGCTGACCCCCGAGACCGACGACTCCGCCAAGCAGGCCGACGGCGTCGAGCAGGGCGGGGGCAACCTGCTCGACGAGGTCATGAACACCGTCACCGGCTCCGGCGAGAACGGCTCGGAGAAGCGCTACGAGGTGCTGGTGCTCAACCTGACGACCCCCGGCCAGTCGCGGGCGTCCGGCAGCGTGGTGCCCGCCGACGTGCCGCTCACGCTCCGGATGACGCTGCAGCGCAACATCCGCGAGTACAAGTGGGACAAGGTCACCGGCTTCACGCAGGTGATCACCTTCCGGGGGCAGAGCCAGCCCAGGCTGACGTACGTGGTCGGCGGCATCGTGCACCTGCCCACCAACGGCCGCACCTACGAGGTCTACCACTTCTTCCCGTTCGACGAGGAAGAGGAGCTGCTGTCCAACGTCCGGCTGGCCATCGTCGTGGTCGGGCTCGGGCTCGTGCTGCTGCTGGCCGCCATCGCCTACCTCGTCGCCCGCCAGGTCGTCTCGCCCGTCCGCCTCGCGCGCCAGGCCGCCGAGCGGCTGGCCTCCGGCAGACTGGACGAGCGGCTCAAGGTGCGCGGCGAGGACGACCTGGCCCGCCTGGCGAACTCGTTCAACGAGATGGCCGCCAACCTGGCGCTCAAGATCCACCAGCTCGAGGAGCTGTCCCAGGTGCAGCGGCAGTTCGTCTCCGACGTCTCGCACGAGCTGCGCACGCCGCTGACGACCGTCCGCATGGCCGCCGACCTGCTCTACGACGCCCGCGAGGACTTCGAGCCGATGGCCGCCCGCTCGGCCGAGCTGATGCAGGCCCAGCTCGAACGGTTCGAGTCGATGCTCGCCGACCTGCTGGAGATCAGCCGCTACGACGCCGGAGCCGCCACGCTCGACCTCGAACCCGTGGACATCCGCGACGTCGTGCTGCGCGCCATCGGCGACTCCGAGGCGCTGGCCGAGCGGCACGGCACCCGCTTCGAGCTGAGGCTGCCCAACGAGCCCTGCGTGGCCGAGATCGACAACAGGCGGGTCGAGCGCATCCTGCGCAACCTGCTGTTCAACGCCATCGAGCACGGGGAGGGCCGCGACATCGTCGTCACCGTGGGCGCCGACCGCGACGCCGTGGCCGTCGCCGTGCGCGACCACGGGATCGGGCTCAAGGCGGGCGAGGACACCATGGTCTTCGACCGCTTCTGGCGGGCCGACCCGTCCCGCGCCAGGACCATCGGCGGCACCGGGCTCGGCCTGGCCATCTCCCGCGAGGACGCCACCCTGCACGGCGGCTGGCTCCAGGCGTGGGGGCAGCCGGGCGAGGGCTCCCAGTTCAGGCTCACGCTGCCGAGGAGCGCGGGCGTGGATCTCAAGGGCTCGCCGCTGTCGCTGGTGCCGCCCGAGATCGAGATGCGCCGCACCTGGCGGACGGCGATGACGCCCGTCCTGCTGCCCGCCTCCGGGGACGGAGCCGAGCATGACGAGGAGTAGGCGCGTCGCCGCGGCGCTGGCGATGGTGGCCGCGGCGGCGTTCGGCGGCTCGGGCTGCACCGTCATCCCCGTGACCGGCCCGTACACCGTCGGCAACGACCAGGGCGCCGGCGACCCGCTCAACAAGCCGTTCCAGCGCATGATCGCCATCCCGCCGCAGCCCGGATGGGGCGTCGAGGACACCGTCAGAGGCTTGCAGGCCGCCATGGCCGCCTACGCCGACGACCCGTCGATCCTGCCCAAGTACCTGACGGCCGAGGCGCGGGCCAAGTGGTCGGCGGCCGGGCCCGTGACGGTGATCCAGGACGCGTACGAGGTGGGGGTGCCGCCGCCGCGCGAGTCCGAGACCGCGATGAAGGTCGGGCTCAAGGGGAACTGGGTGGCCCTCATCAACGAGGACGACTCGTACAAGCCGACGGCCGGGCCGTGGGAGCGGCCGTTCGAGCTGGTCAAGATGCCGGAGGGGTACCGCGTCAGCAACCTGCCCGCCGGGCTCGTGCTCACCGAGTCGGACGTGGCGCGCGCGTACCGGCCGACCAACCTCTACTACGTCAACCGCAGCACCCAGGACCGGCTCGTCGTCGACCGGGTGCGCCTGCGGCTCAACACGACGGAGACATTCGCGCAGACCGTGCTCGAACGCCTGCTCAAGCCGCCGACAGAGGCCCTGCGCGGCGCCGTCACCTCCAGCCTCCCCGCCGACACCAAGATCGAGTCGATCAGGGCCGGCGAGGACCGCGTGATCATCAACCTCTCCGGGCCGCTCGACACGCTCGACCTGAGCGCCGAGGAGACCCTCAGGGGCCAGATCAGGAACAGCCTCAACAAGAACGAGATCGCCAAGGGCCGCATCATCGAGATCCTGGTGGACGGCGAGGCCTACACCGTCGACCGGCCCGACTCCGACGACCAGTGGCTGGACGACGAGGTCGGCGACAGCGCGTACTACGTCGACAAGGGCGCCGTCCACTACCTGACCAAGGACGGCGCGGGAGGCGCCGTGGCGGGCGCGGCGGGCGAGCAGCGCGAGGGCTACAGCCACTTCGCCGTCTCCGCCGGCCCCAACCCGCTCATCGCCGCCCGCACCTCGACCGGCATCTCGGTCGCCGGGCTCGCCCCCGAGGCGGCCTGGCAGGAGGTCATCCAGGGCACCGACCTGACCCCGCCCACCTGGAACAGGGACGGGTCCCTGTGGACCTACGACGGCAAGAACGGCGTGCTGCTCAAGTACGACCCGGCCAGGACGCGCGTGGAGCCCGTCGAGGTGCCGGGCGAGCTCGACAAGCTGGACGTCAACCAGTTCAGGATCGCCAGGGACGGGGTGCGGGTGGCGGTGACCACCGGCGAGAACACCGTCCAGATCGGCGCGCTGACCGGCGAGGCGGGGACGAAGCTGGCCAACCTGCAGAGTCTGACCACGACGGAGACCGGCAACGAGATCCGCGACATCGCATGGCTGGACGACGAGCGCCTGCTCGTGCTGGTGCAGGGGACGGCGGGGCAGACGCTCAACGAGATCAACGTGGGGGACGGGGAGACCACGGGCGTGCCGTTGAAGGATCGGCTGGAGTCGGTGGCGGCGTTCCAGGATCAGGTGCTGGCCGACGTCACGACCGGGAACGGGACCAAGTTGGTGGCGTTGAGCCAGGATCGGCAGAGCTGGGACGTCAAGGTCGAGACCGACGCCGGGACGCCGGTGTTCCCGCTGGGCTGACTCCCGCGCTCATTGCCCTCGCGCGTCTCCATCGCGTGTCTCCATCGTGTGTCTCCATCGCGCGTCTCCACGGCTCTTCGCAACCGCGCGTCTCCACCGCCCTTCGCAACCGCTCTTCGCAACCGCTCTTCGCAACCGCTCTTCGCAACCGCTCTTCGCAACCGCTCCTCATCACTGCTCTTCGTCACCGCTCGGAAACTGTCAGTGGCGACCGGCATGCTGAGGCCCGTGCTGAACGTCGTCCTGGACCTCGTCCTTCCCCCCACCTGCGCCGGCTGCGGCGCCAAGGGGGCGTCGTGCTGTCCCCGCTGCTTCGAGTCCCTCACCCGCGCCCCCGCCAGGCGCGGCCCCGTCCCGAGCCCACCCGGCCTGCCCGATTGCTGGTCGGCGGCGTCGTACGAGGGCGCCGTGCGGCGGATGATCGTGGCGTACAAGGAGCGGGGAGCCGTGGCACTGGCCGGGGTGCTGGCAGAGGCGCTGACCCGCACGGCCCTGGTGGCGCTCGGGGGTTGGGCGAGCGGCCGGTTCGCCGTCGTCCCGGTCCCCAGTGCCCGCAGGAGCATCCGGGGCAGAGGCCACGACCCGGTGGGAAGGCTGGCCGTGCTGGTGGCCGCCAGGCTGCGGGCGCTCGGGGCGGGGGCCGAGGTGTGGGCCGGGCTGGGCCAGACCAGGCGGGTGGCCGACCAGGCGGGCCTGAGTCGCTCTCTGAGAGCCGTCAACCTCGCAGGGTCACTCCAGGTCCTACCCGCCGCGAACGGGCCGCCAGCGCCCGTTGCCGTGCTCCTGGACGACATCGTGACGACCGGCGCCACCCTCGCCGAGGCCGCCCGGGCCCTGCGAGCTGCGGGTATCGCGGTGCCGCTGGCGGCGACGGCGGGCGCGACACGCCGAAGATCTTGAAATCGTCATGGTCACGTTGGGTAAAGAAAGATCCAAATCGGGATCCTAGCCAGGAGGTCACATGTCACTTCCCCTAGACGGGTACCCGCACTGCTCAGTGAGCGGGAGCCCCGCACGCATAAGGGTTGCCGATCGGTTAAATGGGGCACCGGAATGCGCTTACCCACCAGGTCGACATCACGGACCGTGATCCTCCCGGCGAGGGCCCGGCTGACATTCGTGCTGGATGCGGATAGCGTTCCTACATGGCACCCGTTCGGGTCCGTGGTTGCGCAGGGTCGGGGTCCCCGGCTCTGCTAGCCGATGCCAGCCGCAGGCAAAACGGTCCACGTAAGGCGACTCTTTGTCGACCGATCACGGTGCGGCTTAGGGGTAAGTCCTGCCTTCCCGGGGGTCCAGATGTCCCCCGTCAGAAGAGAAGGGCAGTAGTGGCAACAGAGCTGCGAAATCCTCAGCAGGCGGATGTGGGGTCGAAGACCAGGTCGGCCGGGCGGGTGCCTTCCGAGTTCCCGGTGGCGCAATGTCGGAAGAGGGTAACCGTGACAGGAAGGCAGCCAGAAGACCCCGTCCGACGCGCACGTCGTCGTCGGGCGCTCTTGCTCAGTCGTTAGACCGAAGGGGGGCTGTTGCATGGACATCATCGTCAAGGGCCGGCACACAGGAGTAAGTGATCGGTTCCGAGACCACGTGACGACCAAGCTGGCCAGGATCGAACGTCTGGACAACAAACTCATCCGAGTTGATGTGGAGGTGTCGAAAGAGCGTAATCCGCGCCTCGCCGGACAGCGCGAGCGCGTCGAGCTCACCATTCACTCCCGAGGGCCGGCCATCCGCGCCGAGGCCTCGGCCGACGACCGATTCGCAGCCCTCGATCTAGCCCTCGACAAACTGGAAGGCCGCCTCAGGAGGCTGGCCGACCGACGCAAGGTGCACCACGGCAACCACTGCCCACCCTCGGTGGCAGAGATCACCGCGACGCTCCCTGACGCCGCCGATCTGGCGCCACTCAAGCAGCCCGACGTCCCCAAACAGGCCGAACCCGACGAGGACGAGCTGCAGCAGAAGAGCGACCAGCTCTATGACGACATCGTCCCGATCGAGATGGACGGCGACGGCCCGCTCATCGTCCGGGAGAAGTTCCACCGAGCCGAACCCATGACCATCGACCAGGCCCTGCTGGAGATGGAGCTGGTAGGACACGACTTCTACCTGTTCCGTGACAAGGAGAGCGGCCAGCCGTGCGTCGTTTACAACAGACGCGGCTACAACTACGGCGTGTTGCGGCTCATAGAGCCCTGATCGCGCGCTAAAAGATCTTCTCGACCACCCGAGAACCGCGGGTACATGCCATCATGGCGGTTCAGACGGCTCTGGCCCCCCGACGAGGAGGAGACGTGAGCGAGCTCAGTCAGGTAGGGATGAGCGAGCGAAGCGAGGCAACGGCAGGCGCGAGGCTGCCCGTCACGAGGCTGGTCGTCACGAAGCACACCAAGGAGGCTTCGTGACCGAGTCCGGCGAGGCCCGCGCTCAGGCGAGCGAGCCGATCCGCGTGCTGATCGTCGACGATCACGAGCTGATCCGGCGGAGCCTGGCGCTGGCGCTGGCTGCCGAGCCTGACATCGAGGTGGTCGGTGAGGCGAGCGACGGGCAGGAGGCGGTCGAACTGGCCGATCGCCTCATGCCTGACGTCGCCCTCATGGACGTGCGCATGCCCCGGCAGGACGGGATCGAGGCGACCAAAGGCATCAAGGCCTCCGTCCCGAGCACCCGCATCATCATGCTGACGGTGAGCGACGAGGAAGAAGATCTCTTCGAGGCCATCAAGGCGGGAGCCACCGGCTACCTGCTGAAGGACGTCCAGATCAACGACGTCCCGGCCGCGGTGCGCGGCGTGCACGAGGGCCAGTCGTTAATCAACCCGGCGATGGCGGCCAAGCTCATCAGCGAGTTCGCCAACATGAGCCGCAAGGAAGCCGAGCGCCCGCCCCAGCTTCCGGTCCCGCGGCTGACCGACCGGGAGATGGAGGTGCTGCGGCTGGTCGCCAAGGGCATGAACAACCGGGAGATCGCCAAGCAGCTCTTCATCTCCGAGAACACCGTGAAGAACCACGTGCGGAACATCCTCGACAAGTTGCAGCTGCACTCGCGGATGGAGGCTGTGGTTTACGCGGTGCGGGAGCGCATGCTCGAGATCACCTGATCTGCGCGCTCCGTGGCGGGGGCTGGGTGCTTTCGTTGCGGGGCGTTGGTGGGTGGTGCGGCTTTCTTGCGAGGACGAGCGCTGGTGGGTGGTGCGCTTTCCCTGCGAAGACGGGCGTTGGTGGGTGGTGCGCTTTCTCGCGAGGACGAGCGCTGGTGAGTGGTGCGGCTTTCCTGCGAGGACGCCCGGACGGTCTCTCCCCTGTGCGCAGTCCCGCGCAAGCCCTCGCGCCACGCCCTCGCGCCACGCCCCTGCGCCCACGCCCCTGCGCCCACGCCCCTGCGCCCACGCCCCTGGGCCCACGCCCCTGCGCCCACGCGCGCAGCTCCGAGCCGCCAGGTTGCGTCACCTGCCCACCCGCGCCTGGGCGGCGTCACGTGCCGACCCTGAGCGGCGTGGGCTGAGCGGGCCGCGTGGCTCGGACCAGCCTCCGACCGCTGGACCAGTCTCCGTCCGCCGGGTCAGTCTCCGTCCGCTGGACCAGTCTCCGTCCGCCGGGTCAGTCTCCGACCGGCGGGTCAGCTCCACGGTCGCTGAAGCCCGGTGCTACGGGGTCGCGTTCAGGAGGGGGAGCAGCTCAGGCGGGTCAGCGCGCTCAACGCGGACGGCGTCGCAGCCCACCCACTCGGCCGCCGACCACAGAGCCTCGCTCAGCGCGTCCCCCCACTTGGCGGGCGACAGGCCGGGCTCCAGGCTGAGCTGCCTGGCCACCAGAGTGGACCCCTCTCGCGCCGGATCGACCCGCCCGATCAGCCGCCCCCCGGCCAGCACCGGCATCGTGAAGTAGCCGTGCACCCGCTTGTGCTTGGGAACGTAGAGCTCCAGCGTGTAGGTGAAGCCGAACACCCGCTTCGTGCGCTCCCGGTGCCAGATGAGCGAGTCGAACGGCGACACCAGCGTGGTGCGGTGCCGGCCGCGCAGCTCGGACGCCAGCCCCTCGGGTGATGCCCAGGCGTTGGCCAGGCCCTTCTTGCCCGGCCAGCCGGCGACGGCCACGGGCACCAGGCCGGCCGCGCCGCTGAGCAGGACCTCGTCGAGGATCGCCGCGTAACGGCCTCTGAGGCGCAGGAAGTCGAGCAGGTCGGTGCGGTTGGCCACGCCAAGGGCGCGCCCGGCCACGCCGGCCAGCCGTACGATGCACTCCTCGTCGGACAGGTCCTCGGCCAGGAGGTCGGCGGGAACCACGCGCTCGGCCAGGTCGTAGACGCGGCGCCAGCCGACGCGGCGGCTGCACACCAGCTCACCGATGTCGAGCAGCCACTCCAGGCCGATCTTGGAGTCGGACCAGTCCCACCAGGGGCCGCCGTTCTTGGCGCCGCCCACGTCGGAGGTCGTCAACGGGCCCGACTCGCGAACCTGGTCGAGCAGCTTCTCCACGTTGTCGGGCACCTCGTGCCACCGGTAGCGGCGCTCGCGGTAGGCCCTTCTGCGGAAGGAGTAGAGCGGCCAGTGCTCGATGGGCAGGATGCAGGCGGCGTGGCACCAGTACTCGAAGCTCTGGGCGGGGTCGTGCCAGTAGGCGCGTTCGACCTTGGGGCGGCCCACCGCGCCGAGGCGGGCGTAGGCGACCAGTTCGTGGGAGCGGGCCAGGACCGAGATCGTGTCGAGCTGGATCGCGCCCAGCTTGCGCAGCATGGCGTGCACGCCGCCCTTGCGGGCGTCGGCGCCGATGAAACCCTGCGAGCGCAGGATGATCCGGCGGGCTTCGTCGGGGGTCAGGTCGGTCACGCCGGTCATGCCCGCGGCTCCGTATGGCGATGCATGCGAGCAATCTAGCGAGGGGGACCGACAGAATCGGCCGCGCTTACCGACAGAATCGGGCGGGCGGGCGTACCCGCAGAATCGGGCGGGCGTCGGGTGATCGTGCCGATTTGGTGGGGGTGCGCTCGGACGCTCCCGGCATGCGAACGGCGGGTCACCCGTGGCCGGGCGCCCGCCGTCGGAAAAGCGTGTGGTCTGAGCGTGCGGTCTAGCGGTGATCCTCAGCGCGCATGCCCACCCGCGGAGCGTCGATGACGACGTCGGTGAAGATGTCGAAGACGAGGGCGAGGATGCCGCCGACGACGAACAACCCGGCGCCGATCCAGACGAGCGTCCAGTTCGCGACCGTCAGGCCGAAGCCGGCCAGGACGGTTCCCACCAGCATGACGGTCACCGCGAGCCACGAAGACGCGCGCCCGCCGTGGCTGCCGAGATTCTCCGTATGCTCCGACTTCTTCCCCTCAACCATGACAAATCCTTCCTTTGCCGGTTTCCCGCTATTGGTGCGAGCCGGCTCTCCACCGGCATACCCTCTGCCTTACACCCATTCTCCCAGACGGGTTCTGCGCCCTCGTCGTCACGGTGGCTGTGTCTGGTTGCGGAACCGCCTACGATGGCTAACGGGGAAGTTTGTCTCGGCCTCTCCTCCTGGCGGCGCCGCCGGGGTAGACCTGCGAGGAGCTTTACATAAAGTGGCAGCCATTCTCGACAAGATCCTACGTGCCGGCGAAGGCAAGATCCTGCGCAAGCTCAAGCGGATCGCAGACCAGGTCAACTCCATCGAGGACGACTTCACGAGCCTGTCCGACGCGGAGTTGCGTGCGCTGACGGACGAGTTCAAGCAGCGCCATGCCGACGGCGAAAGCCTCGATGATCTGCTTCCCGAGGCGTTCGCGACCGTGCGCGAGGCGGCCCGCCGCGTGCTCGGCCAGCGGCCCTACGACGTGCAGATCATGGGCGGTGCCAACCTCCACCTGGGCAACATCTCTGAGATGAAGACCGGTGAGGGCAAGACGCTGACCTGTACGTTGCCGTCCTATCTCAACGCCATCGCCGGCAAGGGCGTGCACGTCATCACGGTCAACGACTACCTGGCCAAGCGTGACGCCGAGACCATGGGGCGCATCCACCGCTTCCTCGGGCTGGAGGTCGGCTGCATCGTCTCCGGCCAGCAGCCCGACGAGCGCCGCAAGCAGTACGAGGCCGACATCACGTACGGCACGAACAACGAGTTCGGCTTCGACTACCTGCGCGACAACATGGCCTGGTCGCTCGACGAGTGCGTGCAGCGGGGCCACTTCTTCGCGATCGTCGACGAGGTCGACTCGATCCTGATCGACGAGGCCCGTACGCCGCTGATCATCTCCGGCCCCGGCGAGCAGTCGGGCAAGTGGTACCAGGAGTTCGCCAAGATCGTGCCCCGCCTGCGCAGGGGCGTCGAGGCGAAGAACCCGGGCGAGGAGAGCACCGGCGACTACATCGTCGACGAGAAGAAGCGCACGGTCGGCATCCTGGAGGCCGGCGTCGAGAAGGTCGAAGACTGGCTCGGCATCGACAACCTGTACAAGCCGGAGCACACCCACCTCGTCGGCTTCCTGAACAACGCGCTCAAGGCCAAGGAGCTGTTCAAGAAGGACAAGGACTACATCGTCTCCGACGGCGAGGTCCTGATCGTCGACGAGTTCACCGGCCGCATCCTGCACGGCCGCCGCTACAACGAGGGCATGCACCAGGCCATCGAGGCCAAGGAGAGCGTGAAGATCAAGGACGAGAACCAGACTCTCGCCACGGTCACCCTCCAGAACTACTTCCGCCTGTACGGCAAGCTCGCCGGGATGACCGGTACGGCGGCCACGGAGGCGAACGAGTTCCACCAGACGTACAAGCTGGGCGTCGTCCCGATCCCCACCAACCGCCCGATGATCCGCAAGGACCAGCCGGACGTGGTCTACAAGACCGAGGACTCCAAGTTCGACGCGGTGGTGCTGGACATCAAGGAGCGCTACGAGGCCGGGCAGCCGGTGCTCGTCGGCACCACGTCGGTGGAGAAGTCCGAGCGGCTGTCGAAGGCGCTCAAGCGGCGCGGCGTCCCGCACGAGGTGCTCAACGCGAAGAACCACGCGCGTGAGGCGTCGATCATCGCCGAGGCGGGCCGCAAGGGCGCCGTCACCGTCGCCACCAACATGGCCGGTCGAGGCACCGACATCATGCTCGGCGGCAACTCCGAGTTCCGCGCCGACCTGGAGCTGCGCCAGCGCGGGCTCGACCCGGTCGAGACGCCGGAGGAGTACGAGAAGGCCTACCCCGAGGCGCTGGAGAAGGCCAGGGCGGCGGTCAAGGCCGAGCACGACGAGGTCACCGAGCTGGGCGGCCTGTACGTCCTGGGCACCGAGCGGCACGAGTCGCGCCGCATCGACAACCAGCTCCGCGGCCGTTCCGGCCGTCAGGGCGACCCCGGCGAGTCGCGCTTCTACCTGTCGCTCGGCGACGACCTGATGCGCCTGTTCAACTCGGCCAGGGTCGAAATGATCATGACCAGGCTGCAGATCCCCGACGACCAGCCGATCGAGTCCGGCATCGTCTCCAAGGCGATCGCCTCCGCCCAGCACCAGGTCGAGCAGCAGAACTTCGAAATCCGCAAGGAAGTTCTGAAGTACGACGAGGTCATGGACCGCCAGCGCAAGGTCATCTACGCCGAGCGCCACCGCGTGCTGGAGGGCGCCGACCTGCACGAGCAGGTGCGCGGCTTCATCGGCGAGGTCATCGACGGCTACGTCGCCGGCGCCACCGCCGAGGGCTTCGCCGAGGAGTGGGACCTCGACAAGCTGTGGAAGGCGTTCGGGGAGCTCTACCCCGTCTCCGTCCGGATCGACGACGTCGTCGAGGAGGCCGGCAGCCGCGAGGAGCTGTCCGCCGAGCTCATCGGCGAGAAGATCAAGGCCGACGCGCTGGCCGCCTACGACCGGCGCGAGGAGGAGTTCGGCCCCGAGACCATGCGCGACCTGGAGCGCCGCGTGATCCTCTCCGTGCTCGACCGCAAGTGGCGCGAGCACCTCTACGAGATGGACTACCTGCGCGAGGGCATCGGCATGCGGGCCTACGCGCAGAAGGATCCGAAGATCGAGTACGCCCGCGAGGGCTTCGAGATGTTCACCGCGATGCTGGAAGGCATCAAGGAGGACTCGGTCGGCTTCCTGTTCAACCTTGAGGTCGAGGTCCAGGAGAACCCGATCGTCGAGGAGGAGGACGCGGTTCTCGCCGAGACCCGCTCGATCATCGCGCGCGGGCTGCGTGGTCCTGAGCGGCCGGCCGAGCTGGAGTACTCCGCACCTGGTGAGCAGGGCGAGGTCGAGCACGTGCGGGTCCGTACGACGCAGGCCGAGCGGGCGGCGTACGGCAACGTGGAGCGTAACGCGCCGTGCCCGTGTGGGTCCGGCAAGAAGTACAAGCGTTGCCACGGCGACCCGAAGAACGCCGCCTGACGACGCGACCCTGGCGATTTCTGACCCCCACTTCCGGGTTCCGGAGGTGGGGGTCCGCCTTTTCCGGGGCGAGGGGGCTGGCCGCCGAGAGGGGAGCCGGGCCGTTCTGGACGGGCGGGGTGTGGCCGTGGCGGAGGGGCGCCAGGCCGTTCGGAAGGCGGTGGCGTGCTGGGCCGTTCCAGGAGGGTGGTGAGGGGTGAGGCCGTGCTGGGCCGGGCTAGGAGGGCGGTGAGGGGTGAGGCCGTCCTGGGCCGGTCGTCAGGCCGTTTCGAACTCGGTGCACAGCCACTGGCTGCCGTGGCGTTCCAGGCGCAGGGCCAGGACGTGGTTGCGGTCGCCGCAGTGGACGAGGGCGCACATCTCGATGGCGCCGTCCGTGGGCTGCTTCATGTGCACGCTGCCGGTGAACGGCGGGCGGCTGGCGTGGATCATCCGGCCGGCCCGTACCAGGTCCTGGTAGGCGCGCTCGGTGAGGCGGTCGGCCAGGATCTGGGGCGGGCGGCGGCCGGCCAGCACCTCCGCCAGGGCCTGGGTGAGGTGGCGCAGCTTGCGCTCGTCGGGTTGAGCGCCTGGCGGCCCCCAGGTCAAGGCGTTGAGTGCGAGGGCGCCATCGATCTCCGGGAACATGGGCTTCTCCGATTCTCTACCTGGAAGAAAGAGTCAATAGAAGGAGTTTTCGGTCCGGCTCAGGAATACAAAAAGCACCAACTTGTAAGCCTGCGGCCGGAGTTCGTCCGTCTTTGCGGGGATAGTTATCGCAAGTTGGCGGCGGTGCCGCGCCTTTCGGGCGCGGGAGCGGCGGGGTTTAGTGCGGTTCGGACGGCTCGCGCCCCGGGGTGGGTAGCTTGAGCCAGCGAATCAGTACCGTGAACAGGGCGTAGTAGAGCAGCAGGTACGCCAGGCCGAACCAGAGGATCAGGCCGAGGCCGTGCGTGTTGGACTTGCTGGCGTTCAGCAGCAGGTCGATGGCGCCGCCCGAGAACGTGAAGCCCAGGCGGGCGCCGAACTCGGCCATCACGGCCATCGACACGCCGGTCAGAAGCGCGTGGGCGGCGAAGAGCGCCGGGGCTACGAAGATGAACGCGAACTCCAGCGGCTCCGTGATGCCCGTGATGAAGGCCGTCAGCCCAGCCGACAGCATGATGCCGCCGACCGCCTTCCTGCGCTCCGGCGGGGCGGCACGCCACATCGCCAGCGCCGCCCCCAGCAGGCCGAACATCATGACGGGGAAGAAGCCCGTCATGAAGACGCCCGCGCCCTGCTCCCCGGCGAAGTAGCAGTTCAGGTCGCCTGTCGCGTCCCGGGTGGCGCCGTGCACGCCCGCGTGGCACTGCGGGACCGTGAACCAGACGATGGTGTTGAGAAAGTGGTGCAGGCCGATGGGGATGAGCAGGCGGTTGGCCACGCCGTAGAGGCCGGCCCCGGCCGTGCCGTGGGCGGAGAGCCAGTCGCCGGCCTGCTCCAGCCAGTCGCCGATCGGACGCCACAGCAGGCCGAACAGCACGCCCAGGAGCAGGGCGGCGACGGCGGTGATGATCGGGACGGAGCGGCGTCCGCCGAAGAAGGCCAGCCAGGACGGCAGCTTGACGCGGTGGAAGCGTTGCCAGAGAAGGGCGGCCGTGAGGCCGATGAGGATGCCGCCCAGGACGCCGGTGGGGTTCGGGGCTCCCAGGTCCAGCGCGGGGGCGCCGTCGCGGAGGACCACCGTGACCTTGGCGTGGACGGCGCCGCTGCCCGCGTCGAAGAAGAGGGTCTTGGTCACGTGGTCGAAGACGAGGTAGCCGACCAGGGCGGCGAGTGCGGTGGAGCCGTCCGACTTGCGGGCGAAGCCGATCGCGACGCCCACGGCGAACAGCAGCGGCAGGTTGCCGAACAGGGCGCCGCCCGCCGCCGCCATGACCTTGGCCACCGGCAGGAGCCACGGGAGCGCGCCGCCGAGGCCGGACGCGCCCAGCAGGTCGTCCTGGCCGAAGCGGTAGAGGAGGCCGGCGGCGGGCAGGACGGCGATGGGCATCATGAGGGAGCGGCCGATGCGTTGCAGCACGGCGAAGGCCGGCTGGGCCCGGGACGACGGCCGGGGGCGCGGTGGCGGGGCCGGTCGTTGCATGGCCGTGGTCACCCCCGCGGAAGTGCCGGACGTGGGGGTTCAGGGGATCACTACCCCGTGGTGGATCTCCGGGAAACGCCCGGGCGCGCGGCCCGCTCGGGTGCCTGGGTGGGTGGCACGGCTGGGCGGGCGTGCGGCTCGGGCGGGTGAGCCGCACGGCGGGCACCCTCGGGCGGGTGAGCCGCACGGCGGGCACGCTCGGGCGGACGGGTGAGCGGCGCGGTGGGCATGCTCGGGCGGGCGGGTGAGCGGCGCGGCGGGCATGCTCGGGCGGGCGGGCGCGTGGCCTGGCCGGGCGGGTGCGTGGCCCGTTCGGACGCGCTAGGTTTCGCCCGAGTCGAGGTCGGGCTCCGGTTCCCGGCCCGGCGTCATGAAGTTGAGCCTGCGGATCAGGAACGTGAACACGACGTAGTAGACCGCGCCGTAGACCACGCCGAGGATCAGGATCCCGGGCAGGTTCTCGGTGTTCGACTTGCTGGCGTTCAGGAGCAGGTCGAGCAGGCCGGCGGAGAAGCCGAAGCCGAGCTGCCCGCCGATCAGCGTGGTCAGCGCCATCGCCAGGCCCGTCAGGATGGCGTGGACGACCAGCAGCAGCGGCGCCACGAAGATGAAGGCGAACTCGATCGGCTCGGTGATGCCGGTCACGAACGAGGCCAGCGCCGCCGACAGCATGATGCCGCCCACGGTGGCGCGCCGGTGCGCGGGGGCCGCGCGCCACATGGCCAGCGCGGCGGCGGGCAGCGCGAACATCATGACGGGGAAGAAGCCGGCCATGAACTGGCCGGAGTGCGGGGCGCCGCCGAAGTAGCAGTTCCAGTCGCCGCCCAGCACCTTGCCGCCGACGTCGCACTGCGGCACCACGTACCAGACCACGGAGTTGACGAAGTGGTGCAGGCCGAGGGGGATGAGCAGGCGGTTGATCAGGCCGTAGATGCCGGTGCCGATGGGGCCGATGGCGGCCAGGGCCTCGCCGGCGTGGCGGATCCACTCGCCGATCACGGGCCAGAGCCAGCCGAAGGCCACGCCCAGGAGCAGGGCCACGATGGAGGTGATGATGGGCACGAAGCGCCGGCCGCCGAAGAAGGCCAGCCACGAGGGCAGCTTGATGCGGTGGAAGCGCTGCCACAGCAGCGCGGTGACCAGGCCGATGACGATGCCGCCGAGCACCTTGGTGGGGTTCTGGACGCCGTTGTCGACGATCTCCCTGATGCCCTGGGCGTCGGCCACCTTGACGGCGACGGTGTCCCGGATGTCGGAGCCGAAGAACATGACCTTGGTGACCCGGTCGAAGACGAGGTAGCCGACGACGGCGGCGAGTGCGGTGGAGCCGTCCGACTTGCGGGCGAAGCCGATCGCGACGCCCACGGCGAACAGCAGTGGCAGGTTGTCGAACAGCGCCGCGCCGGCGGCGGCCAGGACGGCGGCGACCTCGTTCATCCAGGCCATGCCGGCGACGTCGGCCAGGCCGCCCGGCTCCGCGCCGTTGGAGCCGAGCATGTCGGGCTGGCCGAAGCGTTGCAGCAGGGCGGCCGCGGGCAGCGCGGCGATGGGCAGCATGAGGGAGCGGCCCAGCCGCTGGAGCACGGTCATCACGCGAGCGAGCGGCGAAGGCCGGGCGGTGGCAGAGGGGGTTTCGTTCACGTGCTCATTCACCGGGCGTTCCTCCAAGGCGTGGAAGTGCCAGGAGTCATGTGAGGCGCCGGACGGGGCGGCTCGGCGGCCGAGTCTGGCGGAGATCGGGGCGGGGCTCAAGAGCCGCGCTTGGTCGAAGGTCGGGGACGACCTCAAGGGCCGCGCTTGGTCGAAGGTCAGGGACGACCTCAAGGGCCGCGCCTGGTGATGGTCAGGGACGGGGGTCAGCCACGGCGGCCGGGCATTTCGAGGATGGTGCGTAGCTGGTAGCGGTCGGCGCGGTAGGTGGAGACGCCCAGTTCGGCGCAGACCCCGCCGGAGAACGACCGCCGTTGCAGCAGCAGCACGGCCCCGCCGCGCGGCAGCTTCAGCAGGTCGGCGTCGCTGGGGTCGGCGATGCCGCCGTCGATGGTGAGCTCTCCGGCGTCCATGACGAGCCCGTAGCGCCGCTCCAGCAGCTCATACAGTGATTTGTCGGACAAGTCGTGGTCGGCCAGGTCGGGGGCGAGCTTGACCGGGATGTGAGCCCGTTCGATGGACAGCGGCTCGCCGTCGGCCGTACGCAGGCGCTCGATGAAGTGCACCTCCTCGCCCGGCTGGATCCCCAGCTCCTTGGCCAGGTGCGCGCTCGCCCGCACGACGCGGCGGTCGAGGTCGCGCGAGCCGGGGATCATGCCGCGCGCCCGCATGTCGTCGGTGAACGACGTGAGCTGCAGCGCCAGCTCGATCTTCGGCCGGGCCACGAACGTGCCCTTGCCGGGCACGCGGTGCAGGCGTCCCTCGGACACGAGGTGGTCGACGGCCTGCCGTACGGTCATCCTGGACAGGCCGAAGCGCTGGCAGAGCTCGCGCTCGGACGGGATGGCCGCTCCGATGCCGAACTCGTCGCTGTCGATGAGGTCCAGCAGGATCTCGCGAAGCTGGAAGTACTTGGGCACCGGGCTGTCCGGATCGATGTGCGCCACGGATCCTCCCCTCGTCTCTACCTGGGCAATGGGCTATGGTTCGTACTGGTCTAGTCCGGACTAGACCACATGTCGCGAAAGACGGTCAAGTCTGAACCCGAGGGATGAGCCGAAGATGACCACCAAGATGCGCAGCGAGATCGCCGAGCAGCCGACCGCGCTGCGGGCCACGCTGGACGCGCTGCTCCCCAAGATCGACGAGATCAGGGCCATGGGCGAGCAGACTCGCCAGTTGCTGTTCATCGCGCGCGGCACCTCCGACAACGCAGCAGTGTACGGCCGCTACCTGGTCGAATCGCACGCCGGACGCCTGTCCGCGCTGGCGGCGCCGTCGATCGCGACCACGTACAAGCGCAAGCTGGACCTCGACGGGGTGCTGGCCGTGGCCATCTCGCAGTCCGGCAGGACCGAGGAGATCGTCGAGACGCTGGCCTGGGCCAAGGACTGCGGCGCGCGGACCGTTGGCGTCACCAACGGCGGCGAGCGGAGCCCGCTGGCGCAGGCGGCCGACGTGGCCCTGTGCACGGTGGCGGGCGAGGAGAAGGCCGTTCCCGCGACGAAGACGTACACGACGCAGCTCGCGGCGCTGGCCGTGCTCGCGATCGGCCTGGGCGCCGACGTGGACGTGGACGAGCTGCGCCGGGTGCCCGAGGCCGTGGAGAAGCTGATCGCGGAGCCGGGTGACATCGAGGCCGTGGTCGAAGGGCTGGCCGACAAGCCGGGTGTGGTGGTGTCCGGGCGCGGGCTGGCGTTCTCGACGGCGCTGGAGACCGCGCTGAAGCTCAAGGAGGCCTGCTACCTGCACGCCATGGGCCTGTCGTACGCCGACCTGCTGCACGGCCCGATCGCCGTGGTGGACGCCGACACGCCGGCGCTGCTGGTGGCGGCCGAGCACAGCCCCACGTTGCAGGGCACGATCGCGCTGGCCGAGCGGGTGGTGGCGGCGGGGGCGGCGGCGTACACGATCGGTGGCGGCGGCGCGCTCGCGCAGGCGGGCACGGCCGCGCTGAACGGCCCCGACCTGCCCGAGTGGCTGGCCCCGATGGGCCTGATCATCCCAGGGCAGCTCCTCACCGAGGCGCTGGCCCGCCGGCTCGGCATCGACCCCGACGCGCCGCGGGGCCTGAACAAGGTCACCCAGACCGACTGATCTAGCCTGGTCAGAGTGCTAATCCTAGGGAGGTCCGGATGGCGGCGGACGTGAACGCGATCATCGCCGGGCTGGGCGGCGCCGACAACATCATCGACATCGAGCCCTGCATCACCCGCCTGCGTACGGAGGTGCGCGACGCCTCGAAGGTCGACCAGTCGGCCCTCAAGGCGGCGGGCGCCCACGGCGTGATGGCCGCGGGCAACGTGGTGCAGGTCGTCGTCGGGCCGGAGGCGGACACGATCGCCAGCGACATCGAGGATGTCATCGGCTGAGGGCGAGACCATGACGACTGTTCTCGCCCCGATGGAGGGGACGGCTGTGGGGCTGGCGGCCGTGCCCGACCCGGTGTTCTCCGCGGGCATGGTCGGGCCGGGAACGGCGATCGACCCGCTGCGGGGGCCAGGCAAGGCCGTGGCTCCCATAGCGGGAAAGATAATGAAACTGCACCCGCACGCGTACGTCATCGTGGGGGACGACGGCAAGGGCGTGCTGGTGCACCTGGGGATCGACACGGTCCAGCTCAAGGGGTCGGGCTTCCAGCTCCTGGCCGCCGAGGGCGACCGGGTGAGCGTGGGCCAGCCGGTGGTGGCGTGGGATCCGTCGGCCATCGAGGCGGGCGGCCGATCGCCGGTCTGCCCGGTCGTCGCGCTCGACGCGCTTTCCGACGAGCTTACGGGGGTAGCTGAGGGGTCGGTGCACGTCGGGGACGAGCTCTTCAGATGGGGGTAGCGGCCGTTCGCCCGAGATCGGGTTCACCCGGCACAATGAACGGGTTGTCCGTGTTTACCGCGATGACGGATGAAGTCCGGCCGGTATGGACCGGTGTGAGAAGGAGGAGCAGCAAGATGGGTGAGCGCAAGGTCACCGTGGCGGCGGAGGTAGGGCTGCACGCCCGCCCCGCGGCGACGTTCGTCCAGCGGGCCAAGCTGGCCCCGATGGACATCACGGTGGCGAAGTCCCACGGCGGTGGGCCGGTCAACGGCAAGAGCATTCTCGCGATCATGGCGCTCGACGTCCGTCAGGGCGAGTCCGTGGTGATCAGCGCGGAGGGCGACGGTGCCGACGAGGTGCTGGACGAGCTAGCGAAGATCGCCAGTACGCCATGAACCTCAGGGGGGTGGGGGTCAGCCCGGGAATCGGGCACGGGCCCTCGTACGTTCTGACCGTCTCTGTGCCCGAACCCCCCGAGGGCGCCACCTACACCGGTGAGGCGGAGCAGGAGAAGGAGCGCGCGATGGCCGCGCTCACGCAGGTCGCGGGCGAGCTGGAGGCCCGCGGCAACCAGGCGGGTGGCGAGGCCGAGGAGATACTCAAGGCCCAGGCGCTGATGGCCGAGGACCCCGGCCTGGTCGTGAAGGTGAGATCACTGATCGACCGCGGTCTGGCCGCCCCCAGGGCGGTCTTCGAGGCCTTCACGAAGTACCGCAACGTGCTCCAGGGCTCCGGCGGCTACCTGGGCGAGCGGGCCGCCGACGTGGGCGACATCAGGGACCGGGTGATCGCGCTGCTCAACGGGCAGGCCATGCCGGGGTTGCCGCTGGCGCCTGAGGAGCCGTACGTGCTGGTCGCCAAGGACCTCGCGCCCGCCGACACCGCGCTGCTGTCCAGGGACGACGTGGTCGCGTTCGTCACCGAGGAGGGCGGCCCGACCAGCCATACGGCGATCATGGCCAGGGCCATGGGGGTGCCCGCCGTCGTGGCCTGCCCGGGCGCGACGAGCGTCCCGCCGGGCGTGCGGGTGATGGTGGACGGCACCTCCGGCGACGTACGCGTGGAGCCCGCCGACTCCGACGTGGCCGACGCGGTCGGCGCCGCCACGGCCAGGCAGGCCGCGCTCGCGTCGTGGACAGGACCGGGCGGCACGGCCGACGGGCACCCGGTGCCGCTGCTGGCCAACGTGGGCGGCCCGGCCGAGCTCGACGCCGCCGTGGCCGCGGGGGCCGAGGGCGTCGGTCTGTACCGGACCGAGTTCCTCTACCTCGACCGGCCCGAACCGCCCTCCGCCGAGGAGCAGGAGCGTGCCTACCGGGCGGCGCTGGAGGCGTTCCCCGGCGGCAAGGTGGTGGTGCGGACGCTCGACGGCGGCGCCGACAAGCCGCTGGCGTTCCTGCCCGCGGCCGCCGAGCCGAACCCGGCGCTGGGAGAGCGGGGGCTGCGCAGGTTCGCGCGCCACCCCGAGGTGATGGACGTCCAGCTCGGCGCGCTGGCGGCGGCCGGCGGGGTGTCGGTGATGGCGCCGATGGTGGCCACGGCCGAGGAGGCCGCCTGGTTCGCAGGGGAGTGCCGCGACAAGGGGCTGACGGACGTCGGCGTGATGATCGAGGTCCCGTCCGCCGCGCTGCGCGCCGCCGACCTGCTGGCCAGGGTGGACTTCGTCTCGATCGGCACCAACGACCTGAGCCAGTACGCCTTCGCCGCCGACCGCCAGCTCGGCGCCGTGAGCGGGATGCACGACCCGTGGCAGCCCGCCCTGCTCGACCTGATCGCCACCACCGCCTACGCGGCGGCGCGGGCGGACAAGCCGTGCGGGGTCTGCGGCGAGGCCGCGGCCGATCCGGCGCTGGCCTGCGTGCTGGTCGGGCTCGGCGTGTCGTCGTTGTCGATGGCGCCTTCCGCGCTGGCCGCCGTACGCGCGGGGCTGGCCGCGCACACGCTGGAGCAGTGCGAGGCGGCGGCCGACGCGGCACGCGCACGATCTTCGGCGGCTGAGGCGCGGGAGGAGGCCCGCGCTCACCTGCCAGGACTCGGCGGTCTGGGGTTGTAGCCGAATGAGAGCGCGGCCCCGGCGGGGTCGTCGTCTGGATACCTTTGGAGTCATGCTTCGACGGATCGGCACGACAGGGCTTCTGGTGATCGCGCTCACCGCGTGCGGCGGTGGCGGCGGCTCGGCGGAGGTGACGCCGAGCGGAGGCAAGGCCGCCCCGCCGGCGCAGAGCACCGCCCCTGCCCCGAGCACCGCCCCGGCGCAGAGCCCCGTGCAGCGGGTGCTGGCGAGGATGAGCGTCGAGGAGAAGGTCGGCCAGCTCTTCATGCCCGTCCTGTACGGCACCGCCGCCGACACCGTCTCCGGCGAGAACCAGGCCAGGTACGCCGCCCAGACCCCGGCCAAGGTGATCGCGAAGTACCACCTGGGCGGCGTCATCCTGTTCCCGCAGAACGTCAGGAGCACCGGCCAGGTCGTCGGCCTGACCAACGGCATGCAGCGGGCCTCGAAGAAGGTGCCGCTGCTGATCGGCACCGACCAGGAGAACGGCCTGGTCTCCAGGATGTCCGCGCTGATGACCGACTTCCCGGGCGCGGCGGAGATCGGCGCGACCAAGGACACCGGCCTGGCGCGGGAGGTGGCCGAGGCGACCGGTGAGGAACTGCGGGCGCTGGGCGTCAACCTCGACTTCGCCCCGGTCGCCGACGTCAACGTCAACCCGCGCAACCCGGTCATCGGCCGCCGCGCCTACGGCGATGATCCGCAGAAGGTGGCCAAGATGGTGTCCGCGGCGGTCAAGGGGTTCGCCGACGCGAAGATCGCCGCCACCGCCAAGCACTTCCCCGGCCACGGTGACACCTCCGTCGACAGCCACACCGGGCTGCCGGTGATCAAGCACACCAAGGCGGAGTGGGAGCGCATCGACGCGCCGCCGTTCAAGGCCGCGATCGCCGCCGGGGTGGACGCGGTGATGAGCGCCCACCTCGTCTTCCCCAAGCTCGACCCGTCGGGCGACCCGGCGACGCTGTCCAAGCCCATCCTGACCGGCCTGCTCAGGGAGAAGCTCGGGTTCAAGGGCGTGATCTCGACGGACGCGCTGAACATGGCGGGCGTGCGCAAGAAGTACAACGACGGGGAGATCGCGGTGCGGGCCGTGCTGGCCGGAGCCGACCTGCTGCTCATGCCGAACGACCTGCCCAGGGCGTACAACGCGGTGCTGGCGGCGGTGAAGTCGGGCCGGATCTCCAAGGAGCGCCTCGACCAGTCGGTCACCCGGCTGCTGACGTTGAAGCAGACCAGGGGGCTGCTGACCGAGGCGCCCGTGGCCTCCGCGGAGCGGGCGGCCGAGGTGCTGCGCTCGCCGGAGCACCGCAAGCTCGCCGCCCGCGCCTGAGAGGGGGTCAGTGCGAGCCGTGCAGGCCGCTGGCGATGTACATGGCGGCGAGCATGGCGAACAGGAACGCCTGCAAGAACATGATGAACATCTCGAAGGCGGTGATCAGGACGGTCATCGCCACCCCCAGCACGCCCAGGGCCGCGCCGAGCGGCGACAGTTGCTCGAACAGGAACCAGAAGCCCACCGAGGCGAAGAACGCCACGAGGAGGTGGCCCGCGAACATGTTCGCGAACAACCGGATGAAGTGGGTGAACAGCGAGGTGAGGAAGACCTCGGCGAGGATCAGCGGGGCGTAGATGCCGTACGCCCAGCCGGGCAGGCCCTCCAGGTACACGACGCCCCGCAGGTACCCGCGCACGCCGTGGTGGCGCACGCCGAGGTAGACCTTGATGGCGTACACGGTGAACGCCAGCACGGCGGGGAAGGCGATGTAGGCGGCGGCGGGGAACTGGATGAGCGGGATGACGCCCATCAGGTTCCAGACGAGCACGGTGAGGAAGATCGTCAGGAGCAGGCCCATCCAGCGGTCGGAGTCCTTGCCGAGGTTGGGCTTGGCGACGTGCTCGCGTACGAAGTCGTAGGCGTACTCGCCGAGGTTCTGCCAGCCCCGTGGCACGATCTTCGGTTTGGCGAACGCGGCCCAGCAGAGGGCGATGACCACTACCGAGCTCAGCATGACGATGAGGACCGGTTTGGTGAGCCATTCCGGTCCGCCGGGGATGATGGGGGCGAATTCGAAGAGTTCGGTGCCCGGAGCGGTCCACTCTTCAGGGGAGGTGATCAGGATCGTCGTCCGCACGGCGGTCCCTTCTGGGTAGCGACTAACGCTGGAAGGTCACCTTAACGGGATATTTCAGACGTCCTTTTTTAAGGGTTATTTCGGGGTAATTGTAGGTGCATTCCGGTAAAAGTCGTATCTGTGACGCTCTACCCTAGAACGATGGTTACGGGTGTGCTCATCGACTGGGGCGGCGTGCTGACGACCAGCCTCTCCGACTCCATCGCCCGATGGATCGCGGCCGACAGGATCGACGCCGACCGCTACTACACCGTGATGCGCGAGATGATCGACCACGCCTACCAGGGCGGTGACGGGGAGAGCCTCGTGCACGCGCTCGAACGGGGCGAGATCGACGGGGCCGCCTTCGAGAGCGACCTCGCCGCCCGGCTGCTGACCGTGGACGGCGTGCCGCCGGTCGCCGCAGGGCTGCTCGACCGCATGTTCGCCGGCTTCGAACGGGTCGAGGCCATGTACGACATGCTCCGCGACGTGCGCGGCAACGGCGTCAAGACCTGCCTGCTGTCCAACTCCTGGTCCAACACCTACCCGCGCGACGACTGGGACGAGGTCTTCGACGCCGTCGTGATCTCCGGCGAGGTCGGCATGCGCAAGCCGGAGCCGCGCATCTTCCAGCACGCGCTCGGCCGGATCGGCCTCACCGGCGAGGACTGCGTGTTCATCGACGACATCGAGGCCAACATCGTCGCCGCCCGCGCGCTCGGCATCGCCGGGATCCACCACCGCGACGCGGCCACCACCATCGCCGAGATGGAGACCCTGCTGCGGCTCACGTTGCGCAGATAACCTGTCGATGCCGTTGTGACCAGGCCCTATCAGTAGGGTGACGGGTATCTGGTGCGCCCACGATGATGGAAAGGTTCGTCATGCGCGTCTATCTGCCGTGCACTCTTCCGGCCCTGGCCGCGGCGGTCGAGGCCGGGGAGCTGGGCCCCGCCCCGCTGACCGGCTACGCGGTGACGCCCGCGCTGATCGAGTGGTACGCCTCGGGCGACACCGAGGAGCTCGAGTATGTCGCGCTCACCGAGGCGGCCCGCGCCTCCCTGCGCATGCTCGCCGCCGACCGCGCCGACGGCGTCGAGGCCGCGCCCCGCCGCGTGGTGGTCGCCGCCGAGGTGCCGGAGCGCTCCGCCACGGTCGGCGTCGAACTGGAGGAACGCGCCAGGGTACGGCTCGCCGCGCCGATCCCGATGGCCAAGGTGGCCGCCGTGCACGTCGACGACGAGTATGCCGTGGCCGACATCGAGGCCGCCGTCGCCGCGCTGCCCGCCTCCGACGAGGGCGACGACGACGCGCGGTTCACCGTGGACGGCGCCGAGGCGCACGAGCTCATGTGGTACGCGACCCAGGAGATCCCCGACCTGCTGCGGCCATAACGGTGCGATTACGGACGGGCGTGGTTTCCGATACCGCCGGGCCGGATCTCGCTAGGGTCACGACCCAGCAAGATTTGTCTGACTGAAGGAGTCGGTTCCACGTGATGCGTCGAGTCGCAGCGATCGCTGTGGGTGCGGTGACGCTCCTGGCCGGTACGACAGCGCAGGCCCAGGCGGCCACGCTCAAGCCGTACGACCACCAGGACCCCTACCGGTCGGGTTGCGGCAACGCGGCCAGGGTCGTCAAGAGCGCGAAGATCAACAGTCGGGCCAACGGCCAGGTCGGCACGATCAAGCTCATGTGGTCCGGCAAGTGCCAGACCAACTGGATCGAGGTCAAGACGGCCACCTCCGCGAGCGGCACCATCAAGGTCTACACCGCGGACGGCCGGTCCGGCTCGTTCAGGTTCAAGGCCGGCAACGGCGGCCGCCACTGGGGCGACATGCTCTGGGCCAAGGACATGTGCGCCTGGGGCAGCGTGTTCGTCCAGTGGAACGGCGGCAATGGCGGCCAGAACGGCTCCGGCACCACGGGCAAGGCCTGCAGGTAGCGGCGACGGGGGCTGTGGCCGCGCCGTCGCAGCCCCCGGTTCATCAGATTGTCACACCGGCCATTTAGGCTGGGAGGTGACATGACAAAGCACATCATCTGGGATTGGAACGGCACGCTCTTCCACGACTCCCACGCCGTGGTCGCAGCCACAAACGAGATCTTCCGACCGTACGAGCTGCCTGAGCTGACACTGGACGGCTTCCGCGCCGTCTTCACCCGCCCCATCTGGGTCGCCTACGAGCGCCTGCTCGGCCGCCCGCTCGCCGACGGCGAGTGGCAGCTCCTCGACGACGGCTTCCACGAGCACTACTTCAAACTGTGCGACGTGTGCGAGCTGGCCGCGGGCGCCGAGGTCATCCTCTCCACCTGGACGGGCACGCAGTCGCTCTGCTCGATGGCCCCGCACGCCCACCTGGTGCCCAAGGTCGAGTCGTTCGGCATCACCCGGCACTTCACCAGGATCGACGGCCTCACCGGCGCCACCGGCGGCGGCAAGGCCGCCCACATGACCGCGCACATCGAGGCCATCGGCGTCGATCCAGGCGAGGTCCTGGTGATCGGCGACAGCGTGGACGACGGCCTCGCCGCCAAGCACGTCGGGGCCAAGGCGGTGCTCTACACCGGTGGCATGACCACCAGGGCCGAGCTGGAGGAGACGGGGCTGCCGGTCGTCGACCGGCTCGCCGACGCGCTCGACCACGTCTGAGCATCGCCCGACCTGCTCGTGAGCGTCGCTCGACCTGCTCGTGAGCGTCGCTCGACCACGCCTGCGCATGCCGTAATCGCTCAGGCGGGGGCCGGGCGGCGGCGCCGGCCTTACCCTTGCAGGGACCCCTCAGGAGGCTGCCATCAACCGCCTTGTGCTCTGGAACGTCGATCTGACGCTCGTCGACGTCGCCATCGTGACCAGAGACGCCTACGCCGAGGCGTTCCGCGTCGTGACCGGGCGGCCCCTGGTCAAGCTCGTCCCCCCGGCGGGCCGCCCCGACTCCGAGATCGTCTTCGAGACGCTCGCCGTCAACGGCATCGTGGCCGAGGACGACCACCTGCCCCGCTTCCTGTCCGCCCTCGCCATGGCCTTCGCCGACCGGCGCGGGCGGCTGGCCGAGGACGGGCGGATGATGCCCGGAGCCAAGGCGGCGCTCAAGGCCGTGTCGCGGCTCGACGGGGTGACGCAGACGGTGCTGACCGGGACCATCAGGGCCAACGCCGTGCACAAGCTGAAGGCGTTCGGGCTCGACAAGTACGTCGACTTCGAGCTCGGGGGGTATGGCGAGGAGGTCTATCCCAAGGCGACCCTGCTGCAGGTGGCGCAGTCGCGGGCCAAGCAGCGGGTGGGGGCGGTGTTCACGGCGGCCAACACCGTGGTGATCGGGGACTCTGCGCGGGACGTGCAGGCTGCCAAGATCGGTGGGGCCGGGATGATCGGGGTGGCCTCGGGGCGGTCGATGGCGTCCGAGTTGCGGGAGGCCGGGGCCGATGTGGTGCTGCCCGATCTGTCGAACGCGTCCGAGGTGGTGGCGGCGGTCGCGGCCCTGACGGCGCCGCTGGACCGCGCGGCACGCTGACGGCCTGCGCCCCCCCGCGCCCCCGCGCCCCCGCGCCCCCGCGCCCCCGCGCCCGCACGTCCTGCCCGGCACGTCCTGCCCGCACGCCTTGCCCGCACGCCGCGCCCGCGTGGGGCGTCGGGCTCAGGGCAGGGCGCGCAGGAAGCGGGCCGCGATCGGGGCGGCGACGGCCGACCCCGCGCCCCCGCCCTCGACGATGACCGAGAACGCCACATCCCCCTGATACCCGATGAACCACGAGTGCGCGGGCGGCTCCTTGCCGGACCCGTACTCCGCCGTTCCCGTCTTCCCAGCCGTGCCGGCGGGAAAGCTGCCCCCGTGGGCGGTGCCGTCCGTGACGACGGCGGGCATGAGCCGGCGCAGGGCCTTGACCACGGAACTCTCCAGCGGCCGGGGATCGGCCGGCTGCCCGCCGGGGACGGGCTCGCCGGTGACGAGCCGGGGCGGGATGTAGGAGCCGGAGGCGATGGCGGCGGCGACCGAGGCCATGTTGAGCGGGCTCGCCAGCACCCGCCCCTGCCCGATGGAGGCGGAGGCGAGGTCCGTGTCGTCCTTGGGGTCGGGGAACTCGGCGCGCACGGCGGGCACGCCCGGCGTGATGGCGGTGCCGAAGCCGAAGCTCCTGGCGACCTGGCCGAGCCGCCCGCCGTTCAGCTCGGCGACGCTCATCTCGCCGAACGTGGTGTTGCAGGAGTGCGCGAACGCGTCGCGGAACGACAGCGTGCCGAAGTCCTCGAAGCCGGCGTTGTGGAAGGGGAAGCCGCCGATGTTCTTCTCGGCAGGGCAGGCGACCTGCCGGTCCGGCTCGACGCCGTCGGCGACCAGCGCGGAGGCTGTGACGACCTTGAAGGTGGAGCCGGGCGGGTACTTGCCGAGCAGCGCCCGGTTGAACCCGCCCGGCGCGTTGACCACGGCCAGCATCTCCCCGGTCGAGGCGCGCAGCGCGACCAACGAGGCCGGCTTGTCTACGCCCTGCAGCGCCTCGGCCCCCGCCCGGTGCACCTTCAGGTCGATGGTGGTCTGGATGGGCTCTTTGCCCGCCTGTTGCGCGGCGACGGTCTTGACGGGCTTGTCGCCCTGGTAGAGGTCGATCCTGGTGCGGGACAGCGCCGCGAAGCGGTCGGGGAAGGTCTGCTTCATGCCTTCGACGAGCTGCTGCGCCGAGCCGGGCGCGTTCGCGTCGTTGAGGTTCGTGCCGTCGGCGGCCAGGACGCGCACCGGTTCGCCCTGCTGCGTGATCAGCTTGAGCGACATGCCCTTCTTCAGCAGGGGGTGCAGGGTGGCGGGGCTCCAGGCGACCTTCCAGGCGCGGTCACGTTCGACGAGCTTGAGCTTGCCGTCGTAGGTCCAGGCGCGGCCGCCGGCGAGGGCGGCCTGGAAGGGGACGGCGTCGCCGTCAGGCTCGCCGTCCGGGCGGAAGGCGGCACGGTTGGCCTTGAGGTCGGTGAGGAAGCGCCGGTGCAGGCGTTCGAAGTCGGTGGGCGGGTCCGCGACCAGCGCCCGCATCGCCGCGTAGTCCTGGACGGACCAGGCGGCCAGGTACTGCTCGGCCGTCTCCTCGGGCGAGCCCTCGACCCGCAGTGCCCAGATGACGCCGCCCGCCACGAGGGCCGGGATCAGGAGCGCCGCCACGAGCCACGGCCACCGCCTTCGCCGCCGTCTGCCATAGATTCTCCCCGTTTGTGGTGCCATGCCGGAGAGAACACCAGAGGTCCCAGCGTGGTGTCCAATATTGATATGACCGCTTCATAGATATAAATCTGGATATAGTGGCTGGTCATGGACCTGGTCCGGCATCTGCGCTACTTCATCGTGGTCGCCGAGGAACTGCACTTCGGCAACGCGGCGATCCGGCTCGGCATGGCCCAGCCGCCGCTCAGCCAGCGCATCAAGCGGCTGGAGGAGGAGCTGGGCGTGCGGCTGTTCGACCGCTCGGCCCGCCAGGTCAGGCTCACCGAGCCGGGCCGCCTCCTGCTCGGCGAGGCCCGCGAGATCGTCGGCCGCGTGGACCGGCTGCACGAGCTGGCCAGGCAGGGCGGCCGCGGCACGGTGCTGAAGGTCGGGGTGCCGCCCGACCTGGCCGCGACGGTGCTGGCCGCCCTCGTCGCGGCCTTCCGCGAGAGCAGCCCCGAGGTACGCCTCGCGCCCGCCGAGGTCTGGACCGCCGACCAGGTGACGGCGCTGGCCGAGGGCACGATCGACGTCGGCCTCGTCCGCCACCCCGTGGCCGCGCCCGGCCTGACGTTCGGCAAGGTCCTGGTGCAGGCGCAGGGCGTGCTGCTCGCCGAGCGCGACCCGCTGGCGGGCGTCGGCGAGGTACACCTGGCCGACCTGGCGGGCCGCGACCTGCTGATGCCGCCCAAGGAGGGCGAGCCGGGCTGGCGCGCCGAGGTGCTGACCGAGTGCCGCCGCCACGGCTTCGTGCCCGCCCAGGTGCACGACGGCGCGGGGCTCGGGCTGGTGCTGGCCGGGGCGGCGGTGGCGTTCGGGCCGAGGATGGAGCTGCCGGGGCTGACCTGGAGGCCGCTGCTAGGCTCGCCGATCACGAGCCGGGTCTCCACCGCCTGGCGCGCGCTGACGCCCGCGTCCGCCGACTTCTCGGCCGCGGCCGTACGTACGTTGAAGGAGAGCGCCGGGATGACCGACGAGGGCGCCGCGCCCGTGCGGCGGGTCAGCCGCAGGCCGGGGATGCTGGCATGAGCGCGCCCGTGCGGCGGGTCAGCCGCAGGCCGGGGATGCCGGCATGAGCGCGCCCGCCTTCGACCGGCTCTTCCGGGCCGCCGGCGTCACCGGCTGGCTGTACGCGGCCGACATCGACACCGGGCACGAGATCGGCCACGGCGCCGACGACCCGATGCCCACGGCCTCGATGTACAAGGTGCCGCTGCTGGTGACGCTCGCCCGGCACGCCGACGCCGGGCTGCTCGCGCTCACCGACAGGGTCACCGTGACCTCGCACGACCGGGTGTCCGGGCCGACCGGGCTCTCCCCGATGTGCGACGACGTGACGATCTCGCTGCGCGACCTGGCGTACCTGATGATCGCCGTGAGCGACAACACGGCGGCCGACAAGCTGCTGGCCCAGGTCGGGCTGGACGCGGTCAACGCCACCGTGCGGGAGCTCGGGCTGGACGGCACCCGGGTCGTGCAGAGCGCCAGGGAGATGAACGACAGCATGGGCCGCGACACCGGCCACGCGTGGCCGTTCGTGGACCCGGACGACATCGCCAAGCTGAGCGCGCTCGACCCCGCCCGCGCCAACCGCAGCACCGCGCGGCAGATGGCGGAGCTGTTCGGGATGATCTGGCGGGACGAGGCGGCCACCGCGCGGTCGTGCGCGTGGATGCGCGGCGTGTTCAACATGCAGGTGTGGCCGCACCGGCTGGCCTCCGGCTTCCCGTACGACGACGTGGCCGTCAGCGGCAAGACCGGCACGCTGCCGACGCTGCGCTGCGAGTCCGGCGTCGTGGAGTACCCCGACGGCGGCCGGTACGCGGTCTCGGTCTTCACCCGTTCCTTCAGCACCGCGCTCAACCAGCCGCGCGCCGACGCGGTGATCGGCACGGCCGCGCGTATGGCGGTGGACCACCTACGGAGGTAGCAAGTTATGGGGAAGGCCGGGTATGACTTTCCCCCTAACGGGCGACAGGATGAGGCATATGGTTGCTGAGGGCGAGCTTCTCTGGGAGCCGAGCGAAGAGATCGTCGAGTCCGCCAGGCTGACCCACTACCTGCGATGGCTGGGCCGGCCCGTCGACTACGAGGACGCGTGGCGGTGGTCGGTCGATCACCCCGGCGACTTCTGGACGTCGATCTGGGACTACTTCGAGGTGATCGGCGACCGGGGCGACGGCCCGGTGCTGTCGGGGGAGATGCCCGGCGCCACGTGGTTCGCCGGGAGCACGCTCAACTACGCCGAGAACGCGCTGCGGCGCACCGAGGGCACCGCGCTCGTCTTCGTCTCCGAGGACGGCGGCCGGCAGGAGCTGTCCTGGGCCGAGCTGCGCGAGGAGGTCGCCAGAGTGCGCGCCGGGCTGGTGCGGCTGGGCGTCGGGCGCGGCGACCGGGTGGCCGCCTACCTGCCCAACATCCCGCAGGCCCTGATCGCCTGCCTGGCCACCGCCTCGCTGGGCGCGATCTGGTCGGCCGGCTCGCCCGACTTCGGGGTGCCGAGCATCGTCGACCGGTTCAAGCAGATCGAGCCCAAGGTGCTCATCGCCGTGGACGGCTACCACTACAACGGCAAGAGCTACGACCGCTCGGCCGCGGTCAACGAGATCGCCGCCGAGCTGCCCTCGCTGCGGGCCACCGTGTGGATCCCGTACCTGGCGGCGGTCGCGGAGGGACGCGCGCCGCAGCAGGCCGAGCCGGGCATCGGGCACACCGAGGAGGTGCCGCACGGCGAGGTGATCGGCTGGGAGGGGCTGCGGGCCGAGGAGGGGCCGCTGGAGTTCGAACGGGTGCCGTTCGACCACCCGCTGTGGATCCTCTACTCCAGCGGCACGACCGGCCTGCCCAAGCCGATCGTGCACGGGCACGGCGGCGTGGTCCTCGAACACCTCAAGTCGCTCGCCTTCCACCAGGACCTGGGCGAGGACGATGTGTTCTTCTGGTACACCACCACGGGCTGGATGATGTGGAACTACCTCATCGGCGGCCTCCTGGTGGGGGCCACGCCCGTGCTGTACGACGGCTCCGCCACCCACCCCTCGCCCGCCGCGCTGTGGCGGATCGCCGACTCGGAGGGCGTGACGTACTTCGGGGTCGGGGCGCCGTACATCATGGCCTCGCTCAAGGCCGGCATCCATCCCGAGGGGCTGGAGCGGCTGCGCGGGGTCGGCTCCACCGGCTCGCCGCTGCCGCCGGAGGGCTTCGCCTGGGTGACCGCCGAGCTGCCCGGCATCCCCGTCGGGTCGTTCTCCGGCGGGACGGACGTGTGCACGGGGTTCGTCGGGGCCACCATGCTGCACCCGATCAGGGCGGGGATCATCCCGTGCCGGTCGCTGGGGGCGAAGGTGGAGTCTTACGACCCGATGGGCAAGCCGGTCGCCGGCGAGGTGGGGGAGCTGGTGCTGAGCCTGCCGATGCCGTCCATGCCGGTCGGCTTCTGGAACGACCCCGGGGGCGAGCGGTACACCGAGAGCTACTTCGACGTCTATCCGGGTGTGTGGCGGCACGGCGACTGGATCAAGATCAACGAGGACGGGAGCTGCGTGATCTACGGCCGCTCCGACTCGACGCTCAACCGCGGCGGCGTGCGGATGGGGACCAGCGAGTTCTACCGGGTCGTCGAACGGTTCGACGAGATCGCCGACAGCCTCGTCATCGACACCGGGCAGCTCGGGCAGGAAGGGCGGCTGCTGCTGTACGTCACGCTCGCCGAGGGCGCCTCGCTGAGCGAGGCGCTGGAGCGGGAGCTGTGCGACGCGCTGCGGGCCGAGCTGTCGCCGCGGCACGTGCCGAACGAGATCCGGGTGGTTCCTGGCATTCCCCGGACGTTGTCCGGCAAGAAGCTCGAAGTTCCGGTGCGGAAGATCCTGCTCGGCACGCCCGTGGCGGACGCGGCCAATCCTGATGCGATGGCGAATCCGGAGGTGCTGCGGCACTTCACGCCATGAGGATGGTGACCTTGCCGCGCAGGTCGCCCGCTTCCGCCCTGCGGTGGATCTGAGGCAGCTCGGGCAGCGGGTGCCCCTCGGCGATCTCGACCGCCAGGCCGTCGTCGTCGATCAGGCCGGCGAGGGTGGTCAGGTGGCGCGGGTCGTAGCGCATGACGAAGTGACCCTCGCCGCCGGCGATCGATACGACGGTGCGGTTCTCGCCGGATGGCCCGTTCGCGCCCGGGATCAGGTTCAGGAGCACGTCCGTGCCGGCGGGCAGCGGCGTCGTGGTGTAGTCGATCACCTCGTCGGCGCCGAGGCGGCGGACCGCGGCGGCGCTGCGCGGGCTCGCCGTGGCCACCACGCGCGCGCCCGCCAGCTTGGCGAGCTGCACGGCGAACAGCCCCACCCCGCCGCCCGCCCCGTTGACCAGCACACTCTGCCCCTCGGTGACACGGGCGTGCTCGTGGACCGCCTGCCAGGCGGTGAGCCCGGCAACGGGGACGGCGGCGGCGTCGGCGAGCGGAACGCTCCGGGGAGCGTGGGCCAGGACGCGCACCGGGGCGACCGCGTACTCGGCCGCCGCGCCGTCCACCATGCCGAACACCCGGTCGCCCGGCGCGAACCCGGTGACACCCGCGCCGGTCCCGACGACCGTGCCGGACACGTCCCAGCCGAGGGTGTGCGGCAGGCTCGCGCCGAACACCTCCGGCAGCAGCCCGGACCGCAGGCCGACCTCGGACGGGTTGAACGAGGTGGCGGCCACCTCGACCAGCACCTCTCCCGGCCCGGGGCGGGGCACAGGGACCTCGTCGACCTGGATCACCGAGGCGTCCCCGAACGCGTGGATCCGCGCCGCCCGCATCACGGACCGGGACGGCCGCCGCGGGGTGCGGAAGGCGCCGGCGTGTTCCGCCGCCCACTCCAGGAACGAGCGCGGCGGAGCCTTCGTGACCTCCTCCACCACCGGCGTCACCGCGGCGGGCCTGCTCACCAGCGCCGCCTGCGCCCGCAGGACCTCCTCCGCCACGCCGGGCGGCCAGCCCTCGGCCAGGAGCCCGATCCTGGCCTGCTCGGGCGCGAGCTCCTCCCACCGCGCCGGGATCCCGGTGACCTCGGAGACGATCCGCACCTGATCCGCCTGGGAGATCGTCTCGGGCCCGGTCAGCTCGTAGGCGGCCCCGTGATGCCCCGGATCCAGCAACGCCCGTACGGCGACGGCCGCGACGTCCCGCTCGTGCACCACCGGCATGCCCGCCGCCCCGTGAGCGCCCCGCACCACGCCCGCCCGCACCTGCCGCGCCCACCGCAGGGCGTTGGCCGCGAACGCGTGCGGCCGCAGGAACGTCCACTCCCCGGCCGTCTCCTCGACCAGCCGCTCGACCTCGCGCTCGGGCCCGCGCCGCGCGGCGGACGACAGGTAGACCACCCGCCGCCCCGCCAGCTTCTCCCGCAGCACCTCCCGGGCGCCCTCGGCCGTGTCGAACGGCCACACCAGCAGCACCGACGTGACCCCGTCCAGCGACGGCATCGCCGCGAGGTCCCGCAGATCGCCGGTACGCCTGCTCAGCGCCACGACCTCAGCCCCGGCCTCCCGCAGCAGCTCCACCGCGTGCCGCCCCACCGTGCCGGTCGCCCCGGTCACCAGAATTCGTTTCACCCTCGCAACCGTAGAGGGGGAGCTGAAGATGGCCAATGCGTTCAGATCTTCTATTCATACGTCAGCGTCTCGCACGCTAGAGTCCTCGACATGGACGTGCTCAGTGACGTGATCTCCGTCATGCGGACAGGGCGGCCCCGATCGGCCCGCGTCGAGTGGCGTGCCCCCTGGGGCCAGCGGTTCCCCGCCGCGCCGGGTTCTGCGGGCTTCCAGGTGGTCCTGCGAGGGTCGGGCTGGCTGCTGCCCCCGGACGGGCCGCCGATCGCGCTGTCCACGGGCGACGTCCTGTTCTTCCCGCACGGCCACGGCTACGCCATCGCCGACAGCCCGTCCACACCGGTGGCCGACCCGCGGTGCGACCCGTACACCGACGAGGCCGGCCTGTTCGCCACGGCCACGAACGAAGGGCCCGGCGCGGCCACGGTGCTGCTGTGCGGCGGCTACCGGCTCGACCCGAGCCGCGCGCACCCGCTGCTGCGCGAGCTGCCCGAGCTGATCCACCTGCCGGCGGGGCCAGGGCTGCACGCCGAGGTACGCGCCGCCGTCGAGCTGCTGGGCGCCGAGATGCACCGCCCAGGGCTGGGCGCCGACACGATCGTCTCGTCCCTGCTCGACATGCTGCTGCTGTACATCCTGCGCACCTGGTTCGTGGCCGAGCACGGGAACTGCGAGGTCACCGGCTGGTCGGCGGCGCTGGCCGATCCCGCCGTCAGCGCCGCGCTCGACGCCATGCACCGCGACCCGGCCCGGCCGTGGACCGTGGCCGAGCTGGGCGCGCGGGCCGGGCTGTCGCGGGCGGCGTTCGCGCGGCGGTTCGGGGCGCTCGTGGGGCAGCCGCCGCTGGCGTACCTGACGTGGTGGCGGCTGTCCAGCGCCGGTCGGCTGCTGCGCGAGAGTGACGCGCCGTTGAGCGAGATCGCCGCCCAGGTGGGTTACGCGTCGGAGTTCGCGTTCGCCAACGCGTTCAAACGCGAGTACGGCCTCGCCCCCGGCCGGTACCGCCGCACGGCCTGCCGGCCCCCTGCGGAGGCCGCGCTCGCCCCCTGAGCCGGGGTGCTCAGCCGCGTTCGCCCGGGACGACCAGCCCCGACTCGTACGCCGTGACCACGGCCTGGGTCCTGTCGCGCAGGCCGAGCTTGCTCAGCACCCGGCTGACGTGGGTCTTGACCGTCTCCTCCGTCACCACCAGCCGATCGGCGATCTCCAGGTTGGACAGCCCCTCGGCCACCAGCCGCAGCACCTGCGTCTCACGCGGCGTCAGCGCCGACAGGGCCGCGCCAGGACCGGCGGGCCGGGGCGTCAGGCGGGCGAACTCGCTGATCAGGCGGCGGGTGACGGCCGGGGCCAGCAGCGCCTCACCACCGGCGATCACGCGGACCGCCTCGAAGAGCCGCTCCGCCGTGACGTCCTTGAGCAGGAAGCCGCTGGCGCCGGCGCGCAGCGCGTCGTAGACGTACTCGTCGAGGTCGAACGTCGTCAGAATGAGCACCCGCGGCCCGCCGGGGCCCGCCAGCAGCCGGGTGGCTTCGATGCCGCCCATGCCCGGCATGCGCACGTCCATCAGCACCACGTCGGGGGACAGCTCGCGGCACACCCGCACCGCCTCCGCCCCGTCGGGCGCGGTGCCGACGACCTCGAAGTCCGGCTGGGTGTCGAGCAGCTCGGCGAACCCCGTACGGACGACCAGGTGATCGTCGGCGATGACGACGCGGATCACGCGGCGTCCCTGCCCGGCAGGCGCGCCTCGACCAGGAAACCGCCGCCCGGCGCGGACCCGACGCGCAGCTCACCGCCGACCGCCGCCGCCCGCTCCCGCATACCGGACAGACCATGCCCGCCGCCCTGCCCGCTGCCCTGCCCGCCGCTCTGCCCGCTGCCCTGTTCGCCGGGCGCGTCGCGGGGGCCGGGGCCGTTGTCGCGGATGAGCACCCGCAACGTCTCGCCCGTGTAGTCGAGCTCCACGTCCACCGCCGCCCCCGGCGCGTGGCGGCGGGCGTTGGTGAGCGCCTCCTGCACGATCCGGTACGCGGCCAGCTCCACACCCGGATCCAGCTCCACCGGCGCACCCCGCAGGATCAGCCGGGTGCTGCTGCCCGAGGCGTCCCTGGCCTCGTCGAGCAGCTCGTTCAGCTCGTCCAGGCGCAGGCCGGGCTGCGGGTGCCAGGTCGTCTCCGCCTGCGCGTCCTCCCGCAGCACGCCGAGCAGCCTGCGCATCTCCGTCAGCGCCGACCTGGCGGTGTCGCCGATCGCCAGCAGCCGCTCCGCCCCCGCCGCGGGCATGCCGGGGACGGCCAGCCGGGCGGTCTCGGCCTGGACGGCGACCATGGAGATGTGGTGGGCGACCACGTCGTGCAGCTCCCTGGCGATGCGGGCGCGCTCGCCGCGCGCCGTGTGCTCCAGCAGACTGTCGGCGATGACCTGGCGGGCGGCCGTGTCGGCCCTGGCCTGGTGGCGGGCGCGGCGGGCGATCCCGGCCAGCGCGGCGGCCGGGGCGAGGCAGCCGAGCAGCAGGACGAGCAGGCGGATCGAGCCGCCGGACCGGCCGGACGCCTCCAGCAGCACCGTGAGCACGGGGAACGGCACGGTGAGGGCCACCGCGCGCCACGGCGGCCCGTCGAACCGGTAGGCGGCGACGAGCTGGGCGATCAGGCCGGCGGGGGTGAAGGTGTGGAAGGCGGTGATCGACAGCAGACTCGCGCCCGTGACCAGGAGACCGGCGGTGACGGGCTGGGTCCACAGGAGGGCGAGGGGGAGGGTGGTGGCGAGGGCGAGCAGCGGGAAGGCCGCGGCGCGCACCCGCGGATCGGGGTCCCCGCCCGCGCCGTCCGCAGGCAAGGGCATGCCGGCCGCCGCGTCGCCGTCCACGGGCAAAAGCGTGCCCGTCGCGTCGCCGGACGTCGGGACCGGTGCGCCGGCCGAGTCGTCGCCCGCGGGCACCACCTCGGTCTGTGACAGGGCGAAGCTCCCGGGCCCGGCCTGCGCGACCGCCTGCGCCACCCCGGCCAGCGCCAGCGACGCGAGGAGCGCGACGGGCACGTACCGGGCGCCGGCGAGCCGCCGGACGACCCTCGCCCACACCGCCTGCCACCCGTACGCTCGCTCCACGACCCTCATTGTTTCCCGCCACCCCCCGGCACGGCATCCCTCCCAGGAGGGACGGCCGCTCACGGGCGAGAGTGATCCGGACAATCGCTCCCAGGCGTGACGACCGGCAGGCCCCCCGCTGCCTAGTGTGCCTGCCCATGGAAGCAACCATCGAAGTCACCGGCCTGCGCAAGCAGTTTGGCCGGACGAGGGCGCTGGACGGGATGACGTTCACGGTGCTGCCGGGCCAGGTGACCGGTTTCGTCGGGCCGAACGGCGCGGGCAAGTCCACGACGATGCGCGTGGTGCTCGGCCTCGACGCCCCCGACGAGGGCAGCGCGCTGGTGGGCGGCCGGCCGTACCGGAGCCTGTCGCGCCCGCTGAGTCACGTCGGCGCGCTGCTGGACGCCGGCGCGCTGCAGCCGGGCCGCACGGCGCGCAACCACCTGTTGTGGCTGGCGCACTCGCAGGGGCTGGGTGTGCGGCGCGTGGACGAGGTTCTCGACCAGGTGGGGCTGGCCGGGGTGGCGCGGCGCAGGGCGGGCGGGTTCTCGCTGGGCATGCGGCAGCGGCTGGGGATCGCCGCGGCCCTGCTCGGCGACCCGCCGGTGCTCATGCTGGACGAGCCGTTCAACGGGCTGGACCCGGAGGGCATCGTGTGGATCCGCGCCTTCCTGCGGTCGCTGGCGGGGGAGGGGCGGGCGGTGCTGGTGTCCAGCCATCTGATGAGCGAGCTGGAGGACACGGCGGGTCATCTGGTGGTGGCGGGCCGGGGCCGGGTGGTCGCGGACATGGCGGTGTCGGAGCTGATCGCTTCGGCGTCGCGTGACCGGGTGACGCTGCGTACCACGGCGAGGTCGGCGGCGATGGCGGCGCTGGCGGGGGCCGGGGCGACGGTGACGGCCAGCGAGCGGGACACGCTCGTCGTGTCGGGGCTGCCAGCCGAGGGCGTGGTGCGGCTGCTGGGCGCGCACCAGGTGCCGTTCTCCGAGGTGAGCGCGCACCGGGCGACGCTGGAGGAGGCGTACCTGGAGCTGACGAGGGACGCCGTGGAGTACAGGGGGGCGGCGCGATGAGCCGGCGTCACGTGCTGCTCGCGGAGTGGACGAAGCTGAGGACGGTACGCGGCTGGATGGCGGGCATGGTGGTGGTCTGCCTCGCCGTCGTAGGGCTGGGCCTGCTGTTCGCCACCGGCAGCCACTCCTCGTGCAGCAAGGGCCCCGTCGAGGTGCCCTGCCCGGTGCCGCCGACGGGCCCGGACGGCACGGCGGTCGATGACCGCTTCTACTTCGTCAGCCTGCCGCTGGACGGCAACGGCGTGATCACCGCGCGGGTCGGCTCCATGACCGGCCAGATCCGCCTGCCCGACGCGACCCCCGGCGTGCGGAACGTCGTACCCGGCGTGGTTCCCTGGGCCAAGGCCGGGCTCATGATCAAGGCGAGCACCGAGCAGGGGGCCTCGTACGCGGCGGTGATGGTCACCGGCGCGCACGGCGTGCGCATGCAGCACGACTTCACCGAGGACGTGGCGGGCAGCCCGCAGAAGGTGTCGGCGCAATCGCCGCGCTGGCTGCGCCTGAGCCGCGAGCGGGACACGATCGTCGGCGAGGAGTCGTCCGACGGCGAGCAGTGGACCAGGGTCGGCACCGCCCGGCTGGCGGGGCTGCCCGCCACGGTGCGGGTGGGCCTGTTCGCCGCCTCGCCCCCCGACGTGCGGGTGGAGACCAACCCGCTCGGCGGCACGGCCACGGCAGGGCGCTTCAGCGAGGTCACCGCGCTGATGGACCAGGTCACCGTGGGCGGCGCGACGTCCGGTAAGTGGCAGCAGAACGACATCGGCGTGGAGTACGACGCGGACGGCACCCCGCACCACCCCGGCGGGCTCGCCAGGAACGGCGACACGTTCGCCGTCACGGGGACCGGCGACATCGCCCCCAACACGGCCGAGGGCACCGTCGAGCGCACGCTGACCGGCTCGCTGATCGCGCTCGTCGTGGCGATCGTGGTGGCGGTGCTGTTCGTGACCGCCGAGTACCGGCGCGGGCTGATCCGCACGACGCTGCTGGCCAGTCCGCGGCGCGGCCGGGTGCTGGTGGCCAAGGCCGCGGTGGTGGGCGCGGTCACGTTCGCGGCCGGGCTGGCGGGCGCGGGCGTGACGGTGCCGCTGGCGGTGCGGATCCTGCGCGGCAACGGCATCTTCACGCTGCCGGTGAGCACGCTCACGGAGCTGCGGGTGATCGCGGGCGCGGCGGGGGTGCTGGCCGTGTCGGCCGTGCTCGCCCTCGCGCTGGGCGCCCTGTTCCGCCGCAGCGCGCCGGCGGTCATCACGGCCATCCTGGTGCTGATCGTCCCGTACGTGCTGGGCACCGCGTCCATCCTGCCCGACGAGGTCTCGCGGTGGCTGCTGCGGCTCACCCCGGCGGCCGGGTTCGCGATCCAGCAGAGCGTGCCGGAGTACGAGCAGGTGACCTCGCACTACGTGCCCGCGATGGGGTACTTCCCGCTGCCGCCGTGGGGCGGGTTCGCGGTGCTGTGCGCGTGGGCGGCCGTCGCGCTCGGCCTGGCCGTGCGCAGGCTGAACGGGAGGGACGCGTGAGGCGCGAACTGCACGCCGAGTGGACGAAGCTGCGCACGGTGACGGGGCCCGGCTGGTTGCTGCTCGGCATCGTGGTGCTGACGGTGGCGGGCGGCGCCGCCGCCTCCGGCGCGATGACCTGCCCGTCGGCGGGCTGCGGCCAGGACGCCACCCGGATCGCCCTGTTCGGGGTCCAGCTCGGCCAAGGGCTGGTGGCGCTGCTGGCCGTGGTGGCGGTCTGCGGCGAGTACAGCACGGGGATGATCCGCACCAGCCTGACGGCGATGCCGCGCAGGATGTCCGCCCTGGCCGCCAGGACGGGCCTGCTGGCCGGGCTGACGCTGGCCGCGGGGACGCTCGGCGTGCTGGGCTCCCTGCTGGCGGCGCGGCTGCTGCTGCCGGGCAACGGCTTCACACCGGAGCACGGCTATCCGCCGCTGTCACTCTCCGACGGGCCCACGCTGCGGGCGGCGGCCGGCTCTGTGCTGTATCTCGCGCTGATCGCGGTGCTGAGCGCGGGCGTGGCGACGGCCGTGCGGGACTCGGCGGTGTCGGCGGGCGCCGTGCTGGGGCTGATCTATCTCTTCCCGATGCTCGCCCTGCTGATCCAGGACGAGGACGTGCAGCTCGTGCTGTGGCGGCTGTCGCCGATGAACGCGGGGCTGGCCGTGCAGGCCACCACGAGCCTGTCCGCCATGCCCATCGGCGCGTGGGCGGGGCTCGGCGTGGCGGCGGCGTGGGCCGCGGCGGCGCTGGCGTGCGGCGGATGGTTGCTCAGCATTCGAGACGCCTAAATACGAAATAACCGATATTGGCGGGATCCGGTTATTAGCCGGGGCTTTGCTTGACAAAAGCCATGAATTCTCAGCGGTGCGGGTAGGCGTTGATTTATGAGGATAAAGCTTCAAACAATAGCCGCCCTTGGTGTCAGCGCCGCCGTTGTCTGCGGGCTCCCGGCTCCCGCGTCCGCCGACCACACGGACTCGACCGGACAGGTGGAAGGCGTCGTGCTGCGGCCCGGAGCCCGCGGGGAGGCCGTCAAGCTGCTGCAGGAGCGGCTGCACCGCGGCCACTACTACTTCGGGAAGATCAACGGCGTCTACGACGACCAGACCAAGATGGCGGTCTGGGCGCTGCAGAAGCACCGCAAATTGATGCCGCAGGCCGAGGTCGGGTCGCGGGTGTGGACGGCGCTGGAGCGGCCGTCGCGGCGGCGCCCGCTGGTGCCGAACGGCGGCGCGGACCGGGTGGAGATCAACCTGCGCGACCAGCTCCTGACCGTCTACCGCGACCGCAAGCCCGCGCTGATCACGCACATCTCGTCCGGCGCCGAGGTGCGCTACTGCGAGGACGGCCGCTGCGGCAACGCCATCACGCCGGTCGGCGACTTCCGAGTCTCGCGGCGGGCGCCGGGCTGGACGACGGGGCGGCTCGGCTCCATGTTCAACTCGCTGTACTTCGTCGGCGGCATCGCCATGCACGGCTCGACCAAGGTGCCGCTCCGCCCCGCCTCTCACGGCTGCGTGCGCGTGCCGCTGACGGCGTCCAAGCGCCTGTTCCAGATGGTGCGGATCGGCGAGCCCGTTTATGTAAGGGGCTCGATCATGTGACCCGCCTCAACCGGAACAGGCGCCATTCTTCTTCGTCCATTCACGCGCGCGCGATGCCGACGCGGGAAAGCCGCGGCACGCTTTCTCCCGCCTTCTTCATCACTCCGTCCTTGACCAGTCGCAGCGGCTTGCCCGCCGGCTTGGGCGCGCCGCCGTGGTCGCCGCCGGTGGTCTGCGCCAGCCGCAGCGCCAGCGCCGGGCACATGTCGACCGCCCGCCGCGCGTCCTTGGCCATGAACGCGGGGATCTGGCGGAACGACGGGAACCCGTAGTCGTCCAGGTCCACGAACTCCGGCAGCAGGTGCGCGCACAGCCCGTGACCCTGGCAGCGGGACCAGTCGACCTCCAGCCGGTACTGCGCCTCGGCCTCGCGCTCCGGCATCGGCAGCACCCCGCGCACGGGGCGCCCGCAGGAGCCCTGCTCCAGGTGCGTGGCGATCTCGACCTCGAACGCGTCCAGCGCCGACAGCACGAACTTGGCCGTGCCGTCCGGGTGGAAGCACGCGCCGCGCCGCTCGACGCCGCGCACGCACCGCCGTACGGCGTCGATCGAGCCGGTGCCCTCGACGAGCGCGTACATGGCCTTGGCGATGTCGGGCAGGCCGAGCCGGCACGGCCCGCACTGTCCCGCGGACTCGGCCGCGAGGTAGGCGGCGACCCTGGCGGCCTCGCCCAGTGCGCAGGTGGACTCGCCGAGCGGGACGATGATCCCGGCGCCCAGCGTGGCGCCGGCCTGCTTCATGCCCTCGCGCGAGAGCACGGCGGTCTCGACGACGTCCGCCGACAGCCACGCGCCGTGGTAGCCGCCGATGAGCACGCCGTCGCCGATCTCCGCCTCGCACAGTCCGAGCACGTCCGACAGGTACGTCCCCGCCGGCGCCTCGATGACGGCGCCGTGGGCCGCGCCGCCGCTGACCGTGAGCAGGATCGTGCCGGGCTCCTTGGCGGTGCCCACCTCGGCGTACTTCTCCGGCCCGTACTCGGCCAGCAGCGCGAACTGCGCGTACGTCTCCGTGTTGGACAGCAGCGTCGGCAACCCGTCCACACCGCTCGTCGCGGCGCGCTTCTTCCTGCCCGGCGGGATGCCCTCCTCTCCGTTCACGGCCTTGACCAGCGCGCCGCCCTCGCCGGAGATGAACCGCTCCTTGATCCCGACCACTCTGATCGGGACCCGGCTCTCGGCTCCGCCGGACACGTTGGCGGCGCGGCGCTCGTTCACGGCCGCGGTGACGGACGCCTCGGCGACCTCGCCGCCTGCCGTGGCCACGACCACCTCGCGGGCGCCCAGCGCCTCGGCCGCCAGCACTGCGCCGTCCAGCACGAGATGCGGGTTGCGGGTGAGCAGCATGGCGTCCTTGGAGCTGGCGGGCTCGCCCTCGGCGCCGTTGACCAGCACGACGCACTCGCCGGCCGAGCGGGCCGCGTCGGCCACGGCCCGCAGCTTGCGGGCGAACGGGAAGGCCGCGCCGCCCCTGCCGCGCATGTCCACCTCGTTGGCGTACGAGATGAGCTCACCCAGCTCCCTGGGCTCCACGACGCCGTGGAGGGTGCGGTGGGCGGGCAGGTCCAGACGACGGCAGTGGTCCAGCCCGGCGGTCAGCCGGGCCGGACCCATGCGTAACACCCGTGGCACTCTGGCCGGAATCACATGTGCTCCTTGCGAGGTGCGGGAACCGGTCGGGCCACCAGCGGGTTCATCCTGCCTCCCGGTATCTGCGGCGGGCCTCGGCGAGGCTCACGGGGCTCGGCATCCCGGCGGACGCTCCGGCCGCCACCTTCTGCGGGGCGCGCTGGGGAGCCTGCTGGGGAGCCTTCTGTGGCCGCTCTGACGGCACGCCCATGGCGGCCGGCGCGGTAACGGCGGGTGTTTCGACCTTCTCGGGCACGACCGGCGGCCTGCGGACCGTCGCCAGCACGCGGACGATCAGCGCGCCGCCGACCGCCGCCATGCTGGCCACGTACGACCAGGCCACCCAGCCGGCCGGCGGGCGGCCGGCCGTCAGTCCGTGCATGATCCCGACCGGCCAGGCCAGGTACGCGGCGGAATGCAGGATCCGCCACATCCACGGCCTGGTCCGCGTCGCGAACCGCCCCCTGAGCATCCCCGTCACCACGGCCACGACCATCAGGTCGAAGGCCAGGGTGCCGAGCCCCACGGCGATCCCGGCGACCGGCACGACCGCCGCCCCCGGCGGCACGTGCCCGAGGCTGATCATGAGGGTGATGTGCGTGATCAGGTAAGCCAGCCCGATGAGCGCGGTGGCCCGGTGGGCGAGCTGGGCCTTGACCCGGTTGGCCGGTGACAGGAAGACGCGTTCCGTGGTGAGCAGGCCGAGCGCGACGGTCGCGGTCAGCAGCACCAGGGCGAACACGCCCGCGTAGAACTCGAGGAAGCCGACCCCTCGGCCGAGCAGCGCGATCCCGCGTTCCGTCCTGGTCAGCGCGAACACTGTCAGCACGAGGGCCGCGATGGAGGCGCTCGCCCCCAGCCGGACGTTCCTGGTGTCCAGCAAGGTGGGGGCGTGCCTGGGGTGTCGTCTGTGGAGCATCTATTTCCCTCCAAGGTCGGGTGAGGGTGCGACTCGGAGAGCTGCGTTGCCCAAGAGGGCGACGATCAGGTCAGCAACGGCGGCCGCGGTTGATGCATGAGACGACGAACTGCATCAGCCGGTCGGGCATCACGTTGGCGAAGTCCGCGTGGTCGGTGACCGGGTTGTGCTTCTGTTCCGGGAAGGCGTCCAAGGCGAAGGACGGACCCTGCGGCACGGTGTACGTGAGGGTCATGCGAAGCTGCGGAATCGCCCTGGTGCCCTGCGGACAGGCGCCGCCCTGGCCGGGGAAGACCACGTGCGTGCGGTGATTGGCGCTGTCGGTGTTCTGACCGTCCCAGCAGCTGGGGAAGTCCAGGATACGAACGACCTGGCTGCCGCGCGGGCAAAGCGGATATTTATCGGGAGTTATGCGATTTTGGAATCCCGTGCAGGTCCAGGCCGCCCTGGCGTTGGCGGTGCCGTTCGTCGCGGCCTTCGCGTCGCCGGTGATCAGCCTGAGGAACCTCGGCATGGCCACGACCCTGGAGGAGGCGTTGCCGCGGAACTCCAGGGACACCGAGCGGGCCCGCAGCACCTGGCCGACGTTGCCGTCCGGGTCGTTGGCGTTCGCGTCCGACCTGCGGTCCCGCAGGACCGGCCAGAAGTACGTGGACAGGTCGCCCCGCTGGCAGGTCGTGCCCGCCGCCGCCAGGCTCTCGTCGGTGGAGAATCCGTCCGTCGACAGGTTGCCCACGTAGTCGTGCAGGTGGTGCGCACCGTTGCTCACGCCCGGGGCGACGATGAAGTTGTCCGGGTTGTTGTGGCCGTTCTGGTTGGTGCCGCAGCGGGAGACGAACGTGCCGCGCGAGCCGTTCCTGTTGAAGCGCACGTTGTTGTTGACCCGCCCGACCTGCCGGATGTCGACGAAGTCCTCGGGGAACGGGCCCAGGTCGGCGCACTGCTCCTCCTCGCCGCCGCCCGTCGCGGTGGGGGAGGGCGAGGCCGAGCCGGTGGGCGAGGCGGTGGGGCTCTGGGTCTGGCTGGGGCTCGGGGTGGGCGTGCGGGTGGACTGGTTGCCGCCGCGGCGGCGCCCGAAGGTGCTGGCGGTCTCCTCCGGCGCGGCCTCCGGGTTGTCGGCCCCGGTGCCGTTGTCGGTGCCGGTGTCAGCGCCGGTGCCGTTGTCGGTGCCGTCGCCGGCGTCCGCCTCGGGGGACTGCGCGGGGTCGAGCAGCGCGATGCCGCCGCCCTGGGGGGCCTGCTGGTCGTCGTTCTGCCCGGTGCCCTGCTGATCCTGTTGCTGGTCCTGTTGCTGTCCCTGCTGGTTCTGATCCTGTTGCTGGCCCTGGTCCTGGTCCTGGTTCTGTCCCTGGTCCTGGTTCTGATCCTGGTCCTGGTTCTGGTTCCGGCCCTGCTGGGTCTGGCTCGACGAAGGTGACGCCGAGGGTGACTGGGTGGCCTCCGCCGGGTCGCAGTGGTCGGCCAGAACCGGGCCGACGCCAATGACGGCCGCGGACACCAGGCCACCCGCCACCACCGCGAGGGTGGTCACGGCCGCGGCCATGCGTCTGGATCTCATGATGTGTGTCTCCTCTTTTCAACCGCCAGTGCGACGGGTGGAGCGGGTGAGGGCGTCGGGGGTTCGGGCAGCTGGTTGTGATCGACCAGCCCGGTGGACTCGAGGTAACCCATGTGGCGCATCACGTAGTTGATGCCTTCCTGGGCGAACTTCCTGATCTCGGAGTTGCGGGTCCCGGACCGTACGCCCGCCACGACGGTGAAGACCTTGCCGTGCGCGGCACGCAGCAGGTTCGCGAAGTCCTTGTCGAAGGCCGGCCCGCTTTCGGCCGCCAGCTGGGCCATCCAGCTCTGCTGGTCGGCGTTGGGCTCGTCGGGCAGGGCCACGCCGAGCTTCTTCGCGGTCTGACGCGTGATCAGGTCGAGGTCCATGTGCTCTTCCATGATCAACTTGCCGACTTCCTTCACACGCTGGGACTCGGCGCGGGTCTGGGCGTACTCGCCGACGGGCATCTCCCAGAGCCCCGCCTGGCGTACCTTGATCAGCAGATCGCGGTCAGCGGCCGTGAGCGGCCCTGATGAGGTCTGCGTCCACTGGGCGGCCGCGGGATCGATCGCCGGCGGCATGACCAGCGCGATCGTCACGGCGGCGGCTACCACGAAGCCGCCGAGCATGAACAACTCGCCGCGCAAAAGCCTGTGCATGGTCGGAGGTACGCGGCCGTCTCGGTCCAGGTTCACGCATGGCCGGGAATAGTTAGAAATGACTGGAGTTATCGGAGTGGCTACCGCTTGGATAACGAAGGTGTAAAGATGTGCCCCGTGCTAGGTCACCTCGACGGCAGGTTCGAGAGTGCGGATGCCGAGGCGGAGCATCGCATCGCGGTGCTTTACCAGGAGTTCGGCGGCCCTCTGCTGCGCCACGTACGCAAATCAACAGGTAACGACCTTCAGTGGGCTGAAGACGTCGTGCAGGAGACGATCGTCAGGGCCTGGCGGAACTCGGCAAGACTGCAATGGGAACCGAGCCTCATATGGGCGTGGCTGCTGACAGTGGCCCGTCGCATAGTCATTGATGGTCGTCGGCGGAAGAGTGTCCGGCCGCAGGAGGTCGAGCCACCCGAAGTCGACATGATGTCGGTGCCCGATGGATCGGAGCGAGCGTTATCGGCGATGGTCGTCGCTGACGCGCTGCGGTCCCTGTCCGAAGAACACCGCGAAGTCATTGAGCAGACCTACCTCCGAGACCGTACGATAAGTGAGGCGGCGGAGATTCTGGGGATCCCACCGGGCACGGTCAAGTCCCGGCTCTACTACGGGATCCGGGCTCTCCGCGAACTGCTGCGGGACAAGGGGGTAGCCGGCTGATGCATGACGGGGTGGCCGCCTACGTCCTCGGCGTCCTCGATGAGGAGGAGCACGAGGCCTTCGAACGCCACCTCGACACGTGTGAGCGGTGCCAGGCGGAGCTGATTGAGCTTGCCGAGCTGCCCGACCAGCTCGACGAGCTCAAGAACGACCCCTCCTCGACCTCCGGTGACGATCCCCCCATGTCGATGTCACGTTGACGTCTATGCCCTTTTCGGGTGGTATCGATAAGGCAAGGCGTTGCGCCCGGTCCCGCGTGACCGGGCGGTCAGGGGGAGGTGTTCGGTGGGCATCAACGGTGATGCTTCCGGTCCCCCGCGCCGGCAGTTCGGCGAGGAAGGCGGTCGGCTGTCGTACGGCGGCTACCTCTGCCTGCCCGAGCTGCTCGCCCAGCAGCAGCCGCAGTCGCAGGCTCCCGACGAGCTGCTCTTCATCACCATCCACCAGGTCTACGAGCTGTGGTTCAAGCTGCTGCTCCATGAGCTGGAGAGCGCGCGCGAGGCGATGTTCGCGGGCGAGCTGTGGAAGGCCAGGCACCTGTTCAAGCGGGTGCACGCGGTCGAACGGGTGTTGATCGAGCAGGTCGAGGTCCTGGAGACGATGACGCCTCAGGACTTCATGGAGTTCCGCGCCAAGCTGGCGCCCGCGAGCGGGTTCCAGTCGGTGCAGTTCCGCGAGCTGGAGTTCCTGTCAGGGCTGCGGGACGAGCGGTATCTCGGCTCGTTCCGGCACGCCTCGGAGGAGGAGCTGGCCCGGCTGCGCCGCAGGCTGGCCGAGCCCACGCTGTGGGATGCTTATCTGACAGCCCTCTCCCGGCGTGGCCTGCCGATCTCCGACGACGAGATCATGGCTTCGCTGCTGGCCGTGGCGAGAAACCGCGGGTCCTACGACGACCTGTGGCAACTGGCCGAAGACCTGCTGACGCACGACGAGACCGCCGCGTTGTGGCGGATGCGTCATGTCCAGATGGTCGAACGCCAGATCGGCACCAAGTCGGGCACAGGCGGCTCGACCGGCGCCCCCTACCTGCGCGGTAGGACCCGCCTGCACTACTTCCCGCTGCTGTGGGAACTTAGGGCCTGGCTATGAACACGTTGGCAAACCCTCACAAAGGAGTGAGAGCGATATGCCGCTCGACGAGGCCAAGGATGAGCTGCTCCAGCGAGCCGCCGAGAGTTGCGCGGTGGGCAGTGACCATGTGAGCCCCGAGGAGGCCCTGTCCTTCCTACGCTTCTACTACCGGCATGTCGCACCGGAGGACCTGCTCGACCGCAACCCCGTTGACGTGTACGGCCCCGCCATGTCACAGCGGCGGCTGGCCGAGGTGCGCCCGCAGGGCAGGGCCGTGGTCAGGGCCTACACCCCGACGCTGGACGAGAACGGCTGGGACCCTGGCCACTCGGTGGTCGAGGTGGTCACCGACGACATGCCGTTCCTGGTCGACTCGGTCACGATGGAGCTCGACCGGCACGACCTCGGCGTGCACCTGGTGGTCCACCCGCAGATGAGGGTGCGCCGCGACATGACGGGCCGGATGCTCGGCCGGGGCCAGGAGGACGTCACCGGCCAGATGCTGGTGGAGTCGTGGATCCACATCGAGATCGACCGCCAGGCGGACCCCGAGGCGCTCAAGGCGATCGAGGCCGACCTGCAGCGCGTGCTGACCGATGTGCGGCACTCGGTCGAGGACTTCAGGAAGATGCGGGCGCTGGCCGTGCAGACCGCGGAAGACCTGAGCATGAACCCGCCGCCGCTGGAGCCGGCCGAGGTCGAGGACAGCATCGACCTGCTGCGCTGGCTCGCCGACGGGCACTTCACCTTCCTCGGCTACCGCGAGTACCGCCTGGAGGACACCGACGAGGGCGAGACGCTGCGCGCGCTGCCCGGCGCCGCGCTGGGCATCCTGCGCGACGACAAGGTGGGCTCGGAGAGCTTCGCGGCGCTGCCCGCCGAGGTGCGGGCCAAGGCGCGCGAGAAGCAGCTCATGATCATCACCAAGGCCAACTCCAGGGCCACCGTGCACCGGGCCACCTACCTCGACTACATCGGGGTCAAGCTGTTCTCGCCGGAGGGCGAGGTGGTCGGCGAGCGGCGCTTCCTCGGCCTGTTCACCCACGTGGCCTACAACGAGTCGATCTCCCGCATCCCCGTGCTGCGGCGCAAGCTGGCCGGGGTGCTGAACGAGGCAGGGCTGGCGCCCGACAGCCACGACGGCAAGGACCTCATCGAGATCCTGGAGACGTTCCCGCGCGACGAGCTGTTCCAGACCTCGGTCGAGCAGCTCATGCCGATCGCCATGGGCGTGCTGCGGCTGCGCGAGCGCAAGCAGGTCAAACTGTTCCTGCGGCGCGACGACTACGGCCGCTACATCTCCTGCCTGATCTACCTGCCGCGCGACCGCTACACCACCAAGGTGCGGCTGAAGATGCAGGAGGTGCTGACCAAGGCGCTCGGCGGCCGGTCGCTCGACTACAGCGCCATGATCGGCGAGTCGGTGCTGGCCCGGCTGCACGTGGTCGTCAGGGGCGAGCGGGGCATCCCGCTGCCGCCGCCCAGCGTGGACGTGGAGGAGCTGGAGGCGCGGCTGGCCGCCCTCACCCGCTCCTGGGAGGACGACCTGGCCGCCGCGCTGACCGAGATGACCTCCGAGGAGGAGGCCCCCACGCTCATCAGGCGCTACGCCTCCGCCTTCCCCGAGGGCTACAAGGCCGACTTCCCGCCCAAGGTGGCCGTGGTCGACCTGCGGCGGCTGGAGCAGATCGTCGAGGCGGGCGACGGCGAGCAGGTCGGCATCAACCTCTACGAGCCGTACGACGCGGCTGAGGGCGAGCGGCGGCTGAAGATCTACAAGGTCGGCTCGCCCATCTCGCTGTCCCAGGCGCTGCCGCTGATCCAGCGGCTCGGCGTGGAGGTCGTGGACGAGCGCCCGTACGAGGTGGACCGCGACAACGACCCCGGCACCAAGAACGCCTGGATCTACGACTTCGGCCTGCGCTACACGCCCTCGGAAGAGGTCGACAGGAACGACTTCAAGCGGCTCTTCCAGGACGGCCTGGCCGCCCTGTGGAAGGGCCGGGTGCAGGACGACGACTTCAACGCGCTGATCCTGCGGGCCGGGCTGACCTGGGAGCAGGTGGAGATCCTCCGGGTCTACGCCAAGTACCTGCGGCAGGCGGGCAGCACGTTCTCCCAGCCCTACATGGAGCGGGTGCTGCGCGACAACGTGCGGGTGGCGCGGCTGCTGGTGCGGTTGTTCGAGGCCAAGCTCGACCCGCGCCGGGGCGAGGACGTGCGGGTGGACCTCGTGGAGGCGCTCAACGAGGAGATCCTGCGGTCGCTGGACGAGGTGGCCTCGCTGGACGAGGATCGCATTCTCCGGGCGTACCTGGAGATGATTCAAGCGACATTGCGCACCAACTACTTCCAAACAGTGGATGGAGAGCGCAAACCGTACATTTCTCTCAAAGTCGATCCGCAGGCCATCAGCGTGCTGCCGTTGCCGCGGCCGAAGTTCGAGATATTCGTTTACTCGCCACGGGTCGAGGGCGTGCATCTGCGCTTCGGGAAAGTGGCGCGCGGCGGGTTGCGGTGGTCGGACCGGATGGAGGACTTCCGCACGGAGATTCTCGGCCTGGTCAAAGCACAGATGGTGAAAAATACCGTTATTGTGCCGACTGGGTCTAAGGGTGGATTTGTCGTTAAGCGTCCGCCGAAGTCTGGTTCGCGGGAGGATCTGCTCGCCGAGGGCGTCGCCTGCTACCGGATGTTCATCTCCGGCCTGCTCGACGTCACCGACAACCTCGTGGACGGCAAGGTCGTGCCCCCGCCCGACGTCGTCCGGCACGACGGCGACGACACCTACCTCGTCGTCGCCGCCGACAAGGGCACCGCGACCTTCTCCGACATCGCCAACAGCGTGGCCAAGGAGTACGGCTTCTGGCTCGGCGACGCCTTCGCCTCCGGCGGCTCCATCGGCTACGACCACAAGGCCATGGGCATCACCGCCCGTGGCGCCTGGGAGTCGGTCAAGTACCACTTCCGCACCATGGGCGTGGACGTGCAGACCACCGACTTCACCGTGGCCGGCGTGGGCGACATGTCCGGCGACGTGTTCGGCAACGGCATGCTGCTGTCCCAGCACATCCGGCTGATCGCCGCGTTCGACCACCGGCACGTGTTCGTGGACCCCGCGCCCGACGCGGCGCGCTCCTACGCCGAGCGGCAGCGGCTCTTCGAGCTGCCGCGCAGCTCGTGGGAGGACTACGACGCCAAGCTGATCTCCGCCGGCGGGGGCGTCTTCCCGCGCACCGCCAAGTCCATCCAGATCACCCCCCAGATGCGCGAGGCGCTCGGCATCCCGTCCGGCGTCGCGTCCATGGCGCCGAACGATCTCATCAGCGCCATCCTGCGGGCTCCGGTCGACCTGCTCTGGAACGGCGGCATCGGCACCTACGTCAAGTCGAGCGGCGAGTCCCACTCCGACGTGGGCGACAAGGCCAACGACGCGCTCCGGGTGAACGCCGCCGACCTGCGCTGCAAGGTCATCGGCGAGGGCGGCAACCTGGGCTTCACCCAGCTCGCCCGGATCGAGTTCGCGCTGAACGGCGGGCTGGTCAACACCGACTTCATCGACAACTCGGCCGGGGTCGACACCTCCGACCACGAGGTGAACATCAAGATCCTGCTCGACCAGGTCGTCCGCGACGGCGAGCTGACCGACAAGCAGCGCAACCAAGTCTTCACCTCGATGACCGACGAGGTGGCCGACCTCGTGCTGCGCGACAACCACGCGCAGAACGTGGTCCTCGACGCCGCCCGCACCCAGGCCGTCGAGATGCTCCACATCCACGCCCGCTACCTGCGCAAGCTGGAGCGCGACGGGCTGGTCAACCGGGAGCTGGAGTTCCTGCCCTCGGACAAGACGCTGGCCGAGCGGCGCCAGGCCAGGCTCGGGCTCACCTCGCCCGAGTTCTCCGTGCTGCTCGCCTACACCAAGCTGGTGGCCGACGCCGAGCTGCTCGGGTCCGACCTGCCCGACGACCCGTACCTCGCCTCGTGGCTGGTCTCGTACTTCCCGTCGGCGCTGCGCGAGCGGTTCCGGACGTACATGGACGAGCACCCGCTGCGGCGCGAGATCATCACCACCTGCGTGGTGAACGAGCTGGTCAACTCCGCCGGCACCACCTTCATGTTCCGCTTCGGCGAGGAGACCGGCGCCTCGACGCCCGACATCGTCCGGGCGTACCTGGTGGCGCGGGAGGTCTTCGAGCTGCCCGCCTACTACCGGGCCGTCGAGGAGCTGGACAACAAGGTCGACACCAGCACCCAGATCGCCATGCTGCTGGAGGCCCGCAAGCTGGTCGAGCGCGGCGCCCGGTGGCTGCTGGTCAACCGCCGGCCGCCGCTCGACCTGGCCGGATCCGTCAGCTTCTTCGTCAAGGGCGTCAACGGGCTGCTCGGGCACATCCCCAAGCTGCTGACCGGGCCCGACCTGGCGGCCTACGAGGAGCGGCGCGACTCGTTCGTGGCCCGCGGGGTGCCGCTGGAGCTGGCCGAGCGGGTGGCCGGGATGGTGCCCGCCTACTCGACGCTGGACCTGGTGGAGATCTCGTCGCTGACGGGGCGGCCCGTCAACGAGGTCGCCGAGGTCTACTTCGACCTCGCCGACCGGCTGCAGCTCGCCCGGCTGCGGGAGCGGGTGATCGCGCTGCCCCGCGACAACCGGTGGAACTCGATCGCCCGGTCCGCGCTGCGCGACGACCTGTACGCGGCGCACGCGTCGCTCACCCGGGACGTGCTGGCCCACAGCAAGCCGGGGCTGCCGCCGGAGGAGCGGCTGGCGCGGTGGTCCGAGGCGAACTCGGCGGCTGTGTCGCGGGCTCGGCAGACGCTTTCCGAGATCTGGGAGAGTGACAACTTCGATCTGGCCACGTTGTCGGTGGCGTTGCGGGCCATCCGTACGTTGGTGGCGGCCAGCAACCTGCCGCACACGGAGGCCTGACACCGCAACGCGTCTGCGGTCGGCCGCCCGCCGGCCGCAGGCGGAGGCCTGACGCCATGACGTGCCACGGTCGGCCACCCGTCGGCCGCGGCGCGCGTGCGCCGGTGCGGCGGTCGTGGTGCGGTGCCCGGCCTGCCCGTCGCGCGCGGCACGCCCTGGGCCTGGGCGCGTCACGCGTGGGGAGGGGTGCTCACCAGCCCTCGTCCGCCGCCGCCTCCCGGGCCCGGCGGGCCAGGTCCGATCGGTCCGCCCCCGCCAGGCCGAGGGCGCGCGGGACGGTGCCCACCTCGGCCTCAAGCAGCCCGAGCAGCAGGTGCACGGGCCTCAGGTCACGCTTGCGGGCGGCGTGGGCGAAGCCGCGTTCGAGGGCGAGCCGGGCCGACGCCCCCATGCTCACCTTACGGTCGGGATCCGGGCTGGGCCGGGGCAGCCCGAAGGCGGCGGCGGAGACCCCGACCGTGCTCAGGCTGTGCTCGAACTCCCGGTCCAGCGCCGCCCGGATCGAGGCGCGATCGAGCCCCGCCGCCACCAGGACGGCGCGGGCCACCGTGTCCTGCCTCGCGGCGATCCCCATCAGGACGTGGTGGGCCTCGATCGCCGCCGACCCGTCCTCGCGCGCCTCCTCCAGGCCGTGCGTCAGGATCTCGTTGATGTAGTGGTCGATCGCGCTCACGTGCGCCTCCTCAGCGTGACGCCGGCCGCGATGAGCCGCTTGGCGTGCTTCTTGTGGACGGCCTGGCGGGTGATGCCGAGCGCCTCGGCGACCTGCGGCCAGCTCCATCCCGCCCGCATCGCCTGCTCGACGGCGGCGTCTTCGAGCTGGTCGGCCAGGCGTCGCAGGGCCAGCACGGCCGCGAGCGCGTCGGCGGGGTCCTGGGGAGCGGGAACGTCCGGCATATAGGCAACTGTAGTTGACTAATGTCGGAGGGGTAAAGGTTACTCGCCAGAGGCCCGGGTCAGCGCGCCGTCGTGGGCGATCACGGGCGCCGCCGACGGGGTGGTGAGGGGCGGGACCGCGGCGGCGTACTGGTGCGTCTCGATCAGCTTGAGCGAGCGGCGCAGCACCGACGAGCTGATCGCCCACCGGGCCTGGTCCGGAACCGGGATGTAGTCGTCCTCGGCCGTCTTCGTCGTCGTGGAGGTGGTGCGGGACAGTGAGTACTGCACCAGCGCGCCGCCGTCGCCGGTGCGCAGGGCGTAGACGGGGAAGTTGTCGGCGCTGAAGATCGAGTCGTAGCTGAAGCCCTCGTTCTTGGCCTTCTCCCGGTTGCCGGCGATCTGCTCGGCCACGTCCGTGGTGAGAGGGCCGGTCGCGAGCAGGCCCGCCGTGACCCCGGCCGTGCCCGTCTCGGCCACGCTGGCGTGCACGGGGCCGAGGAACTGCGGGCTGATCGTCACCGTCTTGTCGTCGGCGGCGACCACCGAGGCGTAGCCGTCGGCGTCCAGCTTGATCTTCGGAAGCTCCTGGCCCGGCACGAGCTCGGCCGCCGAGCTGATCCGCCAGCGATCGGACCTGGCGAAGATCAGCAGAGTGGGACGGCCGTCGCGCGGCGCCAGCACGCTGAACCAGGGCGCGCTCTCGCCCTGGCGGAACCTGGGCACGTAGAGCGTGGGCGGGCCCCACCTGCGGCGTGGCGGCGCGGAGCCGGTGGACAGGTAGGCGGCCTGGGTGAGCGGCCACTGCCCGCCCGTCGTGATGTCCTGGACCTCCCTGAGCCGCCCTTCGTAGGGGCTCTCGCCGCGCAGCGCGTTGTCGGTGAGCGTGAAGGCGGTGAACTCCTCCGCCGCCTCCGCCAGCGTCACCTCGGGCTCGTCGGGGGAGGGCGACGCGCTGGTGGTGACGGCCGCCGCGGGCGTGGTGGCGGGCGGCCGGGCATCGCCCGAGCAGGCGGTCACCGCGGCGAGCAGGCCGGCGGCGAGCGCCAGCATCCTACGCCGACCGTATGCACGCACCTCGCCATGTTATTCGGGCCCGCGAGGGTCGCGTACCCTTGGGAGACGTGGCAGGCATCGATCCGGCAGAAGAGATCAACGAGCTCCGGGGCACGCTCCGCAGCATCCAGGACGTGCTCGACCTCGACGCGATGCGCAAGCAGATCGCGGAGCTGGAGCAGCAGGTTGCCGCGCCCGACCTCTGGGACGACCCTGAGCAGGCCCAGAAGGTCACCAGCAAGCTCTCCCACCTCCAGGGCGAGCTCAACCGTGTGGAGGGTGTCGCGCGGCGCCTGGAAGACCTCACGGTCCTGTACGAGCTGGCGGCCGAGGAAGCCGACGACGACACGCGCGCCGAGGCCGACAAGGAGCTCGAAGGACTGAAGTCCGACATCGGAGCTCTAGAGGTGCGCACTCTGCTCTCGGGCGAGTACGACGCCCGCGAGGCGCTCGTCACGATCAACTCCCAGGCGGGCGGCGTCGACGCGGCCGACTGGGCGGAGATGCTGCTGCGCATGTACCTGCGCTACGCCGAGCGCAAGGGCTACTCCACCGAGGTCTACGACACCTCCTACGCGGAGGAGGCCGGCATCAAGTCGGCCACCTTCACGATCAAGGCGCCCTACGCCTACGGCACGCTGCGCGGCGAGCACGGCACCCACCGGCTGGTCCGCATCAGCCCGTTCGACAACCAGGGGCGGCGGCAGACCTCGTTCGCGGGCGTCGACATCGTGCCGGTCGTCGAGCAGACCGACCACATCGACATCAACGAGGACGAGATCCGCGTCGACGTCTACCGCTCCAGCGGCCCCGGCGGCCAGGGCGTCAACACCACCGACTCGGCCGTGCGCATCACGCACCTGCCGAGCGGCATCGTGGTCTCCTGCCAGAACGAGCGCTCCCAGCTGCAGAACCGCGCGACGGCCATGAACGTCCTTCAGGCCAAGCTGCTGGAGCGCAAGCGGCAGGAGGAGGCCGAGAAGATGTCGGAGCTGCGCGGCGCCACCACCACCTCGTGGGGCACGCAGATCCGCAACTACGTGCTGCACCCGTACCAGATCGTGAAGGACCTGCGCACGGGCACGGAGGCGGGCAACCCGACGGCGGTGCTCGACGGCGATCTCGACGAGTTCATCGAGTCGGAGATCCGCTGGATGCGACGCCAGGAGTCGGGCGCCGAGTAGGGCCGATCGGCCCGCAAAGGTCGGACGGCTGATCGCGACAGGTCGGACGATCGGCTTCCGGCCGGGCCACGGCGTCGCGGGCCTACGCGCTCGGCTGCGGGATCATGCGCGCCGGGCCCGCATGCAGGCCGGGCCCGAATGCAGGCCGGGACCGTGCGCAGGCTGGGACCGTGCGGAGGTCAGGCCCGTGTGGAGGCCGGGCTGAGGCTGTGAGCCGGGCAGGCGCGGCGGGCGCAGCGGGCGTGGGAGGCCGGGCGGGCGCGGGTCGGGCGGGCCTCGAAGGGCCGGGGGCCGTGTCCGGCCGGGCGTAAGGGTCAGGCGCCGAGCAGGTGCTGGGCCGCGAGGCTCAGCAGCAGCAGGACGACGAGGAGCAGGGCGATGAGGGCGGGTGACAGCCCGGCGAAGCCGTGGTTGTGCATCCGCTCCCGGTTGGCGCGGCAGACGGGGCAGCGCCCCTCGACCACGGGGTGAGCGCACTGGGCGCATACGAGGTGTTCGCAACTCATGACAGCCCCAAGTCTAGCCGCACAATCGTTTTGTTTCCGTTATGGACGTTCCATGCCAGTCTTCCCCCTAGACTGTCGTCTGGCCAATCGGAACGTCGATCATCAGTAAAGTCAACGCCCCCGATCGGCCGGTGGCGGGAAGTGGGCATGTGCCACCCTCGCTTCCGTCCTGACCCCTAGACTGGCATGCCGTGATGCTCTCGTGATCCATTTCGATAATGTCACCAAGGTCTACGCGAACCAGAACCGGCCCGCCCTCGACCACGTATCCGTTGACGTGGACAAGGGCGAGTTCGTGTTCCTCGTCGGTCCCTCGGGATCAGGCAAGTCGACGTTCCTGCGTCTGATCCTCAAGGAGGAGCGGCCCAACTCCGGCGCGATCCACGTCGCCGGCAAGGACCTGGCCCGCCTCTCCAACTTCAAGGTGCCGCACCTGCGCCGCCGCATCGGCTGCGTCTTCCAGGACTTCAGGCTGCTCCCCAACAAGAACGTCTACGAGAACGTGGCGTTCGCCCTCGAGGTCATCGGCAAGCCACGGCGGTTCATCCGCAAGGTGGTGCCCGAGGTCGTCGAGCTGGTCGGCCTGGAGGGCAAGGCCCACCGCATGCCCGACGAGCTGTCCGGCGGCGAGCAGCAGCGCGTCGCCATGGCCCGCGCGTTCGTCAACAGGCCGATGATCCTGCTGGCCGACGAGCCCACGGGCAACATCGACCCCGCGACGAGCATCGGCATCATGAAGGTGCTCGACCGCATCAACAGGACTGGCACCACGGTCGTCATGGCCACGCACGACGCGGCCATCGTCGACTCCATGCGTAAGCGTGTCGTGGAGCTGGAGGACGGCAAGATCGTCCGTGACCAGTCGCGTGGCGTGTACGGCCAGGCGTACTGACAGGGAGCTGCAGACAAGACATGCGGGCGAATTTCATCTTCTCCGAGGTCTGGATCGGCCTCCGTCGCAACCTGACCATGACGATCGCCGTCGTCATCACCGTGGCGGTCAGCATGGCACTCCTGGGCGTCGGCCTGATGATCAACAGCCAGGTCGGGCTGATGAACGGCTACTGGGCCGACAAGGTCGAAGTCTCGGTCTTCCTCTGTAAGAAGGGGACGGCCATGCCGGCCTGCAACGGCAAGGCGATCTCGCCCGCGCAGACCAAGGCGCTCCAGGAGCACATCAAGAACACCCCCGGGGTGAAGGGTGTGCTCTTCGAGGACGAGACAGCCGCGTACGAGAACTTCAAGCAGTCGTTCTCGTCCAACAAGGCCCTCGTCGACGCGACCAAGGTCGAGGATCTGCCCCAGTCGTTCAGGATCAGCCTCCAGGACCCCGACAACTACCAGCCCGTCATCGACGCCATGAAGGGCCAGCCCGGCGTGGCGCAGGTGATGGACCAGAAGCAACTCATCTCCCCGTTCTTCAACCTGCTCAACACGCTGGCGATCGCCGCCCTCTCGGTGGCCATCGTGCTGGTGCTGGCGGCGGCCCTGCTGATCGGCAACACGGTGCGGCTGTCGGCGTTCAACCGGCGCAGGGAGACGGGCATCATGCGGCTGGTCGGCGCCTCCAACCTCTACATCCAGCTTCCGTTCGTCATGGAAGGCGTCATCGCCGGCCTGGTCGGCGGGGTGTTCGCCGCGGTCATCCTGATCCTGGCGAAGGTGTTCCTGTTCGACGAGGTCGTCACCTTCTTCGGCACCGGGCTCGGCTGGAACGACCTGGCGCAGACGATCACGCTCACTATGATCATCGGTGTCGTGATCTGTATCCTGGCCTCGTTCGTGACGCTGCGCCGCTACCTCAGGGTGTAGGGGTGCGCTTGGGTCGTGACCGCCCCGGTCGCCGGTAAAGTCGAAGCATGCCACGTGAGACCGGGCGGAAGGTCATCGCCCAGAACAAGCGCGCTCGGCACGACTACCACGTCGAGGACACGTTCGAGGCGGGTCTGGTGCTGCAGGGCACCGAGGTGAAGTCGCTGCGCGAGGGCCGCGCCTCGCTCGTCGACGGCTACGCCAGCATCGACGGCAACGAAGCGTGGCTGCTCAACGTGCACATCCCCGAATACTCGCAGGGTACGTGGACCAACCACACGGCGCGCCGCAAGCGCAAGCTGCTGCTGCACCGCAAGGAGATCGACAAGCTCGCCGCCGCGACGAAGGAGGGCGGGCTGACGATCGTGCCGCTGACGCTCTACTTCAAGGACGGCAGGGCCAAGGTCGAGATCGCCGTGGCCCGGGGCAAGAAAGACTGGGACAAGCGGCAGGCGCTGGCGGAGCAGCAGGCCAAGCGGGAGATGGCCCGGGCGCTGCGGCACCGCAACCGATGAGAGTGTGACACCGCAACCGATGAGACGCGCCCGCCGCACCTTGGCCGCGACCGTCACCCTGGCGGTCGCGAGCACCACGCTGACCGGCTGCTTCGAGGAGCCGTCACCGCACGACGCGGTGCGCGACTTCCTCGTGGGCTGGCAGACGGAGGACTACGACCTGGCCGCAGGCCGCACCGACGGCGACGTGGCGACGGTGCGCCAGGCGCTGGCCGACGCCAAGCTGGAGCTCGACGCGGCCTCGTTCCGCTTCAAGATCTCCAGCATCAGCGTGACCGGCGAGGAGTCCAAGGCCGACTTCCACGCCGAGGTCGACCTGGGGGAGAACAACCCCCTGTGGCAGTACGAAGGCGTGCTGCCGCTGCATCTGGTCGACGGCGTCTGGAAGGTGCGCTGGTCGCCCTCGGTGCTGCATCCGCAGCTCAAGGAGGGGCAGCGGTTCGCGGTCGCCACCGAGCCGCGGCCGCGCCAGCCGGTGGTCGACAGAGACGACGACCCGCTCCAGAGCGACACCGTGCTCTACGTCGCGGGCGTCTATCCCAACCAGCTCGGCGGCCAGGCGGAGAGCGTCGTGGCCCAGCTTTCCGAGGTCACCGGCTACGCCCAGGACCGGCTGCTGAGCCGGGTCAGGTCCTCGCCGCCCGACGACTTCGTGCAGCTCGTGACGTTCGGGCGCTCGAGGTACCTGTCGATGCAGGCGAAGCTGGAGGCCATCGACGGGCTGGAGGTCAACCCGCAGAAGCAGCCGGTCGAGCCCGACGCGCCGCGCCAGATCGTGGGCAGCGTCAGCGCGCTCACGCCGGAGACGGAGCAGAAGCTCGGCGGCCCGCAGCGGGCCGGCGACTCGGTGGGCAGGAACGGCCTGCAGCAGGCCTACCAGAACTACCTGACCGGCTCCACCGAGACCACGGTGATCACCCTCGACCTCAAGACCGGCCAGCAGGTCGCGGAGCTGAAACAGTGGTCGGGGCGGCAGAACGCCTCCGTCAAGACCACCATCGACCGGGTCACGCAGGCCTCGGCCGAGCAGGCGGTGGCCGACACCGAGACGAGCGCTCTGGTGGCGGTGCAGCGCGACACCGGCGAGATCCTCGCGGTCAGCGCCAAGGGCCTGCACCAGGAGCGCGACGCGCTGGCCGGTAAGTTCCCCGCCGGCACGGCGTTCTCGATCGTGGCCGCCGACGCGCTGCTGAAGAAGGGCGTGAGCCCCAAGCAGAAGCTGGCCTGCCCGCAGGAGCGCACGGTGGGCGGGGCCAAGTTCGTCTACGCCGGCCAGTCCACGGGCGTCACGACGTCGGCCACCCTCCAGGAGAACTTCGCCAAGGGCTGCGTGACGGCGCTGGCCTCGCTGGCCCGCCGGGTCACGGCCGACGAGCTGAACAGGAGCGCCAAGGCGTTCGGCGTGGGGCTGCCGTGGCGGCTGCCGCTGAAGTCGTTCAGCGGGTCGCTGCCCGAGCTGTCCAGCGACGCCGACAAGGCCAAGGCGATCGCGGGCCAGAACGTCGAGATGAGCCCGCTCAGCATGGCCCTGGTGGCGGCGGCGGTGGGGTCGGGCACGTGGCGGCCGCCGGTGCTGGTCACCTTGCCGAAGTCGCCCGACCCGGCCGCGGAGACGACGCCGGCCGTCCAGCCTGCTCCGGTGGCGATGGACCCGAAGGTGCGCGCGGCGCTGATGACCATGATGCGTGCCGGCGCGGCCGGCACGCCCGCCCAGGCGGGCAAGGGTCGCGTCTACGGCGTCAGGGCGTCGGCGGGCAACCAACAGGGCTGGTTCGTCGGCTGGCAGGGCGATGTGGCCGTCGCGGTGCTGACGAAGAACTACGACGCGGCGGCCGTCGCGGGCAGCTTCTTCGCGGGCCTGCGCAACTCTCCGTGAAATAGTCGCGACGCGGAGCAACCATTCGAGGTGCGGGTTGCGTCTTACTGAATGACTGGGCCCGCTCGGGGGGTTGCGGTCCCAGTCGCCGTGATGAGACAGGACTTCATCTCGGGGGAAGTCCTGCCGTCCGGACCGGCTCGACCCTGCCGGTCGGCCCCCGGGAGCGCGTGCCTCAGCGCCGCGCTCCCGGGGGTTTCGGCGTCCTCGGGTACACCCGGAATTAAGTTGGCGTTGAGGGTGTTGTCCCATGTACATTCATCAATGCGCGACCCCGTCCAGGCGGGGGCGTGTTGATAACTGCACAGGGGGTGACTGGCTTCGACTTTGACCTTGCAAGCCAGGTGAAGCGGGCCGAGGACTGCGGACATAACCTCGTTAATCCTGTGACCGTAAACAACAAGTGCCAATTCCAAGAGCACTGTGGCTGCCAGGGACTCCCTGGCGCTCGCTGCCTAAGTAGCGAAACCACTGTCAGCCCGGGAGTGCCTTCGGCCCGGTGTCTGGCATCGCTAGAAGGCTCAACCGATCAACCCGGCCACGGGGGCGATCGGGAAACCAAACAGTGGCTGAGCCCGTCGGCGACTCGCCTGTGTGATCGCCGGGGCTGAGAAAAGCACAACAGGCTGCGCCCGGAGAAGCCCTGACTTGGGGTTGAAGGACGCGGGTTCGATTCCCGCCACCTCCACCACAGACCGCCTCTGACCTGCGGATATACCGCAGGTAGGGGCGGTTTTTTTCATGTCCTGGCCCCGTCGCCGGTGGAACCGCCGGTGAACCGCGGGCGAACTTTCAAGATCAACCACGTGGGATGCCACGCCCTTCTGCTTGGATCTCTTTGGCCGAAATTTGCCATCGAGCATGACCGAAAGTGAGGGGCCCATGGCGACCTCGGACGAGGCCGACTTCCTGGACAGATTCGCCGAGCTGCGAGAGGTCGCGGCAGCGGCGAACGGCCTGGTCAAGGTGGAAGTCGATGGCACCAGCGACCTGGTGGGGCTGGTGATCGACCCCAGGGCGATGCGGCTGCCGTCCGAGGAGCTGGCCGCCGCGATCAAGGAGGCGTTCGGGCAGGCCCGCGCCGTCGCGCAGGAGCGCGCCATGCGGGCCGTCCCCGAGGCCCTGCGGCAGGAGACGCCGGAGCTGACCGCCCTGCTGAAGGGCATCGAGGCCGACGCCCGCGGCAACATGAACGAGATCCTCCTGGCCGCCGACGAGCTGACCGCGCGGCTGGACCGGCTGATGCGGCAGGGCACGCAGCGATGAACGGCAACGGTGACGGGATCCAGGTCGTCCACGGCAGCCGCGTCGTCTCCGCGGGCCGGCTCAGGGATCAGGCGGACAACCTGGAGCGGGCCCTGGGCGGCGCGCTCGGCAGGGCCGAGTACGCCGGAGGCGCGGGAGCGCCGCCCGAGCGGCCGGGAGCGCAGTTCGACGTCGAGTTCGCGGGGCTGACCGAGCTGGTGCGCGGCGCCTTCGGGACCACGGCGCGGACGCTGCGCGACCACGCCGCCAAGGCCGAGGCGTCGGATCGCAACTACTCGCACGCGGAGCAGACCGGCATCGAGGCCGCGAACAACCTGCGAGCCCGCCTGGAGGGACTGTGAGCTGGGAGATGCCGCCGGGCCTGCGGGCCGTGCACGGGCTCGTCGCGTCGGACGCCCCGTGGCCGCGCGCCGACGAGACGCAGCGCATGGACGGGGCCGGATCGTGGCTGGACCTCGCCTCCGCCACGCAGGGCGGCCAGGCGGAGTCGGCCTCGGCCGTCTCCCAGGTGCGGGCGTCGGGCAACTACAGCGGCGACGTGTCCGTCTTCGAGAGCTCCTGGGGCGGCACCGAGGAGCGGATGAGCGACGGTGCGCTGGCCAACGCCCTGGTCGGCACCGGGACGACCGCGGTCGTGGTGTTCCGCACCGTGTGGAAGTACGTCGTCGTGCTGGCCCTCCTCGCGCTGCTGCTGTCGATCATCCGGGCCTTCGCGCTGGGCCCGGCGCTGGGCGCGCTCTTCACCAGGATCCGGACGATGGGGACGCGCAAGGCGCTCCAGGCCACCCTGGCCCAGATCGAGCGGAACATCGGCTCGAACGCGGTCGAGGCCCTGCGCCTCGCCAAGCGCATGCTGGCCCGAGGCATGATCGTGCCCGGCTTCCAGGCGGCCCTGGTGACGGCCGACGCGCTCACCCTCAACCCCTTCGACGACAATTCGAGCGCCCGCGAGGCCGCCGAGATGGTGCTGAACGAGACGCCCGAGGGGCGGGCGGCGCTCGCGTACGCCAAGGAGCACGGCATCACCACCCTGTACCAGAGCGAGCGGAACCAGTACGCCTCCGGCTACGACAGGAACCTCAACGTCATCCGGATCGGCGGCGCCGGCTGGTCCTCCTCCGAGGCCATGGCGGGCGAGTTCGTCCGTCAGGTCGAGATCGCCAGGAACCGCTGGGACCCGAACCCCCTCGGCATGGATTCGCAGGAGTACTACGAGGCGCGGACCAAGGAGGACCAGGCGGCCAACCGGGCGGCGTACCGCTTCGGCACGCAGCTCGGCTACGAGGAGGACGCCCGCGCGACCTACGGTGCGAACAACTTCACCGAGTACGGCGTGGACGGCGGGGACTACGTCCACGAAGACAGGGAGGCGCTGAAGCGGGCCATCGCCAACGGCCCTTTCAGGCTGTTCAACGACGGCCCGCTCGACTACACCCGCTGATGGCCCGTCCCCCCGCCCCCGGGCGGGGGGACGGGCGGGCGTCAGGCGCTGGACGCGAACGTGGCGAAGAAGGCGCTGTCCGCCGGGGCTCCGCCCGGGGCGAAGCAGGCCACGGTACGGGCCACGGCGTCGGTGCCGCTGATCGTCCACAGGTCGGAGAGCTGGCAGTAGACCGGCCGGCCGCTGTAGGCGGTCACCTGCATGTGGGTCTCGCGGACGCCGACCCCTGGATAGACGACGTCCCACTGGCCGGGGGCGACCTGGGCGGCCACGTTGGGCCCGGCGACGGAGTTGTAGTTGGTGTCGGGCATCGGCGCGCCGGACACCGGGTGCAGGAGGTAGCCGAGGTGGATCGGCGGGCCAGGCACCCCGTAGACCGTGCGCTTGTGGTGGTGCGACAGGGTGAAGCCGCTGTCGGCGTCGCGGCCCGCGCGGTCGGCGCAGGCCAGGTAGATCAGGTAGCCGTTCTGGCCGAGCGACCAGTCGGCGACCCGGCAGTGGCGGGGCGTGCCGCTCCCCGCGACCGCCGTCACCTGGAAGTCACCCGTGTAGGCGCGCGGGTTCGGGACGGGCAGCTCGACCCGGTAGCGGCCGGGGGCCTGCTGGACGACCGTGTTGGCCAGGCCGGTCGAGTTGAAGCCGGTGATGAGCGTCCCGGCGGCGTTGGCGTGCACGTACGCGTGGCTGCCGGCGGGCGAGGAGCCCGTGCTGGCGGTGTAGAGCACCGTGAAGCGCCTGTCGGCCAGAGCGCCGGCGGCGTCGAAGCACCACACGTAGACCAGCTCGTTGCGGCCCGAGGCGCCCCAGCGGCCGGCCTGGCAGAAGCCGCCCGTGGCGTCCACGGCGGTCACGTGCACGATGCCGGCGCCGTAGCCGCCGGTGCACGGGAAGGTGACCTGGTAGAAGCCGACGGACGGGTTCGACACCTGCCCCCAGGCGGCCGGGCAGGCGGCCTTGTAGCTGCCGGACTGGTGGGCGGTGCTCATGATGTACCCCGGTGGCGGGGTGGCGTTGTCCACGTAGGCGAAGGCCCACACGTCGGGAACGGCCGCCTGCGCCGACCCCGCCCCTGACAGCAGCGCGGCCAGGCCGAGCAGCAGCCCGGCCAGCAGCCTCGATAACTTGCCCATGAAATCCCCCTTGCTCTGTCCTGAAGGCCCAGGGTTCCGGCTGGCCGCGCGGGCGGGCCATACGGAGAAGTACGTAGTGCGCAGAAGTACCTGGACGGCTGGCTCGCGGTGTGCTGGCATGCCCCGCTATGGATGTGTCGCGGCGGGACTACGAGCGCGTGCTCGTTCTGGTGGTCGAGCTCATGGTCGGGGTGGCCATGCAGTTGGAGCCTGAGCTGAAGCGACCGGCGGCCGGGCCCGCCGACGGGCTGCGCTGCCCGCTCTGCCGTCCGCCGCGCGAGGAGACCACTGAGCGGGCCAGGATCCGGCCGCTGCTCGTCACCGCGGAGAAGCGGCTGCGCCACCTGGTCCGGTGGCGGGAGTCGCTGCTGGCCCTCGCCGACGACCCGGACCGGCAGGCGGGGCTCGGGGTCACGCCCAGGGAACTGGGAGTGCTGGGGCTGCTGGCCGAGGGGCTGACCGCGAGCACGATCGCCCGGCGGCTGGGCATCTCGCCTCGTACGGTCAGCAAGCACCAGGAGAACCTCTACCGGAAGCTGGAGGCCACCAACCGGGTCACGGCGATCCGGCACGCGCAGTGGCTCGGCCTGCTGCCGGAGGCGGATCCGCCGCCGCTTTGAGCGATCGTTCGCGGGCGCTGAGTTACAAATCTGCCACTCTGTCACCAAACATAGCTCTACGTGTGCTTAGGTGTTGCTTTGACATTCCTGTGTGTTAAGTGGGGTTGAAGCGTGTCAAGGTACGACTGGCGCCACTGGGCGTTCGCGCCGATAGTGGGGCTGCTGGTGTCCGGGGTGCTGCTGATGGCGGGGGCGGTGGGCGCCCTGCTGAGGTTCGTGGGCGCGGCGACGGCTCCCGCGGCGGCCGAGCTCGTCGTCACGCTCGTCGTCGCGGTCTTCCTGACCACGGTGCTGAGGATCGTCAGGGCGGTGCCCGACATCCGGCGGGAGAGCGCCGCGACGGAGCGGGCCGTGGCGAACATCGGGTCGGTGCGGCCCGGCGAGGACACGCTGGTGGCGCGGCGGCTCAAGCTGTTCAAGGAGGCCGCGGAGGCCGGCGGCGACTGCGAGGCCGTGCTGAGCGCCCGCTCCGCGCTGGACGAGAGCGACCTGGCCAACAGGCACCACCTCGACCACGCGCTCATCTGGGCGCTGCCGGTCTTCGGGTTCATCGGCACCGCGCTCACCATGGCGGCGATGGTCGGCTCCTTCGGCGACGCGCTGGACGGGCAGGGCGACCCGAGCGTGCTGATCGCCGCGCTCAAGCAGTACGTGCTGCCCGAGCTGGCCTCCGCGTTCGGCGTCACAATGGTCGCGCTGTTCCTGAGCGTGCTCGCGTTCGGCGCGATGGCCCTGGTCGAGCGGGGTGAGCGGGCCAACGTCGGAGCGGCGGACGAGGTGTTCCTGATCTACCTGGCGCGGCTGCCCGGCAGGGAGGCGGCGCCCGCCCAGGCGGGGCTCAGCCGCGAGCTGGCCCAGGGGCTGACCAAGGAGCTGTCCCAGGTGCAGGGTCTGACGCAGGAGCTGGCCCACACGCGGGGCAGGACCGAGGAGCTGGTGAAGGGGCTGGACGCGCTGCGTACCGCCGTGGAGCGGCTGACCGCGGCGGAGACGAAGCCGCAGCGGTACTCGCTGGTGAGGGAGCAGTGAGGAAGCGGGCTCCCCGGTCGTTCGCGCCCCCGCTCGACCTGCGCTTCATCGACCTGTTCATGGCCATCGTGCTGGCGCTGTCGTTCGTGGCGATCATGCTGACCGTGGTGACGCGCATGCTGCCGACCGACGACGCCACGCCGCCCGCCCGGCAGCAGCGCAGCGTGGCCCAGCTCGAACGGCAGCTCGCCGCCGCCGAGCAGGCCAAGCGCGCGGCGGAGGCGGAGCTGCGCACGACGCGGGAGCAGATCTCGGAGCAGACCGCCTTCGCCCTGCCCTGGTGGCTGATCGGCTTCTGCGCGCTGCTGGGCGTGCTGGCCGTGTTCATGAACTGGCGGGTGCGGCTGTGGAACAAGGGCAACCTGCCGCCGCTGTGGAGCTGGGGGCTGGTCACGTTCGTGGTGGCGGTCGTCACGGTGGTGATCAGATCGCTGAGCGACGGCCAGGGATACCTGCTGCTGGCCGAGATCCCGTGGTGGGCCGCCGACGTCCTCTGCCTCGGGCTGCTGCTGGTCGCGCACGTGCTGATCTCGGACATCCGTGATCGGCAGGCCACGCTCGGGAAGATCAAGGCACAGAGCCGATAATTCAGACGAACGTCACTCCTGTCACACCTTTCCCGCATACCGTGACACGCGTCTCGACCATCCCCGTAAGGAGATGCGATGTTGCGTCGTACCCTGGGCGTGCTGGCTGCCGCCGGCGCCCTGCTGCTGACGGCCGTCCCCGCCTCGGCGACGGCCGCCGAGCCCCTTCCCCGGGCCCACGCGCACAACGACTACGAGCACGAGCGCCCGCTGCTGGACGCCCTCGACCACGGGTTCACCAGCGTCGAGGCCGACATCTACCTCGTGGACGGCGAACTGCGCGTCGGGCACGACCCCGAGGACCTGCGGCCCGGCCGTACGCTGCAGTCGCTCTACCTGGACCCGCTGGCGCGGCGCGTGCGTCACGGCAGCGTCTACCCGCGCAGCCGCCAGCAGCTCCAGCTCCTGGTGGACATCAAGAACAACGGCGCCGCCACCTACGCCGAGCTGGACAAGGTGCTCAAGAGCTACAGGAAGATGCTCACCGCCTACCACAAGGGCAAGGTCAAGCCCGGCGCCGTCACCGTGGTGATCAGCGGCGACCGGCCGCGCGACCTCATGGCCGCGCAGGAACGGCGCTACGCCTTCTACGACGGCCGCATGGCGGACCTGGGCCAGGGCAACCCGAGCCTGATCCCGCTGATCAGCGACAACTGGACCAATCACTTCAGCTGGACCGGCGCGGGCGAGATGCCCGCCGCCGAGCGGGACAAGCTCCGCCAGATCGTCGCCACCGCCCACCGTGACGGGCAGCGGGTGCGCTTCTGGGCCACGCCGGACACCGCCGGGGCGGCCAGGGACGCGCTCTGGCGGGAGCTGGTCGCCGCGGACGTCGACCACATCAACACCGACGACCTGGCGGGGCTGGAGGCCTTCCTGCGCGCCGAGGACGGCAAGCGCGAAGCTGCGTGACTCCCGCCGCGCCGGTCGCCGGCGCCCGGTGAGGCGGTACAAATCCCATCGCGCTCGCCGGGAACCGCCGGTAAGGTCCGGAACCAGACTGGCCGCGGGACTTCGGTACGACTTCCGGAATCCGCCTGTACAGCGAACCTCTCGCAGTTCGTGCCCCCATTCCCCGGCCAGTCCCCACGACCCCCGGGGGAGCCGATGGAGACCTACGCCGACCTGATCGGGTGCGAGGACGTGCTGCTCTTCGCGAACGCGGCGATCACCTCGACCGGCCAGCGCGAGTTCCACGGCGCGGCCGGCGAGCAGCGGCTCTCCCTCGCCTTCCTGCACAGCTACATCCACGGCAACTATCCCGACCTGTACGCCGCCACGCTCGCGCTGGACATCAACGACCACAACGCCGCCCTGATCATCGCCAACCTGCTCAAGCGCAAGGGCGGCCACCAGGGCGACGCGCGGCTCATCGCCCGGCGGCTGGGCCGGATGAGCCCGCCCCGCGTCTACCGGCTCTTCAAGGAGCTGCGCGGCGCGGGCGTGAACAACCGGCGTACCCGCGCGCTCATCCGCGACTGGCTCGCCGCCCGGCCCGACCTGGCCTTCGACGCGGTCAAGTACCGCACGGCGGTGAAGTCGGCGGTGCGGCACGCCCACCTGCGGCCCGAGGGCGAGCTGGGCGCCTTCCTGTTCGCGCCGTTCAGCCGCGCCCGGTACGACACGCCCGTCCTGGAGGCGTGGCGGCGGGCGCACTACGACAAGAACGCCCTGTACGACCTGCCGTACACAGTCGCCGAGGGCTTCGCCGCCCGCCACGGCATCAGCCGGGCCGTCTTCCTGGAGCGGGTCGCGCCCCGGCTGACCAGGCTGGAGCGGCTGCGGCTGAGCGGGGCCGCCGCGCGCGACGGCGTCCGCACCGAGGCGGACCTGGCCGCGATGCCGCTGGTCAGGCTGGCCTCGTACGTGCTGTCGCTGGCCGCCGACGCGCGGGCGCGGCGGCGCGACGAGCTGGTCGGCGCCCTGCGCGCGTCGGCGGCGCGGGCCGCCGGAGCGCGGGCCGGCTCGTGGGGCCTGGTGACGGCGGTGCTGGACGACAGCTTCTCCGCCTTCGGCTCGCCGGTGAAGCGCCACCGGCCGCTGGCCGTCGCGCTGGCCTGCCACTACCTGCTGGAGACGCTGGCGGGCGGCTACCGCGCGCTGTGGCTGTCCGGCCGCTCCGACCCGCTCCAGGCCCGCCCGACCGGCCCCACCCCGCTGGGCCGGCGGATCCTCGACGGCCTCGAAGGGCGGCCCGACCTGCTCGTCATCGTCTCCGACGGCTGGGACAACGCGCCTCCCGGGCTGGCGGGCGAGGTGCTGCGCGTCTGGCGGCGCAAGCTCGATCCGGCCGGCGAGGTCGGGATCGTGCACCTGAACCCGGTCTACGACGCCGAGCAGTTCGAGGTGCGGCGGCTGTCCACGGTGGCGCCGACGGTCGGCATCCGGGACGCCGAGGACCTGCCGGCGCTGGTGGAGCTGGCCAGGTTCGCGGAAGGGCGGACGGGGCTCGCGGAGCTGCGGGCGTACCTGGAGGACCGAGCCCGATGATCGTCGACCTGACGGGGCTGGAGACGCGCCCCGCGCAGACCTGGGGCGCGATGCGGCTGGTGCCGCTCGTGCGCCGCGAACCCATCCGGGACCTGCGGCTGCACGCCAAGGTGTACGGCGACGAGATCAACGTGGTGTCGCTGCCTGACCACACGTGTTACACGGCGTACGTGCCGCACGCCTTCGTCGCGTCCTGGACCACCGACGGCACCTGCGCGGCGGCGTACGGCACGCAGCTCGGGCAGCCGCTGCGGCACGTCCCGGTCAGGCGGCGGCGCAGGATGGCCCGCCGGGCGGGGACGAACCGGCTCAGGTTCCTGCCGCTGCACCTCGCCCTGGAGGGCTACCTCGCGCTGCACTTCGGCGGCCCCGAGATCGCGTGGGAGGAGTGGTCGCGCGAGGCGATCTCACGCGGCCTGTCGCCGCGGGCCGAGGACGCCTACACCGGCGCCGAGGTGCGCGGGCTGGACGACGCGCTCAAGGTGTTCGAGATCCACCCGGGGCAGTGCGGGCTGCTGCTGTACGCGGGGGACACGCTGGCCGGGGCGTTCGTGGTGCCGCACCCGGAGGACTACCGGGCGCTGCACCCCACCCTCGTCCGCGACCTGTACGGCGAGCTGATCCACGAGTACGCCCTGTTCTACCCGGCCAGGGACTTCCCCGCGGTGATCGACGACAGCGCGGTCACCTCGTTCGCCGACCTGCGCGCCGAGGCCCGGCGGCACGAGCGGGAGTGGGCGGGCTTCCACGACTCGGTCATGGCGGCCGGGCTGCTGGGCGCCCCGGCGAGGGTGGAGCAGGTCTACCGGATGGGGCCGTACACGCTGAGCCGGTTCCTGCCCTCGTTCGAGCGGAAGAGCGAGAACCACATCGGCGAGACCATCACCGGCGCGGACGGGCGGCTGGCGTACCTGAAGACGTTCAGATTGTCGGAGGCGCAGTGCCGGCGCGGCCACCTGCTGAGCGAGCTGGCCGCGCACGGCTGGAGCATGGCCGCCACCGCGGCCGCGCTCCGGATCGACGTGCCCCGGCTCGCGGCGCGGCTGGAGCGGGCGGGGTTCGGCTCCTTGCTGCGGCAGGACGTCCTCGACGGCTACCGCAAGGCGCTCAATGAGCGCACCCGGCGTACTCGTCGAGGCGGCGCAGCATCGCCACCAGCATGAGCGGGAACATCACCACGTGCGAGACCAGCATCAGCCCGTCGGCGTCCATGACGCCCGTCCACAGCAGCGGGAAGAGCGGGACGGCGGGCGCGAACATGATCGCGCACATCTCCAGCGTCGGAGCCCAGCCGTGGCCGCGGAACCGCATCCACGCGGCCATGCCGATCGACATGTTCAGCGCCATAGACAGGTACCAGAGCTCCGGCTGCTCGGCGTGGGAGACGCCGAGGCCGACGGCCGACTGCAGCATGCCGAGCGCGAACATCCCGACGAACATCGCGATGATCATTTCGAGGTAGTGGAGGGCGAACCTGCCCCAGCGGCGTCCGGTCTTGGGGGTCGTCGTCGTTGTCATGCCCCGACTGTGTCCGGCACGGGCGGCGGCGGCCAAGGAAGACGACCGGGAAGGTCCGGAAACTTGGGATCTGCGTCCTTCGCACCTACAGTCGGGGCCATGGACCGACGACGGGTCGTGATCGTGGCCTACGAGGCTTCGGAACTGCTCGAGATCGCGAGCATCACCTCGACACTGGAGAGCGCCAACTGGCACGGCGCGCAACCGTACTACGAGTACCGCGTCGCCACCCCCGGCGGCCACCCCATCTCCACGGCCACCGCGCTGACCCTGCACGCCCAGCTCGTCCTGGAACGGGTCACCGGGCCGCTCGACACGCTCGTGGTCGCGGGCGGCATCGGCCACGAGGACGCCGCCGCGAACCCGCTGATCGTCAGCCACGTCCGCCGGCTCGCCAAGGAGAGCCGCCGCGTCTCCTCCGTCTGCACAGGCGCCTTCATCCTGGCCGCCGCCGGCCTGCTCGACGGGCGGCGCGCCACCACCCACTGGCACCAGGCGCAGCGCATGGCGGAGCTCTACCCCGACGTCGTCGTGGACCCCGACCCCATCTTCATCAGGGACGGGACCGTCGCCACCTCCGCCGGCATCACCGCCGCCCTGGACCTCATGCTGGCCTTCGTCGAGGAGGACAACGGCACCGAGCTGGCCAGGACCGTCGCCAGGAACCTCGTCACCTACCTGCAACGCCCCGGCGACCAGGCGCAGATGAGCATGTTCGTCAGCGCCCCCTCACCCGCCAACAGCCTGGTCAAGCGGACCCTCGAACACATCTCCGCCCACCTGCGCGACGACCTGAGCACCGCCACGCTGGCCGTCGAGGCGGGCGTCAGCGAACGGCACCTCACCAGGCTCTTCCTCAAGCACCTCGGGCAGACGCCCGGCCGCTACGTCAGGCAGGCCCGCACCGAGGCCGCCGCCCACCTGCTCGCCTCCACCTCCCTGCCGATGGCGGCGGTCGCGGTCCGCTGCGGGTTCGGCACGGCGGAGACACTGCGGCAGGCCTTCATCGACCGGTACGGCATCCCGCCCTCCCGCTACCGGCTGGCGCAAGCGGTGGGTTGATCCCGGCTCTGGCTAATGTGTCTGCGATGAACGGTGACCGGGTCATAGGCGGCTACACGCTGCGGCGCCTGCTCGGGCGCGGCGGCATGGGCGAGGTGCACCTGGCCGCCACGCCCACGGGCGGCCTGGCCGCGGTCAAGCTCATCCACCCCGCCCTGGCCGGCGACCCGGCGTTCCTGCGCCGCTTCGAGCGGGAGGTCGCGGCGGCGCGGCGGGTGGCCAGATTCTGCACCGCGCCCGTTCTGGACGCCGGGATCGACGGCGGGGTCGCCTACCTCGTCACCGAGTACGTCAAAGGGCCCGACCTGGCGCGGGCCGTCCGCGAGCAGGGGCCGCTGACGGGCGGGAACCTGGAGGCGCTCGCGGTGGGCGTCGCGACCGCGCTGAGCGCCATCCACGGGGCCGGGGTGATTCACCGCGACCTCAAGCCCGGCAACGTGCTGCTGTCGCCGCTGGGGCCGCGGGTGATCGACTTCGGGGTCGCGCGGCTGGTCGACCACGATGCCCTGTCCAGCCAGGTGATCCTTGGGACGCCCGCGTTCATGGCGCCCGAACAGGTGCGCGGCGAGCCGTTGACGCCTGCCGCCGACGTGTTCGCGTGGGGCGGGGTGATCGCCTTCGCGGGGACGGGGCGGTTGCCGTTCGGGGGTGGGACGGGTGGGGAGGTGTTGTGGCGGATCGTGCACGAGGAGGCTCGGCTGGACGGGCTGGACGATGAGATCAGGGGGGTTGTGGAGCGGGCGCTGGCCAAGGATGCTCGGGTGCGGCCGACGGCTCAAGGGGTGTTGGCCGAGTTGGTGGGGGGTATGCGGTTGGCTGCGGTGACCGAGGTGGTTGAGCGGGCTTGGACGGGGAGTGTCACGGCTTCCGTGCGCGGTGCCACCGCGCCCGCCCCGCCCACGCCCGCCCCCCCCCCCCCCCCCCCCCCCCCGCCCGCCCCCCCCGCGCCCGCCCCGCCCACGCCCGCCCCACCCGCGCCCGCCCCGCCCACGCCCGCCCCCCCCCCCCCCCCCCAGCCCCCCCCCGCCCCCCCCCCCCCCGCCCCCCCCTCGCCCCCCCCCCCCCCCCGGGGCCCCGCGGCC
>NZ_VSEY01000027.1 GCF_008086045.1 Nonomuraea sp. PA05 | reverse complement strand
ACGCAACATCGCCCAGGTCGCCACCGCCGTGGCCAACGGCGACCTGTCCAAGAAGATCGACGTGGACGCCCGTGGCGAGATCCTGGAGCTCAAGACCACGATCAACACCATGGTCGACACGCTTTCGTCGTTCTCCTCCGAGGTGACCAGGGTGGCCCGCGAGGTCGGCTCGGAGGGCAGGCTGGGCGGCCAGGCCGAGGTCGAGGGCGTCTACGGCACCTGGGAGCGGCTCACCAAGAACGTCAACCAGCTCGCCGGCAACCTCACCACCCAGGTCCGCGCCATTGCCGAGGTCGCCAGCGCCGTGGCCCAGGGCGACATGAGCCGTGCGATCAGCGTCGAGGCCAAGGGCGAGGTCGCCGAGCTGAAGAACAACGTCAACCTGATGGTCGCCAACCTGCGCGAGACCACCCGCGCCAAGGACTGGCTGGAGAGCAACCTGGCCCGCATCGCCGGGCTCATGCAGGGGCACCGCAACCTCGTCGAGGTCGCCGACCTGATCCTGCGCGAGCTGACGCCGCTGGTCAGCGCCCAGTACGGGGCCTTCTTCCTGGCCGACGCCGACTCGGTGGACGGCTCGCTGGCCTACATCGCCGGCTACGGCGCCGCCCACGACGTGCTGCCGGGGCCCGCCACGCCGGGCCCCGGGCTGATCAGGCAGGCCGCGCTGGAACGCAAGCGCATCCTGCTGGAGGACGTGCCCGCCGGGTACATCACCGTGCACTCGGGGCTGGGCGAGGCCGCGCCCGCCAGCGTGGTGGTGCTGCCCATCGTGTTCGAGGACAAGGTGCTCGGCGTGATCGAGCTGGCCTCGTTCAGCCGGTTCAGCGACGTGCACCTGGCCTTCTTCGACCAGTTCGTGGTCACCATCGGCGTCGCCATCAACACCATCATCGCCAACGCCCGCACCGAGGCGCTGCTGTCGGAGTCGCAGCGGCTGGCACAGCAGCTCCAGGGCCGCTCCGACGAGCTGCAGCGCCAGCAGGCTGAGCTGCGCAGGTCGAACGCCGCGCTGGAGGAGAAGGCGCACCTGCTGGCCACCTCGTCCCGCTACAAGTCGGAGTTCCTGGCCAACATGTCGCACGAGCTGCGCACCCCGCTGAACAGCCTGCTCATCCTGGCCAGGCTGCTGGCCGACAACCCCGAGGGCAACCTGTCGGAGCAGGAGGTGGAGTTCGCCGGCACCATCCACAACGCGGGCAGCGACCTGCTCCAGCTCATCAACGACATCCTCGACCTGTCCAAGATCGAGGCGGGGCGGATGGACGTGCGGCCGGAGAAGCTGCCGCTGACCAAGCTGCTCGACTACGTGGACGCCACCTTCCGCCCGCTCACCGTCGACCGGGGGCTGACGTTCGAGATCGAGGTCGCCCCCGGCACGCCCCGCGAGCTGTTCAACGACGAGCGCAGGCTCCAGCAGATCCTGCGCAACCTGCTGTCGAACGCGGTCAAGTTCACCTCCGCCGGCGAGGTGCGCCTGTCGGTGTCCGTCGCCGAGGACTGGCCGGGCCCCGACGGCCGGCCGGTGCTCTCCTTCGCGGTGCGCGACACCGGCATCGGCATCGCCGCCGACAAGCTCCCGGCCATCTTCGGCGCCTTCCAGCAGGCCGACGGCACCACCAGCCGCAAGTACGGCGGCACCGGCCTCGGCCTGTCGATCAGCAGCGAGATCGCCCGGCTGCTCGGCGGCGAGATCCACGCCAGCAGCATCCCTGGCGAGGGCAGCACGTTCACCCTGTACGTGCCGGCCGGGTGCGCCGCCTCCGGCCCCGAGCAGCCGCCGCCCGAGCCCGCCGAACCGGCGGAGCCCGCCGAGTCCGAGGAGTCCCGCCCCGCGCCGCCCGGCTGGCAGGCCGACGACGACCCGTGGCAGTCGGCCTCCGAGCTGAGCAGGCTCAAGCAGGGCCCGCTCGGGGCGGCCTTCGCGGGCCGGCGGGTGCTCATCGTGGACGACGACATCCGCAACGTCTACGCCCTGACGCACGTGCTCGGCCGGCTCGGCATGGAGATCGTCTACGCCGAGAACGGCAGGGAGGGCATCGAGACGCTGGAGCGGGAGGAGAACATCGCGCTCGTCCTCATGGACGTGATGATGCCCGAGATGGATGGGTACGAGACGCTCGCCGCCGTACGGCAGATGCCCAGGTTCGCCGACCTGCCGATCGTCGCGCTCACGGCCAAGGCGATGCCGGGCGACCGGGAGAAGACGATTTCCTGCGGCGCGTCCGACTACGTGCCCAAACCCGTGGACCTCGATCAGCTCCTGGAAGTGATGCGCGGGTGGCTCGCGGGCGATCGGGAGGGGGACGGATGAACCGACAGGTCAAGATCCTGCTGGTGGACGACAACGACGAGAGCCTGGTGGCGCTGGAGGCCGTGCTGCGGCCGTTGCAGCAGCTCCTGTTCAAGGCCAGGTCGGGGCCTGAGGCGATGAAGCTGATGCTGCGCCACGACTTCGCGGTCGTCCTGCTCGACGTGCTCATGCCCGGCATGGACGGCTTCGAGACCGCCACCCACATCAAGCGGCTCGACCAGACCCGCGACGTGCCGATCATCTTCCTGACCGGCACCGAGCCCAACTCGGGCGCGGCCTTCCGCGGGTACGCCGTGGGCGCCGTCGACTACCTCACCAAGCCGTTCGACCCGTGGGTGCTCAGGTCGAAGGTGGCGGTGTTCCTGGAGCTGTTCAGGAAGACCGCGGTGCTGATGGAGCAGGCGACGCTGCTCGCCGAGCTCGTCAGGGACAACGAGGCGCTGGCCGGGTTCGCGCAGCGGCTGGGGGCGGTCGAGTCGCGCCTGGACGGGCTGTCGGAGAGCGCCACGGGCGACGAGGGGGTGCGGGAGGCGGTCAAGGACCTGGCCGATCGGGTGTCGGCCATGCAGACGGCGTTCGAGGCGGTCTCGACGGTGCGCGCCAGGGATTGACTCTCCGGTCGGTCAGTACATCGGCGAGCCTCCGCGCGTACCGCGGTGTCTCCGTCGTACCTTTGGCATCATGGCCACCCGTACGCCGAAAAGCGCATCGAAGGGGCCGGCGAAGCGGTCGACCTCGTCCCGTTCGGCCCCCGCCAAGCGCGGGGCCTCGTCGGCGGGACGGCCGAGGGCGAAGGGATCCGCCTCCGGCCGCAAGCCCTCGATGACCCATCAGGACCCGGTCAGCTGGGTCTTCACCATGATCGGCAAGCTGGTAGTGGGCTTGTGGATGTTGTTCGCCAACGGCCTCGGCAGCGCGGCCCGGGCCCTGGGCAAGAACGCCAGGGAGCTCGATCCGGCGCACCGGCGCGACGGGGTGGGCCTGACGGTGCTGGCGGGCGCGATCGTGCTGGCGGCCATGACCTGGCGCAACTCCGAGGGCGCGGTGGCCGGCGTGGTGAACGCCACGGTGCACGGCGTGTTCGGCTCGCTGGCGTGGGCGCTGCCGCTGCTGCTGGGGCTGCTGTCCTGGCGTTACCTGCGCCATCCCGACCAGAACGCCGACACGGGGCGGATGGTCATCGGCTGGGCGGCGCTGATGGTGGGCGTGCTCGGCGTGATCCACGTGGCGAACGACACGCCGTACCCGGCCGGTGAGGGCCAGGGCATGGACAAGGTGTCGCAGGCCGGCGGCATGGTCGGGTTCATCGTGTCGGCGCCGCCGATGAGCATCCTGCCGCCGTGGGTGACGATCCCGCTGCTGCTGCTCCTGTCCGGTTTCGGGGTGCTGGTGATCACCGCCACGCCCGTGCACAGGATCCCGGAGCGGCTTGCCGAGCTGAAGCACATGCTGTTCGTGCGGCACGCCGACACCGAGTCCGCCGCCAAGCCCGCCGCCAGGAAGCGGGTCAGGGCCAAGAAGCCCGAGGAGGGCGAGGACTCCGTCAAGCCGTACGACACGCCGGTGATCTCGGAGAAGGACAAGAAGGCCGACCACTCGCCGGAGATCGTGCCGGGGCTGACCGACGAGGAGGAGGCGCCCGCTCCCGAGGCTGAGAGGCGCCCTGAGCCGCCGCAGCCGACGCCCGCGCCACGGAAGGTCGAGCAGCTCGTCCTGTCGCCCCAGGCGGGCCCGTACAGTCTGCCTGACCTGCAGCACCTCAAGCAGGGCAGCGCGCCCAAGCCGCAGACCAAGGCCAACACGACCGTGGTGAACGCGCTGACGAGCGTGCTGGAGCAGTTCACCATCGACGCGCAGGTGATCGGGTTCACCCGCGGCCCGACGGTCACCCGCTACGAGATCGAGCTCGGGCCCGCCGTGAAGGTGGAGAAGGTCACCGCGCTCACCAAGAACATCGCCTACGCCGTCAAGTCGGCCGACGTGCGCATCCTGTCGCCGATCCCCGGCAAGTCGGCCATCGGCGTCGAGATCCCGAACGCGGACAAGGACCTGGTGTCGCTCGGCGACGTGCTGCGCTCCCAGGTGGCGCAGGCCGACCACCACCCGATGATCGTCGGCCTGGGCAAGGACGTCGAGGGCCGCACCATCGTCGCCAACCTCGCCAAGATGCCGCACCTGCTCATCGCGGGCGCCACCGGCGCCGGCAAGTCGGTCTGCGTCAACGGCCTGATCACCTCCATCCTCATGCGCGCCACCCCCGACGAGGTGCGCATGGTGCTGGTCGACCCGAAGCGGGTCGAGCTCAGCGTGTACGAGGGCATCCCCCACCTCATCACCCCCATCATCACCAACCCGAAGAAGGCCGCCGAGGCCCTGGAGTGGGTCGTGGGCGAGATGGACCGGCGCTACGACGACCTGGCGGCGTCGGGGTTCCGGCACGTGGACGAGTTCAACAAGGCCGTGCGGGCGGGCAAGCTGCAGCCGCCGCCGGGCAGCGAGCGGGTCTACCAGCCGTACCCGTACCTGCTGGTGATCGTGGACGAGCTGGCCGACCTGATGATGGTGGCCCCGCGCGACGTCGAGGACTCGATCGTGCGCATCACCCAGCTCGCCCGCGCGGCGGGCATCCACCTGGTGATCGCCACGCAGCGGCCGTCGGTGGACGTCGTCACCGGCCTGATCAAGGCGAACGTGCCGTCCAGGCTCGCCTTCGCCGTCTCCAGCCTCACCGACTCGCGGGTCATCCTGGACCAGCCGGGCGCCGACAAGCTGGTCGGCCAGGGTGACGCGCTCTTCCTGCCGATGGGGGCCAGCAAGCCGATCCGCATCCAGAACGCGTTCGTCTCCGAGAAGGAGATCGCCGAGATCGTCTCGCACTGCAAGGAGCAGATGCAGGTCGAGTACCGCGAGGACGTGGCGGCGGCGCCGGTCAAGAAGGAGATCGACGAGGACATCGGCGACGACCTCGACCTGCTGATCCAGGCGGCCGAGCTGATCGTGACCACGCAGTTCGGCTCGACCTCGATGTTGCAGCGCAAGCTGCGGGTCGGGTTCGCCAAGGCGGGGCGGCTGATGGACCTGCTGGAGAGCCGGAACGTGGTCGGTCCGAGCGAGGGCTCCAAGGCGCGTGAGGTGCTCGTCAAGCCCGACGATCTGCCGGGTTTGCTGGCCGATCTGCGTGGCGAATGACCCCAATGCACGGTTGCACGATGATAACTGCTTGAATAGGTACCACCACGAAGAGTAGTCGGTGTGGTGGGGGGCGGTTCGCTGTGCAGGAGCAGAGCATCGGGGCCATGCTGCGGGCGGCCAGGCAGACGGCCGGGCTGACGGTCGCGCAGGTCAGCGCGGCTACCCGAATTCGCGAGGCCATGATCCATTGCATGGAGCAGGACGACTACGGTCAGTGCGGCGGCGCCTTCTACGCCAGAGGGCACGTACGGGCCGTGGCCAGGGCGGTGGGGCTCGATCCCGAGGCCACCGTCCATCTCTACGACCAGCAGTACGGCGGGCCGCCGCAGCCCATGCCGGCCTCGGCCGTCTTCCAGGCGGATCGCAAGATCAACCTGCCGGAGCGGCGCGGGCCCAACTGGACGATGGCGCTCGGTGTCGCGCTCGCCATCGTGGTCGTCTTCGGCATGATGCGGGTGATGGGCGGCGCCAGCGACCAGGTGCGCACGGGCGACGTGCGGGCCGCCTCGGCCCGGCCCAGCGTCCCGCCGAACACGCCCATCACCGAGACGCCCAAGCCGGCGCCGTCGCCGATGACGGCCAAGAACACGGTTACCGTGCGTATCAAGGCGAAGCGGACGTCGTACGTGAGCCTGCACGACGCCGAGGGGCACAAGCTCTTCGCGGGCACTCTCAAGGCGGGCAAGACCTCCACGTGGCGCGCGCCCGAGAAGGTCAACGTGCTGCTGGCGGACGCCGGAGCGGTAACGCTGCACGTCAACGGCAAGAGGGTGAAGGGGCTCGGGGGCAGGGGAGACGTGGCGCGGCGCTCGTTCGGGCCGCCCAAGCCGCAGTCGCGGTAGTCGTCCGGGCAAGCCTGAGGGAGCCCAGTGCAACGGGTGGTGGCCAACTCCCGATACCGTAGTGTTCACCATGTCATCCCGCCGAACCGCATCGCTGATCACTCTGGGCTGCGCACGTAACGAGGTCGACTCCGAGGAGCTGGCCGCGCGACTCGAGGCTGCCGGCTGGCAGCTCGGCGACGACGCCCCCGACGTCGTCGTCGTCAACACGTGTGGCTTCATCGACTCGGCCAAGAAGGACTCCATCGACACGCTGCTGGCCGCCGCCGACTCAGGCGCGAAGGTGGTGGCGGCGGGTTGCATGGCCGAGCGTTACGGCAACGAGCTCGCCGAAGCCCTTCCCGAAGCCAGCGCGGTCATCTCCTTCGACGACTACGCCGAGATCGGTGACCGCCTCGACGACGTGCTGGCCGACAGGCCGCTGAAGCCCCACACGCCACGCGACCGCCGCACCTTGCTACCCATCTCGCCGGTGGACCGTGCCAGCGCCCCCAAGGCCAACATCCCGGGCCACGGCGACCTGCCGGAGGGCCTGGCGCCCGCCAGCGGGCCGCGCGTGCTGCGCAAACGGCTCGACGAGAGCCCGGTGGCCTCGCTCAAGCTGGCCTCCGGCTGCGACCGGCGCTGCACGTTCTGCGCCATCCCGGCCTTCCGCGGCTCCTACGTCTCCCGCCGGCCCGACGAGCTGCTCGCCGAGGCCGACTGGCTGGCTCACAGGGGCGTGCGCGAGCTGGTCCTGGTGAGCGAGAACTCCACGTCCTACGGTAAGGACCTGGGCGACCTGCGGGCCCTGGAGAAGCTGCTGCCGCAGCTCGCCGCCGTCGAGGGCGTCGAGCGGGTGCGCGTCAGCTACCTGCAGCCCGCCGAGCTGCGCCCGGGCCTGATCGACGTGATCACCGGCACCGAGGGCGTGGCGCCCTACTTCGACCTGTCCTTCCAGCATGCCAGCGGCTCCGTGCTGCGCCGGATGCGCCGCTTCGGCGATCCCGAGCGCTTCCTAGGGCTGCTGGAGACCATCCGCGAGCGCGCCCCCGAGGCGGGCGTGCGCTCCAACTTCATCGTGGGCTTCCCCGGCGAGACGGAGGAGGAGTTCGGCGAGCTGGTCGGGTTCCTTGAGCAGGCCAGGCTCGACGTGATCGGCGTGTTCGGCTACTCCGACGAGGACGGCACGGAGGCGGCCGATCTGGCGGGCAAGCTCGACCAGGAGGTCATCGACGAGCGCGTGCGGATGCTCACCGAGCTGGCCGAGGAGCTGACCGCGCAGCGCGCGGAGGAGCGCATCGGCACCGAGGTCGACGTGCTGATCGACGACGACCTGGGCGACGGCGGCTACGAGGGCCGCGCGGCGCACCAGGGGCCCGAGGTCGACGGCTCCGTCACGGTGCAGGGCATCGGCCTGGTCAAGGGTCAGATCGTACGCGCGCACGTGGTCGACGCCGAGGGGGTTGACCTGATCGCGCGCATCAAGGCCGCCGGTCCATGAAAAGGGACGAGCGCCGCGTGGTAAGCCCGTGGAACATCGCCAACGTCCTCACGGTCCTCCGGTTGGTGCTCGTCCCCTTCTTCGTCGTCTGTCTCTTCGTGCCGGGCACGGGCTGGCGGGTGGCCGCGCTCGCGGTCTTCGCGGTGGCCTCGATCACCGATCATCTCGACGGTGAGCTGGCCAGGCGGTACGGCCTCATCACCGACTTCGGCAAGATCGCCGACCCGATCGCCGACAAGGCGCTCACCGGGGCCGCGCTGGTGTGCCTGTCGGTCCTGGGCGAGCTGCCCTGGTGGGTCACGATCGTGATCCTCGGCAGGGAGCTGGGCATCACGGCGCTCAGGCTGGTGCTGCTGCGGCACGCGGTCATCCCGGCCAGCTACGGCGGCAAGGTCAAGACCGTGCTGCAGATCGCCGCCATCGTGCTCTACCTCCTGCCCTTCCCGGTGCCCGGTCCCATCCTGTGGGTGGTGATGGGCGGGGCCGTGGTCGTCACCGTGGCGACGGGGGTCGACTACATCTTCAGAGCCGTGAAGCTGCGTAAAGTGGCCCAGCAGGCGCGCGAGGAGTGATCGATGGCGGACGTGGCCGGGGTGCTGAGGATGCTGGTGGAGCGAGGAGCCACGGTGGCCGTGGCCGAGTCGCTGACGGGCGGGCTCATCGGGGCCGCGATCACGGCGGTGTCCGGCTCCTCCAAGGCCTTCAGGGGCGGAGTCATCTCCTACGCCACCGATCTCAAGCACGAGTTGCTGGGCGTGCCGGCGGACCTGCTGGCGCGTGAGGGGGCCGTGCACGCCGACGTGGCCGCCGCGATGGCGGCGGGGGTGGCGCGGGTGTGCGGGGCGACCTATGGGGTGGCCGTGACGGGCGTGGCGGGGCCGGAGCCGCAGGACGGAAAGCCGGTCGGCCTGGTGTACGCCGCGGTTTCCTGCCCTGGCGGGCAGATTTCGTTCCGCGAGTTGAGACTCGAAGGGTCGCGCGAACGTATCAGGGTAGAGACGGTGGACGAGGCAGTCGATCTACTGTCAGGTGTGCTGAAGGCGAACATAGGGGAACATTCCGGGTGATTACCGTGTTACGTCCCGAGCGAACATGCGATGCGCGGTCTGACGCGGTGTCGGTGGATACGGGTACGGTGGAGCTGTGAGTGAGGTCCGTGAGCCAATCGCAAGCACCGAGCGCCCGGCAGGCGGGCCTGATGAGTCGCGCAACGAGCCACGAGCGGCGGTCCAGGGGCGGCGACGTCCAGTGATGACGGCGAGGAGTATGTACGAAGCGAAGAAGAACAAAGTGCGGCACGATCCGATCGCGCGGGGCGTGGTGAAGACATCCGCGCCGGGGAGGGAGCGACAGATGATTCTGCTGCGTCAGCTGCTCGGAGACGTGCTGAGGCGGTTGCGGGTGCGGCAGGGACGCACGCTACGCGAGGTGTCCACGCTGGCAAGGGTCTCGCTCGGCTATCTGTCCGAGGTGGAGCGTGGCCAGAAGGAGGCTTCGTCCGAGCTGCTCGCGTCGATCTGCGGCGCGCTCGGTGTGCCGCTTTCGCAGGTGTTGCGTGAGGTTTCCGACCAGTTCGCGCTGGCGGAGCTCCAGGCTGCCCCTGTGCTGGCCGACGTGCCCGAGCACGAGCGCCTGCCTCTCGCGGAGACGGTTCCCGGGTCGATCTCCGACTCCGTCTTCCCCGAAGTCAAGGACATGGTGGCTGCCTAACGCGGCTGGCAGCCGGCACACCACAGGATCAGCCGTTCCTGTGGCTGCTCTCCCATCTCCCCACGGCTGATGCGGGTGCCGCATCGGCGACAGGGCCTCCCTGCCCTGCCATAGACCCAGGTCTGATTCGCTGGGCGGCGGTCACCTGTGGTCACCGTGCCCGCATGCCCCTTGTTGGCCTCCAGCAGCCGGTGGGCCAGCGAAACGAGCCCTCCGAGATCCTCGATCTCGCCGATCTTCTTCCACGGCCAGATCCCGCGCAGGAAAAGGGTCTCGGCGCGATAGATCGTGCCGATCCCCGCCAGGTTGCGCTGATCGAGCAGCGCCTCCCCGATGGTCCTGCCGGGCGCCCCTCGTAGTCTTCGCACGGCCTCATCCGGGTCCCAGTCCGCGCCGAGCAGATCCGGCCCCAGGTGACCCACCAGACGTGCCTCCTCGGCCGTCCTGACGAGATCCACCATCCCGAGCCTGATGCCGATCGCCTGCCACCGCTCGTTGGCCAGGATCAGCCTGACCTGGTCGCCGGGCGGGATCCGGTCGCGCACGCCCGCGACCCGCCAGTGGCCCTCCATGCGCAGGTGCGTGTGCACGGTCAGATCGCCCTCGACCCGGGTCAGCAGGTGCTTCCCCCGGGAGAGCGTGGTGATCACCTGCCGTCCGGTGAGATCGGCCGTGGCGTACCGGGGGACGCGGAAGTCGGAGCGGGTCAGCACCCGGCCGTCCAGCGCGCCCCTGAGCCGTGCCGCGGTGCGGTAGACGGCGTCTCCTTCGGGCATTTCCCCAGTTTATGAAGGGATTTCAGGATGGTCTGCACATGCCGCGGGTTCACGGCCATAATGTCGATCAGGAGCAGGCCTTGACGAAGGGCTGAGACAGGGCATGCCGGAGATCGCGGAATTACGCGCGGGAGATCCCACCGAGGTCGCGCAATACCGGTTGACCGGGCGGCTGGCGACGCAGGTGTTCCTCGGGCGGTCGAGAAGTGGCGAGCCGGTGGTGGTGCGGCTGCTGCCGCCGGAGATGGAGCCCGAGCCGTTCCTGAACGCGATGGAGCCGTTACGCGGCGTCTCCGTGGTGGGCGCCGCGCAGATCCTGGCCGCCGGGGTGGCCGGCGAGCAGGCCTACCTCGTGACGGAGTTCGTGGACGGGCCGGCGCTCAAGGACGTCGGCGGCACCGTCGACGGCGTCGGGCTCTACCGGCTGGCCGCCGGGACGATCACCGCGCTGGTCGCCCTCCACCAGGCGGGGCTGGTGCACGGCGACATCCGGCCCGGCAACGTGCTGCTCGGGCCCGACGGGCCCAGGGTGATCGACGCCGGGTTGGAACAGGCGATGGCCGAGGCGTCCGTCTCCACCAGGAAGGTGGCGGTGCCCGCCTACACCGCGCCCGAGCGGTTACGCGGCGGCGACGCCAGTCCGGCGGCCGACGTGTTCTCGTGGGCGGCCACCATGGTGTTCGCCGTGACCGGGGTCTCGCCCTTTGAGGGCGGGTCGATGAGCGCCACCGTCGCCAACATCGCCGAACGCGGCCCCGACCTGCCCGACCTGGGCGAGCTGCACGACCTCATCGAGCGCTGCCTGGACAAGGATCCGGCGGCCAGGCCCGACGCCAACGAGGTGCTGCTGCGGCTGGTCGGCCAGACGTCGTTCCTGACCGGGAAGGCCGTCCTGGCAGGGAAGGCCGGTCTGACAGGGAAGGCTGTTCTGACCGGGGAGGCCGAGAGCGCGCCTGCGCCGGTGCCGCAGACCCGGCCGCCCCGCCGGGCGCGCACGGTGGTGTCGCTGGTGGCCGCGTTCGCCGCCGGGGCGCTCCTTTCGGGCGCGGGCGTCTACGCACTCACCGCGAACCGGCCGCCCGCCACGACGACCGCCGCCGCCTCGTCCGCGCCGGCCACGGCTGCGACGATCACGTCCTCGCCGACGGAGGCGCCGCTGGAGGACGTGGCGGAGAAGGCGGACAAGGACACGAAGCTGCCCGTGGTGGGCGTCACCCTGCACGAGCACTCGGGCGACTCGATGCGCCTGGCCGCCTACCTGGAGGACAAGGACCGGTACACCAGCTACGCCCGGGACAGGAACGGCGCGTTCAAGGCCGTCAGCGCCTTCGACCAGCCCGTCGTCTCACCCGGAGGCGACTGGGTGGCGCTCAACCCCATGCTGAAGTTCCAGGACTCGGAGGTGGACCGCGTCAAGTTCACCAGGATGTCCACCGGCGAGTCCTTCGTCGTCAGCACCGTCGGCAAGCCCCTGAACACGCTGAACCCCGTCTGGTCCAGGGACGGCGGCAAGCTGCTGCTGTCGGTCTACGACACGAAGGCCGATCCCAGGCTGCTCGTGGGCTTCGTCGTCGTCGACGTGGCCGCCAGGAAGGCCGCGTACGTCAAGACCGAGTACACCAACGACTCCACCCTGTTCCACTCCTTCAGCCCCGACGGCCAGATCGTGCGCGGCTACTGGGACGGCAAGAACAGGGGGCTGGAGTTCTACGACTTGTCCGGCCAGGTCACCAAGACGATGCACTGGGTGGGCCTGCCGCGCGGCGGCGAGTGGTACTCCCCGTCCGGCACGAGGATCGCCACCGTCTGCCCGAAGGGTGATGCGATCTGCGTCTGGGACGTCAGAACCGGCGCGAGGCAGGCGACGGTGCCCTTCGGGAGCAAGGAGGGCAGCTTCCGCGGCTGGTGGAACGAGAAACACCTGCTCATCCAGGATCCGGGCAAGAAGAAGGGCACCGCGCAGATCAAGATCATCGATCTAGTGGGCACCGTCAAGCGGGTGCTGGCCGATCTAGAGCGGGAGAACATCCCTCTCCAGTTCGCCCGTGTACCGGCCTCATGAAGCCGCTGATCGCGAACGATCCCGCCCAGGTGGGCGGGCACCGGATCGTCGGCAGGCTCGGCGTGGGCGGCCAGGGCGTGGTCTACCTCGGCGAGTTGCCCGACGGGACCCGGGTCGCGATCAAGATGCTGGGCGACGGGCTGGACGACCCCGAGGCGCGGGTGCGCTTCCGCCAGGAGATCGAGTACGCGCGCCGCGTCAAGGCCTTCTGCACGGCGCAGGTGCTCGCCAGCGGGGAGTTCGGCGACACGCCTTACGTGGTCAGCGAGTACGTGGACGGGCCCGCGCTGGCCGACGTGATCCTGGAACGCGGCCCGCTGCGGGGCGCCGAGCTGCGGCGGCTGGCGATCGGGACGCTGACCGCGCTGGCGGCCATCCACCAGGCCGGGGTCGTGCACCGGGACTTCAAGCCCGGCAACGTGCTGCTCAGCAGGGACGGACCGCGTGTGATCGACTTCGGGATCTCGCGGGCGGCGGAGGAGGGCGAGGTCACCGGGCAGCACATCGTGGGCACGCCGCCGTACATGGCTCCCGAGCAGTTCGAGGGCGGACGGGTGGGGCCCGCGGCCGACCTGTTCGCGTGGGGGGCGACCATGGTGGCGGCCGGGACCGGGCGGCCGCCGTTCGGGACGGGTGAGCTGCCCCCGCTGGTGGCCCGGATCCTGCACGGTGAGCCCGAGCTCGGGGACCTGCGTGAACAGGACGGTGAGTTGTGCGAGCTGGCCGTGCGGTGCCTGGCCAAGGATCCGCAGGCACGGCCCACCGCGACGCGCGCGCTGCTCACGCTGCTGGGGCATCGGGTGCCGGAGGAGGTGCTGCGCGGCACGGGCGAGCAGCGGCTGTTGGCCGAGGGGCAGCAGTCGGCGGCTCCGCCGGGGCATGGAGGGAAGCGGGGGCGCGACGAAGGGCCGGTCGCGCGGTCAGGGCGTGAAGGGGAGCCGGGGCGCGGGACGGGGCCTGTCGCGTGGGTGGGGCGGGGGAGGCGGCCGTTGGTGGTGGCGGGGGCGGTGGTGACCGCCGTGGCCGTCACCGCGGCGGTGCTCCTGCTGCGGCCCGCACCCGTCCCGGAGCCGTCCGCGCCGGCGCCGTTGCCGACGCCCAGCGCGGGCTCGATGGCGCTCACGTCCGCGTCGGAGGTGAAGATCGCCGGCAGCGGGATCGTCGTGCACGAGAACGCCGCCGACCCGGCCTGGGTCTCGTCCTACATCGACAGCCGCGACAACGCCGAGGCGTACGTCCGCGACCCCGCCACCAAGGCCTTCGCCTACTTCGGGAACTTCGAGCGCCCGGCCGTGTCGCCGGGTGGCCGCTTCGTGGCCTCCCTGTCGCCCACCCGCACCAGGCGTCCCGACTTCGAGACGATCCGGATCCGCGACCGCGCCACCGGGCGGGACGGCGAGCTGCGTACCGTGAACAAGCCTCACATGCTGGACCATCCGGTCTGGTCCGCGGACGGGAGGCTGCTGCTGGCGACCGTGCTCGGCGCCGAGTCCGGGGCGGGGGCGGTGGGCTTCGCGGTCGTGGATCCGGTCGCGGGCTCGGTCAAGGTGGTCGAGACGGAGAGCGCGGACAAGGCCGTGTACAAGTGGGGCTCGGACGAGAAGAGCGTGCTGCAGCAGGCACGGGACGGGTCGGTGCGGGTGCTGGGCCTGAACGGTGCCGTGCTGCGGACGTTCTCCGAGGTGGGCGCGCTGGCGGCCGGGGGAGCCGCCGAGACGACGCTCGGATCAGTCTTCAATACGAAATGTCCGGACAACGCGAGGAATATCTGTTTCTGGGATGAGGGGACCGGCGCGAAGAAGGGCGAGGCCCGGTTGCCGGACGGCGCCCAGTTCCACGGCTGGCTGGACGACAGCCACCTGCTGGCCACCGTCGCCGGCGCCAGAACGACCGACGTCATCATGACCGACGCGACGGGGAAGCCCGTCCGTACGCTGATCAGCGGGCCCAGGAAGGAGGTCGACAAGATCACCTTCTGGTTCTCGGTGAAGTGACCGCAGGCGTCAGTCGCGGCTGCGCCGATCATCCACGACCGGCGCGGGGACGGGCGACTCCCGCGCGTGCAGCGGCTGGGCCAGGATCAGCGTCAGGTCGTCCGCCTCGTGCGCGCACGACCCGCCCGTGTGCCGCCGCAACAGCCCCAGCACCTCGCGCAGCGACTCCTCCAGCGTGGCCTGCGTCAGAGCCTCGTGCAGCCGCTCGTCGAACGGCAGCTCCACGCCCTCGCAGCTACGGGACTCGGTCAGCCCGTCGGTGAACAGGAGCAGGCGGTCGGAGGGCAGCAGGCGGACGCGCCACACGTACGGCTCGGGCGACAGGCCGAGCGGCCGGCACGGGCGGGGCGGGTGCAGCGGGCGGAGCCGGTTGTCCACGCGCACCGGAGCCGGGTGGCCGCAGTTGACCAGCAGCACCCCGCCGGGCACGAACTCTGCCAGCAGCACCGTCACGAAATCCTCGGGGCCGAGGCTGGGGGAGAGGGCGGCGTCCAGGTCGAGGGCCAGCGCGGCCAGGTCGGGCGCGGTGGCGGCGGTGCGGCGGAAGGCGGCCAGCGCGGTGGCGCTGAGGTGCGCGGCGTCCAGGCCGTGGCCCTTGACGTCGCCGATGATCAGGCGCAGGCCGGTGGGCGTGGCGACGGCGTCGTGCAGGTCGCCGCCGATGCGGGCGGTGGCCGCCGACGAACGCGTGTGCGCCGCCAGGCCGACCCCGCCCAGCTCGGCGGGGAGCGCGGGGATCATCGCCCACTCGGCGATGCGGGTCATGCGGGCCAGCTCGGCGTGGTGGCGGGCGTGGGAGCGCGCCGTCACGTACGCCCACAGGCCGCCGGTGGCCACGATCAGCGCGCGGACCAGGTGGTGCGGCAGCTCGGAGCCCTCGTCCAGCGCGGGCAGCAACAGCGCCAGGGCCAGCGCGGTGGCGGCGGCCAGCAGGGTCTGGCGGACGGTCAGCAGATGGGCGGCAACCATCGGGCCGATCAGCAGCAGGGCCGACAGGGAGACCGTCGCGTACGCGGCGTCCGCCAGAGCGACCAGCACCTCGGTCGCCAGCAGCGCCGGCACCAGCCGGCGTTGATGTCTGGAGACGATTTGCCGCGAGATGGCGCCTCCTCGGATGGTTGCGATCGCGAGTAGCCACCTTCTCACTTTTAGTGACGGTGCGGGAGCGAATCCGGCAAACTGTGGGACTAGCCGAGTCCTGTGAGGTGACGATCATGCAAGTCAGCCAGTGGCAGGGGAACCTTCCCAGCGAGAGCACGAGACTGATCGGTCGCCGCGGGGAGGTGGACGGGGTACGGGCGCTGCTGGGCAGGTCCCGCCTGGTGACGGTCACCGGAGTGGCCGGGGTCGGCAAGACCAGGATCGCCCTGCGGGCCGCCGCCGGGCTGCGTGACGCCTTCGCCGACGGGGTCTGGGTCGTTGCGCTGTCGCCGCTGGTGGAGGGGAGCGCGCTGCCGTACGCGATCGCGGAGGCGCTGCCGCTGAGCGACCAGAGCTCCAGGCCGGTCACCGAGGTGCTGGCCGACTACCTCGCCGACCGGGAGCTCCTGCTCGTGCTCGACACCTGCGAGCACCTGACCGAGGCGTGCGCGGCGGCGGTCCTGACGCTGCTCGCCGCCGCGCCGCGGTTGCGCGTCCTGGCCACCAGCCGCAGACCGCTGGGCTGCGCGGACGAGCAGGTCTTCACGGTGGAGCCGCTGCCGGTCCCGGAGGGCGACGAGTGGCGCGAGGGCGACGCGGTGGAGCTGCTCCTCGACCGCGCCGCGGCCACCGTGCCCGGCTTCACGATCGACGAGCGCAACCGGGACGCCCTGATGCGGGTGTGCCGGCGGCTCGAAGGGCTGCCGCTGGCCATCGAGCTGGCCGCCGCCCGGCTGCGCGAGCTGTCCCCCGAGCGGCTGGCCGAGCGGCTGGAGGACCGCTTCACGGTCCTCGGCACGACCGACCACAAGGTGTACGGCGCCGACCCGCCCTGGCACCAGGCCCTGCGCACCGCGATCGGCTGGAGCCACCAGCTCTGCACCCCCGCCGAGCGGCTGCTGTGGGCGCGGGCCTCGGTGTTCGCCGGCGGCATCGACCCCGTCGCCGTCAAGCAGGTCTGCGCCGACGACCGGCTGCCGAGCTGGCAGATCCCCCAGCTGCTCGAATCGCTCGCGGACAAGTCCATCCTCATCTGGGAGCCCACCGGGGCCGGCGACCGCTACCGGATGCTCGACACGATCCGCGAGTTCGGCGCCATCTGGCTCAAGGACCTCGGCCAGGACGAGCGCATCCGCCGCCGGCACCGCGACCACTACCTCGACCTGGCCAGGGAGGGCGACGCCTGCTGGATCGGCCCCGACCAGTACGCCTGGTACGACCGCATGACCGGCGAGCTGCCCAACCTGCGGGCCGCGCTGCAGTTCGCCCTGGTACGCCCGGAAGGGCACACCGCGCTGGAGCTGGCCGGGGCGCTGTGGTTCTTCTGGTATCCCTGCGGCTTCCTCCAAGAGGGCCGGCACTTCCTGGAACGCGCCCTGGCCCAGGACCGCGCGCCGGGGCCCGCCCGCCGCAAGGCCATGTGGGCGTGCGCCCTCGTCCTCGTGTGCCAGGGCGAAGGGGCGCTCACCGAGAAGCTGGCGCTGGAGTGCGCCGCCGAGGCCGAGGCGCAGGGCGACGTCGAGGCGACCCTGATGGCCTGGTGCGCCGTCAGCTGCGCCAGGGTCATCATGGGCGACAACGCGCGGGCCGCCGAGGCCGCGCAGAAGGTGATCGACCAGGAGGAACGTTCCCTCTTCGTCTTTCCCGTGCTGCTCGCCTACACCAGTTACGGGATGAGCAGGACCATGGTCGGCAGCTTCGAGGACGGCATCGCCGCGCTCGAACGGCTCCGCACCCTCTGCGACCGGCACGGGGAGCGGTGGCAGCGGGCGTACGGCGACGTGCTGCGCGCCCAGGCCGAGCTGGCGTGCGGGCGGCCCGCGCAGGCGCGCGCCTTCGCCACGGCGGCGCTGGAGGTCAAGTGGCGGCTGCACGACAGCCTCGGGATGGCGATGGCCATCGACGTGCTCGCGCCGGCGGCGGTGGCCGCCGGGGAGGGGGAGCGGGCCGCCCGGATGCTGGGGCTGGCGGACCAGATCTGGGACACCGTGGGCAAGCACCAGATCGGCACGCCGGAGCTGGTGGCCACGCGGCGGGCGTGCGAGAGCGAGGTGCGGGGGGTGCTGGGGGATCGGGCCTACGACAGTGCGTTCAGTGCCGGGCGGGACAGCGATCTGGACGCGGGGGTCGCGTACGTGCTGGGCGGGCCCTCAGGGCGATGAGAGCGGCCGCGGCAGGGCACGACGGCGGCGCGCCCGGCGGTCTGCTTACGGGCGTGCGCGGGCGTGCGCGGCCGGGGCGGGCATGCGCGGCCGGGGCAGGCGGGGGTGGTCAGTCCCAGGCGGCGGGGTCGGAGGCGAGCTGCCGGATGCGCTCGGGCAGCGCGCCCGAGGAGACCTGCTCCAGCGTGACCTCCTCTAGGATCGACCGCTCCGTGGCCCGCAACGCGATCCACACCTGCTGCAACGACTCCGCGGGCCCCCGGTAGCCGACGTGCTCGGGCCGCTCTCCGCGTACGTTGGCCAGCGGCCCGTCCACGGCGCGGATCACGTCGGCGAGCGAGATCTCGGAGGCGGGCCTGGCCAGCACGTAGCCGCCCTCAGGACCGCGCTGCCCGCGCACCAGCCCGGCGCGGCGCATCTGCAGCAGGATGTTCTCCAGGTACTTGGGCGGCATGTCCTGCTCCTTGGCGAGCTCGCCCACGGTAGTCGGGCCTGCACCGGCTGCGGCAAGTTCAGCGGCGGCGCGGAGGGCGTAGTCGACACGAGCGGATAGGCGCATGTTCTCGATTATCCCTCCTGGTCAAGACTGGTTAGGCGCAAGCTTGCCAGAAGGGACACAAGATCTGATTACGCCGGGCCCGTCCCAGGTGCGGAAATCGGCGTTCACACCAGGCAAGAATGGGAGCGCTAAACTTCCAACAACCTTTTCGATTTGACGGTGGGATTCAGCGTGGAGCGACGCCCTGGTGTGCCCAGATTGCTCAGGGAGATCAATGACCGGGCCGCGCTGGAGCTGTTGCTGGCGACCGGTCCCATGACGCGGGGGCAGATCGGCAACCTGACCGGTCTGTCCAAGGTCACGGCCTCGCAGACGCTGGCGCGGCTCGAGGAACGCGGGCTGGTCGAGGTGGTCGGCACGCAGGCCGGCGGGCGGGGGCCGAACGCGGCGCTGTACTCGGTGATCGCCTCCAGCGCGTACGTGGCCGGCCTGGAGGTCGGGCCCGAGCTGATCTCCACGGCCGTCGCCGACATCCACGGCAACACCATCGCCGAGATCACCGTCGATCCCGACGGCCACGACGACCCGGTGTCGGTGGTGCACGGGGCGATCGTGAAGGCGTGCCGCAGCGCCAAGGTGAGCCTCGCCAAGCTGCGCGGCGTCGTGATCGGCACGCCCGGCGTGGTCGATCCGCGCAGCGGCGACATCCGGTTCTCCTTCGACCTGCCGGGCTGGCACGAGGGCATCCACGAGGCGCTGGCGGGCGATCTGCGGCGTCAGGTGACCATCGAGAACGACGTGAACCTCGCCGCCATCGCCGAACGCGCCGACGGGGCCGCACAGGGGCTCGACGACTTCGTGCTGCTGTGGGCCAGCCGCGGGCTCGGGCTGGCCATCACGCTCGGCGGCAAGCTGCACCGGGGGCGTTCCGGCAGCGCGGGGGAGATCGGCTACCTGCCGGTGCCCGGGGTGCCGCTGCCCGAGGACATCCGTACGCTGCCGGGGCGGCTGCCGTCGCTGGCCGGTGGGTTGCAGTCACTGGTCAGCGCGGAGGCGGTGACCGAGCTGGCGCAGAGCTACGGGTTCGCCGCGGAGAGCGCCACCGAGTGCGTCAAGGTGGCGGTGGCGGCGGGGGCCGAGGGGGAGCCGCTGCTGGACGAGGTCGCGCAGCGGCTGGCGCTGGGGGTGGCGGCGGTGTGCGTGATTCTCGACCCTGGCCTGGTGGTGCTGGCCGGCGAGGTGGGGCATGCCGGGGGCAGGGCGCTGGCGTCCCGGGTGGAGGAGGCGGTGGCTCGGATCTGCCCGGTGCGGCCTCAGGTGGTCACCACCACGGTGATCCACAAGAACCCGGTGTTGCGGGGGGCCGTGCTGGCGGCGCTGGATCGGGCGCGTGAGGAACTGCTGACCTCCTGAGGCGCGCGAGAAAGGCGCGACGCCCCGCGGCAGGAGGCGGGGCGTCGCGCGTGGCGGCGGTCAGGCGGTGAGGAGCTCGACGGCGGCCTGGGCGTTGGCCCTGGCGGCCCCGTACGTGGCGATGTAGGCGGCGCTGTCCGGCCGCCACACCGGCAGCCCCATCTCGATCACCGTGGTGTCAGGGCGGGCCGACACCAGCGCCGACACCAGGGACCGGCTCTCGTCGTGCCGGTGGGCGTCCTTGACCACGACGACCAGGGAACGCCCGTCGGCCTTGGCCAGCAGCCCCGCGACGTCGGCGGCGGCGGGCTTGACGCGGACGATCTCGGCGTCGGGCAGCCACGGCCCGACCCCCCACGGCACGTCCCCCACGGCGATGGTCGGCGGGGTGTCCACCTCGACGACCAGGGGTTCGACGAGAGGTGAGGCGGCCCCGCTGAGGCGGACGGCGCGGCGGGCGGCATGGAGACCCACCCCGGGCTGCCCGCTGCCGTTCTGCCCCGTCCCGTTCTGCCCGGCCCCGTTCCGGTCGGCAGTGACCTGCTCGGGCGTGACCTGCTCGGGCGCGGCGGCCCAGGAGCGCAGCGCGGCCACCCGCGCGGCCGCCTCCTCCAGCCTGGACTCAGGCAGCCGCCCCTCGCGCACGGCGGCGACGATCTCGGTGATGATGGCCCGCACGTCGTCGTACGTCGGCAGCGGCCCCAGGCACAGCAGGTCGGCCCCGGCGGCGAGGGTGAGCACGGCGCCGCCGGCGAGGCCGACGCTCTTGGTGATCGCCTGCATGTCGAGGGCGTCGGTGACGACCACGCCGTCGTAACCGAGCTCGCCCCTGAGGAGCCCGGTCAGTGCGGCGCCGGACAGCGTCGCGGGCGTCTGGCCCGTCACCGCCGGCACCGCGACGTGCGCGGTCATCACCGACTTGGCGCCCGCGCCGATGGCGGCGCGGAAGGGCGCCAGCTCTCGTTCCCGCAGCACGTCCAGGCCGACGTCCACGACGGGGACGGCCAGGTGGGAGTCGACGCGGGTGGCGCCGTGGCCGGGGAAGTGCTTGACGCAGGCGGCCACGTTCACCGACTGGAGTCCTTCGACGGCGGCGACCGTGTGCCTGGCCACCAGCGCCGGTTCGGTGCCGAACGAGCGGGTGCCGATGACCGGGTTGTCGGCCTCGGTGTTGACGTCGGCGCTGGGCGCCATGTCCAGGTTGATGCCGCAGGCGGCCAGTTCGGACCCGATGGCCCGGTAGACCCGGCGGGTGAGCTCCACGTCGTCCACGGCCCCCAGCGCCGCGTTGCCCGGGTACGGGCTGCCGACGTGGTAGGCCAGCCGGGTCACGTCCCCGCCCTCCTCGTCGAGCGAGATGACGGGCTCACCGGCTCCCCTCAGCGCGGTGGTCAGGGCGAGCACCTGGCCGGGGTCGGCCACGTTGAAGCCGAAGAGTGTCACGCCGCCGAGGCCGTGCTCCAGCTCGCGCAGCACCCATTCGGGCGCCGTGGTGCCCTGGAAGGCGACGAGCAGCGTGCCGGCCGCGAGTCGGCGCAGCCCCCGATCACTCTGACTCATGGCTCCTCATCCGTATCAAGGCAGGGTGGAGTACGGTGCCGGCGGCACCGTACGCGAGAACGTGTCAGCCCTTCACGGCCCCGGCGGTCAGGCCGGTGACCATGCGGCGTTGCACCAGCAGGAAGAAGATGACGACCGGGATCGTCATCAGCGTCGAGCCGGCCATGATGGCGCCCCAGTCGACGCCCTTCTGGCCGAAGAAGTACTGCAGGGCGACGGGCATCGTGTATCCCTCTGACCCGGACATCAGGTAGAGGGCGAAGACCAGGTCGTTCCACGCGGTGATGAAGGAGAAGATGCTGGTGGCGACCAGCCCGGGCGCGACCAGCGGGAAGAGCACCTTCCAGAAGGTCGTCATGCGCCCGGCGCCGTCGATCCAGGCGGCCTCCTCCAGCGACCTGGGCACCGCGGCGACGAACGTGCGCAGCATCCACACGGCGAACGGCAGCGTCAGCGCGACCTGGGTGACGATCAGCCCGAGGAGCTGGTCGCCGAGCCCGGCCCGCTTGACCATCATGTACAGCGGGATGAGCAGGCCCTCGGCCGGCAGCATCTGCACGATCAGCAGCAGCACCAGGAACGTGCCACGGCCCTTGAAGTTGAAGCGGGCGATGGCGGTGGCCGACAGCAGCGCGAACGCGGAGCCGATGATGACGGTGCCGAGCGCCACGACCGCGCTGTTGCGCAGGTAGAGCCAGATGGAGTTGTTCGCGACGCCTTCGGTGAGCACCCGCTCGAAGTGCTCGAAGGTGAAGTGCGTCGGGAACGGGATGAACTCGGTGGTGAAGATCTGGTCGTTCGCCTTGAAGCCGGTGGCGACCATCCAGTAGACGGGGAAGACGGCGTAGACGAAGACCGCGATGCCGGCGACGTTCAGCAGGACCTTGCCGAGCCTCTTGCGTGCGAGCGGGGTCACATCTCCTCCTGCTTCACGATCTGCCTGACGTACACCACGGTGATGATCAGCAGGATGATCGTCAGCACCACGGAGATCGCCGCGCCGGTTCCCAGCTTCTGCGGCGGCTTGAACGCCTCGGCGACGGAGTACATCGACAGGTTGAAGCCGTCACGGTTGGTGGGGCCGTTCATGAGCACGTACAGCTGGCTGAAGCACTTGAAGTCCCAGATGATCGACAGCACCGTCAGCACGGCGAAGACCGGCTTGAGCATCGGCAGCGTGATCTTCCTGAACGTGTGCCACGCGCCGGAGCCGTCCACCTTGGCGGCCTCGTACAGCTCGGCGGGGATGCCCTTGAGGCCGGCCAGCACCGAGACGGCGATGAACGGGAAGCCCGCCCACACCACGCAGACGGTCAGCGCGATGTAGAGGGGGACGGTCTCGTTGAGCCAGGGCGTGCCGGTCCAGCTCTCCTGGCCGTCGGGCGGGGCGGCCAGCCAGTCCGGCAGCAGGTTCAGCAGCCAGTTGACGATGCCGGCCTCGGCGTCGAACAGGGAGCGCCAGATGACGCCCTGCGCGACGGGTGGCACGGCCCAGGCGAACATGCAGCCGACGACCACGAACAGCGACATCTTCTTGCCGAGCTTGTTCAGCAGCACGCCGACCGCGGTGCCCACGATCAGGGTGAGGCTGACGGCGACGAAGGCGAAGGCCACGGTGTTGCGCAGCGCGGACCAGAAGATGTCGTTGGCGAAGATCTTCTCGAAGTTCTCCAGGCCGACCCACTCGGCGGGCCTGGTGCCCCGGATCTGCGCCAGGCCGACCTTCTGGAACGACATGACGATGAGCTGGAACATCGGGTAGAGCAGCAGCCCGCCGATGACCACCAGGCCGGGGACGAGCAGCACGTACGGGATGCTCCACACCGGCAGCCCGCTGGCCCGTGCCGTCCGGCTGTTCCTGTTACGCCGGTGGCCCGGGGGCGGGGACGAGCCCCTGCCCCGGGCGACCGTTGTCGTGTTCGCCATCGTTACTGGTTCAGGATCTCTTCGAGTTCCTTGTTGGCGTCCGCGAGGGCGGCGGTGGCGTCCTTCTTGCCCTCGATGACGGCCCGCGCGGCGTTCTGCAGCACGGCCTTGGTCGCGTCGGCCTCAGACCAGTTGGGGTCGGCGGGGAAGGCCTTGGCCTTGGCGAAGGCCTGGGCGAACGGGCCCTGCGCCGGGTCCTCGTTCATGGCCTGGAGGGTGTCGGGGTAGACGGGGAGCAGGCCGCCCTCCTTGGCGTACCGGTCGGCCCAGGTCTTGCTGGTGGCCAGCTTGATGTACTCCTTGCCCAGGTCCGCCTGCTGGGTGGTGCCCCACAGCGCGATGTCGTTGCCGCCGAAGAAGGAGGGCGCGACGCCGCCGGTCTTGGCGGGCAGCGGGAAGAAGCCGATCTTGTCGCCCTTCAGCTTGCCCTTGGACTCCTCCTCGATGCCCGACAGGTCCCAGGCGGCGGTGAGGTACATCGCGACCTTGTCGTTGGCGAAGCGGGTGCGGATGTGGGTGGTGTCGTGCGTCAGGTTCGCCTTGTTGGACAGGCCGTCGGTGACCAGGCCGGTGTAGGTGCCGAAGCCGGCGGCGAAGGCGGGCTCGGTGAGCTTGCCGACCCACTTGTCGCCTTCCTTGACGGCGTACTCGCCGCCCTCGGACCAGGCGAAGGCCGCCAGAAGGTGGTTGGCGTCGGACCCGCCGTTGAAGGCGAAGCCGTCCACGCCCTTCTTCTCGGCCTGGATCTTCTTGGCGGCGGCGACGAGCTCGTCCCAGGTCTTGGGCGTCTCGATCTTGAGCTCTTCGAACCAGTCCTTGCGGTAGAGCACCGCGCGGGCCCCCGCGCCCCACGGGATGGCGTAGATCTCGTTGTCCACGGTCTCGTAGCCGTAGAGGTTCTGGGGGATCTGCGAGCGGTCGCCCTCGCGGGCGATGTCGGTGATGGCGGTGAGCGCGTCCTGGCTCTGCCACATCGGCACCTGGTCGTTGCCGATCTCGGTCACGTCCGGGCCTGTGCCGGTGGCGGCGGCGGCGAACTTGTCCGCGACCTGCGGCCACGGGATCCACTCCAGCTTGACCTGCGCGCCGGTCGTCTTGGTGAACTCGGCGTTGAGCTCCTCCATGTACTTGGCGGCGGCCGGGTTGCTGTCGCCGAGGCGCCAGACGCTCAGCGTCTTGCCGGCGTACGCGGGGCCGGAGGCTGCGGCGCTGGGTGAGGACGAGGGGGGCTGTTCACTTGAGCCACCGCAAGCGGCCAGGCCCAGAGCCAGCGCGGCCGTGGTGACCGTAGTGGCTGTGATCTTCGCGATCCTCACAGGGTTCTCCCTTCCCGGGTGCTGGCCTACGGTCCGCACCAGGCTGATCGTCAAATCCGAACGATGCTGGTAAACTAACAAGAAACTTTCTTAAAAGAAACGCTCGTTAGCCGATCGTGACGAGAAGGGTGCGCCGATGAGCCGAGACCCGGGAACCCCCCGGTTGCTGCGCCGGCTGAACGACCGCGCGGCACTCGAACTGCTCCTCGGAGACGGTCCTCTCACCCGTGCCGAGCTCGGTGAGCGGACCGGGCTCTCCAAGGTAACCGCAGGTCAGCTCCTCGCGCGCCTGGAGGAACGGGGTCTGGTCGAGGTCGCGGGCGAGCGCGCGGGAGGCAGGGGGCCGCACGCGGCCCTGTATGCCGTGGTCCCGTCGAGTGCGTACGTCGCCGGGCTGGAGGTCCTGCCCGACAGTCTCACGGTCGGTGTGGCCGACATCACAGGCAGAGTCGTGGTCGAGATCACCGTCAACCCCTCCGACGGGCGCGATCCGGTCAAGGCGGTGCACGCCGCCGTGCAGCGGGCGTGCGACGCCGCCAGCGTCAGCCTCTCGCAACTGCGCGCGTTCGTCATCGGCACCCGAGGCGTCGTCGACCCGGCCACGGGCGACGTGCGCATCTCGGTCGACCTGCCCGCCTGGCACGTCGGCGTGCTGGCCAGCCTGCGCGAGACGCTCGGCGCCTCGGTGACCATCGAGAACGACGTCAACCTGGTCGCCCTGGCCGAGCACCGGTACGGCGCCGCCGTCGGCCACGACGACTTCGTGGTCGTCTGGGCGGGCGTCGGCCAGGGCCTCGGCGTCATGCTGGGCGGCCGGCTGCACCGGGGCATCACCGGCGGCGCGGGCGAGATCGGCTGGCTGCCCGTCCCCGGCGAGCCGCTGCCGACCGACGTCGCCCGCCCGCAGACGGGCTCGTTCCAGCGCCTGGTGGGCCACGACGCCCTGCGCGGGCTGGCCGACGAGCGCGGCGTCAGCGGCCACACGGTGCCCGACCTGGTACGCGGCGGCGACGAGGGCTACCTCGACGCCGTGGCCGCCCGGCTGGCCCTGGGCGCGGCGGCCGTCACCGTCGTGCTCGACCCCGGCCTCATCGTGCTCAGCGGCGACATCGGCCGCGCGGGCGGCGAACGGCTGGCGGCCAAGGTGCAGGAGGCCGTCGCCCGGGTGTGCCCGAGCCGCCCGACCGTCGTCACCACCACGGTCGCCGGGAACCCCGTGCTGCGCGGCGCCCTGGTGGCCGCGCTCGAACAGGCCCGGGAGCAGGTCTTCTCCGACACTGTGTGAGAATTCTTGCCCATGTGGCAGTCCTCGAACGATGTCGTGCTGATCTCGGACCCCCGCGTGACCTCCCTCCCGGTGCAAGAGTGCGGCGAACCGCTCGCGGACGTGCGCGGGCGGCTGCGCGTGGACGCGCGCATGGCCGACGGGCAGGGCGCCTACGCGCAGCTGCGGGCCGGCGTGCTGCGGCGCCTGGAGCACGCGGAGAGCCTGTTGCCCGACGGCTACCACCTGCTGATCGTGGAGGGCTACCGCCCCGTCGCGACCCAGCGGCAGATCTTCGACGAGTACCGCGCCACGCTCTCCCACCTGCCGCCTGAGGAGTCGTACGTGGCCGCCAGCCGCTACGTCTCCCCGGTCGAGGTGGCCCCGCACACCGCCGGCGCCGCCGTGGACCTGACGCTGTGCGCGCCCGACGGCGCCGAGTACGACATGGGCACCGAGGTCAACGACAACCCCGAGCAGAGCTCCGGCGCCTGCTACACCGCGGCCCCGAACATCTCCGACGACGCCCGCGCCCACCGCAAGCTGCTCGCCGCCGCCCTGGAGCCCGCCGGGCTGGTCAACTACCCCACCGAGTGGTGGCACTGGTCGTACGGCGACCGCTACTGGGCCATGTCCACCGGCGCCGGCCATGCACTCTACGGCCCCGTGGAGTTCACCTCCTGACAACCCGGGTTTTCCGGGGGGTGAGGTAGGGGCACAACTCCTTACGGAGGGTTGGACTCCCAGCGAGGTGTGGGCATGGTTGCGCTCATCGGGATCGAGGAGGAGTACCTCATCGTCGATCCCAGCACCCGCCACGTGGCTCCCCGGGCGGCCGAGGTTCTGGCCGCCGCGACGGACATGCTCGACGTGGTGCATGAAATCACCCGATTCCAGGTGGAGGCCCGCACGCCGCCGTCCGCCGACCTGAGCGAGCTCGGCTCGCAACTGCGCGCCGCGCGAAAGGAGGTGGCGGGGGCGGCCCGCTCGTGCGGCCTGGCCGTCGTCGCCAGCGGCATCCCCGTCCTGGGCAACGTCATGCCGCCGCCGCTCACCGACGACGTCCGCTACCACGAGGGCCGCACGCTCTACCGGGCACTGCAGGACGAGATCAGCATCTGCGCCCTGCACGTGCACGTGGACGTGCCCGATCCCGAGCACGCCGTCTACGTCGGCAACCACTTACGGCCCTGGCTGCCGACGCTGATCGCGCTGGCCGCCAACTCGCCGTTCTTCGTCGGCCGCGACACCGGGTACGCCTCCTGGAGAGTGATCAGCTGGGGCCGGTGGCCGGTCTCCGGCGCGCCGCCCTACTTCCCGTCGTTCGACGCGTACGAGCTGGCCCTGCGCTCGCTGGGCGACTCGGGCGTGCTGCTCGACCCCAAGACCGTCTACTGGGACACCCGCCCCTCGCCCCGCCTGCCCACCGTGGAGATCAGGGTGGCCGACGTGCCGCTCGACGTGGCCGACAGCCTCACCCTGATCGGGCTCATCCGCGGGCTGGTGGTCACCGCGCTGTCCGCCGTCGCGCGCGGCGACCGCGGGCTGCCCGTGCCGGCCGAGGTGCTGCGTGCCGCCTACTGGCGGGCCGCCCGCTACGGGCTGCAGGGCGACAGCCTCGACGTGCGGCACGGCACGCTCGTGCCGGCGGCGGTGCTGGCCGGACGCCTGCTGGAGCACGTACGCCCGGCGCTGGCCGAGGCCGGTGACCTGACGTTCGTCCAGGTGGGCCTCGACCGGCTGCTGCGCGCGGGGTCGGGGGCCATGCGGCAGCGGCGGGCGTACGCGAAGGCGAACGCACTCGAAGAGGTGGTGGACGACCTCATCGAGGCGACCGTCGCCTAGTGCAGCGCGAGCGCCACGGCCACCCCCAGGCCGAACGCGACGACCACGCCCCGCAGCACCTTGGCGGGCATCAGCCTGGCCAGCTTCGTGCCGAGGAAGCCGCCCACCAGGCTGGCCGGCGCGATCACCGCCGCGGCCTTCCACTCCACGGGCCCGAACAGCGAGAACGCGACGACCGACACCGAGCTGACGACCAGCGAGAGCACGGCCCGCACGGCGTTGACCCTGTGCAGGTTGTCGTGCAGGAACAGGCCGAGCACGGTCAGCAGCACCACGCCCATGCCGCCGTTGAAGTAGGCGCCGTAGCAGCCGCCGAGGAACGTTCCAGCGTAGACCAGCCGGCTCGTGGGGCCGCTCTCCTCACCCCCGATGAGCTTGCGCAGCCACGGCTGGGCCAGCAGGGCGAGGCTGGCGAACGCCACCAGCCACGGCACCATCGACTCGAACAGCTTGCCCGGCGTGAGCAGCAGCAGCGAGCTGCCCACGCAGGCCCCCAGCACCGCCGTGACCGACAGCACGGTGGCTCTGCGCCGTTGCCCCTTCAGCTCGGCCCGGTAGCCGAGCACACCCCCCAGATAGCCGGGCCACAGCGCCACCGCGTTCGTGACGGTGGCGGTCAGGCCCGGATAACCCAGCGCCAGGAGGGCGGGGAACGAGATCAGCGTCCCCCCGCCCGCCAGGGCGTTCACCACACCGGCCAGCAGGCCGGCACCGACCAGGAAGAGCAGGTCGGTCATCGGCCGGCAGCGTAGCCCTGGGCGCCACGCGGGTTCGCGGCGGCCTTGAGGAAGTCGCCGTCACGGGCGACCGCGCTCAGCCGGCCGAGCGACCACGGGCCCTGCACCTCGACCTCGTGCCCGCGCCGCCGCAGCTCCGCTATGACGCCCGGATCCACCCGGTCCTCGACGTGCACGACGCCGGGGCGGGAGCCGCGCGGGAAGAACGAGCTGGGGAAGTGCTCGGTGTGGAACATGGGGGCGTCCACGGCCTCCTGGAGGTTGAGCTTGCCGTGCACGACCGCGAGGAAGAAGTTCAGGCTCCACTGGTCCTGCTGGTCGCCGCCCGGCGTGCCGAACGCCAGCCACGGCTTGCCGTCCCTGAGCGCGAACGACGGCGACAGCGTCGTACGCGGGCGCGTGCCGGGGCGCAGCGCGGTCGCCACGTCCTCCTGCAGCCAGAACATCTGGGCCCGGGTGCCCAGGCAGAAGCCCAGCTCCGGGATGGTGGGGGAGCTCTGCAGCCAGCCGCCGCTGGGGGTGGCCGACACCATGTTGCCGAAGCGGTCCACGACGTCCACGTGACAGGTGTCGCCCTTGACCATGCCGTCCCGCGACACGGTCGGCTCACCCACGCCCTGCGGCTTGCGGGCGCCCGACAGGCCGGGGGCGTCGCTCAGCGTGCCGGGGTCGGGGAAGACGGGCAGCCGGGGCGCCCGCCCGCCGGGAGCGCCGGGACGCAGCTCCAGGCTGGCCCGGTCGCCGATCAGCCGCCGCCGTTCGGCGTTGTAGGCCGGGCTCAGCAGGTCGGCCATGGGCACGTCGGTGTCGCCGTACCAGGCCTCGCGGTCGGCGAAGGCCAGCTTGGCGGCCTCCGTCACCGTGTGCAGGTAGTCGGCGCCGAGGAAGTCCATCCCGTCCAGGTCGAACCCGTCGAGCAGGGCGAGCTGCTGCAGGAACGCGGGGCCCTGCCCCCACGGGCCGGTCTTGGCCACCGTGTGGCCCTGGTAGTCGAAGGTCAGCGGCTCCTCCACCGAGGCCGACCAGCCCGCCAGGTCGTCGCCCGTCAGCAGGCCGCCGTGCACCTCGCCCGAGCTGTCCCGCCACGCCGTCGTCGCGCTGAACTCGGCGATCGCCTCGGCGACGAAGCCCTCGTACCAGGCCTTCCTGGCGGCGGCGAGCTGACCCTCGCGGGTGCTCGACGCGGCCTCCGCCTCCGCGACCAGGCGCCGGTAGGTGGCGGCCAGCACCGGGTTGGCCAGCTTGGCGCCCGGCTTCGGAACGTTCCCCCCGGGCAGCCAGGTGGCCGCCGACGTGGGCCAGTCCTGCGCGAACAGCTCACGTACCGACTCGATCGTGGCCGCGATCCGCTCCAGCACCGGCACGCCGTGCTCGGCGTAGTGGATCGCGGGCGCCAGCACGTCGGCCAGCGACCAGGTGCCCCAGCGCTCCAGCATCAGCATCCAGCCGCCGAATGCCCCCGGCACGGTCGCCGCCAGCAGGCCGGTGCCGGGCACGACGTCCAGGCCGAGCCCGGCGAAGCGCTCGATGGTGGCCGCGGCGGGCGCCACGCCCTGACCGCACACGACCGACACCTTCTGCTCGGCCTCGCTCCACAACAGGATCGGCACCTCGCCGCCGGGGCCGTTCAGGTGCGGCTCGGCGACCTGCAGCACGAACCCGGCGGCCACCGCGGCGTCGAACGCGTTGCCGCCGCGCTCCAGGACGCCCATGCCGGTGGCCGAGGCCAGCCAGTGCGTGCTGGCGACCATGCCGAAGTCGCCCGACAGCTCGGGCCTGGTGGTGAACAAGATTTCTCCTTACTTGGCCGCGTCGGGGACGCGGTCCGCCGTTACCAGGTGGCACGCGGCGGGGTGACCGCTGCCACGCGGGTCGTTCAACAGAGGTTCGGAGGTACGGCACTCGTCGAAGGCGAGCGGGCAGCGCGTGTGGAAGCGGCAGCCGGACGGCGGGTCCACCGGGCTCGGCACGTCGCCGCCGAGCACGATCCTGCGCCGCTCCCGCTGCTTGGCCGGGTCGGCCACCGGCGCCGCCGACAGCAGGGCCTGCGTGTACGGATGCCGCGGCTGCGCGAAGATCTCGGCCGTCGGCCCCGACTCCACGATCCTGCCCAGGTACATGACCGCGATCCGATCGGCCAGGAACTCCACGACCGACAGGTCATGCGTGATGAACAGGCACGAGAACCCCATGTCCCGCTGCAGGTCGGTGATCAGGTTGAGCACCGACGCCTGCACGGACACGTCCAGCGCTGACACGGGCTCGTCCGCCACGACCAGCTTGGGCTCCAGGATCAGCGCCCTGGCCAGGCCCACCCGCTGCCGCTGCCCGCCGGACAGCTCGTGCGGGAAACGCTTGCGCATCTCCTGGCGCAGCCCGACCTTCTCCAGCATGGCCGCCACCCGGTTCGCGACCTCGCGCCGGTCGGTGACCTTGTGCCGCAGCAGCGGCTCGGCCACGATCCGCTCGATCGTGAACCGCGGGTTGAGCGAGGAGAACGGGTCCTGGAAGACCATGTGCACGTCCCTGCGCAGCGGGCGCATGGCCCGGCGCGACAGGTGGGTGATGTCCTTGCCGCCCAGCTCGATCGAGCCCGCGGTCGGCTCGGTCAGGCGCAGCACGCACTTGCCGACCGTGGACTTGCCACTGCCCGACTCGCCGACCAGGCCCAGCACCTCGCCCTGGCCGATCTCCAGCGACAGGCCGTCCACGGCCCGCACCGGGCCGTAGTGCTTGACCAGGTTGTCGATCCGCAGGATCACGACTGACCTCCCGGGTGGAAGCAGGCCGTCAGATGATGGTCGGCCTGGCGTTCGAGCAGGGGCCTGGACGCCAGGCAGTCCGCCTGGGCGAACCGGCAGCGGTCCTGGAAGGCGCACTCGTCGGGGTCCGACAGCGGCGAGGGCACCATGCCGGGGATCTCCGCCAGACGGCCGTTGACCGCGGCGGAGGGCAGGGCGTTCATCAGGCCCAGCGTGTACGGGTGCCGCGGGCTGGCGAACAGCTCGGCCACGGGGGCCTGCTCGACGGCGCGGCCCGCGTACATGACCATGGCCCTGTCGGCGATGTCGGCCACCACGCCCAGGTCGTGCGTGATGAGGATGATCGCGGTGCCGAGCCGGTCCCGCAGGTCGCGGAACACGTCCAGCACGCCCGCCTGGATCGTCACGTCGAGCGCCGTGGTGGGCTCGTCGGCGATCAGCACGCGCGGCGAGCAGGCCACCGCGATGGCGATCATCACGCGCTGCCGCATGCCGCCGGAGAGCTGGTGCGGGTACTCCTTCATCCGGCGCACCGGCGCGGGGATGCCGACCAGCTCCAGCAGCTCCACGGCCCGCTTGTTCGCGACCTGCCGCGACAGCCTCTCGTGCCTGCGCAGCACCTCGGTGATCTGGTACCCGACCGTGAACGACGGGTTCAGCGAGGTCATCGGCTCCTGGAAGACGACCGAGACGGTCTTGCCGCGCACCTGCCGCATCTCCGGCTCGGGCAGCGTGGTCAGCTCGCGGCCGTCCAGCTTGATCGAGCCGGACAGCCGCGTCGTGGCGGGCGGCAGCAGCCGGGGGATCGACATGGCGGTGACCGACTTGCCGCAGCCCGACTCCCCGCACAGCGCGAGGATCTCGCCCTCGTCCAGGGTGAGCGAGATGTCCCTGACCGCCTGGACGTGGCCGTCCTCGGTGTCGAAGCCGACCTTCAGGTCGGTGATCTCCAGCAGGCTCATCGGTGGCTCCTCGGGTCCAGTACGTCACGCAGCCCGTCGCCGAGCAGGTTGAAGCCGAGCGTCGCCAGCGCGATCATCAACCCGGGCCAGACGGCCAGCCAGGGCGCGTCGCTCAGGTACTGCTGCGCGGTCGTCAGCATCACGCCCCACGACGGCGTCGGCGGCTGCACGCCCAGACCCAGGAACGACAGCGTGGCCTCGCCGATGATCGCCGCCGGGATCGCCACCGTGGCCTGCACGATGAGCGGGCTGGCGCAGTTCGGCAGCACGTAGCGGAAGATGATGTGGCCGTCGCCCGCGCCGTCGGCGATGGCCGCGGCCACGTAGTCCATCTCCCTGACCGCCAGCACCTCGCCGCGGGTGATCCGGATGATCGCGGGGAGCTGGGAGAAGCCCAGCGCCAGCACGACGCCCTTCAGCGAGGGGCCGATGATCGCCGCCAGGCCGACCGCGAACACCAGGAACGGGAAGGCCAGCGTCACGTCCACCAGCCGCATCACGATCGGGTCCAGCCAGCGCCGGTAGAAGCCGGCGACGAGCCCGATCGGGATGCCGACCGCCATCGCCAGCAGCGTGGACAGCACGCCCGCCTGCAGCGAGACCTGGGCGCCGTGCGCGATCCGCGCGAAGGCGTCCCGGCCGAGGTCGTCGGTGCCCATCGGGTGCGCGCCCGAGGGGGCGGCCAGCGTGGCCATGTAGTCCTGCGCGGCCGGGTCGCCGGTCACCAGCGGGCCGAGCAGGGCCAGCAGCACGAACGCGACCACGAGCACCAGGCCCGCCATCGGCATCGGCCGCCGCCTGAAACGTCGCCAGTGCCTAGTCACGGGTGCCTCCCGACAGCCTGATCCGGGGGTTGAGGAAGGCGTAGGCGATGTCGACCAGCAGGTTCACCACGACGTACCCGATGACCGTGACCAGCACGACCGCCTGGATGACGGGGTAGTTCCTGGTGAGCACCGCGTCCACGGTGAGCTTGCCGAAGCCGGGAATGACGAAGATCTGCTCGGTCACCACGGCGCCGCTGATCAGCGCGCCGAGCTGCAGGCCGAGCACCGTCACCACGGTCGTCAGGCTGTTGCGCAGCGCGTGCGCGCCCACCACCTTGGTCTCGGACAGGCCCTTGGACCTGGCGGTCCTGACGTAGTCGGCCGACAGCGCGCCCAGCATGGCCGAGCGGGTCTGCCGCATCAGGATCGCCGCGAAGCCGGTGCCGAGCACCAGGGCCGGCAGGATCATGCGCTTCAGGTTCTCGGCCGGGTCCTCGGTGAAGGGCACGTACCCGGAGGCGGGCAGCACCCGCCAGGTGACCGCGAACAGCAGGATGCCGAGCAGGCCCAGCCAGAAGTGCGGGATCGACAGGCCGGCCAGGCCGAAGCCGGTGGCCACGTAGTCGGCGAACCTGCCGCGGCGGACGGCGGCCACGATGCCCGCCCCCACGCCGACGACGATCGCGACCACCATGGCCAGCAGCGACAGCTCCAGCGTCACCGGCAGCCGCTCGGCCAGGATGTCAGCCACGGGGAGCTGGTCCTGGGTCGAGCGGCCGAAGTTGCCGGTGAGGGTCTGGCCGACGTAGTCCAGGTACTGCGCGGGCAGCGGCTTGTCCAGGCCGAACTCCTTGCGGATGGCCTCGATCGCGGCCGGCGAGGCCTCCTGCCCGGCCATGACCGTGGCCGGGTCGCCGGGCAGCGCCCGGACGCCCAGGAAGATCAGGACACTGGACAGGAACAGCACGAGCACGGCCGACCCGCAGCGCCGGAGGATGAACCAGACCATCAGGCGGCGAACCCGGCGGTGACGTAGCGGGGCAGGCCGTCCTTGAAGTACTGGACTCCGGCGACGGTCTTGTGCATGCCGAGGTAGTACAAGTTGTGGTACAGGTACACGACGCCACGCAGCTCGGCGGCCTTCTTCATGGCGCTGCCGTACAGCTCGGCCCGCTTGGCGGTGTCCGTCTCGGCGGCGGCCTGCTTGATCGGGTCGTCGATGCCGGCGTCGGACATGCCCGCGTAGTTGTTGCTGCCCTGGGTGGTGACCAGGTTCGTGAGGTTGCCGTCCGGGTCCACCCGGCCGGACCAGCCGCTCAGCAGCACGTCGAACTTGCCCGCCTTGCCCTGCTCCAGCACGCTGACGAACTCGGCCGTCTGCACGCTGACGTTGAAGCCGGCCTCCTTGGTCATCGACTGGATGACCTGCGCCAGGCGCTGGTTGACGGCGTCGTTCGGGGTGGCGAGGGTGACCGCGATCGGCGTCGGCACGCCGGACGCCTGCACGAGCTGCTTGGCCTTGGCCAGGTCACGCTTGGGGCAGGTCAGGTCCTGCGTCCGGTACGGGCTGTCCTTCGGGACGGGGTAGCAGTCGACCTCGTGCAGCCCGTTGTACACGGCCTTGTTGATCGCGTCGCGGTCGAGCGCCAGCTCGAACGCCTCGCGCAGCTCGGGACTCTTGCCCAGCGGCGTGTCGATCGGGCCGGGCTTCTCGGTGGAGCCCTTGGCGTTGCCGATGTTGATCTGGAACCCGTAGTAGCCCAGGCCGCCGCCGGACACGACGGTCAGGTTCTGGTCGGCCTGCACGCCCGCGACGGTGTTCGTGGCGAGCTGGTCGGCCACCTGCACGTCGCCGGACTTGAGGTTGGCGGCCCGCACGTTGGGGTCGACGATGATTTTGTATACGAGCTTGTCGAGCTTGACCTTGGCGGCGTCGTAGTAGTCGGCCGACTTCTCCAGCGTGATCTGGCTGCCGGAGGTGCGGCTGGCGAACTTGAACGGCCCGACGCAGACGGGGCTGGCACCGAAGTTGTCACCCTCGGAGTCCAGCGCCTTCGGCGACATGATCATGCCGGCGCGGTCGGCGAGCTGCGCGGTCAGCGGCGTGAACGGCTGCGTCAGCGTGAGCTTCACCGTCGCCGGGTCGACCACCTCGACCTTGGACACGGCGGCCAGGTCGGCCTGCCGCGCGGACTTCTCCCAGGTGCGGTGCCGGTCCAGCGACTTCTTGACGGCCTCGGCGTCGAGCGCCGTGCCGTCGTTGAACTTGACGCCTTCGCGCAGCTTGATCGTCACTTCCTTGCCGCCGTCCGACAGCTCGGGCAGAGCCGCGGCGAGCTGCGGGATCAGGGTGGAGGAGGCGTCGATGTCGTAGAGCTTCTCGCACATGTTCGCGAACACCTCGCGGCCCACCAGCGTGGTCGAGATGCTCGGGTCCAGCGCGTCGGGGTCGGCGTTGAGCGCGATGTTGAGCGTGCCGCCGCCCTTGACCGACCGGTGGTCGGCCGAGGCGCTGGCTATGGAACTAGGTGCCGCGGGTGTGTTGCTCGTCCCGCCTCCGCCACAGGCCGCCAGGGCGAGGGGGAGGGTGATGAGCGCCGCGACGACCTTGGGGGACGGTCGCATGGTGCCTCCGTTGAAACGTTTAGGAGACTGTATACAAGATGCCACATTTCAGCGGTGTTTCATCACCCTATGTTGTTATCTGAGTGTTTCCTAATCGTTTGGGTGTTTTGTCTTACGGCCTACGGCCTGCAAGAACGACCGGCGGGCCGCGGCGACGTGCGCGACCGCTCTGGCCTGCGCTTCGTCCTCGTCGCCCGCCACGATGGCCTCGCACAGGCTCAGGTGCTCGGTCCAGGAATGCGGCCCGCGCGCGGCGGCCGTCTGGCTGAAGATCCACTGCGCCCGCTGCAGCATGGGCTTCATCATCAGCGCCAGGTACGAGTTGCCCGTCGCCTCGCCCACGGCCAGGTGAAAGGCCGTGTTGAGGTCGGCCACCGCCTCCAGCCGCCCCGCCTCGACCGCCTCCTTCGACTGCTCCAGCAGCCCGCGCAGCCGCTCGGCCGCGGCGGAGGAGCGCTTGCGCGCGGCCAGCCGCGCCGCCAGACCCTCGATGGCCATGCGCACGTCGAAGAGCTCCTCGCCCTCCTCGGCCGACAACCGGGCCACCGTGGCGCCCAGGCGGGGGACGACCTGGATGAAACCCTCGGCGGCCAGCACGCGGATGGACTCGCGCACGGGGTTGCGTGAGACGCCGAGCGCGGCGGCCAGCCGGTCCTCGACCAGGCGTTCACCCTGGGCGAGCTCGCCGGAGAGTATGCGGCGGCGCAGCTCCTTGGTGACCTCGTCACGCAAGGTCTGATGGGCCCCGCCCAGCGTCATATCAGTCATAGGGGGATTTATCGTATACAAGAAGTTAGGGATGACGCGCAGGGTACCAGTCGGCGTCCGTAACGTCCCTGGCCACCTCCCACAGCCGGTCGAACTCCGCCACGAAGTACTGGCACCACGCGTGCTCGCGGCGGTTGGAGAGCGTGAAGCCGGGGGTGGGGCCCGGCGAGCGATGGCCGCCCAGCTCCACGTGGATGAGGCCGTCGTCGTCGCCGGGGTCCGCCGCGAACATCATGAACGCGGGCACGAACGGCAGCAGCCGCACCTCCAGGCGCCCTTCGGCGTTCTTCAGCTCGCGCAGGAGGTACAGCGTGGACCTGGCGCGGTGCTCGAACACGTCCGGCTGGTCCGGGATCGTGGCCCGCCTGGCGGCCTCCTCCGGCACCGGGCCCGCGGGATCGATCACCAGCACCTTGACCGAGGCGCCCCGCTCCAGCGCCTTGCGCAGGTCGTTGACGTAGGAGCGGATCGTGCGGTTGAGTGTCACCCCGACGAAGCGGAGCTCCAGCGCGTGGGCGACGCGGGCGTCGAACCGCGTGGTGTCCCCGGACAGGAAGTCGCCGCCCGACTGGGGACCCGCCTCCGCCAGGCGGGCCACCTGCTTCTCCAGCTCGGCGACCTGGTGGCGGGGGCCCAGCGCGTTCACCGCCACCAGGGCCAGGGTCGCCAGCGTGGCGGCGCCCACGACCTTCGTGTCCACGAGGTCGAAGACGCCGAGCACGCCGACCGCCAGGGCTATCGCCGCCGTCAGGTAGATCTCGAGGTTCTTGCCTGTGGCGAGGTCCGCGCGTAATCGCGCCAGTGGCCGCATGCCGCGATACTTACCCCGCGCCGGCCTGCTTCGCGCGCGGCTTGTGCACGTGTCGGCTTGTGCACGTGCGCCACCCATCCCGCGGTGGCCTTCCCCCGCGCGGGCCTTCTTCACACGCGCGCTTGTGCACGTGCGTCACTCCTGCGGTGGCCTTCCCCGCGCGGGCTACCCTGCGACGGGTTGCTTCACGGCGGCGGCCTTTTTCTTCGCGCGCAGCCACAACCACAGGGCGGTGCCGTACATGCCCAGGCCCAGCAGCACGAAGGCGAACGCCACCGGCCACCGCAACCCCGGCGGCATGTGCGTGGCCAGGAACCACGACTGCTCAAGCCGCCCGTTCGCCAGGAAGACCATCGCCACGATGCCCTGTGGCGCCAGCGGGATCGCGCCGAGCGACGCGCACACCATCACGATGGTGCGCTGTGTCTTCGACATGTTGTCGGGCAGCTTGAAGGTCTCCGACGCCTTGCCGCTGTCGGGACGCCGGCCCGTACGCATGAGGTGCAGCAGCTCGGGCCCCTGCGCCGTCAGCCGCCGATCCGCCAGCAGCCCGAACCCCCACCAGCACAACACGCCCGTCAGCAGCCCGACCGGCACGCCCCACCAGCCGTGGAACACCGCCACCAGCACGGCGGGTGCCGCGGTGAGCGCCACCAGGAGCAGCACCAGGTACGCCATGCCGGTGGCCGAGCCGTCGTCCTCGGTCGTCCGCAGCGGGTTGCCGCCCCGGTTCTTCGGGTCGATGCCCGGGATCAGCCCGGCCACCGACACCAGCGGCACCAGCCCCATGGCCCCGCCGAGCAGCGCGAACGTGGCCGCCATGACCAGCGCCCACGGCCCGTTCACGGCCGCCGTGCAGACCACCGCCAGCACCAGCCCGATCGGACCCACGGCCGCCAGCCACGCGAGCTGCCTGCCGCGCACGTCGGAGGCGCCCGGCGTCATCAGCGTCAGCCAGTGGGCGGTGCCGTCGGTGCCGTACGCGTTGGCGGTCATCGCCGCCGCCATCACGATGAAGATCGGCCCGGCCAGCGGCACCATCTGCGGGATGCCCACCATCAGCGGCACCGCCGCGAAGGCCACGCCGTAGGTGAACGCGAACGCGAGCTGGTGGTTGCGCACCAGGTCACGCGTCCACGACCGCAGCTCCTTGGCGACGACGGCGCCGTGCGGCCCCGAGGCGCGCATCGGCCTGCGCCCCCGCGTGGAGGGCCGGCTGCGGCCCGTCCGCCTGGTCAGCAGCGCACCCCACGCCGCCAGCAGCAGCACGATCAGCACCGCCATCGCGGCCAGAGCCAGGTACTGCCCCTGCACGGCCAGCAGCCCCCACCCGGACGGCAGGTACCGGACGAACTCCGGGATCCGCCCGCCCTGCCCGAAGGCCACCATGAACACCCAGATCTGCCCGAGGAAGGCGAGGATCACGCCGTTGACCAGCCCGGCGCCGATCGCCCCGATCCTGGAGCCCAGCGCGAGGCCGAGCAGCGCCACGGTCACCTTCGACAGCAGCACGAACACGGCGAGCTGCAACACCATCGCCGGCACGGCCACCAGCGCCCCGGCCACGCCCTCGCGTACGCCCGCGACCAGCAGCCCGGCCAGCGCGAGCAGGCTGACCGCCGGAGCCATCCCCACGAACGCCGCCACCAGCAACCCGGCCGCCATGCGCTGCGGCGGCAGCCCGAGCAGCGAGAAGAACTCCGGCCGCAGCGTCTCGTCGCCGCCGCCGGAGAACACCGGTCCGATGATCCAGCCGAGCATCCACACGGTGTACGTGGCGGCCAGCCAGTCGCCGTCCAGGAACGCCAGCACGATCGTGCCGCCCGCCAGCAGGGCGCCGAGCACGCCGGCGGAAACCATCGTGCTGCCCTGCTGGCCCTTCATCGAGTGGCGCAGGATCGCCAGCTTCATGCTGGCCATGGTCAGCGCTACAGCCATGACAGCCCCTTGGCGGCCGTGGAGCCGGCGCCCACCAGCTCGACGAACCTGTCCTCCAGGGTCGCCGAGCCGCGCACCTCGGCCAGCGAGCCCGCGGCCGCCACCCGTCCCTTGTCGATCACGCCCACGTGGTCGCAGAGCTGCTCCACCAGCGCCATCACATGACTGGACAGCACGACCGAGCCGCCGCCCGCCACGAAGTCGCGCAGGATCTGCTTGATCGACGCGGCCGACACCGGGTCCACCGCCTCGAACGGCTCGTCCAGCACCAGCAGCCTGGGCGCGTGCAACAGCGCCGTGGCCAGGCCGATCTTCTTACGCATGCCGGTCGAGTACTCGATGACGAGCGTCTTCTCCGCCGCGTCCAGCTCCAGCACCGACAGCAGCTCCGCGGCCCGCTCGGCCACCACCTCCTTGCTCAGCCCGCGCAGCAGGCCGAGGTAGGTCAGCACCTCGCGGCCGGTGAGCCGCTCGGGCATGGCCATCCCGTCGGGCAGCACGCCGACGAGCTGCTTGGCCGTGGCGGGGTCGGACCACACGTCCGCGCCGAAGATCTGCGCGGAGCCCGCGTCGGGCCGCAGCAGGCCCACCGCCATGGACAGCGTGGTCGTCTTACCGGCGCCGTTCTGCCCGACCAGGCCGTAGAAGGAACCCTGGGGAACGGTCAGATCGACGTGGTCGACGGCGACGTTCTCACCGAAGGTCTTGGCCAGGCCCTTGATCACTAAAGCCGGCGCTGTCATGGCTGTCTCCTGGTCGCGATGGTGAAGGTGGTGACCAGCTCGCTGGCGAGCAGGTCGAGGTCGAAGCCGGGGTCGTGGAGCAGCAGCCCCGGCACCGCGTCGATCGCCCCCCGGATGGCGATCGCCATGCTGAGCTGGTCGAAGTCGCGGAACTCGCCGGCGCGCTGCCCCCAGTCCAGCAGCTTGCGCAGGTCGTCGATCGCCACCTCCGACTGCCGCGCGTACGGGTGCGGGTCGCCGTCCTCGCCGGTGGCGTGAGTGACGATCTCCACCAGCGCGAGGAGCGGCTTGCGGTGCAGGCGCATGAACTCGAGGTTGCTCTCGAGGTAGGCGCGCAGACCCTCCGCCGCGGTCGGCTGGGCGAGGATGCGCGGGACCATCAGGTCGGTGGCGAGCTTGGCGACGTGCGCGACCACGGCCTGGATGAGGGGGGACTTGCCGCCGAAGTGGTAGGAGATCACGCCGGTGCTGATCTTGGCTTGCCTGGCGATTCTGGCCAGGGTCGTGTTGGCGTAGCCGTGGTCGGCGAGGACGTCTATGGCGCACTCGATGATCTGGGCTCGGCGAATCTCTTCGATGAAGGTTCGACTTTCTGGCGGCACGGTCAGAACTTTAAACGGTCATTCAAATTTTGGGAAGCGCGGCCTACCGTGCCCGTTTCGCTCTTCACGCGACGCCCCTGCCGGGCGTCCGTCATCCACGCGACGCCCTTGCCGGGCGTCCGTCATCCACGCGACGCGCGACCGGTCCCGTGGGTCAGGCGCGCAACCGCAGCCCGCGCGGTGTCGGATGGAAGCCCGCCGCCTCCAACGCGGCGGCCAGCGGCGAGTCCACGATCGACCCGCCATCGGCCCGCTCCACCGTCAGCTTGCCGAGCGCCCCGTCGCGCACCGCCAGAGCCAGCGCGTCAACCGCAGGCTGCAACCGATCCCCATCGGTGAACGACAGCAGCGTCTTGCCGCCACGCTCCACGTACAGCACCAGGTGGCCATCCACCAGCACCACCAGCGACCCCGCCTTCCGGCCGGGCTTGTGCCCGACGTCACCGGGATGCTGCGGCCACGGCAGCGCGGCGCCGTACGGGCTGGCCGGGTCGGCGGCGGCCAGCACCACGGCCCGCCGCCCCTCACCACTTCCCGAGGACCCGATCCCGGGCGCCATGGCCCGCATCCGGTCCACCGCCCCGGGCAGCGCGAACTGCGCCCCGCCGAGCCCTTCCACGAAGTAGCCCCTCCGGCACCGCCCGCTCTCCTCGTACGCCCGCAGCACCTGGTAGATCGGCGTGAACCCGCCCGGCAGCCGCTCCGACGTCACCGCTCCGCGCGTCACGACGCCGTGCCGTTCGAGCAGCACCTCGGCCTGGGCGTGCGCCCGCTGGGTGGCGTCGTCAGCGGCCGAGGGCAGCAGCCACCACCGGCCGGCCACCGTCGGCGGGCCGCTCCTGCTCGGCAGCACCGCCCTGCGCCGCCGCGTCGTCGCGGGCCGGTGCGCGGGCCGCCCGGTGCCGAGCGTGGCACGCAGCGGGGCCAGCGTGTCGCCGGAGACCCGCCCCGACCACACCAGATCCCACAGCGCGGCCACCAGCGTGGCGTCGTCCTGGGTGGAGCCGAACTGGTCGGAGATGCCGCGGAAGAACAGCGCGCCGCCCCCGCCGAGCAGCTCCAGCACCCGCTCGTGCACCGGGGTCATCGTGATCTCGGCGGGCTCGGGGAGCAGCAGCGGCGCGGTGTCGGCGAACAGGAGCGACACCCAGCCGTCGCCGCCGGGCAGCGAGCCCTGCCCCACCCACATCACGTCGCCCGCCGAGGTCAGCTCGTCGAGCAGTGCCGGGTGATAGCCGGGCACGCGCGACGGCAGCACCAGCGTCTCCAGCGCCGACGCGGGCACGGCCGCCCCCTGGAGCTGCTCGATCGAACGCACCAGCGCGTCCATCGCCCGCGCCGACCCGACCGGGCCGCGCGCGTCGGCGCCGAAGCCGGACGTGCCCCGCCCGCCTCCGCCGGTCCCCGGCCCGGTCCCCGCACCCGCCTTGTCGGGGCCGACGCCCGTGATGCCGTGCCACGCGGGCAGGAACAGCGCGAGCGTCTCGGGCGCGACCGGCTCCACCTCCTTGCGCAACCGGGCCAGCGACCTGCGGCGCAACATCCGCAGCACCCCGGCGTCGCACCACTCCTCGCCCCGCCCGCCGGGCCGGAACTCGCCGCTGACCACCCGCCCGGTCGCGGCCAGCCGCCGCAGCGCGTCGCTGACCACCGCCACGCCGAGCCCGAACCGGGCGGCGGCGGTGCCGGCGTGGAACGGGCCGCGGGTGCGGGCGTGCCGCGCCACCAGGTCGGCCAGCGGATCGGTCACCGGCTCCAGGAACGCGTGCGGGATCCCGACGGGCAGCGGCACGCCCAGCGCGTCACGCATGCGCGCGGCGTCCTCGATGGCGGCCCACTGCTCCTCGCCGGCGATGCGCACCCTGATCGCCCGACGGGCGCGTTCGAGCTCCTCCAGCCAGGCGGGGTCGCCGCCGCGTACGCTCACGTCGGGCGCCAGCAGCGGCCCGTGGGAGCGCAGCAGGTCGGAGAGGTCCTCCAGGTCGCGCAGCGGCCGGTCGAGGCGGGCCAGCTCGCGCTCGCTGTCGGAGATCACGTCGGGGTCGAGCAGCTCACGCAGGTCGGCCTGACCGAGCAACTCGGCCAGCAGCGTGGTGTCGAGGGCGAGGGCCTGCGCCCGGCGTTCGGCCAGCGGGGCGTCGCCCTCGTACATGAACGCGCCCACGTAGTGGAACAGCAGCGCGGCGGCGAATGGCGAGGCCTGCGACGTCTCCACCTCGACCACCCGCACCCTGCGCGCGGCGACGTCGCGCATGAGCTGCACCAGGCCGGGCACGTCGAAGACGTCCTGGAGGCACTCGCGCATCGTCTCCAGCACGATCGGGAACGAGGCGTACTGCGAGGCCACGCCGAGCAGGTGGGCGGCCCGCTGCCGCTGCTGCCACAGCGGGCTGCGCCGGCCGGGCACGCGGCGCGGCAGCAGCAGCGCCCGGCCCGCGCACTCCCTGAACCGGGAGGCGAACATGGCCGACCCGCCCAGCTCCTCCGTGACGATCTGCTCGATCTCCTCCGGGTCGAACGCCGCCACGTCGGTGGGCGGCTCGGCCAGCGTGTCGGGGATGCGCAGCACGATGCCGTCGTCGGAGTGCACGGCCTGCACGTCGATGCCGTAGCGTTCGCGCAGCCGCCGGTTGATCGCCAGCGCCCACGGGGCGTGCACCCGGGCGCCGTAGGGGGAGTGGATGACGACCCGCCAGTCGCCCAGCTCGTCGTGGAAGCGCTCGACCAGCAGCGTGCGGTCGTCCGGGACGTATCCCGTCGCCTCGCGCTGCTCCTGGAGGTAGGCCAGCAGGTTGCCGGAGGCGTACTCGTCGAGGCCGGCCGCGCGCATCCGTTCCGTCGAGCCCTGTTTGGCCTGCTCGCGCAGGAACTGGCCGATCGCCCGGCCCAGCTCGGCCGGCCGCCCCGGCGCGTCGCCGTGCCAGAACGGCAGCTTGCCCGGCTGCCCCGGCGCGGGGGAGACGAGCACCCGGTCGGCGGTGATGTCCTCGATCCGCCAGGAGGTCGCGCCCAGCACGAACACGTCGCCGACGCGCGACTCGTAGACCATCTCCTCATCCAGCTCGCCCACCCTGGAGGCGCGCTCGCCCACCAGGAACACGCCGAACAGGCCCCGGTCGGGGATCGTGCCGCCGTTGGTCACCGCCAGCCGCTGCGCGCCGGGCCGGCCCTGGAGGATGCCGGTCACGCGGTCCCACACGATGCGGGGGCGCAACTCGGCGAACTCCTCGCTCGGGTAGCGCCCCGCCAGCATGTCGAGCGTGGCCTCCAGCGCGCTGCGCGGCAGCGTGGCGTACGGGGCGGCGCGCCTGATCACGCCCTCCAGCTCGTCCACCGTCCACTCGTCGAGCGCGGTCATCGCCACGATCTGCTGGGCCAGCACGTCGAGCGGATTACGCGGATAGCGCAGCTCCTCGATCAGGCCGCTCTTCATCCGCTCGGCCACCACGGCCGTCTGCACCAGATCGCCCCGGTACTTGGGAAAGATGACGCCCCTGGACACCGCGCCCACCTGGTGCCCCGCCCGGCCGATGCGCTGCAGCCCGCTCGCCACGCTCGGCGGCGCCTCCACGCACGCCACCAGGTCCACCGCGCCCATGTCGATGCCCAGCTCCAGGCTGGAGGTGGCGACCACGGCAGGCAGGCGGCCCGACTTCAGCGCCTCCTCGATCTGCGCCCGCTCCTCCTTGGAGACCGAGCCGTGGTGAGCGCGTACGATCTCCGTCACGACCCCCTTGCTCGCCCCCGCCTGCGCCATCACCTCGGCGGGCATGGGCCTGGACGGGCCCGTCTCCCAGATCGACAGGTCGACGGTCTCGGTGCCCTGCTCGCGTTCGTAGGCCAGCTCGTTGAGCCGGGTGCACAGCCGCTCCGCCAGCCGCCGCGAGTTCGCGAACACGATCGTGGAGCTGTGCGCCTCGATCAGGTCGAACAGCCGGTCCTCGACGTGCGGCCAGATCGACCGGTTGCCCGGCTCGGGCGCGAACTCCTCCTGGGACTCCGGCTGAGCGCGGCCCTCCATCTCCGTCATGTCCTCGACGGGGACGACGACCTCGACCTCGATCACCTTGTCGGACGGCGGCTGCACCACGGTGGCCGGGCGCGTCCCGCCCAGGAACGCAGCCACCTCGCTCACCGGCCGGACGGTCGCCGACAGCCCCACCCGCTGCGCCGGCCGTTCGAGCAGCGCGTCGAGCCGCTCCAGGCTGAGCGCGAGGTGAGCGCCGCGCTTGGTGCCCGCGACCGCGTGCACCTCGTCCACGATCACCGTCTCCACGTCGCGCAGTGCCTCCCGCGCCTGGCTGGTGAGCAGCAGGAACAGCGACTCGGGGGTGGTGATCAGGATGTCGGACGGCTTCGCCGCGAACCGCCTGCGGTCCTCGGCGGGGGTGTCGCCCGAACGGATCGCCACCGAGATCTCCGGAACTGGCAGGCCGAGCCGCCGAGCTGTCTGCTTCAGCCCGGCCAGAGGGGCGCGCAGGTTGCGTTCGACGTCCACGGCGAGGGCCTTGAGCGGCGACACGTACAGCACCCGCGTGCCCTTCCGCTCCCCCTCTTGCTTCTCCTCGCGCTTCTTCTTGCGGCTCTGCGCCCGCTTCTGCTCTTGGGCCTGCTCCTGCTCTTGAGCCCGCTCCTGCTCGTGCGCCCGCTCGTCCGCCCGCGTCTTCGGCGCGGCGGCCAGCCGGTCGAGCGACCACAGGAACGCCGCCAGCGTCTTGCCCGAACCCGTGGGCGCGACGACCAAGGTATGGTCGCCACGCGAGATCGACTCCCACGCCCCCTCCTGGGCGGCCGTGGGCGCGTGGAAGGCCCCGGCGAACCATTGCCTGGTCACCTGGCTGAACTGGGCTAGCGAGCTCACCTGCACATAGTGCCTCCCGGCACCGACAGAAAACGCATTTGGCGCGGCGGCGTGTGATTGAGGGGGTGCCCTGGCGGACATAGAGCCCCCGTGACCATCGATTACGCGGCCATCGAAGCCCGCCGAGCGGAGATCCGACAACGCTACGCCTTACCGCACCGGCCATCGAGCAGCGCGCGCGGCCTGCATCACGCGGCGCTGATCTCGTCCGACGTGGAACGCACCATCAAGTTCTACCAGGACCTCCTGGAGTTCCCGCTCACGGAGATCATCGAGAATCGCGACTACAAAGGGTCGAACCACTTCTTCTTCGACATCGGCAACGGCAACCTGCTCGCCTTCTTCGACTTCCCGGGCCTCGACCTCGGGCCGTACCAGGAAGTGCTCGGCGGGCTGCACCACATCGCGATCTCCGTCGATCCCGCCACGTGGGAGCGACTGCGCGGGAAACTGGAGATGGCCGGCGTGCCGCACCAGATAGAGAGCGGCGCCTCCATTTACTTCAAGGACCCCGACGGCGCCCGGCTGGAGCTGCTCGCCGACCATCTCGGTGAGATGTACGGCGCGCGCGTGTTGTGACCCGTGAGGTGACTAACGCCGCGACGCCCTGCGCGTGCGCGGCTTACCCGCACGCGGCTCCTGCTTGATGCCCGCGTGCCGTTCGGCGCGCTCGAGCTTCTCCTTCCGTACGGTCAACCGCAGCGCGAGCAGTAACCGGCGGCGCTTGGCCCTGTTGGCCTTCGTCTTGGCTGTCTTCGGGGGTGAAGACTTGGGGGTCTTTGGCATGGGGATGTCCTACCCACACCTCGCACGCTTCCATACTTGAGTTCATGCGCCTGACGGAGTTCTGGAGACGGATGAACGCTCACTTCGGCGAGATGTACGCGGAGTCGTGGGCACGCGACTACGTCCTGGCGCCGCTCGGCGGTCGCACCGTCGTGCAGGCGCTGGCCGACGGCGAGAGCGCCAAGACGGTGTGGCGGGCGGTCTGCCAGGTGGAGGACGTCTCACCCAAGCTGCGCTAGACCGCCCCGCCCCGCCCCGGTCAGGCCGGTTGCCCCATGCCGAGGGCGTCCCGCAGCGCCGTGGCCGTGCGCTCCAGGTCGGTGGCGGGGCACTGCCCGCCCGGCGACCACAGGAACTGCCAGCCGTCGCCCGTCGGGGTGGCGAAGATGAGCGTCTGGCGGCCGGTGCGGGGATGCCACACCCACAACACCGGGTCGTCCCCGCCGACCATGCGGCTGACCAGGCCGTGAGCGGGTAGCTGCTCGGCGAGTGCCTCGAGATGGACGCGTCGTTCCCCGGTGTAGCCGCTCGCCACGTGCCGCCTCCAGTTGTCGCCCTGGAGTGAGTCTCCCCAGCTCATCCAGCCTGACAACACGCGGGAGCCAACCACCCGCAGACGTCTTTTCCCGGACGTCCGGAGGCGCTTGTCCGGGGTGTCCGGAGGCGCTTGTCCGGGTGTCCGGAGGCGCTTCTCCGGGGCGTCCGGAGGCGCTTTTCGAGGCGTCGGACCGCGCGCGTGCAGGCTCGCTCGTAACCTTTGTTCCCGGACGGAGGCGACGCGGCCGGTCTCCGGGCGGAGGCGCAGGACGGACGATCAGGCAACCTCGGACAGACCCTGGGCCGCGGACCCGGGCGGTCTCCACCCGGCACCCACCCCTGACAGGCCGATCCGACACCCTCTCAGGGACGACCTGCGTGTTCCTGCTGTGATCGAACAGCCGTTCGGCTACGATGGACCCAGCCGGGCAGCCACGTCTTCCCCGACACTTCCCCGACACGGCAGAAATTGTCGGTGGCAGGCCGTAGCTTTCACTCGACTGATCGGACCACGACCCTCCAGGGGGAGTTCCCATGGCTATCAACGACCGCGAGAAGGCCCTCGAGACCGCGCTCGCTCAGATCGAGCGACAGTTCGGCAAGGGCTCCGTCATGAGACTGGGCGACGACGCCCGAGCTCCCATCGAGGTGATCCCCACGGGGTCGATCTCCCTTGACGTCGCCCTCGGCATCGGCGGCCTGCCGCGCGGCCGCATCGTGGAGATCTACGGCCCGGAGTCCTCGGGTAAGACCACGATCGCGCTGCACGCCGTGGCCAACGCCCAGCGGGCCGGAGGCATCGCGGCGTTCGTCGACGCCGAGCACGCCCTCGACCCCGAGTACGCCAAGAAGCTGGGGGTCGACACCGACGCCCTGCTGGTCTCCCAGCCCGACACGGGTGAGCAGGCGCTCGAGATCGCCGACATGCTGATCAGGTCCGGCGCCGTCGACATCATCGTCATCGACTCGGTCGCGGCCCTGGTGCCCAAGGCCGAGATCGAGGGCGAGATGGGTGACAGCCACGTCGGTCTCCAGGCCCGCCTCATGTCCCAGGCCCTGCGCAAGATCGCCGGCGCCCTCAACAGCACCGGCACCACCGCCATCTTCATCAACCAGCTCCGCGAGAAGATCGGCGTCATGTTCGGCAGCCCCGAGACCACGACCGGTGGTAAGGCGCTGAAGTTCTACGCCTCGGTCCGGATGGACATCCGCCGCATCGAGACCCTCAAGGACGGCACGGAGGCGGTCGGCAACCGCACCAGGGTCAAGGTCGTCAAGAACAAGATGGCCCCGCCCTTCCGCGTCGCCGACTTCGACATCCTCTACGGCGTGGGCATCTCCCGCGAGGGCGGCCTCATCGACATGGGTGTGGAGCACGGCTTCGTCCGCAAGTCCGGCGCCTGGTACACCTACGAGGGCGACCAGCTCGGCCAGGGCAAGGAGAACGCCCGCAACTTCCTGAAGAACCACCCCGACATGGCCAACGAGATCGAGAAGAAGATCAAGGACAAGCTGGGCGTGGGCCCGCGCCTCGACGCCCCGGCCGAGGCCGCCGCTGCTCCCGCTCCGGCCGCCGCTCCGTCGGGCCGTGGTTCCAAGTCCACCCCCAAGCCGGGTGACGTCTGATCGCTGACCCCATGAGCAGCACGGACCGACCGCAAGCGCCCCAGCCGCCAGACCGGGGCGCCTGGCCCGACCCCTCGTCCTCACCCTCGTCCTCCCGTACGCGCGACCTGGCCCGCTCAGCCTCGGACGGCTGGCCGTCGGTGTCGGAGTGGCGCGAGCAACGCGACCGCACGCGCGCCGCCGCCCCTTCCACCTCGGACGGCGCAGATGAGGATTCCGAGGGAGACAGCCGGGACGGCTCGCACGCCGAGAAGAGCTCCGGCTCCGAGATCTCGCACGCTGAGATCTCGCATGCTGAGATCTCCAGCACCGAGGGCTCGGACGCTGAAGTCTCGGGCGCTGAGAGCTCGGGTTCCGAGGGTTCAAGTGCCAAGGGCTCACCTCAGAGACGGCGTCCTGGAGACGAGTGGCACTCCGAGGTGCTGGCAGGGAGCAGTTGGTTCGCGGCTGAGCCAAGCGAGAGCACCGGACAGGAGAGCCGGAAACGCGGTCGCCGCTCCGGCGGCTTCGGCGACGATGCCGGGCAGCACGATGAGGGGCCAGGCCGGCTCGACTCGGATGCGCTGGACGGCCGCAGGCGCGGTCGCCGATCCGGCAGCGCCAGGCGCTTCGGCGGCGGCACTGGGCAGTCTGACGATGGTCCCGGCCAGTCTGACGATGGTCCCGGCCGGTCTGACGATGGTGCCGGGCAGTCTGACGGCGGTCTCGGCAGTTTCGTCGGCGGTGCCGAACGGCACGACGAAGGGGCAGGCAGTTTCGGCGGTGATGCTGGGCAGCACGACGAGGGGCCCGGCTGGTTCGGCAGAGGCATCGGGCAGGCCGAGGAGAGTGCCGGGCGGTTCGGGAGCAAGTCTGGAGGACGTTCCCGGCGAGGAGGACGCAAGAGCGCTCGACAACGGGGCTGGCTGCCTGACGGGCCCGATGCCGAGACCACGGCCGCCACAAGCCCTCAGGCGGACCCGGAGTCGGTGGCCCGGGCCATCTGCCTGCGTCTGCTCACCATGGCGCCCAAGACCCGCGCCCAGCTCGCGGAGGCCCTGCGCAAGCGGGACGTGCCGGAGGAGGCCGCCGAGGCGGTGCTCAGCCGGTTCTCGGAGCTTGGGCTGATCAACGACGAGGCGTTCGCCGCGGCCTGGGTCGACTCCCGCCACCACGGCCGGGGGCTGGCCAAGCGCGCCCTGGCGGCCGAACTGCGTCGCCGGGGGGTGGACGGTGACACGGTCAACGAGGCCGTGGAGCGGCTGAACCCCGACCAGGAGGAAGAAACCGCCCGGCGGCTGGTGGGACGCAAACTCGCCTCCACCCGCTCACTCGACCCCCAGACCCGCACCCGGCGGCTGGCCGGCATGCTCGCCCGCAAGGGCTATCCCTCCGGGCTGGCCTTCCGCGTCATCCGGGAGGCACTCGAACAGGAGGGCATCGAGGTGGAGGAGGACTTCTCCTAGGCCAACCCCCGCAGACCCGCACCCGACGGCTGGCCGGTCAACAAGCGCATTTCGCCTCCCCACCGCGCCCGCGCCGCCACCGCGCCCGCGCCGCCACGGAGCCCCGTCGCCGTGCCCATCGCGTCTGCCGTGCCCATCGCGTCTGCCGTGCCCATCGCGTCGCTGCAGTGGCCGGCGCCACCGAGCCCACGCTGCTGTCGAGTCCGCCCTGCCACGGAGCCCCCGTCGCCGCGCCCGCCGTGCCTGTCGAGTCGCCGCAGTGGCCGGCGCCGCAGCGGCGAATGCCGGGGGCTCCCGCCGTTGTGGTGACCAAGCCGCCATCGGAACAACTCCATGCGTCATGGCGTCGTGTTCGGGATCGCGGCAGCGTCGGGCTGTACGCGTCGGGCCGTACAAGGGAGGCGGCTGGGCTCGCCGCCGGTCAGGCAGCACCGTCGGTCAGGCAGCACCGTCGGTCAGGCGGCGCCGTCGGTCAGTTGGTCGGTGCGGCGGCGCAGGTCGGCGGCGAACTCCTCGGCTCGGCTCAGCTGGGTGCGCAGCGCTTGGCAGCGCTCGCGGGTGGCCTGTTCGAACCGGCCCAGCCGCGCCAGCAGCCGCTCGCGCTCGGCCGTTTCCAGCGCCGCCGCCGCGCCGCCGTTGTCGAGCTGGTCGGTGATGGACAGCAGTTCGCCCATCTCCTCCAGGGTGAAGCCGAGCGGCTTCATCCGGCGGATCACCATCAGCCGGGCTACGTCGGCCTCGGTGTAGAGGCGGAAGCCGCCCTGGCTGCGGGCCGAGGGCCGGACCAGGCCGACCTCGTCGTAGTGCCGGATGGTTCGCAGCGAGAGCTGGGTGCGCGTTGCCACCTGCCCGATGTGCATGTGATCCCCACGGGGGCCCGCATGGTGATCTGCGCTGTGCTCTTGGTCGCTGCCCGCCGGAGCGGGGACTTCGCCGTGGGGGGCGGAAACCGCCGATCCGTCCATGTTGCGTACGACCTCGCTGCTCTGCTGGGTAGGGCGGCGGGGACGCTATGTCCGGACCCTCCGAATCTCTACCCTAACGTTAAGGTAGGGTTGCTGATGGCCGGACCGTATGGGGCGCATGCACGTGCTGGGCTCCCGCTGTCCTGGCGCATCCGGTCGGCGGCACGCATTGGCGCTGGCCCGGTGTCATCCCCCGGCGCACACGAGGTAAGGAACTTCGGCGCATGCCCTTGATCATCACCGCCTGCTGCCCGCCGTGACCTGCCCGCCGTGACCTGCCCGCCGTGACTTGCCCGCCGTGACTTGCCCGCGGCAGCACCGCTGACGTCATCGTCGGTCCAGGTGCCGCCTTCGGCGATCCCAGGACCGCCCGTGAGCGTGCGCGCCCGTGAGCGTGCCGCCCGTGAGCGTGCTGCTTGCGGCCGCTTCCCAGCCCCGTTGCCAGGCCGCTGCACGTCCACTGCACGTCCACTGCACGTCCACTGCACGTCCACTCACGTCCATGCTGCTGTCTGCCCCTCCCGTGGCATGCGCCCGCTGCCACGTTGAGGGCCGCTCCACCGTGAAGGATTCCTGTTGCCTCGCTCATCCGTGCCCGCCCGTCCGTCCGCGACCCTTACGGCTCGGCTGAGATCCGGCCGCCCCGCTTGGCTCAAGCCCTCGGTGGCCCGCACCGAAATCCTGTCCGGCCTGGTCGTCGCCCTCGCTCTGATCCCCGAGGCGATCTCGTTCTCCATCATCGCCGGGGTCGACCCCAGCGTCGGACTGTTCGCCTCCTTCACCATGGCCGTGGTCATTGCCATCGCCGGCGGACGCCCCGCCATGATCTCCGCTGCCACCGGTGCGATCGCGCTGGTCGTCGCGCCGCTGACCCGTGAGTACGGCCTGGGCTATCTGATCGCCACGGTCATCCTCGGCGGCCTTGTTCAAATCGTGCTCGGCGCGCTCGGCGTGGCCAAACTGATGCGCTTCGTGCCGCGCAGCGTCATGGTCGGCTTCGTCAACGCCCTGGCCATCCTGATCTTCATGGCGCAGGTACCCGAGCTCATCGACGTGCCATGGATCGTCTACCCGCTGGTGGCCGCCGCGCTGGCGCTGATGGTGTTCCTGCCCCGGCTGACCAAGGTGGTCCCGGCTCCGTTGATCTCCATCGCCGCGCTCACCGCGCTGACCATCGGCGCCGGTCTGGCCGTGCCGTCCGTCGGCGACCGCGGCGAGCTGCCGTCGGCGCTGCCCGTCCCCGGCCTGCCGGATGTGCCCTTCACCGTGGACACCCTCATCCTCATCGCCCCGTACGCGGTCGGGTTCGCCCTGGTCGGGCTGATGGAGTCGCTGATGACGGCCAAGCTGGTGGACGATCTGACCGACACCCGCTCCTCCAAGACCCGTGAGTCCATCGGCCAGGGCATCGCGAACATCGTCACCGGCTTCTTCGGCGGCATGGGCGGCTGCGCGATGATCGGCCAGACCATGATCAACGTGAGGAACGGCGCCCGCACCCGTCTGTCCACCTTCACCGCCGGCGCCATGCTCATGGTGCTGTGCATCGTCTTCGGCCCGCTGGTCTCCCAGATCCCGATGGCCGCCCTGGTCGCCGTCATGATTCTGGTCTCCTTCGGCACCTTCGACTGGCACTCCGTCGCCCCGGCCACGCTCAAGCGCATGCCCGCCGGCGAGATCGGCGTCATGGTCATCACGGTCGCCGTCGTGGTCGCCACGCACAACCTGGCCATCGGCGTCGTGGTCGGCTCGCTGACCGGCTTGGTCATCTTCGCCCGGCGGGTGGCGCATCTTGCCAACGTGACCGCATGCCTCGATCCCGAGGGTGGCCAGGTCGTCTACGCGGTCACCGGCGAGCTGTTCTTCGCCTCCACCAACGACCTGGTCTCTCAGTTCGACTACGCCGGCGACCCCGACGACGTGGTGATCGACCTGACCGACGCCCATATCTGGGACGCCTCCTCCGTCGCCGCGCTGGACGCTGTCGAAGCCAAGTACGCCGCTCGTGGCAAGACCGTCCAGATCATCGGCCTCAATCCGCCCAGCGCCCGCATGCACGGCTCCCTTTCCGGTGAGCTGTCCGGCAGCCACTGAGGGATGCTGCCTGCGGCCCCGGCCTGGGGCTCCGGCCTCGGCCCCGGCCTGGGCTCTGGCCTCGGTGTCGGCCCCGGCCTGGGCTCCGGCCTCGGTGTCGGCTCCGGTGTCGGCTCCGGTGTCGGCTCCGGTGTCGGCTCCGGTGTCGGCTCCGGTGTCGGCTCCGGTGTCGGCCTCGGTGTCGGTGTCGGCGCCGGCCCCGTCCCGGCCCCGGTCCCCGACTCGGCGTCGTCAGCGCCGCTGCCGTGCCCGCTCGGCGGGTGCGGCAACCATGTCGTGTGGCGCGTGTCCCGTGGGTGACCACCTCGGCCGTGATCTCCAACGCCTTGAGCCGACCCTCCGGGTGGTCTACGGCGACTTCCACACCGGCACGGCAGTGCCTTTCCGTGAGGCCGGTAAGGGAGCGACTCCGACGAGTGTCGGACACGAGCCGACCGCGGATCTGGCCGCGAGGGCGGGCGCGCGGGCGACATGCCGCACGATGCCTCCCCACGGAGGTCGAATCCAGTGCCAATGGGTGACGCCTGTCTGAACAGGGGCATGCAGGCCCGTAAGACACGCTTGATGACGCGTTTGCTTGCTCGTGACCTGTTCGACGCATAACCTCGACGGCAGTGAGGAGTTACTCCGCGCAGCGCGGATTGCCATACCGGTGAACGACGGACGAATTGAACGAGGCAGGAGAGGTGTCGGCTCGAGAGGTCGACGCCCCATCAGCCTTGACTTGACATCGATCCCGGCGATGACGCCGACCGGGCTTTCCGCGGCGCGCCTGTGACCCCTCCCGTTTTGTGGCCGCGTTATGAGTTCTTGACGACGCGAGGAGGGCGGGGCGCACATGGGGCCGCTAGTCGTGGTGCTGATGGTGGCGGTGCTCGTGCTCGCGTTCGGGATGATCGCGGCGCTGCTCGTCGTCGTACGGCGCACCTCGGGCAGCCTGCCCCGCAAGGGAAAGCCCAGCCCCGGGCAGGTCGAGGTGGCGCACGAGGAGCTGCAGCAGGCACGGGAGGCGGCGCGGGAGATCCGCTACAAGGCGGAGAGCGACGCCGAGGAGATCCTGCGCAGGTCGGAGGCGGCCACCGAGAGCGCCGCGCAGATGCGGCGCGAGGTCGAGGAGGAGAGCCGGATACTCAAGTCCGAGCTCAAGGAGCTGCGCTCGGACCTGGAGCGCCGGGAGGCCAGGCTGGCCGAGCGGGAGCAGCGGCTGGACGAGGAGGCCAGGCGGCAGGCGGAACGTGACAGGAAGCTGGCGGAGACCGAGGTCGAGCTGGCCGACCGGCGCGAGGAGCTGCTGCAGGTCGAGCAGGAACGGCGGGTCATCCTGGAGCGGGTCGCCGGGCTGACCGGCGAGCAGGCCAAGGCCGAGCTGGTCAAGGAGATCGAGAACCAGGCCAAGCGAGAGGCCGCGCTGATCATCAGGGAGATCGAGGGGGACGCCCGCAAGGAGGGCGAGAAGCGGGCCACGAAGATCGTGACGCTGGCCGTGCAGCGGCTGGCCGCCGAGCAGACGGCCGAGTCGGTCGTGAGCGTGCTGCACCTGCCGGGCGACGAGATGAAGGGACGGATCATCGGTCGTGAGGGCCGCAACATCCGCGCCTTCGAGTCCACGACCGGCGTGAACCTGATCATCGACGACACCCCCGAGGCGGTGCTGCTGTCGTGTTTCGACCCGGTCAGGCGGGAGACGGCGCGGCTGACGCTGGAGAAGCTGGTGCTCGACGGCCGCATCCATCCGCAGCGCATCGAGGAGGCGCACGACCGCAGCCGCCAGGAGGTCCAGGACCTGTGCGCGCGGGCCGGTGAGGACGCCCTCGTCGAGCTGGGGATCACCGACATGCACCCCGAGCTGACACTGCTGCTCGGCCAGCTCCGCTACCGCACCTCCTACGGGCAGAACGTGCTCAAGCACCTCATCGAGTCCGCCCACATCGCCGGCATCATGGCCGCCGAGCTGAAGATGAACCAGACGCTGATGAAGCGCTGCGCCCTGCTCCACGACATCGGCAAGGCCCTGACGCACGAGGTCGAGGGCAGCCACGCGCTGATCGGGGCGGAGATCGCCCGCAGGTACGGCGAGGAGGAGGACGTGGTGCACGCCATCGAGGCGCACCACAACGAGGTCGAGGTGCGTACCGTCGAGGCGGTCCTCACCCAGGCGGCCGACGCGATCAGCGGCAGCCGGCCCGGGGCGCGGCGCGAGTCCTTGGAGGCGTACGTGAAGCGGCTGGAGCGGCTGGAGGAGATCGCGCAGTCGTACGACGGGGTGGAGAAGGTGTTCGCGATGCAGGCCGGGCGGGAGATCCGGGTCATGGTCAAGCCGGACGCCATCGACGACATCCAGGCTCAGGTGATCGCCCGGGATGTGGCCAAGCAGGTGGAGGAGGAGCTGACGTATCCGGGGCAGATTCGCATCACGGTGGTGCGGGAGTCGCGGGCCACCGAGTTCGCACGCTGACCCCTGTGCGCCTGGCCCCCGGACGCCTGGCCCCCGGACGCCTGGCCCCTGTGCGCCTGGCCCCCGTGCGCCTGGCCCCCGTGCGCTTGGCCCCCGGACGCCTGGCCCTCGTGCGCGCCTGATCCCCGGACGCCTGGTCTCCGGTCGCCGGTCACCGTTCCTACGAGAAGATCTGCTGGTAGAAGGCCAGTTCGGCGGCGAGGGCCGCGGCGCGGGTCTCCGTGCGGCGGAAGCCGTGGGACTCGCCCTCGAAGGCCAGGTACGTACACGGCACCCCACGTTCGGCGAGCGCGTCGGCGAAGGCCGTGGACTGCTCGGGCGGCACCACGGGATCGTCGAGCCCCTGGAGGAGCAGCATGGGACAGCTCACCCCGTCCACGAGCGCGAGCGGCTCCCGTGAGGCGTACACCTGCGGATCCTCCGGGCCGACCAGCCACTCCACGTAGCGGGACTCGAAGTCGTGGGTGTGCGCGGTGAGCGGGGCGAGGGCGCTGATGCCGTAGTACGAGACGCCGCCGGCGAAGACGTCCGAGCGGCAGCAGGCCGCCATCACCGTCCAGCCGCCCGAGCTGCCGCCGCGCACCGCGATCTTGCCGGGGTCGGCGAGGCCCTGGGCGGCGAGCCAGCCGGCGGCGATGATCGCGTCCTCGACGTCCACCACACCCCACTGGCCCTTGAGGCGGTCGCGGTAGGACCGGCCGTAGCCGGTGGAGCCGCCGTAGTTGAGGTCGAGGACGCCGATGCCGCGTGAGGTGAGGAACGCCTTCTCCAGGTCGAGCGCGGTGTCGGCGTGGGCGGTCGGGCCGCCGTGCACGAAGATCACGTAGGGGGGAGTGCCGTCGGTGGCGGCGGGGTGGGGCGGGTAGAGGAACGCGTGCACGTCCTCGGACGAACCGCTTCGCCGCAGCCGGACGGCTTCGGGAACGGGCAGGTAGGCGGGGTCGGGCAGGGGGGCGAGGTCGTGGCCGAGCGCCTGGTGGCCGCCCGTCACGGTGTCGACGATCACGACCGTGCGGGGCGTCGTGGCGGCGTACCCCACCCCGATCACAGAGGCGCCGTCGGCGGCCAGCGCCGCGTTCCAGCCGCTGTACGGCAGGTCGAGGTCCGTCAGCGCGCCGTTGGCCGGGTCGAGGAGGCCGAGCCGCAGGTCGCCGCGCCCGTGCAGGACCGCGAGGCGCCCGTCGGGAAGCACGGTGTACGGCATGCCGCCGAGCTGCCACGGCGGCATCGTGAACTCCTCCTCGGCCGGGTGCAGCGCCCGTGTGGCCTCGCCGCGCAGGCCGGTCTCGTAGAGGTTCCACCAGCCGGAGGAGTCGGAGATCAGGTAGAGGCGGGAGTCGTCCTTCCAGGCCGGGGCCAGCACGGACTCGGCGGGGCCGCCGCGGACCGTCCAGGCGGCGCCGCCCGTGAGGGGGACGACGCGGAGTTCGGTGCCGTCCCAGGGCATGCGGGGGTGGTTCCAGTAGACATAGGCGAGATGTCGTCCGTCGGGGGAGACGGCGGGGCTCGCGTAGAAGTCGCAGCCGGTGGCCCAGACGCGGGTCTCGCCGCCGTCCAGCGGGATCGCCACGACGGCCCTGGTGACCTTGCCGTTCTCATCGTGGTGCTCGCGTACGCACCACACCTGGCCGTCGTGGATGAGCAGGTCCGCGTAGCGGCAGCCGTCGTCGGTGAGGGCGCGCGGCTCGGCGCCGCCGGACAGCACGTAGAGCCGCTGGTCGCGCAGGTTGGCGAAGACGACGTCGCCCGACGGGGTCACGGCGTACGGCCTGCCGCCGTACTCGTGCACCCGCGTGCGCGCGCACCACGGCGCGGCCAGCAGGTCGCGGCGGGTGCCGTCGGCGGCGCGGTGGACGATCACCGTGCGCCCGCCCTCGTCGGGACGGTCCTCGGTCCACCACATCCGGCCGTCGAGGGCCACGGGCCAGCCGGGACGCACGCCGGAACCGGCCACGTCTTGGGTCGAGATGGGGGAGGGCCAGAAGGGCATACCCGCATCCTGCCGGAAGATCGCTTGGAGTGCGGGCCGCTCCCCGTAGATCAGGGACAGCCTTCGGGACGGGGCAGCGCGGAGGGCAGCACGAGATCGGTCCTGCCGAACCATTTGCGGAGCAACCGCGTGGTCGTCCCGTCGTGCCACATGCGGGCGATCGCCTGGTTGACGGCGTCGCAGGTGGCGGTGTCGCCCTTCTTCAGCCCGACGGCCCACTTCTCGTTCGTGATCGGGTCGTTGAGCAGCCGGAACCTGCCGGGGTCCTGCTCGGCGAAGCCCGCCAGGATCAGGTTCTCGGTGCTGACGGCGTCGAGCTGGTTCGCGGCGAGCTTGCGTACGCAGTCGGAGTAGTTGGCCGCGTGCACCAGCGTGGCGGGCAGGCCGAGCTTGCCGTCGGGGGGCGGGTCCACGATCCGCCGGTAGGAGTTCGAGCCCTCGGCCAGGCAGATCCGCTTGCCGCGCAGGTCGCTCGTCCGGCGGATGCGGGTGTCGTTCGCGCGGACCATGGTGTCCTGGGGGACGATCGCGTACGGGCCGCCGAACGTCACCTTGGGCTTGCGGGCCTCGGTGATGGAGTAGGAGGCCACGATCATGTCCACGGTGCCGTTCTGGAGCAGCGCCTCGCGGGTGGAGGACGGTGACTCGCGCCAGGTGATGCGGACGTCGCCGCCGCCGGTGAGGTGGTTGACGACGTAGCGGGCGACGTCGGCGTCGAAGCCCTGGGGCTCGCCGTCGCCGATCTTCAGGCCGAGGCTGGGCTGGTCCCACTTCGTGCCGACGACGACGGTGCCGGTGTTCTTGATCTTGTCCACGACCGTGGCGTACGAGCCGCCGCCGCCACACGCGGCCAGCCCCACCGTCACAGCCGCTCCCGCGAGCGCCGCCCTGCGCATGCTCGCTCGGATACCCGCCCGAAGGGGGCCGCAATGCCGAGGTGGGACAACCTTTGACATCTCGGGCGGCGAGCATGACGCCCGCGGACGTTGCCGGGCGGCGAGCATGACGCCCGCCGCCCGGGAAACGTCACTCCAAGGGCTTGTCGGGGGCGAGGCCGCCGCCCTCGGTGCCCTGCCCCGTGGCCACGCCGACCTCGGCCGAGCCGGGCGCCGCGACCGGCCGCGCCGCCGTCTTGCGGCTGCGCCTGCTGCGCCGCTCCAGCCACGTCGCCAGGTAGCTCAGCGCCATGTTGAGCGCCACGTAGATGACGCCGATGACGATGGCCGCCGGGATCAGCGAGCCGAAGAACCGTGCCGGCAGGATCTTGAAGCCGGTGTTGAGCAGGTCGACGTAGGCGATGATGTAGCCGAGCGCGGTGTCCTTGAGCAGCACCACGAGCTGGCTGACGATGGCGGGCATCATCGCCGTGACGGCCTGCGGCAGCAGGACCAGCCTCATCACCTGGTTCTTGCGCATGCCGACCGCGTACGCGGCCTCCGACTGCCCCTTGGGCACCGCGTGCACGCCGGCCCTGACGACCTCGGCCAGCACGGAGCCGTTGTAGAGCATGAGGCCGAGGACGAGGGAGATGAACGCGTAGTCGCCGGGGCCGGCGACCATCGGCGCCGCGTAGAAGATGAAGAAGATCAGCAGCAGCAGCGGGATGGCCCTGAAGACCTCGACCACCACGCTGGCCGGCACCCGGATCCACTTGTGGTCGGAGAGCCTGGCCAGGCCGAATACCGCGCCGAACACCAGCGCGAGCACCGCCGCCACGGCCGCCGCCTCCAGTGTGCCGATGAGGCCGGGGATGATGTAGAAGTCCCAGGTCTCCCACGACAGGAACGGCTGCCAGATCTTGCCCTCGAACTGGCCCTTGGCGTCGAAGCCGCGGTAGACGCCGTACACCACGGCGCCGACCACGATGACGCTGACGACCGTCAGCGCGTGGTTGCGGATCCGCCCGCGCGGCCCCGGCGAGTCGAAGAGTACGGACGTGCTCATCGGACCACCGCCAGTCGCCGTGCCAGCCAGCCCGTGAAGAACCCGATGGGCATGGTCAGCGCCATGAAGGCGACGACGATGCCCAGGAAGATCGGGATCGACGCGCCGGTGGTGTCGAAGGTGATCTTCATGACCGCCGCCGACTCGAGCAGGAAGCCACCGGCGGTCGCGACCGTGGTGTTCTTGATCATGGCGATCATCACGCTGCCCAGCGGCGCGATGACCGCGCGGAACGCCTGGGGCAGGATGATCATCGTCAGCGACTGCACGAACGTCAGCCCGATCGCCCTGGCCGCCTCGGCCTGGCCCATCGGCACCGTGTTCACGCCGGCGCGCAGCGCCTCGCACACGAAGGCCGCCGTGTAGAGCGACAGCCCCATCGCCACGATCCAGAACGAGTTGGTCGTCGGCGTGTCGGAGAAGACCAGGCCGAGCTGGTCACTCAGGCCCAGCGCGGAGAACGCCAGCACCAGCGTCAGCGGGGTGTTGCGCACCACGTTGACGTAGATCGTGGAGGCCGCGCGCAGGACCGGGGTCGGGGAGACCCGCATCGCCACCAGGAGTGTGCCCACGAGCAGGGAGGCGATCGCGCCCACGATCGACAGCTTGACGTTCTCCAGGAAGCCCACCGCGAGGTCGGGCGCGTACTTGATTAGTTCGTCCATCGTGCTCCACCGAAGGGGCGACGGGCGGCCGGGTCACCGGCCGCCGTCACCGACGTGATCAGGCGCAACCCTCGGCCGTGGGCGCTGCGGTGGAGACATTGAGGCCCTGGATGCCGCCGAACCACTTGTCCAGCAGCGTCTTCATGGTGCCGTTGCTCCACAGCGTGGCGACCGCCTTGTTGACGGCCTCGCAGGTCTTGGTGTCGCCCTTCTTCAGGCCGATGCCGTACTTCTCGTCCGTGAAGCCCTGGCCCAGCACCTTGAAGTTGCCACCGGCCTGCTTGGCGAAGCCCGCCAGGATCAGGTCGTCGGTGGTGACCGCGTCGAGGTTGCTGCCCGTCAGCTTCTGCACGCACTCGGAGTAGTTGGCGGCGTCGACGGTGGTGGCGTCGATGTCGAGCTCGCCGTCCGGCGGCGGCTCGGTGATGCGCTTGTAGGAGTTGGAGCCCGCGGCCTTGCAGATCTTCTTGCCCTTGAGGTCCTGCGGGGTGTTGATCGAGGTGTCGTCCTTGCGGACCATGATGTCCTGGTGGGCGACGACGTACGGGCCGCCGAAGGTGACCTTGCCCTTGCGCTCCTCGGTGATGGAGTAGGTGGCGAAGACGATGTCGACCGTGCCGTTCTGGAGGAACGGCTCGCGGTTGGAGGAGGCCGACTCCTTCCACTCGATCTTCACATCCTTGCCGCCGGCCACTTCCTTCAGCACGGCCTTGGCCACGTCGACGTCGAAGCCCTCGGGCTCGTTGCCCATCTTCAGGCCCAGGCTCGGCTGGTCCCACTTCGTGCCGACCACGACCGTGCCACCGCCCGTGATCTTGTCCGCCACGGTGGCGTACGTCTGTTCCCCACCGCCACAAGCGGCCAGGCCCGCGGCGAGTGCCGCAATGGAGAGCACCGCTCCCGTTCGACGCATGTGCATGTGTACCTGCCTCATAACTCTCAGTGCGTGAGGATCTTCGAAAGGAAGTCGCGCGCACGGTCCGTCTGCGCGTTGGTGAAGAACTCGTCGGGGGTGTTCTCCTCGACGATCTGCCCGTCCGCCATGAACACGACCCGGTTGGCGGCGCGGCGGGCGAACCCCATCTCGTGCGTGACGACCATCATGGTCATGCCGTCACGCGCCAGCCCGATCATCACATCGAGCACTTCCTGCACCATCTCGGGGTCCAGTGCGGAGGTCGGCTCGTCGAACAGGATCATCTTCGGATCCATGGCCAGCGCCCTGGCGATCGCGACCCGCTGCTGCTGACCGCCGGAGAGCTGCGCGGGGTACTTGTCCGCCTGCGCGGCGATGCCCACCCGTTCCAGCAGCTCCATCGCCCGCTTGTCGGCGGCGCCCTTGGCCACGCCGCGGACCTTCACCGGGCCGAGCGTGACGTTCTCCCGGATGGTCTTGTGCGCGAACAAGTTGAACGACTGGAAGACCATGCCGACTTCTGACCGCAGCCTGGCCAGCGCCTTGCCCTCTTCTGGCAGCACCTGGCCGTCAAATATGATCTTGCCGTCGTTGATCGTCTCCAACCGGTTGATCGTGCGGCAGAGTGTGCTCTTCCCGCCGCCCGAAGGGCCGATGACGACCAGAACCTCGCCACGAGAGACGGTCAAGTTGATGTCCTTCAGGACATGAAGTGTCCCGAAGTGCTTGTTGACGTTCTCCAACTGGACCAGTGGAGTGGCGTCGCCGTTCTCCGTCATGGAGTAAAACGTAGAGGGCGTTAGAGCGCTGTGCACTAACCGAGCGGTACCGATCCGATCACATCATGCCGCCAAGCTGGCCTTTTAGATCCATACGGGCCACCGCGAGCCGCACACCGACTACCCTTGAACGTGCCATGACTGTGACCCAGGAGGGCGCCCGCACATACGAAGTGCGCACATACGGGTGCCAGATGAACGTCCACGACTCCGAGCGGCTGTCAGGCCTGCTGGAGGACGCCGGCTACGTGCCCGCCCCCGACGGCGAGCCGGCCGACGTGGTCGTGTTCAACACGTGCGCCGTGCGGGAGAACGCCGACAACCGCCTCTACGGCAACCTCGGCCACCTCCGCCCGGCCAAGACCCGCAACCCGCGCATGCAGATCGCCGTCGGCGGCTGCCTCGCGCAGAAGGACCAGGGCGAGATCGTCCGCAAGGCGCCGTGGGTCGACGTCGTGTTCGGCACGCACAACATCGGCTCGCTGCCGGTGCTGCTGGAGCGGGCCCGCGTCGAGGGTGAGGCGCAGGTCGAGCTGAAGGAGTCGCTCGAGGTCTTCCCGTCCACGCTGCCCACCAAGCGGGAGTCCGCCTACGCCGCCTGGGTGTCCATCTCGGTCGGCTGCAACAACACCTGCACGTTCTGCATCGTGCCGTCGCTGCGCGGCAAGGAGAAGGACCGCAGGCCTGGCGACATCCTCGCCGAGGTCCGCACGCTGGTCGACCAGGGGGCGCTGGAGGTCACGCTCCTCGGCCAGAACGTCAACACCTACGGCGTGGAGTTCGGCGACCGGCTCGCCTTCGGCAAGCTGCTGCGCGCCTGCGGCGACATCGACGGCCTGGAGCGCGTCCGCTTCACCTCGCCGCACCCGGCCGCCTTCACCGACGACGTGATCGCCGCCATGGCCGAGACGCCCAACGTCATGCACCAGCTCCACATGCCCCTGCAGTCCGGCTCCGACCGGGTGCTGAAGGCCATGCGCCGCTCGTACCGGGCCGAGCGCTACCTCGGCATCATCGAGCGGGTGCGCGCCGCCATGCCGGACGCGGCCATCTCCACCGACATCATCGTCGGCTTCCCCGGCGAGACCGAGGAGGACTTCCAGGGCACCCTGGACGTCGTCCGCCGGAGCCGCTTCGCCAACGCCTTCACCTTCCAGTACTCCATCCGCCCCGGCACCCCCGCGGCCACCATGCCCGACCAGGTGCCCAAGGAGGTCGTGCAGGAGCGCTACGAGCGGCTCGTGGCCCTCCAGGAGGAGATCTCGTGGGAGGAGAACAAGAAGCAGGTCGGGCGGACGATCGAGGTCCTGGTGGCCGAGGGCGAGGGGCGCAAGGACGACGCCACGCACCGGCTCTCGGGGCGCGCGCCCGACAACCGGCTCGTGCACTTCGCGGTGGGCGGTGAGACGCCGCGGCCGGGCGACATGGTGACGGTCGAGGTCACGTACGCGGCTCCGCACCACCTGGTGGCCGACGGGGCCCTGCTGGGGGTCCGGCGTACTCGGGCGGGCGACGCCTGGGAGGCCCGGCAGGGCGGTTCGCCCGCGTCCGGGTCCGGCGTCCTGCTGGGGATGCCCTCCATCGGACGGCCCGCGCCGCTTCCCGCGGCCACCGGGGGATGCTCGGCTCACTGAGCGGTCCGCCCTCGCCAGGCGGCGAGGGCAGGTCCGGCGGTCAGCGGAGGAGCTGGTCGCGGAGCTGGTCGCAGGGTTGCCGGCGGAAGTCGTTCATGGTGGCGCAGGGGTTCGGCAGCCCGCGTGCGGGTGGCGGGTCGGCGCGCCGCGTGGCGGAGCTGCCGATCGGACGGCTCGGCGCGGGCGCCTGCGGAGACGCCAGAGGGGACGCCTGAGGGGACGCCTGAGGGGACGACCGGGGCGTCGGTGGGCCCTGCGCCCGATCAGCGCGATCCCGGGGCGGGATCAGCGGACGCCCCGGGTTCTTGGCGCGCCCGGGGGCGTGAGGTGAGCGCGCGGGCCGATGCGAACCGGTGACGGCGGGGACGGCGATGTCCACCGGAGGCACGATGCCGGTCAGGGGCGGCATGGGTGAGAGCGGCAGCCCGTCCGGGGTTGCCGCGTTCCACGGCGGGACGGCCTCGACCCACGGCGGCGACAGCGGCCCGAGCGCGAGGCCCATCGGCTGGGCCGACGGAAATCGGAGCGTTCCAGAGTCGGTCGCTGTTTGTGTCTTCGTCGATGCCGAGAGTGCCTTTGATCTTGCGGAAAGCGGAGTTTCCTGATCAATAACGCCGCGTCTTTGCGGGGCCGCATCTGTCGAGTTAGTGAATGCCAGGAATATTCCCAGTCCCGCCGTGGCGAGCACGCCGACCGCTCCCGCCAGCGGTCCGAGCGGCAGGCGGCTACCAGGGGAAATGGTACGAAGGGGGGACAAGTCGTGATTCCTTTGTGATTGGTGTGCGAGCATTCAGCTGTTGCGGCTAGTGTGGTCCATCACCCGCGGAAGCCGGCGAGCTTTCCCCGATACGACCGCAGGGAGCTGTAACCCCATGCATGATCCGAACGTGACGGATCGTCAGGAGATCCTGTCCGGGCCGGGAGACACCCGCCTGGCATCGAGAAATAGACGTCAGAGAAAAGCGACGAACAGCAAGCCGCTCATCATCGCCGCGTCGGTGCTCGTCGCCCTGCTCGCGGCGGGCGGGGCGGGCTACCTGCTGGCAGGGAACCCCGGCGAGGCCGCCCCGCAGAGCGGGGGTCGTCCCGCGCCCGCGCAGACCACCGGCGGGACCGACGACCTCGGCGGCGACGACGCCACGATGGGCGACGTCACCGCCGAGTCCCCCGGCGACGGCGACCTGTCCACCGACGCCCCCGGCGACGGCAGCATGGGCGACGTCGCCGACGCCCCAGGCACCGGCGACTCAGGCGACACAGGCGACACCGGCTCGACGGACACGGGCTCGCGGCCCGCCACCCAGGCCAGCGGCGGCACCGGCAAGAAGCCGGCCACGACGTCGCCCACCAAGGCGCCGCAGTCGTCCGGCAGCGACACCCCCGCCGACACCCCGGCCAACGGCCCCGCGGGCGAGGTCGCCGGCCAGTGCGCGACGAGCGGCTGCTAGAGCCCGCCTGCGAGTGGCTCGCCGGTTATCTGGCGGACTGGCTCTACAGGAGGCCTGCGCCGCCTCCTAGTGTCGAGGCATGACGAACGCCCCGGCCCTGCGCGCGCTGCACGTCCCCGGCACCCCGCTGGTCCTGCCCAACGTCTGGGACGCCGCCTCCGCCCGCGCCGTACGGCAGGCGGGCTTTCCTGCCATTGCCACCAGCAGCGCCGCCGTGGCGCACGCCCTCGGCTACGAGGACGGTGAACGCACCCCGGTGGCCGAGATGATGGCGGCCGTCGCCCGCGTGTCCAGAGCCGCCGAGGGCCTGCCCGTGACGGCCGACGTCGAGCGCGGTTACGGCCTCAAGCCCGCCGAGCTCGTCGAGCGCCTGGCCGGGGCCGGAGCCTCCGGCTGCAACCTGGAGGACTCCCTGCCCGGCAGCGGCGACCTGGTGGACCCGGCGGCGCAGGCGGACTTCCTGGCCGAGGTCAGGGCCGCCGCGGGCGACGCGCTGGTGATCAACGCGCGGGTCGACGTGTACCTGCACGGGCGGGGCGGGGATCTCCGGCAGGAGGCCGTGGCCCGGGGCCGCAGGTACCTGGAGGCCGGGGCCGACTGCGTGTACCCCATCCTGCTGGCGGCCGAGGACGAGATCGCGGCGCTGGTGAGCGAGCTGGACGCGCCGGTCAACGTGTACTTCGGCGCGGGCGGCCCGGGCATCCAGCGGCTGGCCGAGCTGGGGGTTGCCAGGATCAGCTTCGGGAGCGGCCTGCACCGGGCGTCCCAGGCCTTCACCGAGGGCCTGATCGCCGAGGTCCGTGAGGGCCGTAGTCCCTTCTGAACCTCCGGCCACGTACGCTTGCGCTCGTGCTTGTCGCCGCCGCCGTCTGCCCCTCGACCCCGCTGGTCGTGCTCGGGATGCCCGAGCTCCGCTCCGCCTGCCACGCCGCGATCGCCGCGCTGCGCGAGGCTCGTCCCGACGCGCTGGTCGTGGTGGGCGGGGCCGGGGCGACCCGTGCGTACGAGGCGGGCGCGGCGGGCACCCTGCGCCCGTGGGGCGTGGACCGGACGGTGGGCGACGGAGAGCCGGTGCTGCCGCTGTCGCTGACCGTCGCCCGCCTGCTCCTGGGGGACGACGCGCCGCAGGGCCTGCGGTCGGTGGCGTTCGACGCGGCGACGTGGGACTGCCTGGCGCTGGGGGAGAGGCTGGGCGCGAGCGGCGACCGGGTGGCGCTGCTGGTCATGGCCGACGGTTCCGCGTGCCTGAGCCCCAGGGCGCCGGGCAGGCACGACGAGGCCGCGGGCCCGTACCAGGACCGGATCGCCAAGGCCCTCGCGACCGGCGAGCCCGCCGCGCTGGCCGCGCTCGACCCGGCGGAGGCCGACAGGCTGTGGGTGAGCGGGCGAGCGGCCCTCCAGGTGCTGGCGGGGGCGGCGGGCGGCAGGACGTTCCAGGGGCGCCTGCTGGCGGAGACGGCGCCCTACGGGGTCGGCTACCTCGCCGGGGCGTGGCTCTCCTGACGCTTCGGCACCGGGATCCGCATCAGGTCGCGGGCCGTGATCACCTCGCCGTCGAAGCTGCGCCGCACCTCCTCGGCGAAGGACGGCTCGTCGGCGAACCCGTACCGCTCGGAGAAGTGGGTGAGCACCAGCCTGCGCACGCCCGCGTCGGCCGCCACCACGCCCGCCTCGAACGCGGTCAGATGCCCGTACTCCTTGGCCAGCGCGCTCTCGGCGGACAGGAACGTGGCCTCGATCACCAGCAGGTCCACCCCTGAGGCCAGCTCGAAGACGGAGTCGCAGAGCCGGGTGTCCATCACGAACGCCGCGCTCTGGCCGGGCTTCGGCACGCTGCACTCCTCCAGCGTGATCCCGCGCACGGAGCCGGTGCGCTGCAGCTCGCTGATCTCGGGGCCGCGGATGCCGCGGGCGGCCAGCTTCTCGGGCAGCATGCGGCGGCCGGACGGCTCCTGGAGGCGGTAGCCGTACGACTCGACGGGGTGCGACAGCCGGCGCGCGACGAGCGGCCCGACGCCCGCCAGGTCGCCGGAGAGCGGATGCTCCGCGATGACGTCCGTGTCGGCGAACGCGGCGGCGTGCCGCAGCCGCCGCCAGTACGTCTCCCCCGAGCCGGGGTAGAGCGCGCGCACGGGGTGCCGCACCCTGTCGCGGGCGATGCGCTGCACGACGCCGGGCACGCCCAGGCAGTGGTCGCCGTGGAAGTGCGTCAGGCACAGCCAGTGGACGTCGTTCGCGCTCAGCCCGGCGTGCACCATCTGCCGCTGCGTGCCCTCGCCCGGGTCGAACAGGAAGCCCTGACCGTCCCAGCGCAGGAGATAGCCGTTGTGGTTACGGTGTCGGGTAGGAACGGCGCTGGACGTGCCCAGCACCACGAGCTCACGTGAGGACACGATGACCACCACGACGACGGTCTGCTACGCCGAGGTGCCCACGCCGGTGGGCACGTTCGTGCTGGCCGTCACCGAGACCGGCCTTGTCGCGTCGGGCTGGGGCGCCCGCGACGGGCTGGCTGCCCGGCTCGACCTGGCTGAGGTTCATGATGCGGATCGTACGGCCTCCGTCGTCGCCGAGCTGAATGCTTATTTCGCCGGTGAGCTGAAGACGTTCGGGACGCCGATCGACTGGCGGCTCATGTCGGGCTCGCGGCTGCGCGTGCTCCAGGCGCTGCGCGAGGTCCCGTACGGGAGGACCGTCACCTACGGCGAGCTGGCCAGGCTGAGCGGCTCCAGCGTGCCCGCCCGCGGCATCGGCTCGATCATGGGCTCCAACCCGATCCCGATCTTCCTGCCCTGCCACAGGGTGATCTCGGGCAGCGGTCTCGGCGGGTTCAGCGGCGGCGAGGGCGTGGAGACCAAGCGGTGGTTGCTGACCCATGAGGGATATCTGCAGCCGACGCTGCTCGATCTCTAGCAAACTTGTCGTGTGCCTCAGCAGCAAGTCATCGCCGTCGTGGGCCCCACGGCCGCAGGAAAGTCCGATCTCGCCGTGGACCTCGCCCTCAGGCTGGGCGGCGAGTGCGTCAACGCCGACTCCATGCAGCTCTACCGCGGCATGGACATCGGCACGGCCAAGCTGACGGAGGAGGAACAGCGGGGGGTGCCGCACCACCTGCTGGACATCTGGGACGTGACGGTCACCGCCAGCGTCGCCGAGTACCAGAAGCTGGCCAGGTCCGTGATCGACGCCGTCGAGGTGCCCGTGCTGGTCGGCGGCAGCGGCCTGTACGTGCGGGCGGCCATCGACGAGCTGGAGTTCCCCGGCACCGAGCCGGCGATCAGGGCCCGGCTGGAGGCGGAGCTGGCCGAGCGCGGCCCCGCCCCGCTCTACGAGCGGCTGCGCGAGCGCGACCCGGCCGCCGCCGCGGCGATCCTGCCGAGCAACGGCCGCCGCATCGTGCGGGCGCTGGAGGTGATCGAGCTGTCGGGCCGCCCGTTCTCGGCCACGATGCCGTCCTACGACGCCGTCTACCCGAGCGTCCAGATCGGGCTGGAGGTGCCCAGGCCGGAGCTGGACGCGCGGATCGAGCTCAGGGTCGGCCGCATGTGGGAGGCGGGCCTGGTGGACGAGGTGCGCGCGCTGCTCGACCAGGGGCTGGCGGAGGGACGTACGGCGGGCCGCGCACTCGGCTACGCGCAGGTGATCCGCTTCCTCGCGGGCGAGTGGAGCGAGGAGCAGGCGATGGCCGAGACGGTCAGGCTGACCAGGCGGTTCGCCCGGCGGCAGGAGTCGTGGTTCCGGCGCGATCCACGGGTCTGCTGGCTGCCGTACGACGCTCCGGACCTGCTTGAGAGGTCCCTGGCGCGAATCGCCGGACAGCCGTGCGAATAAACTTCCACAATGCGCTTTCTCAAGGGGCACGGCACCGAGAACGATTTCGTCATCCTGCCCGATCCCGACGGCGTGGTCGACGTGTCGGCCGCGCTCGTCGCCAAGATCTGTGACAGGAGGGCGGGCATCGGCGCCGACGGCGTGCTCCGCGTGGCCCGTACCGAGCACAGCCACGAGGTGAGCGACCAGGCCGCGCAGGCCGAGTGGTTCATGGACTACCGCAACTCCGACGGCAGCGTGGCCGAGATGTGCGGCAACGGCGTGCGCGTGTTCGCCCGCTACCTGATCGACTCCAAGCTGGTGGACGGCTCGGAGTTCGCGCTGGCGACCAGGGGCGGCCTGCGCAAGGTGCGGGTGGAGCAGAACGGCGACATCACGGTGGACATGGGCAGGCCCGTCGTCCACGGGGAGAGCGTGGCCAGCCTGGGCGGTCACGAGTACCACGGGATCTGCGTCGACATGGGCAACCCCCATTTGGCCTGCGCGATCGGCGATCCGGTCGCCCAGCTCGACCTCTCGCACCAGCCGGGCTTCGACACGGTCGTCTTCCCGGCGGGGGTCAACATCGAGCTGTTCAACCCGGTGGGCACCAGCCGCGCCGTCATGCGCGTCTTCGAGCGCGGCTCGGGCGAGACGCGCTCCTGCGGCACGGGCGCGGTGGCCACGGCCGTCGCGGCGGCGCACCTGTCGGGCGACAAGACCGGCACGTGGACGATCGAGGTGCTGGGCGGCACGCTGACCGTCATCCTGGAGGAGGACACCAGCTACCTGTCCGGCCCGGCGGTGATCGTGGCCAGCGGCGAACTGACGCTTGCAGAATGAAGTTCTAATGGGGGATGCTGGGTCTACTTCGCGAACTGAGAGGTGGACATGGCAGACCCACGCACCACCGCTGTACAGGTGAAGGGCCCGATCGGCCAGTTCGGCGGCGGCTTCATGATCTCCCGGGAGGTCAAGGCCATCTGCGACGAGTACGGCCTCGGCGCCCGCGACGTCTACTTCAGGGGTCGCTGCGGCGTGCTGGGCGAGTGCGACGCCGCGGTGGTCACCGCCGTCGCCGTCTTCTTCCCCCACGCGCACGTCGAGGAGTGCTGGAACGGCGGCCGCAAGCTCCCCGTCGACAAGGCCGTCGAGCTCTACGCCGAGGCCTGCCAGGCGTGGGGCCGGCGCAAGCTGGGCGGCTACCAGGGCTGCGCCAGGCTCGCCGAGCTGCTGGAGCAGGTAGTAGAGCAGGCCTCGCCCGTCGGGGCGCCGCTCTTCGCGGGCTGGCGGGCCGTGCCGCTGCCCGACGACCCGCCCGCCAGGGCCACGCAGCTCATGCACGTCGTCCGCGAGCTGCGCGGCGGCCTGCACGCCAACGCCGTGCTCGCCGCCGGGCTGCACCCGCTGGAGGCCACGCTGGCCGCCGACCACGCCGGCGCGCCGGTCGGGCTCGGACAGGCGCGGGGCGAGGACATCGCCAGGTTCTTCACCTGGCCGGAGCCGTACGACAAGCCGGGACCCGACGTGGTCGCGCGGCGAGCGGCCGTCGAGGAGAACACTGACGACCTCATGGCGCCGGTCTTTTCGGTCCTGACGGACAGCGAATCGGACGAGCTGATCGAGCTTCTGCGTTTTGGGCACGCTCGTTGACCTGGCAGACTGACTCCTCATGGACGTGGACATCTGGGCCTGGGTCGGCGAAACCCAGCAGCAGCTTTCCGAGGCGGGCAACGTTGGCCTCGCCATGGCGCTGGGAGACCTTCCCGCACAGGCCTATGAGGGCCGGTATCCGCAGCTCGACGTCATGGCCCCGGCCATCGCGCAGCAGGCAGAAGCCCTGGAGCTGCCCTGGCTCGAGTTCTACGCCCGCTACTGGCACCTGATCGGCCGCATCGGCGACCGCGCCCAGGGCGCGGTCGCCATCGACGACGCCCAGCAGATCCTCGCGTTCGCCCAGCGCGAAGACGTGCGTGAGTGCCCCGCCGTGCCGGCCGCCGTCGAGGCGCTGGCCATCGTCTGGGCCAACACCGACGGCCCCGGCTACGCCGGCGAGCGGCTGGAGACCCTCGGCGCCTACCTGGAGAGCACCACCCCGGAGAAGCCGGCCTTCTCCGGGCTCGTCACCCAGTACGTCGCGGCCCTCATCGACGCGGGCAAGCCGGGCGAGGCCGTGACCTACGCCGAGTCCGCCGTCGAGCGGCTGCGCACCGCAGGCCGCGAGGCCAGCTGGGAGCTGGGCGCGGAGAGCGCCCGCGCGCTGCTGGCCGCCGGCCGCGCCGAGGACGCGCTCACCGCGTTGCAGGCCGCCGCCGAGTTCCAGGCCGACGACCCGGTCGCCAAGGAGCACCGCGACGGCGTGCGCAGGTCGCTGATCCTGGCCACCCTCGGCCGGATCGCCGAGGCCGTCGACGCGCTGCCCGACCTCGACGTGGTCGGCGAGCACCCCCGGGTGTGGGTCGAGTGGACGCAGGCCGTCAACAAGCTGGCCGGCTCCGCGCAGATCACCAACACCTGGCAGCTCGGCCGCGTGGTGCGCCAGTGGATGGACTACTTCGGCATGATGGGCGGCTACCGCTCCCGCGTCGAGCTCGCGCTCGTCGCCGGCGAGCTGGCCATCGGCAGGCAGGGCGTGTGGCAGGCCAGGCTGCTGGCCGACCTCGCCGAGTCGGGCAGCGCCGAGCTGCGCGAGGCGGGCGACCTGAGCGAGCGCATCGCCGCGCTGCGGGCCACCGCAGAAGCCACCGCCGAGCCCGAGGCCCCCGGCCCCGTGGCGGAGCGCGTCGGCCTGTTCGACGCCGCCGACGGCTTCAACGCCGACCCTGAGCGGTGGGTCGGCTGGCTCGCCCCGCTGTCCGGCCAGGACATCGAGGCCACCCGCCGGCACACCACCACCCTCGGCTTCCTCGGCTACCCGGCCACCGGCGCCGACATCTACTGGAAGCTGCTCGTCGACAACGGCGACATCGCCACCGCCGAGCCCGACGACGTGGCCTACCTCACCACGCTGCTCATCGAGGCCCGCCAGGACGAGCGCCTGGAGCAGATGGCCGCGCTGCTGCCGCACGCCGCCCAGCACCTCACGCTGGCCAGGCTGCACAGCGCCCGCGAGCGCTGGCAGGAGACGGTCGACGCCGCCGAGCACGCCATCCACGCCGGCGCCGGCATCGAGGCCCGCCGCCTGCTGTCCGGCGCCGCCCAGCAGCTCGACGCCAACGCAAGGGCCGCCGAGGTGCTGCTGGAGGTGCTCGACGAGCTCACCGACGAGGACGTCTGGCGCATGATCGTCATGGCCACCTCGGCGGAGGACTGGGAGACCGTGCGCAAGGGCGCCGCCAAGATCGGCATGCCGATCAAGTCGGCGGAGGGCCCGATCGAGGAGGAGATGGGCCTCATCCGGCTCATCCTGCCCGCCCCCGACGGCGGCCAGCGCCAGGTCCTGTCCATCCGCACCGGCCCCGCCACCGCCCGGCTGGCCCTGCCGCAGCCACGCGGCATGGAGTACAACGCCGGCGACCTGGTCGTCTTCGACCCGCAGCTCCTCGAGCCGGTCCCCGACGACCCGCAGGAGCAGCAGAACTTCGTGCCGCCGTTCGCCGCGGTGCGCATCCTGCGGCCCGGCGGCTACACCAGCTACTTCTTCGACGGCGCCGCGCCGAGCGAGGAGGACTGGGCCGAGTTCACCGAGGTCATGGCCGAGCGTGGCTGGCCGATGTGGGTCTACAGCGACGAGAACTACACCGTCACCCACCCGACCAGCAGCGAGCCGCTGCCCGGCGTGTTCGGCTGGGTCGCGGTGCCGCCCGACGTGGCGCCCTCCGAGGTCGACGCGCTGCTCGACGACGCCACCGAGCGGTGGGTGCATCCGCTGGCCTGGCTCGACCTGGCGCGTGAGATCGACGTCGAGGTCGAGCGGCACGAGCGCATCGTGAAGGAGTACGGCCTGTAGGCCGACTCTTGCGGGAAGGGGCGGTTCGCCGATGGCGGGCCGCCCCTTCGCGTGGGTGCCCTTGGTGTGCCATTCTCCCCCAGAAGACCAACACCGGCGGGAAGGAGCGCGGTCAGGTGGGCGACGTGCGAGGTACGGATCCAGGCGTGCTGGAGCGGTTCCGGCTCGACGGCAAGGTGGCGATCGTCACCGGCGCGTCCGCGGGGCTGGGGGTGGCGTTCGCGCGCGGCCTGGCCGAGGCGGGCGCCGACGTGGTGATCTGCGCCCGGCGCAAGGAGCGGCTGGAGGAGACGCGCAAGCTGGTCGAACAGGCCGGCCGCCGCTGCCTGGCCGTGCCCGCCGACGTGTCACGGCCCGACGACTGCGAGGCGGTCGTGGCCGCCGCCGTCGAGGCCATGGGCACGGTGGACGTGCTGGTCAACAACGCGGGGGTCGGCACGGCCGTGCCCGCGCTGCGCGAGACCCCCGAGGCGTTCCGCCAGGTGGTCGAGATCAACCTGCACGGGACGTACTGGATGGCGCAGGCGTGCGCCCGCGTGATGCGGCCGGGCTCGTCGATCGTGAACATCGGCAGCATCCTCGGCGAGACCACCGCGGGCCTGCCGCAGGCCGCCTACAGCGCGTCCAAGGCCGGCGTGGTCGGCCTGACGCGCGACCTGGCTCAGCAGTGGACCGGCCGGCGCGGCATCCGGGTCAACTGCCTGGAGCCCGGCTTCTTCGCCTCGGAGATGACCGAGCAGTACAAGCCGGGCTACCTGGAGCAGATGATGGAGTCGCGGGTGGTCATGAAGCGGGCGGGCGATCCGGCCGAGCTGGTCGCGGCGGCGGTGTTCCTGGCGAGCGACGCGGCCTCGTACATCACCGGGGTGGCGCTGCCGGTGGACGGCGGGATCCTGATCACGTAGGCCGCCGGCCACCTCACTTGGGCAGCAGGTCGTTGTGGGCGGCCAGGAAGCCGGCGTGGAAGCGGGTCCTGGCGCCGAGCTGCTCGCACAGCACCTGCACCCGCCGCTGCACCGTGCGCGGGCTGAGCCCGAGCTGCCGCGCGATGGCGTCGTCCTTCATGCCGGCCGCGAGCAGCGCCAGCACCTCCTCGTCCGGCCCGTGCCGCTCCTGTTCCAGCCCGTCGGGGGTCAGGCGGAGCGGGACGGCGGCCCGCCACAGCGTCTCGAACAGCCCCACCAGGGCGTCCAGGAGCGCCGACGGGTGGACGACGAGGGCGCTCTCCACGGCGCTCTCCACGGCGCGGTCCTCGTCGGAGACCAGGGGGAGGATGGCGGTGCGGGCGTCGGCGATGGCGAGTTTGACGGGGACGGGGCCGAGCCTGGCGTGCTCGCCGTCGGCGATGGCGCGGCGGGTGTGGGCCAGCATGCCCGGTTGTTCGAAGGCGAGCGGGCTGTAGATGCCGCGGGTGACGAGGGCGCCCTGGCGGGCGGCGCGGCGGCGGTTCTCGCGGTCGTCGCTGATGTCCACCGCGTACGGCGGATGCACCAGCACCAGCATCTCCCGGGTGGCGTTGCGTTCGAGCTGGAGGTAGCGCCTGGCCACGGCGTCGCGGCCGGTCACCACTTCCAGGACCTCCTCCGGGTGTGGCCCGCCGCGGTCGGCGACCTCGGTGGCCAGGAGTGCGGCGGCGGCGCGGCTGTGGGTGAGCTCCTCCTGGCGGCGCGCGACGAGGATGTCGATGGCGATGTTCGGCGGTGTGGAGACGAGGCGGAGGGGGCGGCCGGCCACGCGGGAGATCAGCCCGAGGTCCTCCAGCCTGGGCAGCATGCGGCGGATGGCGGCGGCGGACGAGCCGGTCTCGGCGGCCAGCTCGCTCAGCGTCGCGGGGCCGTGCCTGAGCAGGGCACGGTAAGCGGTCTCCTCGGCGACGGTGACGCCGAGGCCTTCGAGTAAGCGCCGCTGTTGCGCCATGTGTCCCTTTCCCACGCCAGCTCAGCGTACTGGTACGTTGTCGCGAATGATCTCCCCTTATGTGCGTTCGTACCAGTCCCCGGATCTGGACGCCGTCTACGACATCTGCGTGCGCACCGCTGACGCAGGAGGCGACGCCCGCGGCCACTACGCCTCCGACCGGCTGATGGGCGACCTGTTCGCAGCCCCGTACGTGATCCTCGAGCCCGAGCACGCGCACGTGGTGGACGACGGTGAGGGCAACGCCGTCGGCTACATCGTAGGCACGGCCGACACGCAGCGGTTCGTACGGCGTTACCGGGAGGAGTGGATCCCGCGCGCGGCGCTGCCGGTGCCCGCCGACCCGCCTGTCACGCCCGACGACGACATGCTGGCCCTGCACTACCGGCCCGAGCGGATGATCCTGCCCGAGCTGGCCGGGCATCCGGCGCACCTGCACATCGACCTGCTGCCGGAGTGGCAGGGCAAGGGATGGGGGCGCAGGCTGATGGGCGCGTTCGTGGACGGGTTGCGCGAGGCCGGGGTCACGGGGCTGCATCTGAGCATGCTGACCAGCAACGTGGCGGCGCGGGCCTTCTACGACCGGCTGGGGTTCGAGGAACTGGCGGTGCCGGACGCGGGTGTGGTCACGTATCTCGTACGGGACACCTCGCCGGTGCGGTAGCTCTTGTTCCGGCGGGATCTGGAATCTATGGTCGTTGCGTAGTCCGGTGTGTGTTGCGCATTAAGGAACAACCGGAGGCGCCATGAGCCGACCCCGTCTGGTGATCGTGGGAGCCGGGATCGTGGGCTGTGCCCTCGCCGACGAGCTCACCGAGCGGGGGTGGACGGACGTCACGGTCGTGGACCAGGGCCCGCTCTTCGCCGCCGGAGGATCCAGCTCTCACGCCCCCGGCCTGGTCTTCCAGACCAACCCGTCCAGGACCATGACCGAGTTCGCCGCCTACACCGTGGCCAAGTACACGGCGCTGGGCGGCGACTGCTTCAGGCAGGTCGGCGGGCTGGAGGTGGCCACCACCCCGCAGCGCTGGGCCGACCTGCACCGCAAGCTCGGCTGGGCCGAGTCGTGGGGCGTCGAGGCGCGGCTGCTCGACGCCGGCGAGTGCGCCGGGTTGTGGCCGATGCTCGACAGGGGCCGGGTGCTCGGCGGGTTCCACGTGCCGAGTGACGGGCTGGCGGCGGCGGTGGCGTGCGGCCGGGCGCAGGCGGAGCGGGCCATCGAGCGCGGGGCCAGGTTCCTGCCGGGGCACACCGTGGTCGGCGTCGAGCAGAGCGGCGGGCGGGTCACGGGCGTCTCGGTGGTGGTGTCGGGGGAGTACCGGACGATTCCGGCGGACGTGGTGGTGTGCGCGGCCGGGTTCTGGGGGCCGTCGATCGGGAAGCTGGCCGGGCTGACGGTGCCGCTGCTGCCCCTGGCCCACCAGTACGCCAAGTCCGGGCCGCTGGGTGAGCTGAGGCCTGGCCCGATCCTCCGCCACCAGGACCGCGACCTGTACTTCAGACAGCACGGCGACCGCATCGGCATCGGCTCCTACTCCCACCGCCCCATGCCGGTCGCCCAGGACGAGATCGGCCCCAGGTCCACCACGATGCCGTCGGTGCAGGCGTTCACCGAGGACGACTTCGACCCCGCCTGGCGCGACGCGGTCGAGCTGCTGCCCGCCCTGGCCGAGTCCAAGTACGAGGACGGCATCAACGGGATCTTCTCCTTCACCCCCGACGGCTTCCCGCTGATCGGCGAGGCCCCGCACCTGGACGGGTTCTGGCTGGCGGAGGCCGTGTGGGTGACGCATTCGGCCGGGGTGGCTCGGGCGCTGGCCGAGGTGCTGGTGGACGGGCGTTCGACGATCGACCTGCACGAGTGCGAGCTGAACCGCTTCGAGCGCACGCAGCTCTCGCCCGCCTTCGTCGAGGAGCGCGGCAAGCAGAACTTCGTCGAGGTCTACGACGTCATCCACCCGCTGCAGCCGATGGAGTCGCCGCGGCCGTTGCGCACCAGCCCGTTCCACCCCCGGCAGCGGGAGCTGGGCGCGTTCTTCCTGGAGGCGGCGGGGTGGGAGCGGCCGCACTGGTTCGAGGCGAACGCGCCGCTGCTGGAGGAGCTGCCACGGGACGCGGCGGGCGCGGAGCGGCGGGACGAGTGGGCGAGCCGCTACTGGTCGCCGATCGCCGCCGCCGAGTCGCACGCCGCCAGGGAGGGGGTGGCGCTGTTCGACATGACCCCGTTGAAGCGGATCGAGGTCAGCGGGCCGGGCGCGGCGGCGTTCCTGCAGCGGATGACCACCAACAACGTGGACAAGAAGCCGGGCTCCGTGACGTACACGCTGCTGCTGGACGTCAGGGGCGGCATCCGCTCGGATCTCACCGTGGCGCGGCTGGACGAGGAGACCTTCCAGGTCGGCGCGAACGGCAACCTCGACCTCGACTGGCTTGCCCGGCACGCCCCCGGCGGGGTGCGAGTGCGCGACCTGACGCCGGGGACGTGCTGCGTCGGCGTGTGGGGCCCGCGGGCCAGGGAGCTGGTGCAGGGGCTGACCGACCTGGACCTGTCGCACGAGAACTTCCGCTACTTCGGCTGCAAGTCCGGATATGTCGGGCACGTGCCGGTGCTCGCGATGCGGGTCTCGTACGTGGGCGAGCTGGGCTGGGAGCTGTACACCACGGCCGACCTGGGACTCAAGCTCTGGGACACGCTGTGGGCGCCGGGGCTGGCGGTCGCCGGGGGCCGGGCCGCCTTCAACAGCCTGCGGCTGGAGAAGGGCTACCGGCTCTGGGGCGTGGACATGACGACCGAGCACACCCCGTACGAGGCGGGGCTGGGCTTCGCCGTCAGGGACGACAAGGACTTCATCGGCCGTGACGCGCTCACCAAGGACGTCACGCGCAAGCTGGTGCCGCTGCTCAGCGCCGAGGTCGTGATGGGCAAGGAGCCGGTCGGGCACGACGGCCGGACGGTCGGGTACGTCACCAGCGCCGCCTACGGGCACACCATCGGCGCCCCCATCGCCTACGCCTGGCTCCCGGCCGAGCTGACCGAGCCCGGAACGAAAGTCGATATTTCCTACTTTGGCCGCCGGGTGCCCGCGGAGGTCGCCGCCGAGCCGCTGTTCGACCCAGGGATGGAGAAGATCAGGCGTTGACCCACCCCGGCTTCCTCTGGCGCAACCCCGACCCCAGGCCCGCCTACGACGTCGTCATCGTGGGCGGCGGCGGGCACGGCCTGGCCACCGCCTACTACCTGGCGAAGAATCACGGCATCACGAACGTGGCCGTCCTGGAGCGCGGCTGGCTGGCCGGCGGCAACATGGCCCGCAACACCACGGTCATCCGCTCCAACTACCTGTGGGACGAGAGCGCCGCGATCTACGAGCACTCGCTCAAGCTGTGGGAGGGGCTCAGCGCGGAGCTGGACTACGACCTGCAGTTCAGCCAGCGCGGGGTGCTCAACCTGGCGCACAACCTGGGCGACGTGCGCGAGGGCAGGCGCCGGGTCAACGCCAACCGGCTCAACGGCGTGGACGCCGAGTGGCTCGACCTGGACGAGGTCGGCAAGTTCTGCCCGATCATCAACGTGTCGGGCCGGGCCCGCTATCCGGTGATGGGCGCCACGCTGCAGCGGCGCGGCGGCATCGCCAAGCACGACCACGTGGCGTGGGCGCTGGCGCGCGGGGCCGACGCGTACGGGGTGGACCTGATCCAGGGGTGCGAGGTCACGGGGTTCGAGATCACGAACAACCGGGTCGTCGCCGTGGAGACCTCGCGCGGCCGGATCGCCGCCGGGAAGGTGGCGCTCGCGGCGGCCGGGCACACCTCGGTGCTGGCGGCGCAGGCCGGGATCCGGCTGCCGTTGCAGTCGCACCCGCTCCAGGCGCTGGTGTCGGAGCTGCTGGAGCCGGTGCTCGGCTGCGTGGTCATGTCGAACGCCGTGCACGTGTACGTCAGCCAGGCCCACAAGGGCGAGCTGGTCATGGGGGCGGGCATCGACGCGTACAACTCCTACGGCCAGCGGGGCGGCGTCCAGGTGATCGAGGCGCAGATGGCGGCGGCGCTGGAGCTGTTCCCGATCTTCAGCCGGGTCCGTGTGGTGCGGACGTGGGCGGGCATCGTGGACGTCTCGCCCGACGCCTCGCCGATCATCGGCCGCACGCCGGTGGACGGTTTGTACATCAACGCCGGCTGGGGCACCGGCGGCTTCAAGGCCACCCCCGGCTCCGGCTGGGTGTACGCCGACACGATCGCCCACGGTCGGCCGCACCCGCTGGCAGAGCCGTTCGCGCTGGAGAGGTTCAGCACGGGGGCGCTCATCGACGAGCACGGCGCGGCGGCGGTGGCGCACTGATGATGCTGCTCGACTGCCCGCACTGCGGCCCCCGCGACGAGAACGAGTTCCACTACGGCGGCCAGGCCGGGATCTCCTACCCGGACGGCGAGACCACCGACGCCCAGTGGGCCGCCTACGTCTTCCTGCGCGACAACCCCAAGGGCTGGTTCCACGAGCGCTGGTTCCACGTGCACGGCTGCCGGGCCTGGTTCACCGTCGAGCGGCACACGGTCACCCACGAGGTCAGGAAACCCGGATGAGATTCACGTTCGACGGCCGTGAGCTGCGCGGCGAGCCGGGTGACACGCTGGCCGCCGCGCTGCTGCGCAACGGCGTCATGGTGGTGGGCCGCAGCGTGGAGCTGGGCCGGCCGCGCGGCGTCTTCACCGCCGGGCCCGAGGAGCCGAACGCGCTGGTCAGGGTGGGCGCGGACCCGATGCTGGCGGCCACTGTGGTGGAGCTGTACGACGGGCTGGAGGCGTGGAGCCTGCGCGGCAAGGGGCGGGTGGACCTCGACGCCGCCGACGAGCGCCGCTGCGACAAGGGGTACCTGCACTGCGACGTGCTGGTGGTCGGCGGCGGGCCCGCCGGGCTGGCCGCCGCGGTGGCCGCGGGCCGCGCGGGCGCGCGGGTGATCCTCGTGGACGAGCAGCCCCGGCTGGGCGGCGACCTGCTGAACTCGCGGCTGCTGCTCGACGGCGCGCCCGCGCTCGACTGGGTGGCGGGCCTCGACCTGCCGGGACGGGTGCTCACCCGGACCACCGCCGTCGGCTACTACGACCACAACTACGTGGTGGCCGTGCAGCGGCGGGCGCGCGGGGAGCGGCTGTGGCACATCAGGGCGCGCGAGGTGGTGCTGGCGACGGGGGCGCACGAGCGCTCGCTCGCCTTCCCCGGCAACGACCGGCCCGGCGTGATGCTGGCCTCCGCCGCCCGCGCCTACGCCAACCGGTACGGGGTCGCGCCGTGGCGGCGGGCCGTCGTCCTCGCCTGCGCCGACTCCGGGTACGAGGCGGCCAGGGACCTGGCGGCGGCCGGCGTGGAGATCGCCGCCGTGGTGGACCCGCGCGTCGCGGGCGAGGTCGTCACCGGCACGACGGGCGACGCGGACGGGGTGCTGAACGGCGTCCAGGTGGGCGCGCGGCACGTCGAGGCCGGCCTGCTGGCCGTCGCGGGCGGCTGGAACCCGGCCGTGCACCTGTTCAGCCAGTCGCAGGGCCGGGTGCGCTTCGACGACACGTCGCAGGCGTTCGTCCCGGGGGCCTCGGCCCAGGCCGAGCGGTCGGCCGGGGCCTGCCGGGGCCTGTACGGCACCCGCGAGGCCATCGCCGACGGCTACACGGCCGGAGCGGAGGCCGCCGGGGGCAGCGCGTACGGGCTGCGCGTCCCTGAGTGCGACGAGCAGCCCCTGCGCCCGCCCGCCGCCCTGTGGCTGGTCGAGGGGGAGCACGCGTTCGCGGACCTGCACCGGGACGTGACCGTGGCCGACCTGGCCAGGGCCACGGGCACCGGAATGCGCTCGGTCGAGCACGTCAAGCGCTACACCACCGCCGGGACCGGCGCCGACCAGGGCAAGACCTCGGGCGCCTTGGTCGCCGGCGTCATGTCCGCCCTGCTCGGCGCGGCCCCGGGCCAGGTCGGCACGACCACGTTCCGGCCACCGTACGTGCCGGTGTCGTTCGCCACGATGGCCGGGCGCGACAGGGGCGAGCTGTCCGACCCCGTCAGAACCACCGCCATGCACGACGCCCACGTGGCCGGAGGCGCGGTGTTCGAGGACGTCGGCCAGTGGAAACGCCCCTGGTACTTCCCGCGGGACGGCGAGCCGATGGAGGAGGCCGTGCTGCGCGAGTGCCGCGCGGCCCGTACCGGCGTGGCCGCCATGGACGCCTCCACCCTCGGCAAGCTCGACATCAGGGGCGCGGACGCCGGCGCGTTCCTCGACCGCGTCTGCACGAACCTGTACTCCACGCTCGCCGTCGGCGCCTGCCGCTACGGCCTGATGTGCGGCGCCGACGGGATGGTGCTCGACGACGGGACCACGGCCAGGCTCGCCGAGGACCACTTCCTGATGACCACGACCACGGGCAACGCCGCCAAGGTGCTCGACTGGCTGGAGGAGTGGCACCAGACGGAGTGGCCCGGCCTGGACGTGTCGTTCACGTCGGTCACCGACCACTGGGCGACCGTGGTGGTCGCGGGGCCGCACGCCAGGCGGGTTCTCGCGGCCGTCGCGCCCGGGGCGCTCGATCTGCCGTTCATGCGGTACGCCGCCACTGACGTGATGGGCGTGGCCGGAAGGGTGTTCAGGATCAGCTTCTCCGGCGAGCTGGCCTACGAGGTGAACGTCCCATGGGCGTACGGGCGGGCGCTGTGGGAGGCGGTGCTGGAGCTGGGGGCGGTGCCGTACGGGACGGAGACCATGCACGTGCTGCGGGCCGAGAAGGGGTTCGCGATCGTCGGCCAGGAGACCGACGGGACCGTCACCCCGCAGGACCTGGGCATGTCGTGGATCGTCTCCCGGCGCAAGCCCGACTACGTCGGCAAGCGCTCGCACGCCAGGCCCGACACCGCCAGGAGCGATCGCAAGCGCCTGGTCGGGCTGCTGCCGGACGATCCGGCGGCGCTGGTGGAGGAGGGGGCGCAGCTCGTTGCCCCGGACGGTGCCGCGCCGATGCTGGGTCACGTGACCTCCAGCTATCGCAGCGCCGCGCTCGGCCGCACGTTCTGCCTGGCTCTGGCCAAGGAAGTCGGGCCCGGTGACCGGCTGAGCGCCGTGTCCGGGGGCGTGACGCGGCCGGTGACCGTCGTGGAGCCCGTCTTCTACGACCCGGACAACGCCCGGCGCGACGGCGAGCCGCTGACCGGAGCGCCTGTCACCCCGGTCTGCGAGGCGTACGCCGAGAGCCCCGCCGCCGCGTTCGCGGGCCGGTTCGCGGCGGTGAGCGGTGGGCGGGTGCGGCTGCGTGAGGTGCCGTTCGAGCCGATGTGGGAGGTGCGGGGCGCGGATCCGGGCGCGGGGCTGCGGCTGGGCCCGTCCTGGTGGCTTGTATCCGGAAATATCGGGACAGTGCCGCCGGGTTGGGTGGACGTCTCGGGGCAGCGGACGATCCTGGAGCTGTCCGGCCCGGGAGCCGAGGACGTACTGATCACCGGCTGCCCCCTCGACCTGCACCCGGACGTTTTCCCAGGCCACGCCCAGACGCTGCTCGGCAAGACCGGGGTCATCATGGAACGCCGCGCCCCCGACCTGTACCGCATCTATGTACGCTCATCTTTCACCCGATACCTCGCCGAGTGGTTGATCGACGCAATATAGATCCATATTTGGGCATTACTTAGACTTTACGAACCTACGGAAGTCTGAGGAGCGGGCGTGCGGGTGCGGGCGTTCATAGCGGGTCTGGCCACGGCGACGATGCTGACCGGCTGCGGCGGGCTCGACGCCGTGCAGTCGTCGGACGGCGGTGGCAAGGCCGCCAAGGCCGACCCGGCGTCGGTCTCCGACGCCAAGAAGAAGCTGGCGAAGCTGGCGGTCAAGGGCCGCGCCCCGCGCACCGGCTTCGAGCGCGAGAAGTTCGGCCCGGCGTGGGCGGACGTGGACCGCAACGGCTGCGACACCCGCAACGACATACTCAAGCGCGACCTGGAGGACGAGACGTTCAAGTCCGGCACGCACGACTGCATCGTCCTCACCGGCACCCTGCACGACCCGTACAGCGGCAAGACCATCAAGTTCAGGCGCGGCCAGGACACCAGCACCGAGGTGCAGATCGACCACGTCATCCCGCTCTCGGACGCCTGGCAGAAGGGCGCCCAGCAGTGGCCGGCCACCAAGCGCAAGGAGTTCGCCAACGACCCGATGAACCTCATGGCCGTGGACGGGCCGCTGAACGGCCAGAAGAGCGACTCCGACGCCGCCACCTGGCTGCCGCCCCGCAAGTCCTACCGCTGCACCTACATCGCCAAGCAGGTGGACGTGAAGGCCAAGTACGAGCTCTGGGTCACCTCGGCGGAGAAGGACGCCATGAAGGGCATCCTGGACAACTGCTGACGATCACAGGTTCATAACGTAAGATCACGAGTCATGCGTTGTCATGTGATTGCGGGCTGCGTCCTGTTAACCGTCATGGCGGCACCCGCGGCGAACGCCGCGGCGGCCAACGTCGTCGTGCTCGACTGGAACATTCACGGCGAAGACGCCGACATCAAGGCCATGGCCAAGGTGATCCGCGACAGCGGCGCCAACGTGGTCACGCTGCAGGAGATCCACCGCCGTCCGGACGCTGACCAGGTCCGCCTGCTCGCCGACGAGCTGGGCTGGGACATCACGGACAACGCGCACTTCGGCGCGGGCGACGACGTGGGGCCCTGCGACGATCCGCAGCCCGGCAAGGCAGGCAACGCGATCCTGTCCTCCTACAAGATCGTCGAGCGGGTGACGATCAAGCTCAGCGACTTCGCGACCTGCCCCGTCAACCGGTCCATGGCCGGGGTCAGGCTCGACCTCGGCGGCGGCGCGCAGATCCGGGTGTTCACCACGCACCTGTCGCCCGGCCTGTCGGCGACCTCGGTCAGCCGCCGCGAGGCGCAGGCCGCCAAGGTGCTCGGCTACTTCGGCACCAGGACGGGGATCGTCCTCACCGGCGACTTCAACGCGCCGCCGACGGACGCGCTGTCCAAGCGGTTCGTCAGCGCGGGCTGGATGGACACCGGCGCCCGCTACGCCAACAAGCCCACCCACGGCGACGCCCGCATCGACTACGTCTACACCCGTGGCATCACCACGACCAGCGGGTCCGTGCTCACCAGCACGCTGTCCGACCACCGGCCGCTCGTCATGAGGATGGTGCGCTGACGGCGCCGGCCCGCGGGCCGGCGCCGTCATGGGAGATCAGTCGTCGTCACCGTCGTCGTTCTGGTCGTCGTCGTCCTGGTCGGCCTGCTGCTTGGTGACCTTGCCCGAGGCGGCGTCCACGTCCACCTCGTGGCGCTCGGCGCCCTTGGTCAGCTCCAGCTCCCAGACGTCGGCCTGCTGGCCGCGGGCGTCGAAGTCCAGCTCGCTCACCCAGGAGCCCGGCACCTGCTTGAGGGCGATCCCGATGGCCTGCTCGGCCGTGACCTTGGGGGCGACGGCGGGAGCGGCGGCCTCGGAGGCGTAGGCAGCGGTGGCGTAGACCGCACCGCCGGTGGCGGCGATGGAGACGATTCCGGCAACAAGGAGCTTCTTCGTGATTCGCATGGCCCTACGTAATCGCGATCTGCGGTAACCGGGCGCTAAAGGCCGGTTAAGGCGACGAGAAGGTGAGCTCCACCCGGGCCCCGCCCTCCGCCGACCTGGAGACGGCCAGCCCGCCGCCCGAGGACTCGGCGGTCCGCCGGGCGATGTCGAGCCCGAGCCCCGTCGAGCCGCCGCCGCTGTTCCCGCGCTCCAGCAGGGCGGGCTCGAACCCTGGCCCCGCGTCCTCCACGGTCAGCAGGGCTCCCTTGGGGCGGGGCCGGAGCCGTACCGTCATGGACACCCCCTCGGGGGTGTGCGCGAAGACGTTGCCGAGCAGCGCGTCCACGCACGCCGCCAGCTCCTGCGCCCCCACCGCGACCGGCAGCTCCTCCTCCGGCACCGAGACCGACACCTCCCGCCCCTGGTCCTCGGCCAGCACCGACCAGAACCGCACCCGCTCGCGCACCACGGCCGCCGCGTCGCACGAGTCGCGCCCGGCCGAGCGCCGCCGCGCCTCGGTGATGACCGCGCTCACGGCCCGCTCCAGCGCGTCCACCCTGGCCTGCACGCGGGCCGCCTCCTCTGGGTCGCGCAGCGACTCCACGTCCAGCCGCAGGCCCGTCAGGGGCGTGCGCAGCCGGTGCGAGAGGTCGGCCACCGACTCCCGCTCGGCCGCCAGCAGCTCGTCGATCCGCCCGGCCAGGTGGTTGAGCGCCAGCGCCACGGAACGCACCTCGGGCGGCCCGCCAGGCTCGGCCCTGGCCGTCAGGTCGCCTCCGGCCAGCCGGTGCGAGACCCGGGCCAGCCCGTCCACCGGCCGCGTCACGGCCAGCGCCAGCCGGTCGGCCAGCACGATGCCCAGCGCCACCAGCCCGAACCCGAGCAGCGCCAGCGCCAGCCACGCCTCCCGCACGCCGCGCATCAGCTCGGCGTCCGGCACGAACACCCTGATCACGGCCGTCCCGCCGGCCGACTGCGCCGAGACGAGCACCTCCCTGCCGCCGGGCGTCTCGGCGGTGACGCTGCGCCCGGTCGCCGACAGGCGCACGGCGTCGGAGCGGGCGGCTCGCGTGCCCACCGTGGAGCCGTCCGGCAGGAACACCGTCACGGGCCGCGACACCTGCTCCACCGCCAGCGCCAGGTCAGGCGTGCCGACCGTGACCGCGACCGACTCGGCGGCGGCCGTGGCCCGGCTCATCGCCCCGTTCTCGGCCACCGCGCGGATCAGCAGCGCCATCGGCACCAGCAACGCGATCAGCACCAGCGACGTCGTGGCCGCGACGAGCAGCGCCAGCCACCGCCTCACGACGGCTCCACCAGTTTCACCCCGACCCCGCGCACCGTGTGCAGGTAACGCGGCTCGGCGGCCGTCTCGCCCAGCTTCCTGCGCAGCCACGACAGGTGCACGTCCACGGTCTTGTCGGCGCCGCCGTAGGGAAGCTGCCACACCTCGGTCAGCAGCTCCCGCTTGGTGACGACCTCGCCCGGCCGCGCCGCCAGATAGTTCAGCACGTCGAACTCGCGCGGCGTCAGGTCCAGCGCCGCCCCGTCCAGCGTCGCCGTCCGCGCACGCGGATCCACCCGCAGCGCCCCCACCCGCAGCGGCTCCTCGGGCGCCGCCCCGCCGGCCCGCCGCAGCACGGCCCGCACCCGCGCGTCGAGCTGCGCCGCGCTGTACGGCTTGACCACGTAGTCGTCGGCCCCGGCGTCCAGCACGGGCACCATCTCGGCGTCCCCGTCGCGGGCCGTGGCCACGATGACCGGCACCCGGCTGACCGCCCGCAACATCCGCAGCAGCTCCACCCCGTCCAGATCCGGCAGCCCCAGGTCGAGCACGATCAGGTCGGGCCGGTCCTGCACGGCCAGTCGCAGGCCCTCCAGCGCCGTGGGGGAGGAGGAGACGGCGTGGCCCAGGTCCCACAGCCCCCGGCTGAGCGCCGTACGGATCGCCACGTCGTCCTCGATGAGCAGGATGTCCGCCATATACAAGAACGTAGACGGTCATCGGCGATGCCCCGGGCAGCCTTAGCGTCGCCTTAACCTGGCCTTAGCCGTACGTGGGGAAACCTGAGTGGCATGAAGAAGCTCGTCGTCGCGTGGGTGGTCACCGCGCTCGCCGCCACCGGCGCCGCCGTGGCGGTGCTCGGCCTGCTCGGCAACGGCCTGACGGGCACCGACAGCCACGTGCTCAGCCGCGAGGACGTCCGTGAGGCCCTCGCCACCGCCACCACCCGCGCCGCCGTCACGGCCGGCGCCACCCCGTCGCAGACGGCGCAGCAGGGCAAGCTGATCCGCAGCGCGGGCGGCACGGTGATCGCCTCCTGCGACGGCGACCTGGTCACGCTGCGCTCGTGGAGCCCCGCCCAGGGGTACTCGGTGGACGAGGTCGGGCGGGGGCCGGCGCGGGAGGCGAAGGTCGAGTTCGAGCCCGAGGAGGGCGAGGAACTCGAACTCAAGATCACTTGTGTTGGCGGCGCGCCGGTCTCCCGCGTCGGCGGTTAGGGCCGCAGGTCCAGCAGCAGCGCCCGGTGGTCGGAGACCTCCGGCGTCGCCACGATCTCGAAGTGCTTGACGGCGGCGGGGTCGGAGACGAGCAGGTAGCTCGCGTGCCGGACTGGCTTGGGGTAGCGGGACGTCCTGGTGTCGGCGTCCAGCACCAGGTCGGTCAGCCCGAGCCCGGCGAGGACCCGGAACGTCTCGCTGCCGGGCAGCACGTTGAAGTCGCCGCACACCACGGTCAGGTCGCCCTCCTCGCGCACGCTCGCGACGAGCTCCGCGAGCCGTTCCGCCTGCGCGAGGCGATCGGGAGTGTCGGCCTTCCCCGCCGGGTCCCGCAGGCCGTGCAGGTTGACGACGGTGACGAACCGCCGTGCCGCCGGGTCGAAGACCCGCACGGCCAGCGCGGCGCGCGGCCGGCCGCCGCTCGGGTAGCGGTCGTGCTCGACGTACGCGCCGTGCACGAACGCCGACCGCACGCCGACGAGCGGCAGCGCCGTGGCGGCGAACGTGGCGAGCCCGAAGTCCTCCCGATGGGTACGCCCCTCCTGATCCTGGACCGGGCCGGAGTCGCTCACCGCGAACAGGCCGTGGTGGTGGAGGAGCAGGGAACGCACGTCGCCCAGGAGGTCGGCCCGCTGCGGCAGCGACCGCTCGTCGTCCTCGAACCGGGTCCAGCCCGTGACCGCCGGGGTGTGGGTCACCTCCTGAAGGCACAGGACGTCGGCGTCACAGGTGTCGAGCCAGCGGGCGAGGTCGTCGAACATCGCGCCGCCCCACGCGTTGAGAGAGATGATCCGCACGCCTACGAAAATAGAGCGTGGGATCCAGTGGCGCTCACGACATCTCGGCCCCCAGCGCGGCCTTCGTCAGCTCCGCCTGCCGCCGGATCTGACCCAGGATGATGTCGTTGACCCCCTTGGCCTCGAACGTGGCGACCATCTGGTCCATGACCGCGTTGGCCCGCACCATGTCGCCCTGCCGCGCCTCCGCCCTGGCCAGCCGCCGCATCGCCAGGTTCAGCGTGATGTTGTCGATGCTCGCGTCCCGCGCCACGGCCGTCAGGTGCTCGATGCTCTGCTTCGGGTCCGGCGGGCGGATGCGCAGCCGGTTGCCCGGCGTCAGCTCCTTGAACTCCCGCTCGGCGTTGAGCCCCTTGACCAGGCGGGCGTGGACGGCCAGCGGGTGGTCGCCGTACCGGCTGATGACCTCGTCCAGCGCCTCGTTGCCCGAGCGCAGCGCAGGCGAGTCGGAGCCCATCAGCGAGAACAGCTTGCCCTGGTCCTCGCCCAGCATCAGCTCGGCCACCAGGTGGTCGTCGCGGCTGACGGGCAGGCGCACCCTGATCGGGCAGGCGGGGGAGACGATGCGGGAGCCGTCGGCGGCGATGTACTGGGCGCGGAGCTGGTACTCGCCGGGAAGCTGGAAGTAGTGGCCGTCCCGGCCGTGCCCGATGTACGCGCTGCGGTAGATGGCCGGGTTGCCCGGGTCGAGGCGGATCTCTGGGGAGGTGTCCACGCAGTGCCGCATCATCGGCCGGTACAGCACGGTCCTGCCGCCCGGCTGGGTGATCGAGACCTGGGTGAACTCGGTGTCGGGGTGCAGGTGGCCGTGCGTGGTGCGCGGCTCGGCCGTGTAGGCCAGCTTGAGCTCCACGACGACGGGCTCGCCCAGCTCGTACGACTCCTTGGCGCGCAGCTCCAGCCGCAGCCCTGAGCGGTCCTCGACGGGCTGCTCGAAGGCGTCGATCTCGGCGGCGCCGGTGCCGAAGGCGTTCGCGCCCATGGCGACGTCGCGGTAGAAGCCGTGACGCAGGTGGATCAGCTCGGCGTCGGTGAACTGGAAGGGGAAGGCGGCCCAGTAGCCCTGCTCGCCGCCGGGGCGGTAGTTCTGCACGTAGTTCATCCAGGACAGGTCGCCGAAGCCGCCGCTGGGGCCGAGAGGCTGGGGCGGGGTGGCCAGGTTCTTCTGCCAGGAGTGCAGCAGGTTGAAGGCGTGGCCGAGCTCGTGCACGTACGTGCGGAGCTGCGCCCGCTGCGCCTGCGGCGTGTCACCCTTGATCGCGTCGTAGAAGACGGCGGCCCCCTGCCGCTGGTGGGCGTCGTTGTAGTCGAACATGATGCCCCGGTAGCCGCCCACGTGCTTGCTGGCCACCAGCAGCCACAGCCGCCACGCCACGGCGTCGCCGAACGCGCTGAAGTGCCGCGTCATCGCGTGGTGCAGCTCGGCGTCGTCCCAGGCCAGGTCCATGCCCGAGCCCTCGACAGGGATCACGCCCGGCTCGGCCATGGTCAGCTCGATGCCCGCCTCCGCGTACGCCGACACCACCGTCAGCTCCCTGGCCGGCGACCCGCCGGGCCCCGGCAGCGACCCGGTGGGGTAGGCCGCGAACGGCACCGTCCCGACCACGGAGTCCACCTCCAGCAGCGCGCTGCGGAAGCGCGGCGAGACGAACGAGACCTGGTAGGTGCGCCCCGCGACGGCGGCCGTCGCGGACTCCTCGGTGATCGTGACGCTCACGTCGTGCACCGGCGTGCCGAACGTGAACTCCCCGGCCCCCTGGATCCGCCCGTCGCGCACGACGGCGTTGTGGACCACGAACGAGCCGACGTAGGAGGTGGTCGCCCCGGCCACGGTGAACAGGTCGCCGCTGACCCGCCCCATGGGCCTGGCGCCGTCGACGTCGACGCGCAGCGCCAGCCGGGAGTCGCCGTCCTGTCCCTGGTACAACCCGCTGATCATGACAGCTCCCTGGGGGCTCGCTGGGGGTTACACCGGGGAGACTTCTCCGACGGGCAGGCCCTGTCAACGACTCCCGCGAACTTGGAGCGCCCCCAGCAACTCCTCCGAGGCCTTGGTGATCGCCTCGACGGCCTTGTCGAACGCCTCGGCGTTGTGCGACGCGGGCGCGCGGAAGCCGGAGATCTTCCTGACGTACTGGAGGGCCGCTGCCCGCACGTCCTCCTCGGTCACGTCCTCGGTGTACGGCGGGCGGAGGGTCTTGATGCTTCTACACATGGCATCAACCGTAATATCCGATGCGCTGGCTTATCTCCTGTGCGCCGGAGATCAGCACGGCGCCGACCTCCGCCAGCCGGTCGGGCGTCAGCCGGTAGGACGGCCCCGAGGCGCTGACGGCGGCCACCACCGACCCGTCGGCGCCCCTGATGGGCGCCGCCACCGCGTTCAGCCCGACCTCCAGCTCCTCCACCGTGGCGGCCCAGCCGCGCTCCCTGATCTCCTCCAGGCGCAGCGCCTCCGGCGCGGTGATCGTGTGCGGTGTGTAACCCTCCAGCTCGGGGGCGAGCCGCAGCGCCCCGTAGGCGAGCAGCACCTTGCCGCTGGAGGTGGCGTGCGAGGGGGTGCGCTGGCCGACCCAGTTGTGGCCGCTGATCGCGGCGGGGCCGCGCACCTGGCTGACGTTGACCGCGTCGCCGCCCCGCCCCACCGCGATGTTGACGGTCTCGCCGATCTCCTCGGCCAGCCGCAGGCACACGGGACGGCTCTCGCGCGACAGGTCGAGCTGCGCGGTGGCGGCCCCGGCCAGCCGTACGACGCCGAACCCGAGCCGGTAGCGCCCGCGGTCACCGGTCTGCTCCACCAGCCCGCCCTGCTCCAGCGCCGCCAGCAGCCGGAACGCCGTGGACTTGTGCACGTCGAGCGCGGCGGCCAGGTCCGTCACCCGGGTGGCCCCGTCGCGGGCCAGGATCTCCAGGATCGCGATGGCACGATCGACCGACTGCACCGACGTGCTGTTGCCCATGGCGCAACTCTAGCCTCGTGGCCGAAATCCCGGGCTCTATCCGGGCGCTAGCTCGTGGCCGAAGTCCGTCGCGATCTTCCGCATGCGCTCGGCCAGGTGGTCGCGGTTCAGCGCGTCGATCCGCTCGGCGGGCCCCGACACCGACATCGCGGCGACCACGCGGTCGCCGTCCTGCACCGGCACGGCCAGGCAGTGCACGCCCAGCTCCTCCTCGCCCAGGTCCATGGCGTAGCCGCGGCTCCTGACCGCGCCCAGCTCGGTGAGCATGGCGGGCATGTCGGTGATCGTGTTGGGGGTGCGGCGGGGCATGCCGGTGCGCTCGAACACCGCGACCGCCTCCGAGGCGGGCCGCCCCGCCAGCAGCACCTTGCCCACCGCCGTGCTGTGCGGCAGCACCCGCCGCCCGACCTCGGCGAACATCCGCAGCCTGCGCGGCGAGGGCACCTGCGCCACGTAGACGACGAAGTCGCCTTCGAGCACCGCCAGGTTCGCGGTCTCGCCGGACAGCTCGACCATCCTGGTCAGGTACGGCTGCGCCCACACGCCGACCATGCTCTCCGCGATGCCGCCCAGCCGCACCAGGCCGCCGCCCAGGGCGTAGCGCCGGTCGGACTCCTGGCGTACGTAACCGCGCGCGAGCAGCGTCCGCAGCAGCCGGTGGATGGTCCCGTACGGCAGCCCGGTCCTGGCGGCGATCTCCGACAGCCCGGCCTCGCCGCCGTGCTCGGCCAGCGCTTCGAGCACGTCCAGGGCCCGCTCGACGGACTGGACGCTCACCGGCTCACCTCCGCCGCTCCGGCCGGCGGCCCCGTCACAGCAGCACCCCGCGCAGGGAGGCGTCCAGCACCTCGGCCGTGTGCGCGACCCTGATCGCGGCGCCGGCGCGCCGCATGGCGGCGGCGATCTGCATGGTGCAGCCGGGGTTGGCCGAGACCAGCAGCTCGGCGCCGGTCGTGCCGACCGCCTTGGCCTTCCTGTCGCCCAGGTCGCGCGCGGCGTCGGGCCGCAGCAGGTTGTACGTCCCCGCCGACCCGCAGCAGATCGCCGACTCGGGGATCTCGCGCAGCTCCAGCTCGGGGATCGCGCCCAGCAGCTCGCGCGGCTGCGCCCGCACCCCCTGGGCGTGCGCCAGGTGGCAGGCGTCGTGGTAGGCGACGGTGACCGGCAGCGGATGCCGCTTGGCGACGGGGCCCAGCTCGGCCAGGTACTCCGACAGGTCCACGACGCGGAACGCGGGCTCGTGCCCCAGCAGCTCGGCGTACTCCTTCATGGAGGAGCCGCATCCGGCGGCGTTCACCACGACGGTGTCCACCCCGGCCCGCTCGAACGCCCTGACCGTCCGGCTCGCCAGCCGCCTGGCCTGCTCGTCGCGCCCGGAGTGCACGCTGAGCGCCCCGCAGCAGCCCTGCTCGGGCGGGACGACCACGTCGCAGCCCTCCAGCGCGAGCACCCGCGCCGTGGCCGCGTTGACCTGCGGGAAGAACTCCCGCTGCACGCAGCCGGTGAGCATGCCGACCGTGGCCCGCCGCTCGCCCCTGGCCCTGACCAGGCGCGGCAGGCGCTGACGGCGCTCCACGCGCGGAGCGAGCGCGGCCATGGCGCCCAGGCTCGGGTTCACGCGGGTGAGGAACGGCGCCATCCGCTCCGCCAGCCACATCGTCGGGCGCAGCAGCCGCAGCCGCCGTGGGTAGGGGAACAGGCTGAACACGATGCCGCGCACGGCCCTGTCCTCGGGCTCGCGCACGTGCTGCCGCTCCACCTCCACCCTGGTCAGCTCGATCAGGCGGTCGTACTTCACGCCCGACGGGCAGGCCGTCACGCACGCCATGCAGCCCAGGCAGGCGTCGAAGTGCCCGGCCATCTCGGGTGTGATGGGGGTGCCCTCGACGTGCTGCTTCATCAGGTGGATGCGGCCGCGCGGGGAGTCCATCTCCTCGCCCCACAGCGCGTACGTGGGGCAGGTCGGCAGGCAGAACCCGCAGTGCACGCAGTCGTTGATCAGCTTCGGGTCCATCAGATGCCTCCCACGAACCGTCCGGGAGACATCCTGCGCCCGGGGTCGAACCGTTCCTTGACCCGCCGCATCAGCGGCAGCCCGCTCACCTGCCCCCACCGGTCGAGCCCGTTGCCGGGGGCGGCGAGCACGCTCACCCGCGCCCGTTCGCGCAGCCGCGCCACGGCGGCGGCCAGCTCGTCCCCTGCCATCTCACGCCACGCCGCCAGGAGCACCCGCCCCGAGGCGAGCGAGCCGCGCAGCGCCAGCCCGGTCGTCGCCACCGCGTCGAGCACGGCAGCGGTGTCCTCCGGCAGGAACCGCGCCTCGACCAGCACCTCGTCGTTGTCGATCAGCCCCCACCAGGACGGCCGCTCCCAGGTGACGGCGCCTCCGGCCAGCTCGCGCAGCGCCTCGGCCCTGGCCTCGGCCGCCGCGCCCTCCACCAGCACCGCCAGCGTGAGCGGGCTTTCGGGGCCCGGCCAGTCGGCCTCGACGGCGCTCGGCTCGGCCTGCGAGGCCGCCAGCGCCGCCGTGAGCCGCGCCGCCTCGGCGGGATCGAGCTCCGCGACCACCCAGCGGCGGTCGGCGGGCAGGGGGTGCAGGCGGAACGTGGCCTCCGCGATGACGCCGAGCGTGCCGTACGAGCCGGTGAAGAGCTTGCCCAGGTCGTAACCCGCGACGTTCTTGACCACCTTGCCGCCGGAACGGGCGATCGTCCCGTCGGGGAGCACCACGGTGATGCCGATGAGCAGGTCGCGCGCGGCGCCGTACCGGAAGGCGCGCGGGCCCGGCAGCGCGGTGGCCAGCGTGCCGCCGACCGTCGTGCCCTCGCTGAACGGCACGTCCAGCGCCAGCTCCTGCCCCTTGTCCGCGAGCGTGCCCGCCAGCGCGTCCATGGTCACCCCGGCCTGCGCGCGCACCACCAGGTCGCCCGCGGCGTGCTCCAGGATCTCGTTCATGCAGCACAGGTCGAGCAGCACGTCGCAGCGCTCGGGCGGCGGGCCCCAGTGCAGCTTCGTGCCGCCGCCCACGGGCACCACCGCCAGGTCCCGCTCGGCGCAGGCCCGCAGCACGGCCGCGATCTCCTCGACGGTCTCCGGCAGCGCCACCCAGCGGGGCGGCACGCCGAGGACGGCGTCGTCCTCGCCCGCCTGCCTGACCGTCACCCCCTCGATCAAAACTGCTCCGCCTTCCCCGACTCCACCAGCGGGTGCACGCCCTTGCGCACGCCCGGCACCTCGCCGCACAGCCGCGGCGTGGGGAACACCTTGCCCGGGTTCGCCAGCCCCCGGGGGTCGAACGCGCACCGGACGAGCTGCATGGTGTCCAGGTCGTCCGCGCTGAACATCTTCGGCATGTATCGGGACTTGTCCACGCCGACCCCGTGCTCGCCCGTGATCGAGCCGCCGTGCTCGATGCACAGGTCGAGGATCGCGCCCGACACCACCTCGGCCCGCTCGCCCGCCCCCGGCTCCTCGTCGTCGAACAGCACCAGCGGATGCAGGTTGCCGTCACCGGCGTGGAAGACGTTGGCCACCCTGATGTCGTGCTCCGCAGACAGCCGGTCGATGGCGGCCAGCACGGCGGGCAGCGACGTGCGCGGGACCACGCCGTCCTGCACGATGTAGGCCGGGCTGATGCGCCCGACCGCCGCGAACGCCGACTTGCGGCCCTTCCAGATCGCCGCCCGCTCGGCCGCGTCGGCCGCCACGCGCAGCTCGAACGCGTTCGCGCAGAGCTCCTGGAGCTGGGCGAACTGGAGGTCCACCTCGGCGGCGGGCCCGTCCAGCTCCACGATCAGCACCGCGCCCGCGCCCGCCGGGTAGGAGCAGGCCACCGCCGCCTCGGCCGCCTCGATGGCCAGCGCGTCCATCATCTCGATCGCGGCCGGCACGATGCCCGCCCCGATGATCGCCGAGACGGCCAGCCCGCCCTGCTCGATGCTCTCGAACGCCGCCAGCACCGTGGTCACCGCCTCCGGCGCGCGGCTCAGCCGTACCGTGACCTTGGTGGCGATGCCCAGCGTGCCCTCCGAGCCGATGAACGCGCCCAGCAGGTCGTAGCCCGCGTCCAGGCGGTCGAGCGTGACCAGGTCGCCGTCCGGGGTGACGATCTCGCAGGCCTCCACGTGGTTGACGGTGAAGCCGTACTTCAGGCAGTGCGCGCCGCCGGAGTTCTCAGCGACGTTGCCGCCGATCGAGCAGACCTGCTGGCTAGACGGGTCGGGCGCGTAGTAGTAGCCGCGGTCGCGCACGGCCTCGGTGATGGCCAGGTTCGTCACGCCGGGCTCCACGACCGCGCGGCGGTTGGGCAGGTCGATCTCCAGGATCGCGCGCATCTTCGACGTGACGATCAGCACGCCGTCCTCGCGCGGGAGCGCGCCCCCCGACAGGCCGGTGCCCGACCCCCTGGCCACGAAGGGCACGCCGTGCTCGTCGCACAGCCGTACCACCTGGGCGACCTGCTCGGCCGTGGCGGGCAGCACGACCACGCCGGGGGTCGCCCGGTGGTAGGTGAGGCCGTCGCACTCGTACGTGCGCAACCGCACCGGATCGGTGATCACCGAGTCGCCGGGCAGAAGCGAACGCAGAGCCGCTACGAGCTTGTCCATCATCATCAGATTTTCTACGGCATCTGGGCGTACGCGGGAAGAGTCAGGAACTCGGCGAAGTCGTCGTCCAGCGCCACTTCCTTGAACAGCGCCGTCGCCTGCCCGAACAACTTCTCGTCGTAGCCGGGCTCCATCGCGATCTTCGCCACCTCCTCGGTGATGATCCGCTCCACCAGCTCCTTGGTCACCTGCTGGGCGGTGTCGGCCAGGGTGATGTCGTTGTGGATCCACTGCCAGATCTGCGAGCGGGAGATCTCCGCGGTGGCCGCGTCCTCCATGAGGTTGTGGATGGCGACCGCGCCCAGCCCGCCCATCCAGGCGGCCAGGTAACGCAGCGCCACGTCCACGTTGTTGCGCAGGCCCGCCTCGGTGATGTCGCCCGGCGTCTCGGAGACGGCCAGCAGCTCGGCGGCCGTCACGCTGACGTCCTCGCGCAGCCGGTCGAGCTGGTTCGGCCGCGAGCCGAGCACGCCGTCGAAGACCTCGCGGCAGATCGGCACCAGGTCGGGGTGCGCCACCCACGACCCGTCGAAACCGTCGCCCGACTCACGCGTCTTGTCCGCCCGCACCTTCTCCAGCGCCACCGCGTTGACCTCGGCGTCCCTGCGGGAGGGGATGAACGCGGCCATCCCGCCGATGGCGTGCGCGCCGCGCTTGTGGCAGGTGCGCACCAGCAGCTCCGTGTACGCGCGCATGAACGGCGCCGTCATCGTGACCGCGTTCCGCTCGGGCAGCAGGAACTCGCGGCCCCGCGTCCGGAACTTCTTGATCACGCTGAACAGGTAGTCCCAGCGGCCCGCGTTCAGCCCGGCCGAGTGGTCGCGCAGCTCGTAGAGGATCTCCTCCATCTCGAACGCCGCCGGGTACGTCTCGATCAGCACGGTCGCCCTGATCGTGCCGTGCGGGACGCCGAGGAGCTGCTGCGCCCTGGTGAACACGTCGTTCCAGAGCCGCGCCTCCAGGTACGACTCGATCTTGGGCAGGTAGAAGTACGGGCCCTTGCCCTTGTCGATCTGCCGCTGGGCGCAGTGGAAGAAGTAGAGGCCGAAGTCGAACAGCGACCCCGCGACCGGCCGCCCGTCGACCAGGGCGTGCTTCTCGTCCAGGTGCCAGCCGCGCGGGCGCACCACGACGGTGGCCAGTTCGCTGTCGGGCTTGAGCGCGTACGCCTTGCCGCCCGTCTCGAAGTCGATCGTGCGGTCGAGCGCGTCACGCAGGTTGAGGTGACCGGACACGCAGTTCTCCCACAGCGGCGAGTTGGCGTCCTCGAAGTCGGCCAGCCACACCTTGGCGCCGGAGTTGAGCGCGTTGATCGTCATCTTCTTGTCGACCGGGCCGGTGATCTCGACGCGCCTGTCCTCCAGGCCGGGCGCCGGGGGCGCGACCTGCCAGTCGCTCTCCCTGATCTCCTTCGTCTCCGGCAGGAAGTCGAGCATGCCGCCCGCCGACAGCTCCGCCTGGCGCGCCTGGCGGGCCTCCAGCAGCTCCAGCCGCCTGGCGCCGAACTCCCGCTGGAGAGCGGCCACGAAATCGCGCGCCTCCGGCGTGAGGATCTCGTCGAACCGGTCGTGCATCGGGCCGGTGATCTCCATGGGACCTCTTTCCATATTGTGGAAAACGAGTTCTGGATGGTGGAAGTGAAATTACTCCCCTGATGTTCGGGGGTCAAAGGCTGGGGTTCCCCTGGGGGCATCCCCGATGTCACCGGAGGGCATCCCACGACACGATTTCCGCATGAAGACGATTGCGATCGCGGGCGGACTGCTCGCCGCCGCGGCACTGCTGACGGGGTGCGGCCTCGGCGACATCGCGGGCCCCTCGAACGAGGACACGGTCTCGTACCAGGTGACGGACAAGGTCACCAAGCTCCAGCTCAAGAGCGACGCCGGTGAGGCCGTGATCACCGAGACCGACGGGACCGCCGTGCGCGTCGTCGAGACCCTGCACTGGCGCGGCGACTCCCACAAGCCCAAGCCGGAGCACAAGGTCGAGGGCGACGCGCTGTTCCTCACCTACGCGTGCCCCGCCAACTGGGGCAGCTGCAGCGTCGACTACAAGATCGAGATCCCCAAGGGGCTCCCGGTCGACCTGGAGGCCGGCTCCGGCAACCTCACCCTGCGCAACCTCACCGGCCAGATCGACCTGACCGCCGGATCCGGCGACGTGGACGCGGCCGGGCTGGCGGGCAAGAAGGTCTACGCCGACCTCGGCTCGGGCAACATCCAGCTGACCTACACCGCCGCGCCGGAGACCGCCGAGCTGAAGACCGGATCGGGGGACATCACGCTGAACGTCCCCGACGGCGCCTACGACGTCAAGACGGACGTGGGCTCCGGCGACGCCACCGTGACGGTCAAGAAGGACACCGCGTCGGCCCACAAGATCTCGCTGACCGCGGGCTCCGGCGACATCACGGTCAAGCCTGCTTGATTAACCAGGTGATTGCGAAACGGATGTCGTGCCACCATCGTGGGAAGACACCGAGGTGTCCAGACGTTCCCTAATAGAGATGACACGTATGCACGAATACTCCGAGCTCGACGCGTTCGAGACCGGCGACATGGACCTCGAGGATCGCCAGGCGCTCCGCCGCGTGGCGGGCCTCTCCACCGAACTCCAGGATGTCTCCGAGGTCGAGTACCGGCAGCTGCGGCTCGAACGGGTCGTTCTCGTCGGCGTCTGGACCTCCGGCACCGCGGAGGAGGCCGACAACTCCCTGCTCGAGCTCAAGCTCCTGGCCGAGACGGCCGGGTCCGAGGTGCTCGACGGGCTCATCCAGCGCCGCCAGAAGCCCGACCCGGCCACCTACATCGGCTCGGGCAAGGCTCTGGAGCTGCGCGACATCGTCGAGTCCAGCGGCGCCGACACCGTGATCTGCGACGGCGAGCTGACCCCCGGCCAGCTCCGCCAGCTCGAGGACATCGTCAAGGTCAAGGTCATCGACCGGACCGCGCTGATCCTCGACATCTTCGCCCAGCACGCCAAGAGCCGCGAGGGCAAGGCCCAGGTCGAGCTGGCGCAGCTGTCGTACCTGCTGCCGCGCCTGCGCGGCTGGGGCGGCAACCTGTCCCGGCAGGTCGGCGGTCGCGCCGCCGGCGGTGTCGGCATCGGTGGCCGCGGCCCCGGTGAGACGAAGATCGAGCTGGACCGTCGGCGCATCCGCGAGCGCATGTCGAAGCTGCGCCGCCAGATCAGCGGCATGTCCACCTCGCGCGAGACCATGCGCCACCGGCGCCAGCGCCGCGAGGTGCCCGCCGTGGCCATCGCCGGCTACACCAACGCGGGCAAGTCCTCGCTGCTCAACCGCGTCACCGGCGCGGGCGTGCTGGTCGAGGACGCGCTGTTCGCCACCCTCGACCCGACCGTGCGCCGCGCGCGCACGCCGGAGGGCAGGCTGTTCACGATCGCCGACACCGTCGGGTTCGTCCGGCACCTGCCGCACCAGCTCGTCGAGGCGTTCAGGTCCACGCTGGAGGAGGTCGCCGACGCCGACCTGATCCTGCACGTGGTCGACGGCTCGCACCCGGACCCCGAGGGGCAGCTCGCGGCGGTGCGGGAGGTGTTCGCCGACATCGACGGCGCCGCCGACATCCCCGAGATCGTCGTGATCAACAAGGCCGACGCGGCCGACCAGGAGGTGCTGGACCGCATCGCCAGGCGCGAGCGCGACAGCATCGTGGTGTCCGCCCGCACCGGCAAGGGAATCCCGGCGCTGATGGACCTGATCGAGGAGCGGCTGCCGCGGCTGGATCACGAGGTTCATCTGCTGGTGCCGTACGAGCGGGGCGACCTCATCTCGCGGGCGCACAAGGAGGGCGAGGTGCTCTCGGTGGACCACGTGGGTGACGGGACGATCCTGCACGCCAGGGTGCTGCCCAGCCTGTCGCAGGAGCTGCTGCGGGTGGGCAAGCCGGTGGAGCGCGTAGCCTGACCTCTTTTCGGGATGGCCTGGTTTTCTAACCGGGCCATCCCGTCATCTTGTGGTACAAGCCCGCAAAGTGCACCACACTTGCCCAAAAGCGGCAGTGGTCCGCGAACCCTGGGATTGCTAGGATTGGCCAGACGTTGGTCTCGTTTTGGGTTTGGGTTCTGGGTTCGATGATGACTGTGAGTGTCGATGTCGTCAGCGGGAGCCGTGGGGACAAGGCAGGGCTGCGTGATGTTTGGGATGAATGGTCTTTCTTCCGAATAACCCTGTACAGCGGCCCAACATGTGAAATAACGTAACTGAACTGAAATCGCCGGATCATGGGTCCGGCGGTACGGTCACCGCACAACTCGATGCGGAAGAGCAGGAGACCCCCCATGTCGTCCGGACCCGGAGCGGACTCAGTGGGCGCGGCACAGGCCGTGCGCTGGGCTGCGCGCTCGTGCGGGGGGTCATGCTGGGTGGTGATGCGGTGACCGTCCGACTCCTGACCAACATCGGCCGCCTCTGGACCGGCAACGAGGTCCTCAGCAACGCCGCCATCCTCGTGCACAACGACCGCATCGCCTGGGTCGGCCGCGCGCCGGACCTGCCGCAGAGCGTGCCAGGCGTGGTCGATGACATCGTCGACGTCGACCACGTCGAGAACCTCGGCGGCGCCCTCGTCACGCCCGGTCTCATCGACGCCCACACCCACCCCGTCTACGCCGGCAACCGCTACGCCGAGCTGGCCATCCGCACCGGCGGCTCCACCTCCGCCTCGATCACCGCGGCGGGCGGCGGCGTGGGCTCCACCGTCACCGTGACGCGCGGCACCGACCCGTGGACCTTGTGCAACGGCGTGCGCGAGCGGCTGCGCAGCTGGCTGCTCAGCGGCACCACCACCGTCGAGGCCAAGACCGGCTACCACCTCACCCGCGACGGCGAGCTCGCCGACGTGCGGCTCCTGCGCGAGCTGGAGAAGGAGCCGATGATGCCGCGGGTGCACGTCACGTTCCTGGCCGCGCACGTGGTGCCGCCGGAGTACTTCGGCAGGCAGCGCGAGTACGTCGAGGCCGTGGGCGCCTGGTGCGCCGACGCGGCCGCCGCCGGCGCCGACAGCGTGGACGTCTACTGCGACGAGGGCTACTTCACCACCGAGGAGTCCCGCTGGGTCCTCGCCTCCGGTCGCAACGTGGGCCTGCTGCCGCGCATCCACGCCGGCATCTTCAGCCGGCGCGGCGCCGTCCAGCTCGCCGCCGAGCTCGGCTGCGCCTCCGCCGACGGCCTGCACCACATGTCCGACGAGGACATCGCCATCATGTCCCGCTACGGCGTCCCCGCCGTCGTCTGCCCGGCCACCGCCCTCCAGCGTGGCCACCTGCCGCCGGTCCGCCAGATGATCAAGCACGGCGTGCAGATCGCCCTCGGCAGCGACCACAACCCCGGCTACTGCGGCATCACCTCGATGTCCCTGGTCGTGGCCATGGCGGTGTCGGCGTTCGGCATGAGCGTCAACGACGCCCTGCGCGCGGCCACCCTCGGCGGCGCCACCGTCCTCGGCGCTCCCGACCGTGGGGTGCTGGCACCCGGACGGCTCGCGGACATCGTGCAGTGGGACGCCGACCACGAAGGCGCCTTCGCCTGGTCGTTCGGGTTGAAGCCGCGGCGGGTGTGGCGGGGTGGAACGCCCGTTCAGTAGTTAGTCTCGGGGTATGGCGGCCTTGGTTGCGGTTGTTACGGATTCGACTGCTTATTTGGGGGCTGTGGCTGGGGTGGCTGTGGTGCCCGTACAGGTGGTCGGGCACGACCTCACCTCCGGCGCCGAGGAGACCCGTCGCGGCGACTTCACCTCCGGCACCAGGGAATCTTCCCGCGGCGACTTCACCTCCGGCACCGAGGGGTCTTCCCGTGGCTCCTCCACCTCCGGCATCGAGGGGTCTTCCCGTGGCTCCTCCACCTCCGGCGGGCGCATCTCGCCCAGGGACCGCCTCTCGCGCTTCGGGCGCACACCACCTGGCAACCGCACCTCCCACCACCCCCCAGGCTCCTTCAGCAGCGACCTCGCCTTCGACGAAGACTCCTTCACCGGCGACCTCGCCTCCGCCACCACCTCCCGCCCCGCTCCCGCCCGCTTCGCCGCCTGCTACTCCGCCCTCGCCGCCGGCGGTGCCACCGCCATCGTCTCCATCCACGTCTCAGGCGAGCTGTCAGGCACCATCGAATCCGCCCTGACCGCCGCCCGGGACGCCCCCGTACCGGTGGAAGTCATCGACAGCCGCTCGATCGCGATGGGCCTGGGCTACCCCGTCCTCGCCGCCGCCCGAGCCGCCGCCACCGGAGCCTCCCTCGACGAGGTCGTGACCGCCGCCCGCGCCAGCATGCGCACCACCCGGACGTTCTTCTACGTCGACACCCTCGACTACCTCCACCGCAGCGGCCGCATCGGCACAGCCGCCTCCCTCCTCGGCTCCGCCCTCATGATCAAGCCTCTCCTCCACCTCGCCGACGGCCGCATCTGCCTCCTGGAGAAGGTCCGTACGTCGTCTCGCGCCATCGCCCGCCTGGAGGACCTGGCGGTGCAAGCGGCGGGGAAGGGGGCTGTGGAGGTGGCGGTGCAGCACCTGGCGGCAAGGGAGCGCGCCGAGGCGCTGGCGGAGCGGCTGCACAAGCGGGTGCCCGATCTGAGAGATCTGCGGGTGGTCGAGGTGGGGGCCGTGATCGGCGTACACGTGGGGCCCGGCATGCTCGGCCTGACGATCACCTCATCCGACGCCTGATCCCGCCTCTCAAGCACTTCACCTCCATACGCCACCCGCCCACCGCCCCGCCTTCCTCCATCCACAGCCGTCCCACCGCCCCGCCTTCCTCCATCCACAGCCGTCCCGCCGCCTCTTCCTCCATCCACAGCCGTCCCGCCGCCTCTTCCTCCATCCACAGCCATTCCGCCGCCTTTTCCTCCATCCACAGCCAGCCCGCCGGCGCTCCTCCTCCATCCACAGCAACCACGGCCCCCTCGCGCGCCCAAAGACAGGCCCGCACACCATCCCTCTGCTCCGCGCCTGCCAACCTCCACCCCATCCACAGAACCCCGCTCGGTCCCTTCGCCGCCCCCACTCAACCCGTACGTTCTTGGCCGTGCGAACCCCCGACCCCACGGCAGAACGCGCCATAGCCGAATCCCGGCTACGGTCGATCACCGCTCCTGCCCGCCGCCCCCGCCGCCTCCCCTGGGGCACGGGAACGGCCACATGGCGGAAAGCGCACCGCCACCTGCCCACACAGGAGCCGTCAGCCGAGCTGTCGCTGACCGGGGAAACCACGGACGGCTGGCCGCGAGCCGAGGTGGCAACGGTCGGGCGGTCAGCGGGCAAGCGGCCGTACGACCGGCAGTCGGTGGCCGGGCGGCCGGCGGATGACCGACCCGTGGATGAGCCGCGGTTGGACCCGCCGCAGCTGAACGAACCCCCGCCAACCCAGCAGCGTCCACCCGAACCCTGGCCCCCCGAGCACCTTCCACCCGAATCACGGCCCCCCGAGCACCTTTCACCCGAATCACGGCCACCTGAACAGCTTCCACTCGAACAGCGCCCATCCGGATCGTGGCCACCCGAACTGCGCTCACCCATGCCGTTTCCGCTCGAGCAGCGCCCGCTCGAGCAGCGCCCGTCCGAGCAGCGCCCATTCGAACCGTGGCCTCCCGAACCGTGGCCTCCAGATCTTCCCCCCAGGCCCGAACAACCTGCCCCTGCACTCCGAGCCCTCCAAGCCCTACGCGCCGCCGTCACCTCCCAGGGCCCGGCCACCCTCGACCCAGGCAAGCCAGGCCTACGCGTGCTCCTCGCCGTGGCACTACTCGCGACAGCCGTAGCGATCTTCTTCGTCTGGCAGTCGACCCCCTCCCCGCAACCCCTCCCACCCCCCACCCCGGCAACCCCGATCACACCCTCACCCTCACCGACGAGCACAGCCAAGGTCACCGTCCACATCACCGGCAAGATCCGCAAACCGGGCGTATACCTCCTCCCATCGGGCGCCCGGGTAACCGACGCGGTGGCAGCCGCAGGAGGAGTGTCCCGCAGCGCCTCCACAGGCTCACTCAACCTGGCCAGGCGCCTGATAGACGGCGAGCAGATAGTGGTGGGCTCCGGCAAAGGCCTGCCGATCTCTCCTGCCACGGACCCCAACGGCGCGATCTTGGACCCCAATGCCACCATCCTGGACCTCAACACCGCCACTCCCGACCAACTGGAGCAACTCCCGGGCGTGGGGGAGGTCTTGGCAGCACGCATAGCGGAGTTCCGTACCAGCCGCGGCGGCTTCACCAGCATCGACCAACTCCGCGAGGTCTCAGGCATAGGCCCAAGAAAGTTCGAGGAGATCAAGCCGAAGGTCCGGGTCTGACGATGCCCACCGAACGCCATCAAGCCTGGACCGACCTCGACCCCGACCAGCGCAGCAAGAGGGCTGACCCTGTTCAGGAAGACAACAGATGGGCTGGTGCTGCGGAGGGAAGCCGGAAGCGAGTCGGCGCCTACCAGGACAAGGCCTCAAGTATCGCCGCCACTCAAGCGGATCCAGATACCAACAACCGCGTGCACGCATGGCCCCTCGCCCTCCCCGCCCTCGCGGCCTGGGCCAGCGCCCTCGTTTTCCTGGCCTGCCCACCCCTCGCCGGGACGATCGTCGCCGCCTTCGCAACCCTGGGCGCCGCAGTCACGGCCTGGCTGACCCGCTCGACCTCATCCCCAGCACCACCCAGAGACACCAGCACCGCACCCAAGAATCAGCGAGAGCCCGGACAAGCCGGATGGCGCAACGTTCTCCTGGCCACCCTCATCTGCACGGCAGCGGCCTCAGCCTCAGCCGCCCTCCGCGTCCACACCCTGACCACAAGCCCAGCAGCAGAACTCGCCGGCCAGAACGCCTTCATCACCGCCGAGATCACCCTGACCAACGACCCAGAACGCAGATCAACCCGAACCGCACGCTTCGCCCAGGAGAGCTATGTAGTGTCCGCCGACCTCAAGGTCATCCGAACATCCATCACCAGACAAGCCGTCAACATCCCCATCACCGTCTTCGCCACCGGCCAAGCCTGGAGTTCGCTCCTGCCCACTCAAACCGTGGAAGTCGCAGGCCGCCTGGCGAGTCCAACCCCCGGCACCCTCGTAGCGGCCACTCTGCTGGCCCGAACGCCGCCGCGGGTCCTCACACCCCCGTCCACTGTCCAGACGGCAGCAGGCGCCCTCAGAGCAGGTCTCCGCGCCGCCGCCGACGTGCTGCCACCCGACCAACGTGGCCTCCTCCCGGGCCTGGTCGTCGGCGACGTCTCTCGCATGGACCCCCAGGTGACCGCAGACCTCAGAGAAGCCGGTCTGAGCCACCTGAACGCCGTCTCAGGCGCCAACCTGGCGATCGTCGCAGGCGCGACCCTCGCACTCTCCCGCCTGATCGGCCTCTCCCTCCCCATGAGGGCGCTCTTCGCCGCCGTGGCGATGCTCGCGTTCACGGTGGTCGCCCGCCCGTCCCCAAGCGTGCTGCGCGCCCTCCTCATGGGCCTGGCAGCGGCCATCGCGATGGGTACGGGCCGTTCCAAGGACGGCCTCGCAGCGCTGTCCGCCACGGTCCTCTTCCTGGTGCTGTTCACCCCGGAACTGGCCCGCTCCTACGGCTTCGCCCTCTCTGTCACGGCGACCGCCGGCATCCTCGTCCTCGCCCCACGCTGGCGAGACAAGCTGTCGGGCACAAAGGAGGAGAACACACCACCGGACGAGCCGAACCGCGCGCCCGGCGAGAAGAGGTACACATCGCCGGACGAGCCAGATCGCCCACCCGGCAGAAAGGAGTTCACATCGCCGGACGAGCCAGATGGCACTCCTGGCAGAGACGAGAGCACATCGCCGGATGAGCCGGATCGCCCTCCCCACAGAGACGAGAGCACACCCTCGAAAGAGTCAAACCGTATTCCCGACCCCATATCTCCCCGCGCCAATCTCAGAAAACCGCCGTATCGGCTTCCCCGCTTCCTGGCTGAGGCGGTGGCGGTGCCAGCGGCGGCTCAGTTGGCCGTGACACCCGTACTGGTGCTGATGTCGGGCCAGCTGACGCCCATCGCCGTGATTGCCAATATCTTCGTCGCACCAGCGGTGGCACCCGCGACCTTGCTCGGTTTCGGAGCCGCCTTGGTGGCCCCCGTCTGGCCCGATGGCGCGCGGCTCCTGGTGATTCCGGCGGGGTACGCGGTCGGCTGGATCGTCACGGTCGCCCGCTGGGCGGTGAACCTTCCCTTCGCGACCCTGCCATGGCCCGCAGGTCTCCCAGGGCTGGGCCTGCTCCTTCTCGCAGCCATCGCGTCGATCCCCGTCCTGAGACGCCGCGCCTGGCGCACCATCGCACTGACGGCGGCCGTCGCCGCCCTGGTGGCAGTCCTGGTGATCCGGCCCATCACCGCCCCGTGGCCGCCCAAGGGGTGGCTGATGGTGATGTGCGACGTGGGTCAGGGCGACGGACTCGTACTCGCGGCAGGGCAGGGGAGGGGAGTCGTGGTCGACACAGGACCAGACCCGGTCACCATGGACCGATGCCTACGCAGACTCGGCATCGACGACGTGCTCTTGATCGTTCTCACCCACCCGCACGCCGACCACACCGACGGCCTGCCGGGCGTACTCAGAAACCGGCGGGTAGGCGCCGTGCTCGTCAGCCCCCAGCGGACAGGCGCACACTCCAGCGCACGGATCTCCGCCCTCCTGGCCCGCGGCCGAATACCCGAATGGACGACCCCACCAGGGACACGCTGGCGCTTCGGCCCCTCCGAAGTGACCGTACTGGCTCCAGACCCATCTCACGCTGAGATGAGCGGGGCCGGCGAAGGCAGCGCGATCAACAACGCCAGCGTGGTCCTCCACGTACGCTGGCGCGCCGGCTCGATCCTGCTCAGCGGCGACCTGGAAACCGAAGCCCAGGAAGAGCTCCTGCACCGGCTCTCCATACGGGCTGACCTCCTCAAAACCCCGCACCATGGATCGAATCGGCAGTCGCCGGCCTTCCTGGCTTCGCTCGGCGCACGAGCGGCACTGATCAGCGTGGGAGCCCACAACGACTACGGCCATCCCGCCATGTCCACGCTGGGCCTGCTTCACCGTCTCGGACTCGCCGTGTACCGGACGGACCAGTCAGGGGATCTGGCAGTGGTCGAAGGAGAGGACGGAAGAGGACTGGCTGTGGTCCCACGCGGCCCCTGACCAGAGGGTGGGGAACCCTGCGAGAGAAGGACCGCACGGAGGAACTGGGCAGTACGAGCAGATGGCGACTGGCCCGGCTCCAGAGCACTCTTCGGCCGAGGTCGTCGAGATGGCCGTCGGCGACCAGCCAGCCTGGGACTGGTGGCCGGCGTCAGCGAGACGGCGCACCTGCTGAATGCCGTACTGCCGTACTGCCGTACTGCCGTACTGCCGTACGTCGATGACCGCGCCGATCAAGCCGCCGGTATGGGTCGCGCTGTAGGCGGCGGCGAACAGCTCCAGGTGGTGACGCCGGTCGATGGGCGTGGGGTAGCACAGCCAGCGCCCGCGTCCGGCGTCGTCGCGGAACGGCGTGACGTACTCCAGCGCGGAGGCGATGTCTTTCGGTGGGCTGAGCGACCGGTCATGGCTTGTAGAGCTGGGCCAGCGTAGCGACCTCGTCGCCGTCGGCGGGAGTGGCGAGGGCGGTCCTGAAGGTACGGAAGTAGGGGCCGAGCCCGCCACCCTCCGGACTCGCGCTGGGCTTGGCACGCAGCAGCGCCACGAACGCGTCGGCGCTGTAGCTCACGGGACGGGGGCCGTCGCTCATGTCGATCAGGACGACTGTGGCTCGCGGGGCCAGCCGGTAGGTTCTGGCGGGGCCGGAGGCAGGCACGTGATAGCCGTCGTTGGCCACCTGCGGGGCCGCAGACCAGAACGGACGGCCTGGCACTCAGCACCGGACGATCGCCGTCGAGACGGATGCGGCTGGTGCTCAGTGCTTCGGGCTGGGGGACCTGATGCTCGCCAGGCCGGGCGCGGGCCGCGGGACGGGGCGGGAGTTCGACCGCGGTGGTCTCCGTAGGCCGGGGAAAGGGTGATGGCGGGGAGGCCGACAGCGGCGCAACTGACGGCTGCGAGGCCGACACGGGCGCGGGGTGTGTGGTGGTGGGCTGCTGCGGCGGGGCGGGGTGTGCGGTGGTGGGCTGCGGCGGCGATGCGGACTGTGCGGAACAGCCGACGGCCGCAAGTGCGGTGGCCGACGTTACGATCATGCGCAGCGCACGCATGGTGCCCCGTTTTCGATGGTGCTGGTGCTGCCTGTTCGATGCTCGACGCCGATCGAAGTTCGTGCCGGATCAGAGTGAGGAGGGTCGGGGGAGAAGGTCCAGCGTGACGGGACGACGTGAGGGGAGCCACGTGTGGAGGTCCAGCACGGAAGTCCGGTGCGCGGGTCCGGTGCGCAAGTCCAGCGCGGAGGTCCAGCGCGGAGGTCCAGCGCGGAGGTCCAGCACGGAGGTCCAGCACGGAGGTCCAGCACGGAAGTCCGGTGCGCGGGTCCGGTGCGCAAGTCCAGCGCGGAGGTCCGTGGTGCACGTTGCAATGGCGCCGTTCGTCGTTCGCAGTCGCGGCAGTTCCAGGAGAAGAGGGCATCGAGTACCGGGTTGTCGGCGGCGCATGGCATGCTGCCTGACATGGCGGGAACCGATCCAGCACCTGTGACCTTGGTTGTCGGCGACGAGGAGTTGCTGGCTGAGCGGGCGGTGAGCGGCATCGTCGCGGCGGCGCGGGCGGCCGGCTCCGGCGCTGAGGTGCATGACCTGCTCGGCGGCAAGGTCACCACTGGTGAGCTGACGCAGCTGACCTCGCCCTCGCTGTTCGGGGATCGCTCGGTGGTGGTGATCAGGTCCGCTCAGGATCTGGCGAAAGAGGTCATCGCCGAGATCGTCGCTTACACCAAGCACCCTTCGGAAGACACCGTGATGGTCCTGTCGCATCCGGGCGGGGTCAAAGGCAAGGCGCTGGTCGATGGGGTGAAGAAGGCCGGCGCCAAGGTGATCACGGTCAACAAGGTCACCAAGGCGGGGGAGCGGCTGGAGTTCATCAAGGGAGAGTTCAAGCGGGCCGGGCGGAACGTCGCCGGCGACGCGGCGCAGGCGTTGCTCGACGCGGTGGGGAACGATCTGCGGGAGCTGGCCGCCGCCTGCAGCCAATTGGCCTTCGACACCGAGGACAAGACGATCGGCGCAGCCGCGGTGGCTCGGTATCACAAGGGGCGGGCGGAGGTCACCGGGTTCAACGTCGCTGACTCGGCCGTGGAGGGGCGGCTGGCGGAGGCGCTGGAGCAGCTGCGGTGGGCGCTCGGCACCGGGGTCGCGCCCGTGTTGCTGGTGAGTGCGCTGGCCGGTGGGTTGCGGTCGCTCGCCAAGGTCGGCAGTGCGCCTCGTAATTTGCGGGGTGGGCAACTGGCCAGCCATGTGGGCATGCCGCCGTGGAAGGTGGATCGGGTGAAGCGGCAGCTCAACGGGTGGGGGCCGGAAGGGTTGTCGCGGGCGATCCAGGCTGTGGCCAGTGCGGATGAGCAGGTCAAGGGCGGGGGAGCGGACCCGGCTTACGCGCTTGAGCACACGGTGCAGGTCATCGTGGCCAGCCGTACCGGGCGGTAGGGCGCGCCTTTCCATCGCACATGTGATCCTGGCGTGAGGGTGGCCAAGAGGTGAGCCTGGTACGGGCGTAGGGGCGGCCAAGAGGCGGGCCTGGCACGGGCGTGACGGCGGGCCTGGCACGGGCCGTGGGGTGGGCCTGGATGTGGGGTGGGCGTGTGCGGAGGGCGCTAGCGGGTGGTTTCCGCGTTCAGGAGGAGTTGCTTGAGCAGGGTGTCCAGTACGGCTTGCTCCGCCGGCGCCAGAGCGCTGACCATGGCCGCCTCCACCTCGGCGCGGACCGTCATCGCCTCCGTCCACAGTTCCTTGCCCTTGGCGCTGAGCTCCACGTCCACCCGTCGCCGGTCCTCGGCGCTGCGTACGCGGCGCACCAGCCCCGCGCGTTCGAGAGTGTCCAGCCGGCCGGTCATCCCCGCGGGTGAGAGCAGCAGGTCGGCGGCCAGTTCGGACGGCGTCGCCGAGCCGCCGCGGGCGACCAGGCGGTGCAGCGTCTCGAACTCGTAGTCCTGCATCCCCACCTCCGACAAGGCCGCTTCCTTGGTGTGGGACAGGTGTTTCACGAGGGACTGCATGCGCGTCACGATCGCCTCCACCCGCTCGTCGAAGGGCGCTTTGCCGCGCCAGCGGGCCAGGTGGCGATCGACTGAGTCCTCCATGGCAGGGATCATACGTCAGCGAGTATTTTGTTGACGAAACATTCGCTGGCGAAATATCGTCCCGGCCATGACATCTCGGCTCTTGATCGGGCGTTGCCTGTCCGCCCTGGCGACGGCGCTCATTCCGACGACGATCACCCTGGCGGTGTTGCGCGTCGGCGATGGCGGCGAGGCGCTGGGGATCGTGCTGGCGAGTGAGTTGGTGCCCTTGCTGGTGCTGCTGCCTGTGGGCGGGGTGGTGGCTGATCGGGTCAGGCCGGAACGGCTCGCGCTGGCCGCCGACCTGGTCCGTTGTCTGTCGCAGGCAGCCATCGCCGCGGAACTGCTGCTCGGGTTGTACCGGCTGGTCGACCTGGCCTTGCTGTCCGCGCTGGCGGGAGCGGCCATCGCATTCGGCAGCCCGGCCGTGCCCAGGCTGGTGATCGCGGTGGTGCCGGGGGCGGACAGGCTGCGGATGAACGCACGGATCGGCGTGGTGACGAGCCTGTCCGGTGTGGCGGCTCCGGCGCTGGTCGGGACGGTCACCGTGGCGGCCGGGCCGGGGTGGGCGGCGGCGCTTACGGCGGTGTTGTTCGCCTGCTCGGCGCTGACCCTCGGCGGGATCCGATCGGCGGCCGGTACTCGGTCGTTGGTCGCGGCCTCGGCGTCCCCTGGCGGAAGACGAACGTCCGGCGGTGGTGTGGAGCCGGTGCCGGGTGGTTCGGCAGGAGGACGCGCCCAGAGTCGCGATCGCAAGGTTCTGGCGGTTCGGTTGCGGCCTGGCCCTGGCCGAGCGTCGTTCAGGGACGATCTTGTGCATGGGTGGCGAGAGGTCAGGAAGCGTCCCTGGTTCCTGGCCTGTGTCCTCGGTCACGGTGTGTGGCATTTCGTAGCCGGATTGTTCCTTACGCTCGGGCCCGTGACCGTCGTGCACCAGCTGGGCGGCGAGACGGGCTGGATGGTGATCGTGCAGAGCGGGACCGTGGGGATGGTGCTGGGCGTGTTCGCCGCTCCCCGGCTGCCGGTCCGGCGGCCGCTGGTCATGGTGCAGGTGGGGGCGGCGGCCTACCTGTTGCCCATGCTGGCCCTGGCCGCTCCGGCGCCGCTCCCGGTGCTCGCGGGGGCGTACTTCGTGGCGATGTTCGGGTTGGGGCTGCTCAGCCCGTTGTGGGAGACGGTGGTGGCGGAGGAGGTTCCGGAAAGGGCGCTGGGGCGGGTGCGGTCGTTCGATCAGCTGATCTCGTTCGCGTCGCGGCCGTTCGGGCTGGCGGTGGCCGCGCCGCTGGCAGGGGTGACCGGGGCGGCGGCGCTGGCGGTGGTGGGCGGTGTGCTGGTCGCCGCCGCCAATCTTGTCGCGATCGCCTGGCGGCCCCGTGATCGGTGACCGGGCTTGGGGTCGGTGGCCGGCGCTCTGGTGGTGGTCGCGCAGGACGCTGCTGGGGTCGGGCCTGTGCAAGTACTCATGGACCGGCGGTGATCGCGCCGTCGAGGAACGGGTCTAGCGTGAGCGAACGGGTCCAGCGTGAGCGAACGGGTCCAGCCTGAGCGAACGCGTCCAACCTGAGCGAACGGGTCCAGCCCGAGCAGATCACGCAGCGAGGCCCCGAACCGCGCGGCGGGAACGCGCCGCACGCCGGTCGCGCCGCACGCCGGTCGCGCCGTACGCCGGTCGCGCCGCGCGCCGGTCGTGCCGTACGCCGGTCGTGCCGTACGCCGCCCTCAGGCGCGCGCCCCCTCCCGCACCACCCCATCGCTGATCTCCAGCACCCGATCCGCCAGCGTGATCAGGCTCGGATCGTGCGTGGCCACCAGCGCCGTGACCCCCTCACTCCGCACGACCGCCCGCAGCAACTCCATGATCTGCCGCCCCGTCTGCGAATCGAGCTGCCCCGTAGGCTCATCCGCCACCAGCAACCGAGGCCGGTTGGCCAGCGACCTGGCGATCGCCACCCGCTGCCGCTGCCCCCCGGACAACTCGTACGGCCGCTGGTTGACGTGCTGCTCCAGCCCCACGAGAGCGAGCAGCATCCGCACCCGCGCGTCGCGCTCCTCGACAGGCGTGCGCAGCAGCCGCATGGGGACGCCCACGTTCTCGGCCGCCGACAGCACGGGGATGAGCCCGAACGACTGGAACACGAACCCGACGACGTCCCTGCGCACGGCGAGCAGCTCGTCCTCGGACATGGACGTGATCTCGCGCCCGTCCACCACCACCCGCCCGGCGTCCGGTTTGTCCAGGCCGCCGATCTGGTTGAGCAGAGTCGTCTTCCCGGAGCCGGACCGGCCGCGGATCGCGACGAGTTCACCGGGCAGCACGGAGAAGGACACGTCCCGCAGGGCGACGACCTCCTTCGGCCCCGTCCGGTAGACCTTGCGCAGGCCCTCCACGATGACCAGCGGCGAGTCAGTCATTCGAGGGTTCCTCTCGGGCGGGCCACACGCCGATGTGGTCGGATTCGAGTTCGAGCCGCACCCGGCGTTCCATGTCGAGGGCGTTCATGAAGTCGCGGGGGAGCTGCAGGCGGCCGACCCGGTCGAGCACGGCGTACTCCTCGGCGATGATCTGCCCCTCGGCGCCCTCACGGCGCAGCGTCTCGCTGCTGGTGCGTCCGTCGCGGATGCCGACGGTCCGGTCCACCTGCTCCGACACGAGCGGGTCGTGCGTGACGATGACGACGGTGACGCCCAGCTCCCTGTTGGCCTTGCGCAGCGCGTCGAAGACCTGCTCGGACGTCTCGCTGTCGAGCTCGCCGGTCGGCTCGTCGGCCAGGATGAGCTGCGGGGAGTTGGCGAGGGCGACGGCGATGGCCACGCGCTGCTGCTCGCCGCCGGACATCTCGGGCGTCCTGCGATGGGCGCAGGAGGCGACGCCGAGCAACTCCAGCAGCTCCAGCGCCCGTTCCCCGCGCGACAAGCCTGCCTGGCCCCTGCGCGACAAACCTGCCCGGTCCCCGCGCGACAAGCCTGCCTGGCTCCCGCGTGAGGAGCCTGCCTGGCTCCGGCGCGAGGTGCCCGCCAGTTTCATCGGCAGCTCGACGTTCTCCCGCGCCGTCAGGTACGGCAGCAGGTTCCGCGCCGTCTGCTGCCAGATGAACCCCACCACCGACCGCCGGTACCGCAGCCGGTCCTTGGCGCTCATGGACAGCAGGTCCATCCCGGCGACCCTGGCCACCCCGGCCGTCGGCACGTCCAGCCCGGACAGCACGTTGAGCAGCGTCGACTTGCCGGACCCTGACGCCCCGACGATGGCCACCAGCTCACCCTTGTCGATCACCAGGTCCAGGCCCTGCAGCGCGACGACCTCGACGCCCTCGGTCTTGTAGATGCGCACGAGGTTGTCGCACACGATGTGCGCGTCGCCGCCGAACGCGGCGGCGGGCCGCCTGGCCTTGGCTTCCAGCTCTGACAGGGTCGGGTTCATGAGAGGTCCCCCACTCGGAGTACGGCGCCGAGGCTGCGGCGCCGGCTGATGGCGGTGTGGGCGTACGCGCCGAGCAGGGCGACGGCGGCCAGCCCGGCCGTCAGCGCGCTGGGCAGGAACAGGTCGAGCGAGTAGTCGCCGACGGGCAGGTCGCCGGCGTAGGAGGACAGGTCGACGCCGGGCCCGAGCGCGGCGGGCAGGGCGAGGCCCAGGCCGAGCCCGACCAGCGCGGTGACGAGGATCATGGGCAGGATCTCCAGCACGGTCAGTCGCTGCGCCTGCCGCTCCGACAGGCCGAGGGTGCGCAGGAACGACACCGCCCGCGCCCGTTCCGCGGCCCCGATGACCAGCGACAGGACGACGGCGATGAGCGCGTACGAGGCCAGCGCGACCGTCACGATCACCAGCGTCCAGCGCACCGTGCTCGTCAGCGGATCGTCCTGGATGGCTCGCAGAGCGCTCTCCTGGGAGGTGACGACGGCGGCCGGGACCATCCGCGCCAGCTCGGGCAGCGGGACGTCGCCGGCGATCAGCAGCGTGTTCACGGCGGGCCTGATCTGCACCCCGATGGGCACGACCATGAACTTGCCCTCGGTGAAGAAACCGGGCACCGATTCGACCACGCCGCGCGTGGCGAGCTTCACCCGCGACTGCCAGCCGATCTCGAACGTGCCCCGCCCGCGCAGCTCGGGCGAGACGAGCGCGCCGTCGGACAGCGGGGGCAGCGCGACGGGGGCGCTGTCGAGGAGCCGCCGCCACTGGGCCACGTCCACGGCGATGGCCTGAGCCTGCTCGGCGCCGTACCCGACCTGCACCCGTCCGGTCTGGGCGAGGACGACCCGCTCGACGCCGGGCAGGCGGCGCACCCGCTCGATCGCCTCGGCCGGGATCTCGCTCTCCGCGGTCACCCTGATCGGCGCGCCCACCTGCTGCCAGGACGCGGTGCGCTGCGTGGTGGCGATCCCGTCGGAGACGACGGCGGCGAACACGGACACGCCCAGCGCGGGCAGCAGGATCAGCACCGGCAGCAGGCTGCCGGAACGGGCCCTGGCCGCCCTGGTCAGCCCCAGGAACGGCACCGCGGCCCGGCCGCGCGAGGCCAGCCGGACGAGCAGCCGCAACGGGTACGGGTAGCACCGCAGCGTGATCAGCGCCGCCGCCACAGTCAGCGCGATCGGCACCACGAGCAGGAACGGGTCCTGCCCGCCCGACGCGTTCAGCCCGCGGGCCCGCAGCAGGTACGCCCCCGCCAGCGCGAGCCCCACGACCAGCACCTCCAGCGTGATCCGCCTGGCGGAGGGCCGGGCGGTGGCCACGTCGTCGCGCGAGCCGTGCAGCGGCGTACGGTGCGCGAGCGCCGTACGGACGGCGGCGAACCCGACGGCCACCACGACCACGATCGCCGGGCCGGCGTGCACGATCGGCAGCGCGGGCCCGGGCACCAGGAAGGACAGCGCGTACCCGATCAGCGCCGCGGGCAGCACGGCCAGCGCGGCGAGGGCCGCGGCCGTGCCCGCCACCTGCGGCAGCGATCCGCCGCGCGCCCGCGCGAGGGTCAGCGGGTGGTCCAGCTTGTCGGCCAGGAGCTGCACGGCCAGCACGATCACGCCGAGCGCGACGGCAAGCAGCCCGCCGAGCACCAGGTACATCACGGTCTGCGCGGTGGACAGCGCGGCCAGGAAGTCGCCGAGCAGCTTGGGCAGCGCGGTCTCGACGTGGTACGGGCTGCCGGTGGTCTGCAGTCCCACGACCCGGGCGAACTCGGCGACCGCCGCCCGCAGGCCGGGCACGTCCAGCGCGCCGGCCGCCCGCGGGTCCAGGGGCAGGATCCACCGGTAGGACAGGTTCCGTCCCTCGCCGCTGAGGGCCGTCAGCCCGGCGTCGGAGATGAGCGTGGTGATGTGGTTGACGTGATCCTTGCCGCCGGGCGGCTTCTGCTGGATGACGTGCAGGAGGTCGGAGTCGTGCGACCAGGCGCGGTCGCCGGGATCCCTGGCCCGGAAGACGCCGACGATCTTCACGGCGGCGTAGTCGTTCTCGCCGAGCATGATCGTCTGGCCGAGCCGCAGGCCCATCTCGGGCAGGGCCTCCCCGACGATCCCGACCTCGAAGACGGGGATCGTGTCGCCCTCGTAGCGCGTCGTGGCGGGCGCGCCGGGAGCGCGTCCCTCGACCCAGTCCACGCGCCGGTCGGCGTCGGAGAGCCAGCCCAGATTGACGTACATGCCGCCGCCCGTGCCGGTGACGGGCGTGAGCGAGGTCTTGGCGCTCATGTGCCCGGCGCCGGTGGTCAGCGGGCGCAACCCGGCGGGCGTGATCTCGCGCCAGAGGCGCTCGCGGGAGTCGAACTGGGCGCGTTCGCGCAGGTCCTCGCCCTGCCCGTGGGACTCCACCGTCACGGTCAGGTCGGTCTGCGCGGCGGGCGCGGCGTTCAGCGCGCGGCGCAGAGCCTCGTCGTACGAGCCCTGCGTCGTCCTCGGCAGGCCCGCGACCAGCAGACACGCGCTCAGCGTGAGCACGAACAGCACGGCCATCGTGCCCAGGTGCACCCGGGCGAGCAGCCGGATCCTCACTGTTCCTCCCGGAGGCCGTGACCCTGGCGGCGCAGGTTGCGCGCCAGCCCGGCGACGATCGCGAACAGCACCGCCGTCACCAGCGCCAGCATCAGCCCGGTGGCCGCCCACGGGATGTCGAGCAGCACGCCCGGCGTGACGGCCGCCGCCTGCCCGGTCAGCACCACGTGCGGCACCACCAGCACGCCGACGACGACCGCCAGCCCGGTGCCGGCGGCCAGCGACAGCCCCACGACGAACGTCTGCTCCACGGCCAGCATCCCGAGCATCTGCCGGGGGGCGACCCCGAGCGCCCGCAGGATCGCGAACTCGGCCAGCCGCTCCCGCGCCGCGACCGTCGCGTTGACCAGGAACCCGAGCACGGCGAACACCAGCGCCGCCGCGAACCCGAGCATCAGCGCCCCCTGCAGCCCGCTGGCCAGCGGGTCGTCGCGCAGGGTGGCGGCCAGCGCGCGCTGGTCGAGCGCGGTGACGTCCCACTCCGGACGGCCCGCGAGGGCGGCCACGGCGGCGGTGGTGTCGCCTGCGGCCAGCCACCACTCCGTGGCGGGGCGGGGGAGCCGCGCGGCGGCCAGCTCGCGCGCCTGCATCGTCGCCCAGTCGACGAGCACGGCCTGCTGCCCGGCCGCGGTCGTCGGCATCGTCTCCACCACGCCCACGACCTTGACCGGCATGACCCGGCGGTCGATGGAGGCGGGCCCGCTCTGCCCGATGCTCAGCTTGAGCGAGGCGGCCAGGTCGGCGGTGAGCACCACGGGCAGCGGTCCTGGCTCCGGCTGCTGGACGAAGGGGACCGTCGTGTCGCCGCCGACGCTCATCGTGAGCGGGCGCGCAGGGACTGGCTGCCCGTCGGCGGTGAGCGCCTGGAGCGTGAGGTTCGCGGGTGTGTCCTGCGCGCTCGCGACCAGGCCGAGCAGTGTGATCGGGTACGTGATCGCCCCGCTCCTGCCGGCCAGCGCACGCAGGTCCACCTCGACCTGGTTCGTGCCCTGTTTGAGCATGCCGAGCGACACGTCCCGCCAGACGCCGAGGCCGTCGGACAGCACCAGCCGCAGCGGGAGGTCCGCGCTCGCCTCGGCGGTCATGACCAGCTTGGCCGGCCGTCCGGGCAGGTCCAGGCCCTTCGCCCGGTCGCCGGCCAGCGCCCGTGACAGCTCGCCGACGCTCTGCGCCGACAGGTCGGGCCGCAGGTGGAACAGCTCGCTGAGCTTGCCCGCGTCGAGCGCGAGCAGCAGCGCGTTCTCGCCGCTCACGTCGCTCTGCCCGCGGAAGCCGGGCGAGGCCGCGGTGACGCCGGGCAACGCGGTGAACGCCGTGCCGCGCCCGAGCGCCCCCAGCTCGGGGCCGTCCGCGGGCCCGGACAGCCGCAGGTCGGCGCCCGCCTGGTGGCGGGCCTGGTCGAGCTGCGAGGAACGCCAGGTGGAGGCGGTCGCCAGGGAGACGATGCCGATCGCGATCGCCATGGTGAGCAGCAGCGCGGGCCCGGCGTACTTGAGCGGCCGCCTGCTCACCTGCCACGCGCCGAGCGCGGGAGCGAGCGTGGGCCGCCTGGAGGTCACCCGCTCGGCCAGCCGCGACAGGCGCGGCACCAGCCGCAGCCCCAGCATGCCGCCCGTGAGCAGGGCCAGCGCGGGGCCGGAGATGATCAGCGGGTCGATGCCCAGCCCGCCCGCCGCCGTCGTGGTCACGGGGGCGCCGTAACGCTGGAGCTGCCAGATCGCCAGCCCGGCCACGACCAGCAGCGCCAGGTCCGCGCCCGCCCGCTCGATGAGCCCGCGCCCGCCGCCGCGCCCGCGCGCCGACTGCTCCTCCACGTACGTGCGCCGCGCGCCCGCCAGCGCGGGCAGCACCAGCAGGACGGCCGCGGCCAGCGCCACCCCGAACGACACGAGGAACGTGCCCGCGTCCGCCACCGGCGCCAGCCGCACCCCCGAGGCCCTGATCCACGGGAGCCGGTTGACCAGCGCGAGCAGCGGCGGCCCGAGGAACGGCGCCACGACCGCGCACGGCAGCGCCACCAGCAGCGCCTCGCCGCCCGCCAGCGCTGCCAGCCGCACCGTGCCCGCGCCGCGCGAGCGCAGCAGCGCCACCTCCATGCGGCGGTGGTCGGCCAGCAGCCGCGCGGTCAGCATCAGCGCGTACGCGGCCAGCAGCAGCAACTGCAGCACCGGGATCAGCATGGTCGAGCGCGCCACCAGGGACGCGGTGTCGAGCTGGGTGAGCATCTCGGGCAGGTGGCTGGTGGCCACGCAGCTCGCGCAGCCGTTCGCCTTCAGCCGCTCCTCCACCCGCGCGATCGCGCCGGCCAGCGGGCGGAGCTGCTCGGGGGTGAGCGTGCGAAGGTCGGGAACGGCGGTCCAGGTGGCGTTGACGTTCGTGGCGAAGCGGGCCAGGAAGGTCTCGCGGGTCACCATGAGCGGCCCGTACGTGGTGAAGTCGCCGCGCTCCACGCCCCTGCTGAGGAGCTGCTCGCCGGCCCAGCGTTCGCCGAAGGGGTCGTTGAGCTGGAAGACGCCGGCCACGCGCACCCTGATGGGGCGGGGGTCGAGCCGCCCTCTCGCGGTGAACTCCTGCCCCGCCTCGAACCCGCTCGCGGAGGCCGCCGACAGCGAGATCGCCACCTCGACCGGATCGTCACCGGGTTTCGGCCAGGCCCCGGAGACGAGTTTGGCGTGCCGGTCGAGGCCGTCGTAGCTGCCGAACCTGAGCAGTTCCGGCCGCTTCTGCGCCTCCTGGCCGGGCATGGCGTAGGAGTCGGAGCGGAAGCTGGTGGTGAGGGCGGGCTCGGCGGCGTAGGCGCGGGACAGCTCGGCGCGTACGGCCCGGTCGAACGCCGGGAACGTCTCGCCCGTCACGGGGGCGCTGATGGTGGCAGCGGTCTGCGCGTACGAGGCCGTCTCCATCGTCCGGCGGACCCCGGCCTCGGCGATGGAGGAGGCGTACATGGTCAGCGCCACCAGCGTGGTGGTCGCCAGCAGGATCGAGCCCAGGGCGGCCAGGAGGAGCAGCGGCTCGCTGAACGCCCTCTTGACGACCAACGGCCCCCGCATGTGTCCCCCTTCACCCCGTTTAGTGCACCTTCGGGCAGGTGGACGAGCGGGAGCAAGGGATCTTTACAACGGTGACGGACCCGATACGGGCGTGTGATATCGAAACCGTGACAAAACTCGGCAAAAAACAACGCCGCACCCCATGAGGAGGTGCGGCGTTTCGGAAAGCCGAAATGCCAGGCTTACTTGGCGCCCGCGAGTGCCGCGGCCTGCTTGGCGATCGCGGACTTGCGGTTGGCGGCCTGGTTCTTGTGGATGACGCCCTTGCTGACGGCCTTGTCGAGCTGACGGGCGGCGACGCGCTGCAGAGCCGCGGCCTGCTCGACGTCGCCCTGCTCGGCAGCCTCACGGAACTTGCGGACAGCCGTCTTCAGCGAGGACTTGACTGCCTTGTTGCGCAGACGAGCCTTCTCGTTCTGCTTGTTGCGCTTGATCTGGGACTTGATGTTCGCCACGAAGAAGCCTCGGTGAAAGTCTGAAGTGATGGACGGGGCGCGCGGGCTCGAGAGAGGGCGCGCCACACGCAGTTGCCCAGGTTACCAATAACTCAGGCGGCTGCTCAAATCAACGCCACCGCAACATGTACTCGCGCCAATCCTCCTCGGTAGCGGCGAAGTCGACGTAGAGCGCCAGCCCGAACCGCTCGCGGCGGCCGTGGTCCGACAGCGCCAGCCTGGCGCCCTCGGCGGCCATCGCGACACTCTCCGCCTGGTCCAGCCATGGTACGCCGTGGTCGTGGTAGGCCGGTGCGCCGATGTACAGGGCCTTGGAGTCCGGGACCAGGTCCAGGGCGAGGCGGGCCTGCCGGGCCACGTAGCCGCCGTAGAGGGACTGCGAGGGGGTGAAGGAGTCGTACGTCATGATCGCCACCTGGTCCACGCGATCGACGACCTGGCGGAAGTAGCCCTCGGACCAGTACTTGTCGTGGCCCAGGACGGCCCTGGCGGTCAGGCGCATCCCGAAGAAGGGCTCGATCTGCGGGGTTGAGGTGGACAGCAGCCTGGTGTGCTGCCGCGTCCTGTCCAGGAGGTCGAGGAACTCGGCGTCGTCGTCGCCGATGGGCTCGAAGTTGTAGTGGATGCCGTCGTAGCCCTGCTTCATGATGGCGGCGACGCCGGCCAGGACGTTGGCGCGGGACGCGGCGTCGTCCAGGTCGAGGCCGTTCTTGACGGCCTGGCCGAGCCAGGCGGAGATGCGGATCCCGGGAAGATGCTTACGCATCCATTGGACGAAATTTCCGGCGTTGGGGTATTTGGCGGGATCTAGGCGGCCGTCCCACTCGAAGGGGCCGGAGTGGACGTACACGTCCTTGATGCCTGTGGTGCGCAGCCGTACGGCGAGCTTCTGCACGTCCTGCTCCGTACGGCGGCCGTCCACCCAGGCGTGGCCCAGCCATAAGGCATCGTTGCCGGTGCTCTTCGCCCAGGCTGCCGGGGCACCGGTAAACTGGATACGGAGCGCCGCGGCGAGGAGGCCGCCCAGCGCGAGCACGACGGCCAAGGCAAGCGCGAGCAGGCGCAGGCCGCGGCGGATGACGGTTCGGGCAATCACCCGGGCATGTCACCATGGAAGACTGCTTGTCCTCAACCCTGTCGAAACGGACTTCGGTGCGCACTCAGCCTGGCCAGACCGACCCCGCGTTGATCCGCAACTTCTGCATCATCGCGCACATCGACCATGGCAAGTCGACCCTTGCCGACCGGATGCTGCAGATCACCGGCGTGGTCGACGACCGCTCCATGCGCGCTCAGTACCTCGACAGGATGGACATCGAGCGGGAGCGGGGCATCACGATCAAGTCCCAGGCCGTGCGGCTGCCGTGGGACGGCCACGTGCTCAACATGATCGACACCCCCGGGCACGTCGACTTCACCTACGAGGTGTCCCGGTCGCTGCAGGCGTGTGAGGGCGCGATCCTGCTGGTCGACGCGGCCCAGGGCATCGAGGCGCAGACGCTGGCCAACCTCTACCTGGCCATGAACGCCGACCTGCACATCATCCCCGTGCTCAACAAGATCGACCTGCCGGCGGCGCAGCCGGAGAAGTTCGCCGAGGAGCTGGCGGGCCTGATCGGCTGCGACCCCTCCGACGTGCTCAAGGTGTCCGGCAAGACCGGCGAGGGCGTGCGCGAGCTGCTCGACCACGTCGTGCAGACGATCCCGGGCCCCGTGGGCCAGGCCGACGCCGCCGCCCGCGCGCTGATCTTCGACTCCGTCTACGACACCTACCGCGGCGTGGTCACCTACGTCCGGGTCGTCGACGGCCACCTCGGCAAGCGTGAGCGCATCCTCATGATGTCCACCAACGCCACCCACGAGACGCTGGAGATCGGCGTCATCTCGCCCGAGCCGAAGACTTCCGACCTGGGCCTCGGCGTCGGCGAGGTGGGCTACCTCATCACCGGCGTGAAGGACGTGCGCCAGTCGCGGGTGGGTGACACGGTCACCTCGGCGGCCAAGGGCGCGCGGGAGATGCTGGCCGGTTATGAGCACCCGAAGCCCATGGTGTTCTCGGGGCTCTACCCGATCGACGGCGACGAGTACCCCGAGCTGCGCGAGGCGCTCGACAAGCTGCAGCTCAACGACGCCGCGCTGGTCTACGAGCCGGAGACGTCGGCGGCGCTCGGGTTCGGCTTCCGCGTCGGCTTCCTCGGCCTGCTGCACATGGAGATCGTGCGCGAGCGGCTGGAGCGCGAGTTCGGGCTGTCGCTGATCTCCACCGCGCCGAACGTGGTCTACCGCGTGATCATGGAGGACGGCAAGGAGCTGACCGTCACCAACCCGTCCGAGTTCCCCACCGGCGGCAAGATCGCGCAGGTCTTCGAGCCGGTCACCAAGTCCACGATCCTGGCGCCCGCCGAGTTCATCGGCGCCATCATGGAGATCTGCCAGGGGCGGCGCGGCCAGCTCCTCGGCATGGACTACCTGTCGGAGGACCGCGTCGAGATCCGCTACACGCTGCCGCTCGGCGAGATCATCTTCGACTTCTTCGACCAGCTCAAGTCGCGCACCCGCGGCTACGCCTCGCTCGACTACGAGCCGGCGGGCGAGCAGGAGGCCGACCTGGTCAAGGTCGACATCCTGCTGCAGGGCGAGGCGGTCGACGCCTTCAGCGCCATCGTGCACAAGGACAAGGCCTACGGCTACGGCGTCGACATGGCCAAGAAGCTGCGCGAGCTGATCCCCAGGCAGCAGTTCGAGGTGCCGATCCAGGCCGCCATCGGCGCCAGGGTCATCGCCCGCGAGAACATCCGCGCCATCCGCAAGGACGTCCTGGCCAAGTGCTACGGCGGTGACATCTCCCGTAAGCGGAAGCTGCTGGAGAAGCAGAAGGAAGGCAAGAAGCGGATGAAGATGGTCGGCCGGGTCGAGGTGCCGCAGGAGGCCTTCGTCGCCGCGCTGTCCACCGACTCCAGCGCCGCCGACAAGACCAAGAAGTAGCGCTTTTCGCGGCGGGGGCGCCTGAATACCCTGAAAGCATGGAAGTGGTACAGACGGCGCGCCTCGTGCTATCTCGTGTGACTTCGGACGATCTGGACGCCGTCCACGAGATCCACTCCGACCCGCGCACCAGCGTCCACCACCCCGGCGGGCCCGTCACCGAGCTGGAGTCCAGCCGCGCCATGCTCGACCTCTGGCTGGCCGACTGGGACGAGCGGGGGCTCGGCTACTGGGCCGCCCGCCTGCCGCAGGATCCGCGCGTCCTCGGCTTCGGCGGGCTGCGGCACGCCGTCGTGGACGGGGCCGAGGTGCTGAACCTGTACTACCGCTTCCGGCCGTCGGCGTGGGGGCACGGCTACGCCGTCGAGCTCGCCCGGGCCGCGCTGCGGGTGGGCAAGGGGCTGGGCACCGTGGTGGCCGTGATCAGGGACGTGAATCTGCCGTCGCACCGGGTGGCGGAACGGGCGGGCATGCACAAGGACCGGACCATTCCGTACGGAGGCGTGCCGAGCGACGTGTACGTGGCCTGACCCCTGTCACTTCCTCATCCCGCCGGAACGCGCCCGCCACACGAACCCCGTCAGCACCACCGCGCTCACCACCCCCTGTGCCACCAGGAACGGGGCCAGGGCCGTCGGCTGGAAGACCAGCGCGGCGGCGGCCGGGAGGCAGCCGACCAGGGCCAGATCTGGTCCGGTGGCCGCCCAGAAGAGCGGACCGGTGGGGATCGCGCCCTGCGGCGTGTCGATGACCGGCATGGAGTGGTCCACGGGGGCGCGCCTGGCCATCCGCAGGGCCGCGGCGGCGAGCGCGGGCGCGGCCAGCGGCCCGAACGACCACCACGCCCCACCGCCGAGGGCCGGCCCCAAGGCGAGGCCCGGCCCCAAGGCGAGGCCCGGCCCCAAGGTGAGGCCCGGACCCAAGGCGAGGCCGGTGAGTGCCAGCGCCGCCCACGTCCCCGCCAGGAGCCCGGGCAGCACCGCGCGGGCCGCCAGCGCCTGCCGGTGGCCGACCCCGATCAGCCGGGCCAGGGCCGGGTTGTCGGCGTCCCGGCGCGCCCCGGACGTGCCGATCGACGCCACCGCCAGCGCGCCCCCGAGCACGGCCACCCCCAGGGCCACCGGAGACCCTCCGGCCTGCGCCAGCACCGCGGGCAGCGCGGCAGTCGCCGCCACCCCAACCAGCCGTCCCCGCCTGCGGACCAGCCGCCGCCAGTCCTGCCAGGCCAGCGCGAACGGCGCGGGCAGCGACGGCCAGCGCCGGGAGGCGAGCTTCCTGGCCCGCCAGTGGTTGTCCTCGGCGATCCAGGTGAGCGCGCCGGGATCGAGCGACACGGCCGCCCCCGCCACGTGCCCGGCCCTGGTCGAGGAGGCCACGAGCGTACGGGTGGGGATGCGTTCGAGCGACACCCACGCCTGCCGTACCAGCAGGCCGGACACCACAGCGGCGCCGGACACGGCGGCGGCGAGAGCGCTCAGCGGGGCAGCCGCCGCGATGGCCAGCACCGTGCGGAGCTGACCGGTCACCGCCACCACCGCCAGCACCAGCAACACGGCGATCGCGCCGCTCAGCCACAGCCGCCACGACGAGGACGCCTGCCCCAGCACGGCCAGCGCCATCCCGCCCACCGCCGCCGACACACCCACGACCAGCGCGCCCAGTACCCGCCACACGAGCTGGTCCGGCGCGCCCAGCACGGCCAGCAGGCCCACCCCGAGCACCACGCCGGCCACCGCCGCGATGCCGAACAGCAGCCGCGCCGTACGGCCCAGCACGTGCCGCCTGTTCAGCGGGGAGAGCAGCAGCCAGGAGGCGTCGGCCCCGGACAGCAGCACCGGCCCCGCGTTGCGGGCCGCGGCCAGCGACCCGGCGAGGGCGAGTGCGAGCAACGCCACCCCGGCTCCCATGCGCGCGGGCTCGCCGGGCACGGCCAGGCCGGCGAGCACGTCCGACAGGGGCTTGCCTGCTACGGCGATGAACAGGAGCAGGGAGAAGACGGAGACGTAGCGGTCCATCAGGCCGGCGGGGGCGCGGCCGCGCGACCGCAGATACGCCCGTACGGCCTGGACATCGGACCCCGGTGACCCGGTCATGCGATCACCCCGGACGGGGCGACCTGGCGGCCGATGGTGGCCAGGCCCTGGTCGTGGGTGGCCATCACGACGGTGCCGCCCTCGTCCGCGTACTCGTCCAGCAGGTCGGCCAGGTCGGCGCGGAAGTCCTTGTCCAGGCCGCGCTCCGGCTCGTCGAGCAGGAGCAGCGTGCTCGGCCGCAGCAGCGTGGCGGCCAGGGACAGCCGCTGCCGCTGCCCGGTGGACAGGTTCAGCGGCGGCGCGTCGGCCCGCTCCTCCAGCGCGAACAGCCCCAGCGCCGTGTCCACGGTCATCCGGGCCTGGGCGTGCACGGCGCCCATCAACTCCAGATGCTCGCGCGCCGTGAGCCCCGGATACCAGGCGGGCTCGTCGCCCAGCAACGCGACGCGACCCCAGAACCCGGTGTCGTCGGCCGGCGGCTCCCCGAACACGCGAACCTCGCCCGAGGTGGCGGCCTGCAGCCCGGCCAGGCATCGCAACAGGGTGGACTTGCCCGAGCCGTTCGGCCCAACCACGGCCACGATCTCACCCGGGGACACGGTCAGGTCCAGGTCGCGGAGCACGGGGTTGCCGCCGAGCTCCACGGTGAGGGCGTCAACGCTGACGATCGAGTCGTACACCGTTCGAGCGTATCCACCACCGCCCGGAACCGCGCACCCGCGGATTCGACCTCCGCGAAGCCGCAACCCCTACAGCGCAAGGGATTCTGTCGGTGCCACCGTCTACCTTCTATAACCGAACACCTGTGCGACTGGAGGGTGACGTGATTGCTTCTGAGCGATTCGAGCGTGCCGCGGTGCTGGGGGTGGCTGTGGCTGAGGAGACCCGGCGGTTGCTGAGCCGCCACTTGGAGGACCGGGAGGAGGGCGCCGACGGCACGGTCCTGGTGGACGTGCCCTACCCCGACGCGGCGGTCGTGGCGACGCTGCTCGACGTGGCGGCCGAGTGTTTCGGCGAGCGCGGGAGCTCCGTCGAGGAGATGCGGCAGGCGGCGTTGGAGACGTTGTTACAGCTTGCGGGCTTCGATGAGGAGTCGCAGCTCAACCGGGGCGTGCCCGGCCGTGAGGATGGGTGATGGTGACGGCCTGAGCTAGGTATTGGAGGTGTGCCCTGGCGAAGAGGTTGTCGATGCGGGGCGCTTGAACCGGGCGAGCGGCTGGGCTGTGAACGCGTGGGCCGGGCGAGCGGCTGGGTTGGGGAGCGCGTGGGCCAGGTCGATTGCCTGGGCCGGGCTGAGCGTGTGAGCCGGGTCGAGCCGTGAGCGCGGCGAGCGCCTAGGCGCGGCCTGAGCCGACGCCTGGTCCTGCGCTTGCGCCCGCCTGAGCGGCGCGTTCCGGCGGTTCATGCTCGCGCCTTGGGGCGGCCCCTGCGCCGGTACGTGGGCCTGCGCTGGGAGCTGGTCCTGCGCCGTCCCAGCGTGCGTCCTGGCGCCCCATCCCCCATGCCCGCGGTTGGGGCTCGGGGGAGCGCTTTGGGCGGTGGCCTGCGTTTGCACCAGGTTGCGCCTGGATGGGAGACGGCGGAGCGCGGGGGCCGGGCGAATATCGGTTCGCCTGGGACGGGACGCTTCGATTACCGTCCCCATCATGCGCATTCTCTCCGTGAACGTGGGCATGTCGAGCGACGCCGAATGGGCGGGCAGCCTCGGGCGGACGGCGATCGACAAGCGGGCGCTCCCGCGCCGGGTCGCGGTGCTGGAGAACGGGCTGGCCGGCGACGAGCGGGCCGACCAGAAGCACCACGGCTCGCCGGATCAGGCCGTCTACTCCTACGCCAGGGAGGACTACGACTGGTGGGAGCGGGAGATCGGGAGGGAGCTGCGCGACGGGCGGTTCGGCGAGAACCTGACCACTTCGGGCATCGACCTCAACGGCGCCCTGGTCGGGGAGCGGTGGCGGGTGGGCAGCGCGCTGCTGGAGGTGACGCGGCCGAGGACGCCATGTGTGGTGTTCCGCAACTGGATGGACGAACCGGGCTGGCTCAAGCGGTTCACGGAGGCGGGGCGGCCGGGGGCTTACCTGCGGGTGGTCGAGCTGGGTGAGCTCGGGGCGGGGGACGAGGTGGAGATCGTCTCGCGGCCGGATGCCGGGGTGAGTGTGCTGGACTGGTTCCTGGCCCGCCACGGGGACAGGGACGCGTTGCGGCGCATCCTGGACGTGCCTGGACATGACGCCCGATGGGATGAGATGGCCGAACGGGCCTTCGCCTGAGGGCACCGCGGCGGCAAGCGCCGACCACTCACACACCAGCGTCAGCGCCCTACCACTCATGCACCGGAATCACCGGCTACCACTCGAGCACGGGCGTCGCCGCCTACCACTCGAGCACCGGGGTCACCGCCTACTGACTCACACACCGACCTCGCCGCGAGCCGCCGCACACCACCGCGGCCTCCACGGCCAGCCCGCACATCATCAGGCGCTCCGCATGGAGGTGGATGGCCGGGCGGGCGGGTAGGAAGCGCCGCGCCCGGCCGGTCCAATCAGCGCAACACCGAGTACAGCGCCGAAGTGAGCGAAGCCTTGGCATCATCCTGATCGATGGACCACATCATCGACCCGCCAAGCCCCTTGAGCCGGATATAGGCCGCCTTCTGCACCAGCACGGCCGGATCGTCGTACGACCAGAACTCGTTCCCGTCGTACAACCACATGGCCCCACTACGCAGATCCCGATACCGCTTCCCCGGCTTGGACACCAGGTCCTTGTAGTCCTCGTTACCGGGGGCCCACTTCCCGGGCGCGGGCCCGGTGGCGGGCTTGTAGAGGCCGTCCCCGCCGCCGGTCACACCGGTCCACCCCTGACCGTAGGCGGGCACGCCGACGACGATCTTGCGGGCGGGCGCGCCGCGGGAGAGGTAGTCGCGCACGGTCTGGTCCACGCTGTAGCGGACCGGGTTCGGGTCGCGGCGGTCGGTGAAGAGGTTGCCGTTGTGCCCGGTCTGCGGCTCCCAGGTGCCGTGCAGGTCGTACCCCTGGATGGTGGCGAAGTCGAGCTGGCGGAAGACGTCCCGTACCTCGAAGCCGGCGTCGATCTTGGCGGCGGCGGCCGGCAGGAAGGCGCTGAGCTGGGCGGAGGAGGAGTAGGCGCGCAGTTGGGAGCGGAGCTCGGCCACGAAGAGCGTGAAGTTGCGCTTGTCCTCGGGACGGATGACGTTGCCTTCGGCGCCGGCGGAGCCCGGCCACTCCCAGTCGAGGTCGATGCCGTCGAAGACGCCCGCGCCGGCGCCCGGCTCCAGGCCCGGCAGGTTGCCGCGCAGCCACAGGTCGATGCAGGAGCCGGCGAGCGCGGCGCGGGACTCGGGGGTGAGGACGGCGTCGGAGAAGTGCGCGGAGCCGGTCCAGCCGCCCAGCGAGATCATCACCTTCAGCCCAGGGTGCTTGGCCTTGAGCTTGCGGAGCTGGTTGAGGTTGCCGTTGAGGGCCTGTCCTGGCGCGTCCGCGACCCCGTCCACGCTCTGCTCGGCCGGTACGGGCCGCTGCCAGTCGGCCCACGGGTCGGAGGAGTAGCAGCCGCCCTGGGCGTTGACGAACCCGAACGCGTAGTTGAGGTGGGTGAGCTTGGCCGCGGCGCCCGTGACGTCGACGTCCTTGACGTGGTAATCGCGGCCGTAGACGCCCCACTGGATGAAGTACGCGACCCGCTTGAAGCCGGTGCGGGCCTCAGCCGGTACGGAGAACGCGGTGAGGCCGAGTAAGAGCGACAGTGCGATCAGGATCTTCTTCTTCACGAGCGGCTCCCGGGACGCGCACTTATATAGGAAACTTTCCTATAAGTTAGACGCGATCGTAGAGCGGCCGCCCGTCCCCGTCAACGATCCGCGCCACCGCCTCCGGGCTCGACAGCAGCGACCACGCGTACACGGGATCGGCGAACAGCCCCACCATCACGTCGGCGACGTCCTGCCTGGTCCCGGCCGCCAGCATCAGCCGCATGACGTGCTCGGCCGGTGGCTGCAGGAACATGTTCGTCCAGTGCGTGACCGGCCCGCCCACCTCCCACATGCGCGCCGCCGCGGTCCGGCAGAAGGCGGCGTCGTACGGCCCGCCGCCGGCGATCGCCTCGGCCACGATCCAGGCGCACCGGGAGCCCAGGTTCGCGCCCTGGCCGGTGAGCGGGTCGTTGGTGACGTAGGCGTCGCCGACGGCCAGCGCCATCCGCCCGCTCGGCAGCTCCGCCACCGGCCGCCGCACCGTGGGCGTGATCGCCCCCTGCAACAGATCCGTCGGCCCCAGCAGCTCGAACGCCTCCGGCTCCACTTGCTCGGCCAGCCGCGGCGTGTGCTCGCGGAGCAGCGGAAGCAGCGCGGCCGCCACCTCGTCCCAGGGCAGCCGGGTGATCGGCTCCAACGGGCCCCCGGGGACCGCCTCGACGATGATGCCGGAGACCACCCCCTCGCGCGAGACGATCGGCGCGCGGAAGATCTCACCCACGCCGCCGGCGATGTTGAAGGAGAAGACGTCGCTGGGGCGGAAGCCGTGGAAGAGCCCGGCGGCCAGCAGGCGCTGCGGCCTGTCGTACGGGGACAGCCCGGGATCGCGCGGGAACAGCTCGGCCACCGAGCGCCGCCCCGCCGCCACCACCATCAGCTCGTGCCGCCGCGACCAGCGGTCCACCTGCTCGGCGTCCGGGGCGGTGCCGGAGACGACGATCGTGCCGCCGCGCTCGGCGAAGTCGTCCATGAACGCGGGGATCAGCAGCCGGAAGTCGGCCGCGTTGTACGCCTTCCCGAAGGTCCCCGTGAACTCCAGCGGCGGGTCACCCTTGAGCGAGAGCATGGCATTGAGCATCATTGCGCCCGGATCGCGGTAGTGCGCGGAGCCCAGCGCCCGCTCCCTGTCCAGGGTGTGACCTGACCGGCCCACTGTGTTGGGCAGCCGCCCCTTGCGTAAGGTCTCCGCGTCGCCCTCGCAGTACAGCGTCGCCTCGACGCCGAGCTGCTGCAGCCGCAGCGCGAGGGTGAGCCCCGAGATGCCCGCTCCGACGATCCCGATACCTGCCATGCGTTTCCCTCCTGGATTGGAGCACTCCTGGGAGGCGGGCAAACTGGAAGGCGTGCCATCCACCCTGCCTGACGGCGACCCCGCGCCCACCTCGGGCGAGCTGCCCGCCGGCGCCCTGCGCGGCCTCGGCGAGCGCCCGTTCGGCTTCTACGTGCACGTGCCGTTCTGCGTGACGCGCTGCGGTTACTGCGACTTCAACACCTACACCGCCGCCGAGCTGGGGCCCGGCGCCTCTCACCGAGATTACGCCGACACGGTCGTCGAGGAGGTGCGCCTCGCGCGCCGCGTCCTGGGCGAGACCGACCTGCCGGTGGAGACGGTGTTCTTCGGCGGCGGCACGCCCACCCTGCTGCCGCCGGAGGACCTGGCCAGGATCCTGGCCGCGATCGACTCCGAGTTCGGGCTGCGGCCGGGTGCCGAGGTCACCACGGAGGCCAACCCCGAGTCCGTCGACCCCTCCTACCTGGAGAAACTGCGTCACGGCGGGTTCAACAGGGTCAGCTTCGGCATGCAGAGCGCCCGCGAGCATGTGCTGCGGGTGCTCGACCGGCGGCACACGCCCGGCCGGGCCGCCGCGGCCGTCCGCGAGGCCAGGCAGGCGGGGTTCGAGCACGTCAACCTGGACCTGATCTACAGCACGCCGGGCGAGACCGACGACGACTGGCGAGCCTCCCTGGGCGCGGCGATCGAGGCCGGGCCCGACCACGTGTCGGCGTACTCGCTGATCGTCGAGGAGGGCACCAGGCTGGCGGCCAGGATCCGGCGCGGCGAGCTGCCCATGCCCGACGACGACGTGGCCGCCGACCGCTACCTGATCGCCGACGAGATGCTGGCGGAGGCCGGGTTCCGCTGGTACGAGGTGTCCAACTGGGCCGTCTCCGACGAGGCCCGCTGCCGCCACAACCTGCTCTACTGGACGGGCGGCGACTGGTGGGCGGCAGGCCCCGGCGCCCACAGCCACGTCGGCGGCACCCGCTGGTGGAACGTCAAGCACCCCGCCGCCTACGCCCAGCGGCTGGCCGCCGGAGCGTCGCCCGCCCACGCCCGCGAGGTGCTCGCCCAGGACGACCGCGACGCCGAGCGGCTGATGCTGGAGCTGCGGCTCGACTCCGGCTACCCGCTGGCCGACGTCGCGCCCGGCGCCCGCACCGCCGTCGCCGGCGCGCTGGCCCGGGGGCTGCTGGAGCCGGAGGCGTTCAAGCGCGGGCTGCTGGTGCTGACGCTGCAGGGGCGGTTGCTGGCGGACGCGCTCATCCGCGACCTGCTCGTCTAGGTGATCATCCGGATGGAGAGCGGGTACCGGTAGGGCTCGCCCTTCTGCGCGGCCATCGCCGCCTGGATGTGGAAGATCAGCGACAGGATCCAGATGATCGGCAGCAGCGCTATGCCGATGAACACGACCGTCAGGATGCCCGAGATGAGGTAGCCGATGAACATCGTGATCTGGAAGTTGAGCGCCTCCGCCGACTGGTCCCTGACATAGGGGGACTCGTCCTTCTTCATCAGGTAGATGATCAGCGGGCCGATCCAGGAGACCAGCAGGCCCAGGAGGTGGGACAGCATGGCCATCGTGGTGTCGTCGGTGCCGGGACGGGGGCCGAACCTGCCGGGGATGTACGGTTCGCCGCGGCCTTGGGCGTAACCGTAGCCGGGGGGCTGGTTCGGGGGTGGGTAGCCGCCGGGCGGGGGCGGAGGCGGCGGGTACGCGCCGGGCCGGCCGTAGCCGCCGGGTGGAGGGTAACCCCCGGGAGGCGGCGGCGGGTAGCTCCCGGGCTGGCCGTAGCTCGGCGCGGAGCCGGGCTGCTGCCCGTAGGGGGTCTGGGCGCCATGACTGGGTTGCTGGCCGTAGCCAGGCTGAGAGCCGGGTTGCTGGCCGTACCCCGGCTGAGAGCCGTACCCCGGCTGGGAGCCGTAGCCCGGCTGGGAGCCGGGTTGCCGGTCGTGATCCGGGTACTGCGGGCCGGAGCCCTGAGCCGGTGGGAGGTCCTCCGGGGTGACCCTGCGCGTGGCGTCGTCATCGGCCGGCGGCGGGGACGGGTCCTGGCTCATGGTGCCTCCGTAACGAAGTCGATCAGTTCCTCGACCCGGCCGAGCAGCTCCGGCTCCAGGTCGGTAAAGGCAGAGACGGCGCCGAGAATCCGCCGCCACGCCTCGGCCGGCTCCATCCGCCAGCCCAGCGCGGCGATGACGCCTTCCTTCCACGGCACCCCCCGCGGCACGTCGGGCCAGGCGGGGATGCGCAGCACGGACGGCTTGACCGCCTGCCAGATGTCGATGAACGGGTGCCCCACCACGAGCACGTCCGGCGAGGTGATCTCGGCGGCGATCCTGCTCTCCTTGGAGCCGGGCACCAGGTGGTCGACGAGCACGCCCAGCCGCCGCCCCGGCTCGGGGCCGAACTCCTCGACGATGGCGGGCAGGTCGTCCACGCCTTCCAGGTACTCGACCACGACCCCTTCGACCCGCAGGTCGTGGCCCCAGATCTTCTCCACGAGGGCGGCGTCGTGCACGCCCTCCACGTAGATCCGGCTCTGCCTGGCGACCCTGGCCCGCAGGCCCTCCACGGCGATGGAGCCGGACGCGCTGCGCCTGGGCCCGGCCGGGGCCGCCGCCGTCGGGCGTACCAGGGTCACGGGTTTGCCGTCCAGCAGGAAGGCGGCGGGAGCGAGCGGGAACAGGCGGCGCTTGCCGAACCGGTCCTCCAGGGTGACGGCCTCCTTGTCGCAGGCCACCACGGCGCCGCAGAAGCCGCTGTCGGCGTCCTCCACGACGAGGTCCTGCTCGGCGGGCACTTCCGGGATCTTTCCCTTGCCCGGCCGCCGCCAATTTCCCGCCAGTACATCGCCCTCGTACACACGGGGACCGTAGCAAATCACCCGCTGACCGCAAGGCGCTTGCGCGCGGCGCTGCGCCGGACCAGGACGGTGATGGTGCCGCCGATCGCGATGAGCAGCCCCGCTCCGGGGATCAGGAACAGGGCGGCCAGCCCGCCGGTGATCCCGCCGACGGCGGAGAAGGCGTCGCGGCCGACGCCGTACCGTACGGCGGCCTGTTCCTGGTTGGTGCAGGTGAGCTGGTAGTCGCCCTTGGCGGGCGCGTTGATGACGAGGAACTGCTCCCACTCGGCGCCGCCGGCCGTCACCTTCTGGGATCCGGTGGTCTTCGCCAGCTTGGCCTGCCCGCTGATGGAGCAGTTGTAGGTGACCTGAGTGTCACTCGCGATGTACACGCCCGGCTTCTGGGCCGGGTCGACCGACACCGTGACGCTTTCCCCTGACGCGAACGTCCTGGTCGGGGCGAGGTCCGTCACGCTGCTCACCACGCCGCCCGCGAACAGGAGCACCCCGGCGATCCCGCACACCAGGAAAACACCCCAGACCGCCGCGATCCACCAGAAACTTGGCTTTATATCTTTGGGGTTGATTCGTGGTTGAAGGCCGTATTGTCCGTACTGAGGTGGTGGGCCGAATTGGGTGGCGTCGCCGTACTGCGGTGATGGCGCCTGCCAGGGCGGCGGAGGCGGTGGCTGGGACCCCGGCTGCGGGCCGTACTGCGGAGGTCGCGGCGGACCGGGGTAGGGACCCTGCCCGGGCGGCGGGCCGTACGACGGTGGCCGGGAATCGTCGGTCATATCGGCAAGTGTGAGGCCTGTCGCTTCGAAGAAGCTAGAAGCAGGATGAGGGACCCGGTGTTATCGCACCTTGTGGGCGAGAGCCGTACACTTGGCACTCGGGAACACAGAGTGCTAGACCTCGCGTTCCTGATATGGACAGAGGCAGGAGGTGAGCACGTGCTCGACGATAGGAAGCTGGCGGTGCTCCGCGCCATTGTCGAAGACTACGTGTCCACCAACGAACCGGTGGGCTCCAAGGCACTCGCCGAGCGCCACAACCTGAAGGTCTCCCCGGCCACGGTCAGGAACGACATGGCCGCGCTGGAGGAGGAGGGCTACATCACCCAGCCGCACACCAGCGCGGGCCGCGTCCCGACGGACAAGGGCTACCGCCTGTTCGTCGATCGGCTCTCGCAGGTCAAGCCGCTGTCCGGAGCCGAGCGCAGGGCGATCGAGACGTTCCTGGCCGGCGCGGTCGACCTCGACGACGTGGTGACCCGCACGGTCCGGCTGCTCGCGCAGCTCACCAGGCAGGTGGCGGTCGTGCAGTACCCGGCGCTGACGCGTTCGACCGTCAGGCACGTCGAGCTGGTCCCGCTGAACGACCGGCGGGTCATGTTCGTGCTCATCACCAACACCGGCCGCGTCGAGCAGCGCGTGGTCGAGCTGCCCGAGGCGATCGAGGACACGCGGATCGCGCACCTGCGCGCCGTGCTCAACGCCTGCCTCGACGGCTGCGGCCTGGCCAGCGTCCCCGAGCTGGTCGCCGACCTGCCCGAGCGGCTGTCCCCGGAAGACCGGCCCGCCGCGGCGACGATCCTGTCGGTGCTGCTGGAGACGCTGGTCGAGCGGCATGACGAGAAGTTCGTGTTCGCCGGCGCGGCCAACCTCGCCGGCGCCGACTTCACGACCGGCCTGCGCGATGTCCTGGAGGCGCTGGAGGAGCAGGTCGTGCTCATCCGGCTGCTCGGCGAGACTTCCGATACCCCGTCCGCGCTCACCGTGCGCATCGGCGCGGAAAACCCGTACCTGCGGGGGACATCCGTCGTCGCGACCGGATACGGTTCTGGCGACAACCAACTGGCCCGGCTCGGTGTGCTGGGGCCCACCAGGATGGACTATCCCGTGACGATGGGCGCCGTACGCGCGGTGGCACGCTACGTCAGCCAGATCCTGGCTGCATCATAAGAGGTCGATAAGTGGCAAACAGCGACTACTACGCCACCCTCGGGGTGCGCCGTGACGCAAGTCAGGATGAGATCAAGAAGGCCTACCGCCGACTCGCCCGCGAGCTGCACCCTGACGTGAACCCCGATCCTGAGACCCAGGAGCGCTTCAAGGAGATCACGCAGGCCTACGAGGTGCTGTCCGATCCGAACAAGCGCCAGATGTACGACCTGGGTGGCGACCCCTTCGGCGGCGCGGGAGCGGCGGCCGGCGCCGGCGGCTTCGGCGCGGGCTTCCCGTTCAGCGACATCATGGACGCCTTCTTCGGCACCGCGACCGGCACCAGGGGGCCGCGCTCGCGTGCCAGGAGGGGCCGCAACGCCACCATCCGGGTGGAGCTGGACCTGCGCGAGACCGCGTTCGGCACCACCCGCGAGCTGGTCGTCGACACGGCCGTGCTCTGCGAGGTGTGTCACGGGGCCGGCGCCGCGCCGGGCACCCACCCCGACACCTGCGACATGTGCAACGGGCGCGGCGAGATCTCCCAGGTCACCCGCTCGTTCCTGGGCCAGGTCATGACCTCGCGCCCGTGCCCGCAGTGCGGCGGCTTCGGCACCATCATCCGCCACCCCTGCCAGGAGTGCTCCGGCGACGGCCGCGTACGCACCCGCCGTACGATCAAGGTCCGCATCCCCGCGGGCGTCGAGGACGGCACCCACATCCAGCTCGCCGGCGAGGGCGAGGTCGGCCCCGGCGGCGGCCCGCCCGGAGACCTGTTCCTGGAGATCGTCGAGCGCAACCACGAGATCTTCGAACGGCGCGGCGACGACCTCCACTGCACCGTCCAGATCCCGATGACGGCCGCCGCGCTCGGCACCATCCTCACCGTCGAGACGCTCGACGGCGCGGAAGAGGTGGACGTCCGCCCGGGCACGCAGTCCGGGCAGGTCATCACCATGTACGGCCGGGGCGTGCAGCGGCTCAACGAGTCCGGCAGGGGCGACCTGCTGATCCACGTCAACGTCGAGACCCCGATGCGCCTCGACACCGCGCAGGAGGACCTGCTGCGCGAGCTGGCCAAGCAGCGGGGCGAGGAGCGGCCGCCGGGCAAGTTCGCGCCGGGCCAGCAGGGCTTCTTCTCCCGGCTGCGCGACGCCTTCAACGGCCGGTGACGGTCCCGGTCTTCCTGGCTCAGGGCCTCGACGGCCCTGAGCTGACCCTCGACGGCCCGGAGGGGCGGCACGCGGCCTCCGTGCGCCGCCTGCGGCCCGGCGAGCGGGTCGACCTGACCGACGGCGCCGGCGCGGTGGCCGAGTGCGTCGTGCGCGAGACGCTGAAGGACGCACTCCGCCTGGACGTGCTGCGCCGCTACGACGTCGAGGCGCCCCGCCCCAGGCTCGTCGTCGTCCAGGGGCTGCCCAAGGGCGACAGGGGCGAGCTGGCGGTCGAGATGATGACCGAGGCGGGCGTGGACGTCATCGTCCCCTGGTCCGCCGCGCGCAGCATCACGCAGTGGAAGGGCGACAAGGTCGCCAAGGCGCTGGGGCGCTGGCGCTCCACCGCCCGCGAGGCGGGCAAGCAGGCCCGCCGCTTCCACCTGCCCGAGGTGACCGACCTGGCCTCCACCAAGCAGGTCGAACGGCTCCTGTCGGAGGCTGCGCTGGGGCTGGTGCTGCACGAGGAGGCGGACGGGCCGCTGTCCGGCGTGCCGCTGCCCGCGGGCGGCGACATCGTGATGGTCGTGGGGCCGGAGGGCGGCGTCTCGGAGGAGGAACTGGCCGCCTTCAGCGCCGCCAAGGCGACGCCGGTGCTGCTCGGGCCGACGGTCCTGCGGACCTCGACGGCGGGGGTCGCGGCGACGGCGGTGCTGCTCAGCCGCACGGGACGCTGGTAGGCACGGCCCGCCAGGGGGTAGGCACGGCCCGCTAGGGCGTGGTCTGGGAGGTGTCCAGCAGCGGGCTGGCCAGCTCGGTGGGCGTCTCCGTCGGCTCGTCGGGCGCGGGACACTCCTCAGGCGGACATGCCGAAGGCTGCCCCGTCGTCGTCTCCTCCGCGGTGGGCGTGGGGGAGGGCGAGGCCTCGGGGCAGTCGGCGGGCGGCTCGGCCTGCTCGGCGAGCGGCGAGGGGCACTCGGTCGGCGTCGGGCTGGGAGAGGGCGAGGGCCTGCTGGTCGACTCGGCCTTGCGGGTGGGCTTGGGCGTCGGCGGCGCCGACGTCTCGGGCACCACGATGACCGGCTGAGACTGCTGGGGAGCCGGTTCCCTCGCCGGCGGCTGGTGGGAGCGCGTGGTGGAGGAGTTGGACGGAACCTCGGAGGACTGCACACCCGCGGGGGTGAAGGTCTGCTCGATGATCTGAGAGCGCAGGTTGGGAATCGCCATCACGATCGCGCCGGCGACCAGGACCGCGCCGACGCCGGCGGCGCCCGCGCGCCACCAGAACAGATTACGGATGCCGCGCCGGTCGATGCGGGCGCGGATGATCTCCAGCCCTTCCGGCGAGGGCACGACCGCGTCCGCCTCCGCGCGGAGCGCACGGCGCAGGAGATCGCCGTACTCGTCGGGGGGCGGGGTCATGACATCTTCTCCAGGACCGATCGCAGGGCGGCCATGCCACGTGCGGTGTGGCTCTTGACCGCGCCCTTGCTGATGCCCATGGCGTGGGCGATCTCAGCTTCGGACAAGTCACCGTAGTAGCGTAGAACGAGTGCTTCTCTCTGTCGGGTCGGCAGGGCGCGTAACGCCTCGATCACGGCGGAGCGTTCCAGCTCGCCGATCGCGCCGTTCTCGGCGCTCGGGGCGTCAGGCAAGCCCTTGGGGGCGTACTTCTCGACGACCGCGCGGTGACGCAGCACGGACCGGGACCTGTTGACGACAGATTGACGCAGGTAGGCAAGTGCTTTGTCGGGGTCACGCAGCCTACGCCAGGCACCATGGATGGCGACGAACGCATCCTGCACGACTTCCTCGGCTGTTGCAATGTCGCGCACCAGCAACACAGCGAGACGCACCAACGACCGAAAGTGCGCGCTGTACAGCGCGGTAACGGCCATGTCGGCATCCCACCCGACCGGCACCGCCCCCATCGACCTGTCGGCCAGAAGGGTTTCGGTGGTCACATCAGTGGGACGCGCGGCCTTCCCAGAGGGTTTACGCTCTTCCGGTTCTTGAGGTTTCCCCGGTTCGTTAGGGTGCATTACCCAGTCGTGTCCTCGCCAGGTGGCGCTCGCCCGACCCTGAATCGTCTTTTCAGCTGAAGTGTCGCACACTCACCCTAACTGTGTGGATCTTCCCTTGCACGACACAGCTGATTACCGATTCGCAACGGACTTGCTAACGGCAGGGGGTCTGTAGGGTGATCGAGTGAGCGATTGTCTCTTCTGCAAAATCGTCGCCAAGGAGATTCCCGCCGAGATCGTTTACGAAACCGGCCGGACCCTGGCGTTCCGCGACATCAACCCGCAGGCGCCCACCCACGTGCTCGTCATCCCGAAGGAGCACCACGCCGACGCCGCCGCGCTCGCCCGGGCCGACGACGGTCTCGCCGACGACGTGCTGAAGACCGCACACGAGGTGGCCGTCACCGAAGGGGTGTCCGAGGGCGGCTACCGCATCGTCTTCAACACCGGGGCAGGCGCCGGGCAGACCGTCTTCCACGTGCACGCGCACGTGCTCGGCGGGCATGACCTCACCTGGCCACCCGGCTAACCGGACGCGGGTGATATTGGCGAGAGCAATCGGCCTGCTCCCGGATACGATGGGCACAGAACAACTGGCGAAAGAGACCGGGAGGCATCAGGCCGCTGGCCTGCCCATGTCCGAACTACACGAATCCCGACGCACGGCACCTCCCTCGCGGACTCAAGCGAAGGTGCTGATACCGGACGAATACCCGATGGTCAGCCTCCTGGGCTCCCGCGACGAGCTGCTGCGTGTCATCGAGGGCGCCTTCAAGGCCGACATCCACGTGCGCGGCAACGAGATCACCGTCACCGGCAGCCCCGACGAGAGCGGCACCGTGGTGCGCCTCTTCGAGGAGCTCGTCGAGGTCCTGCGCAGCGGCGGCGAGCTCACCCCCGACGCGGTCGAGCGCAGCATCGCCATGCTCCGCATGACCTCCGACCGTCCCGCCGAGGTGCTGTCGCTCGACATCCTCTCCTCGCGCGGCCGGACGATCCGGCCCAAGACCGTCAACCAGAAGCGCTACGTCGACGCGATCGACAAGCACACGGTCGTGTTCGGCATCGGCCCCGCCGGCACCGGCAAGACCTACCTCGCGATGGCCAAGGCCGTACGGGCGCTGCAGGAGAAGCGGGTCAACCGGATCATCCTGACCCGCCCGGCGGTCGAGGCGGGCGAGCGGCTCGGCTTCCTGCCCGGCACCCTGTACGAGAAGATCGACCCCTACCTGCGGCCGCTGTACGACGCGCTGCACGACATGGTCGACCCCGACTCGATCCCGAAGCTCATGGCGGCGGGGACGATCGAGGTGGCGCCGCTCGCGTACATGCGGGGCAGAGCGCAACCGGTGGGTACCGGTGTGCTGACACCCGACGGATGGCGTTCCATCGGGGAGCTCGAGGTCGGTGACCTTGTCATCGGGTCGAACGGTGAGCCGACACCTGTGCTCGGTGTGTATCCGCAGGGTGAGAAGAAGATCTATCGCCTCTACAGCCAGGATGGTTCCTCGGTGCTCGCCTCCGAAGATCATCTCTGGACTGTCCGCACCCGTGACGACGCCAATCGGGGCAAGCCGTGGCGGGTGCTGGAGACCAAGGAGATGATCGGCGACCTGCGGACGGCTCACTACCGCAAGTGGGAGCTGCCGATGCTCACCGCACCGGTCTGCTTCTCCGAGCGGAGCGTGCCCATGGACGCGTACGCACTCGGGCTGCTTCTCGGCGACGGGTGCATCACCGCAAGCACGACCCCAAGTTTCGCCACCGAGGACCCCGAGCTTGCCGAGGCGCTCGAACATGCTCTTCCTGGCATGCGGGTGCGCTGGAAGAGCGGGCCCGACTACGTGCTCAACAGGCAGAGGCAGCCGGGTGACAGCATGACGATCGCCAATCCGGTGACGGAGGTCATGCGGGAGCTGGGTCTGTCAGGCAGCGGTTCGGCCACGAAGTTCGTGCCCGAGGCCTATCTCCGCAACACAGCCGAGGTCAGGCTCGCGGTGTTGCAGGGGTTGCTCGACTCCGACGGCGGTCCCGTCGTCCAGGACGTGCGCACCTGTCGGATCCAGTTCTCGACCGTCTCGCCGCGACTCCGCGATGATCTCGTCTTCCTCGTGCAGTCTCTCGGGGGCGTCGTCTACTGGCGTACCCGACCGGCGGGCGAGCGCAAGCCGGGCCTGGCGAGAGGGCGGCAGGTCCATCACCGCCACGACGCCTACATCCTCGACATCCGGCTTCCCGAAGGCATCGAGCCCTTCCGCCTGTCGCGGAAGGCGGAGGTCTACCGCAAGCACGGCGGCGGTCGCCCCATGCGTTACGTGGACCGCATCGAGCCGCGAGGCACGGCCGAGTGTGTGTGCATCCAGGTGGCGGCGGAAGACTCGCTCTACGTCACCGAGGATTTCCTCCTCACCCACAACACGCTCAATGACGCCTTCATCATCCTCGACGAGGCCCAGAACTCCTCGGCCGAGCAGATGAAGATGTTCCTGACCAGGCTCGGCTTCAACTCCAAGATCGTGGTGACCGGCGACGTCACGCAGGTGGACCTGCCGTCCGGCACGGTGAGCGGGCTGAGGGTGGTGCAGGAGATCCTCGACGGCATCCCCGACATCCACTTCTCCCGGCTGACCAGCTCCGACGTGGTGCGCCACAAGCTGGTCAGCGAGATCGTGGACGCCTACGGCCGTTACGACGCCACCAAGCAGGCGTCTCAGGAGCCGAAGGCCATTCAGCAGCAGCGGGGGAAGCGGCGGCCATGAGCATCGAGATCAACAACGAGTCCGGCGTAGGGGTCGACGAGGAGAGCATCGTCGCCCTGGCCGCTCACGTGCTCGGCGAGATGGGCATCAACCCGCTCGCCGAGCTGTCCATCGTGGTGGTCGACGAGGACGCCATGGCGGAGCTGCACGAGAAGTGGATGGGCGAGCCGGGCCCGACGGACGTGCTGGCGTTCCCGATGGACGAGCTTCGTCCTGGCGGCGGCGCCCGCGGCGAGTCCGAGGGGCCCGCCGACCCGGCGCTGCTGGGCGACGTCGTGCTCTGTCCGCAGGTCGCGGCCAGGCAGGCGGAGGAGGCCGGGCACAGCACGGCCGACGAGCTGGAGCTGCTGTGCACGCACGGCATCCTGCACCTGCTCGGTTACGACCACGCCGAGCCGGAGGAGCACAAGGAGATGTTCGGCTTGCAGTCCCGGCTTCTCGAGTCGTGGCAGGAGGTGCGCAACCCGCGGTGAACGCCTGGTTGCCGTTGGCCATCGCCCTTGTCGTCGTCGGTGGCCTGATCGCCAGTGCGGAAACGGCACTGACGCGCATCTCCAGGGTGCGTGCGGAGGAGTACGTACGCGACGGCCGGCGCGGTTCCGTGCGGCTGCAGGCGATCGTGATCGACCCGCCGCGCTACCTCAATCTGCTCCTGCTGCTGCGGCTGAGCTGCGAGCTGGTGGCCACGGTCATCGCAACGCTGCTGTTCATCGACCTGCTGCACGATCAGGGCTGGGCCTACTTCTGGGCCGCCGTCGTGATGATCCTGATCAGTTACGTGGTGGTCGGGGTGATGCCGCGCACGCTGGGCCGGCAGCACGCGGAGCCGGTGGCGCTGGCCAGCGCCCCCATCGTGTACGGCCTGACGCGCATCTTCGGCCCCCTGCCCAAGCTGCTCATCCTGCTCGGCAACGCGCTCACGCCCGGCAAGGGCTTCCGCGACGGCCCGTTCACCTCCGAGGCCGAGCTGCGTGACCTGGTCGACCTGGCCGAGGAGCGCCGGGTGATCGAGCCGGACGAGCGCGAGATGATCCACTCGGTGTTCGAGCTGGGTGACACGCTGGTGCGCGAGGTGATGGTGCCGCGTACCGACATGGTCTACATCGAGCGCGGCAAGTCGATCAGTCAGGCGCTGTCGCTCGCGTTGCGCAGCGGGTTCTCGCGCATCCCCGTCGTGGGGGAGAACGAGGACGACGTCATAGGCATCGCCTACCTCAAGGACATCGCCCGCAAGATCCACGAGTCGGGCGAGGGCGAGGGCAAGGAGTCGGTCGAGACGATCATGCGGTCGGCCGCGTACGTGCCGGAGAGCAAGCCGATCGACCAGCTCATGCGGGAGATGCAGGCGCGGCAGATCCACATCGCGATCGTCATCGACGAGTACGGCGGCACCGCCGGGCTCGTCACGATCGAGGACGTCCTGGAGGAGATCGTCGGCGAGATCACCGACGAGTACGACCAGGAGGCGCCGCGCGTCGAGCCGGTGACCGGCGGCGGGCTGCGGGTGACGGCCCGGATGCCGGTGGACGAGCTGGGCGAGCTGTTCGACACCGAGATCGAGGTGGACGACGTCGAGACCGTGGGCGGCCTGCTGGCGCACGCGCTGGGCCGGGTGCCGATCGCCGGGTCGCACGCGGAGGTGGCCGGGCTGTCGCTGACGGCGGAGACGCTGGCGGGGCGGCGCAACCGGATCAGCACGGTGGTGGTGCGGCGGGTGACGCCTCCCGAGGACGAGGTCGTCCCGGCCGCCGCGGAACGCGACTGACCTCCCATGCGGACGAATGTGGACGCAGGCCGCAAGCGTTCTACAAGTAGTCTGCAAGCCCCGTCCGGCACTCTCTAATCACGACATCCAGTGCGGTGGGTGTCACACAAGGGGGAGGCATCCGAAGGCCGGGTGGGGTTCGCGGCCTGAGGATGGCGTTCCCGGGGGGACGACGGCGTTTCGGCCTGCTAGCCGGTCGTGACGCTGGTCGGCGTAAAGGGTGTTCTCGTCCGGAAAACCGGATGGGGGCACCCTTTTTGCGCGTTGGTGGTCACTCCGGTGGATTGCCGCATTCGTCTCTTGGGGAGGCTGCGATTCAAGGGGGGATCATGAAACGAAAACCATGGATCATCGCTTCCGTGCTGGTTACGGGCCTCCTGGCGGGATGCGGCGGCGGAGGAGCCGAGAGCTTCCTCGACGCGCAGGCGATGGCGCAGTTGCGCGAAGTGCTCAGCAAGGAGCCACCCCTGCCCGACGGTTTCACGGTCAGGCCGGAGCAGGCGTGGCGGATGCCGTTCGGGCAGGCGGACAGGAACTGCAGGGCCGTGCTGGAGCCGGCCGGCGGGCGGGCGCCCGGGCAGGCGCTCACCGCACAGGCCGCGGTCAGCTACCACGGCGACGGGCTCGGTGAGCAGGCCGGGGTCGGCCTGGCCAGGTACGCGGGCGAGGAGGCCGAGGGGCACCTCGACGCCCTGGCGGAGGCCATCGGAGCGTGCCGCGCCGTGCACACCTCAAGCGGAACCGACCTGCGGCTGCAGGAGCTGCCCGTGCGGGGAGCCGGGGACGAGGCCGTGGGCGCGAGGCTGAGCGGGCGGCTGAACGGCTACCCCTACGCGATGGACGTCGTGCTGTCCCGCGTCGGGGACACCCTGGTCTCCGTGGTGCACACGGGCATGAACGAGGTGGATCACGCCCGTACCAGGAAGGTGGTCGAGGCGGCGATCTCCATGGTCAGCACCTAACCTGGTTGGGTGAACCCTGAAGATAGCAAGATCATCACGCTGGCCCGCGCCGCCAGGGCGCGCAACGGCTCCGCCGAGGGAGCGGCCGTGCGCGACGAGACCGGTCGCACCTACTCCGCGACGAACGTGGGCCTGTCCGCGCTGACCCTGTCGGCGGTGCAGGTGGCCGTGGCCATGGCGATCTCCAGCGGCGCGCGGTCCCTGGAGGCCGTGGCGCTGGTGAGCGAGGGCGACCCGAGCCCCGCCGACGAGGCGGTGGCGGCCGAGCTGGGCGCCGGCAAGCTGCTCCTGGCCGGTCCCGACGGCACCCTGCGAGGCTGATCATGCCGATGCCGCCGTTCCTGGCGAGAATTCGGGAGAAGGTCGGCAACGATCTGCTCATGCTGCCCTCGGTGTCGGGGTTCGTGTTCGACGACCAGGGCCGGCTGCTGCTGGCCCGGCACGGCGACGTCGGGTTCTGGGGCGCGCCGGGCGGCGGCGTGGACCCGGACGAGCGGCCCGAGGACGCCGTGGTCAGGGAGCTGAAGGAGGAGCTCGGCGTCGACATCGTGGTGCGCGGCCTGATCGGCGTGTACGGCGGGCCCGAGTTCCGCACCCGCTACCCCAACGGGCACGAGGTCGGCTACGTCATCGCCGCCTACGGTTGCGCGCTGGCCCCCGGCTCGGCCGCGCCGCAGCCCGACGGGGTAGAGATCAACGACTTCCGCTGGGTGTCGGAGCAGGAGCTGCCCGGCCTGAGCACGACCGCCTGGACGCCCGGCGTGGCGCCCCTGGCGTTCGCGTGGTGGCGTGAACACGCTCGATGATGGGACACAATGCACATGTGACTTCGCCAGACAACCATCGCGCCGGATTCGCCTGCTTCGTGGGGAGGCCGAACGTCGGCAAGTCCACGCTGATGAACGCCCTGGTCGGCACGAAGGTGGCGATCACCTCGTCCAAGCCGCAGACGACCAGGCGCGTCATCAGGGGCATCGTGCACCGCCCCGACGCCCAGCTCATCATCGTCGACACCCCCGGCCTGCACCGCCCGCGCACGCTGCTCGGCGAGCGGCTCGACAGCCTCGTGCTGTCCACGCTGACCGAGGTCGACGCGATCGGCTTCTGCGTGCCGGCCAACGAGCCCATCGGCAAGGGTGACCGGTTCATCGCCGACAAGCTGTCGGCCGTGAAGAAGACGCCGGTCATCGCGGTGGTGACCAAGTGCGACCTGGCGAGCAAGGAACAGGTCGCCGAGCAGTTGCTGGCGGTGTCGCAGGTGGCGGAGTTCGCCGCGATCGTGCCGGTGTCGGCGCAGTCGGGCGAGCGGCTCGACGTGGTGGCCGACGTGCTGATCGAGCACCTGCCCGAGTCGCCGCCGCTGTACGAGGGCGGGCAGCTCACCGACGAGCCCGAGCAGGTGCTGGTGGGCGAGCTGATCAGGGAGGCGGCGCTGGAGGGCGTACGCGACGAGCTGCCGCACTCCATCGCCGTGGTCGTCGACGAGATGCTGCCCCGCGAGGGGCGCGACGACCTGCTCGACATCTACGCGCACATGTTCGTGGAACGGCCGTCGCAGAAGGCGATCGTCATCGGGCACAAGGGCGAGCGGCTGCGCGACGTCGGCACCAGGGCCCGCAAGCAGATCGAGGCGCTGATGGGCACGCGGGTCTACCTCGACCTGCGGATCAGCGTCGCCAAGGACTGGCAGCGCGACCCGAAGCAGTTGCGGCGGCTCGGCTTCTACGACTGATCTTTTTCGAGATCTGATCTTTTTTGAGATCATCGACACCGACCGGCGAAGACCCCCCAGGCGGAAGCGGTGCCATGGCCAACCCCCTGCGCGACGGCGACCTCACCCAGCTCGGCCCCTACCGGCTGCACGCCCGGCTGGGCGAGGGCGGCATGGGGCAGGTGTACCTGGGCCGATCCCCGGGCGGGCGCCTGGTCGCGGTGAAGGTGGTGCGCCCCCAGCTCGCCGACGACGCGCACTTCAGGCGCCGCTTCGCCGCCGAGGTGGACGCCGCGCGCAAGGTCGGCGGGTTCTACACCGCGCAGGTCGTGGACGCCGACACCGACGCCAGCCCGCCGTGGCTGGCCAGCGCCTACATCCCCGGGCCCTCCCTGCACCAGGCCGTCCAGGAGCACGGGCCGCTGCCGCCGGAGTCGGTCGCGGTGCTGGGGGCCGGGCTCGCCGAGGGGCTCGCCGCGGTGCACGCCTGCGAGGTCGTGCACCGCGACCTCAAGCCCGCCAACGTCATCCTCGCCGAGGACGGCCCCCGCCTGATCGACTTCGGCATCGCCCGCGCCCTGGACGCCACCAGCCACACCCAGACCTCCGCCGTGCTCGGCACCGCCGCGTACATGTCGCCTGAGCAGGCCGCGGGGCAGCAGGTCGGCCCCGCCTCGGACGTGTTCTCGCTCGGCTGCGTGCTGGCCTACGCGGCCACCGGCCGCAGCCCCTTCGGCGAGGGGCCCGTACACGCGGTCGTCTTCCGCGTCGTGCACACCGAGCCCGACCTGAGCGGCCTGCCTGCCCCGCTGGCCGGGCTGGTGGCCGCCTGCCTGGCCAAGGACCCGGCGGCGCGGCCCTCGCTGGAGCAGATGCTGGCCCATCTCACCGCGCTCGCCTCGCCCGGCGGCGGCCCCGGCCAGGGGTCGTGGCTGCCTGAGGCGTTCACCCAGGTCATCGCCCAGCGCCGCACCCTGGCGCTGACCGCACTCCAACCGCCTGCGGCGGGCGCTCCGGGAGGCGGCGGCTCGCGGACGACGGCCGCGAGCATGGATGGCGGCGGCTCGCGACCGACGGCCGCGAGCAGGGATGGCGGCTCGCGGACGACGGCGCCTTCGCCGCCTCGCGCGCCGCAGCCCTTGCTGGCCGACGAGCGCCGCCGCATGCGCGGGGCGGGCCCGCTGCACCCGGCCGCCGCCTACCAGATCGCCGTCTACGTGATGCTCGCCCTCTTCGGGCTGATCTCCGTGAGCATCGTCGTGCACCAGCTCAACCTCTTCGAGGACATGGGGAGGATGCTCCCGGAGGACGACTACTGGGATGCCGACGACGACGCCGAGGAACTGAGCCTCGTCATGCTGGTGGCCCAGGTCGTCTCCGGCTTGGGACTCGCGCTGTGCTGGCTGCTCTGGTTCCACCGGGTGCGGGTCGCCGCCGAACGGCTCGCGCCGGGACGGCTGCGCTACCGCCCCGCCATGGCCGTGCTCGGCTGGTTCATCCCGATCGGCAACTTGTGGCTGCCCAAGCAGATCGCCGACGACGTCTGGCACGCCTCCAGCCCGCCCGGACGCGGCGGCGCGATGGCCCCGGCCGGTCTGCTGCACGCGTGGTGGGCGTTGTGGCTGGCCACCCTCCTGAGCTGGCCGTTCTTCTGGCTCGACTGGACGGAGTTCCTCAGCTCGACCAGCGAGGAGGTCGGCGAGGAGACGTACCGGGCGCTCGTGTTCACGGACTGGGTCTGGGCCATCCTGGCCGCGCACGTCCTGGCCGTGCCGGCGGTGGTCGTCACCGCCTGGTACGTACGGCGGCTGAGTGCCATGCAGGCCGACAAGCTCGCCTGATCTCCGTCACGGCCTGCGCAGCAGCGCCAGCACCGACAGCAGGACGACCGCCAGCGCGCAGCCCAGCGCGGCGAACCAGCCGAACCGGATCACCGGCTCGATCGACAGCAGGCCGCCGAGGTCGAAGGAGACCCGGTCGCGCAGGTCGCCCCCGCCGCCGATGACGAACTTCAGCAGCACCACCACGGCCACGCCGCCCGGCACGACCGCCAGCGCGGCGAGCCTGGGACGCGACGACAGCAGGCCCGCCAGGCCGCAGCCCAGCGCGACCAGCCCCGCCATCAGCGTGTAGACGCCGAACGGGTCGTCGATGCCGCGCACGTCGCTGGCCACCCCGCCGGCGATGAGGCTGCTCGTCGCCTGGATCCCGGCCCACGGCAGGACCGCGCAGAACACGAGGAGGGCACCGGCGGCGGCGACGGCCAGCGGGTAACCACGGCGGACTCTCGGGCGGGCGGGCGTGGGCATGAGGTCGTCGGCCACACGATCACTGTATGTCGGGTACGCCCGGCTCACCACAGTACGCAACGGAGTCGTCACCAAGGTGTGGCAAGGACTGGCCCGGCCGTCCGCTGTTGTGCGCCTACTCGTTCCAGGCAGGCGCCGCTGTGCGTTCGCCCCACTCCAGGCGGGTGCGGAGCTGGACGGCGTCGGCGGCCAGCGCGGACACCAGCGTGCCCGGGGTGGCCAGCGGGAGCACCGCGACGCCCTCGGCCACCGCCGCCTCCTTGACCTGAGCCGTCAGGAACGTGGTGCCGACGCAGCGGGCCGAACCGTACACCGCGCTGGAGGCGTCCAGCTCCGGGTCGCCCACCGTGAACTCCTGCCTGAGCAGCGGCACGCCGTCGCGGGTGGCGTCGAAACGGGCGTGGCAGCGGCCCGGGGCCTCGCCGTGACGGCCGAAGATGATCTCCTCGCGCCACAGCACGGTAGCGTCGCCCTCCAGCGTGAGCCGTACCAGGAGGCGGTGGTCGCAACCGGCGGCCAGCACCGTGGGCTCCGGTGCGAACCGGAGTGTGGCGCCCGTGCCGACGCGGGCGGTCACCAGCAGCTCGGACGTGCCCTCGCCGGGCAGGACCAGCGTGGCGGCCACCGAGCCCAGGTTGAGCGTGGTGCGCGGGGCGATGTCCAGGTCGAGGGCGAGGCGGTCGCCGCCGAGCGGGCCCGCGGCGGTGGAGACGAGGTGCACGGTGTGCGGGCCCGTCTGGCGCAGGGTGAGCGGGGGTGCCGAGGCCAGGCGGCTGATCGTGGTGCGTCCGTCGGGGGCGAGCGCGGTCGCCACGGCGGCACTGGCCCGCATCGCGCGCCGGCCCCTGGCGGGCGATGCGCCGACCCTCGCCCGCGCTGCGTCTGCCCGCGCCGCGTCTACGTGCGCTGCGTCTGCTCGCGCTGCGGTTGCCCGCGCTGCGTCTGCCCGCGCTGCGTCTGCCCGCGCTGCGTCTGCCCGCGCTGTGCCGAGTGTGTGTGCGGGTGTTGCCTCAGGGGCGCCTGGCCGTAGCGCGCCCGGGGCGGTGGCTTGGTCCGGCGTCACGAGATGGGGGCCGCGTGGGTGTGGGACCAGGCGTGCACCTGCTCGGAGACCCAGGTGGCGACGGTGGCGGCCGTGGGGTCCTGGCGGATCGAGGTGAACAGGACGGGACGCTCGCCGCGGACGGCCGCCGAGTCGCGGTCCATCACGTCGAGGTCGGCGCCCACCATCGGCGCCAGGTCCGTCTTGTTGATCACCAGCAGGTCCGCGGTCGTGACGCCGGGGCCGCCCTTGCGCGGCACCTTGTCGCCGCCCGACACGTCCAGCACGAAGATCTGCCTGTCGGCCAGGCCCCGGCTGAACGTCGCCGTCAGGTTGTCGCCGCCGCTCTCCACGATCACCAGGTCCAGCGGGCCGAAGCGGTACTCCAGGGTCTCCACGGCGTCGAGGTTCGCGGCGATGTCGTCGCGGATCGCCGTGTGCGGGCAGCAGCCCGTTTCGACGGCCAGGATGCGCTCCTGGTCCAGGACGCCCGCGCGGCGCAGGAAGTCGGCGTCCTCGGTGGTGTAGATGTCGTTCGTCACCACGCCCAGGGACAGCGACGGGCCCAGCGTGCGGCACAGGGCGGCCACCAGGGCCGTCTTGCCGCTGCCCACCGGGCCGCCCACGCCCAGGCGCAGCGCCCGGCCGCGGCCGTCGGGGGCGTGGTGGCGGTCGTCGTGGTTGGCTCCCATGTGGGGGTCCCTTCTAAGAGATGAACAGCCGGACCGTGGCTTGGGCGTGTTGCTCGGCCAGGAGGTCGAGGGCTGGTGACGAGTACGCGGGCAGCGCCTCCCAGCCGGGTGCGGCGAGGCAGGCTTGGGCGGCTACGGCGGTGAGGTCGGGGGTGAGGTCGGCGAGCAGGGCGTGCACGGCCACCGGGTCGAGGCCGAGCAGCCTCACGGCTGCCGTCGCCGGGCCGGTGACGGCGTGGTAGGCCGCTGCCAGGGCCGCCTCCTCGGGGGTGGCTCCGGCCGCGTGCGCGGTCGCGCCGAGGGCTATGGGGTGGTGGGGGCTGGGGATGGTGGTGGCGAGGTCGTCCAGGATCGGGGACGGCCAGATGCGGCGGGCCACCCGGAGGAGCAGGCGGCCCTGGGTGCGGGAGGCGTCGCGCTGGGCGGGGGAGGCGGTTCTGGCGTCCACCTCGGTGTCCAGGAGCACCCACGGATCGGGGGTGTTGGTTGGCTGGGCGCCGTTCAGGTGCGCCGGGCTCCGCCGTACCTCGTCTCGCCGACGCGGCGCGGTGAGGGGTGCGGGGACGTGCGCCACCGACGGGGCGTGCACGGCTGCGCCTGCCGCCTCGGTGGTGGCGGTCCGCGCGGCGATGCGGGCCGCTTCCCCACGGGTCGCTTGTCCCGGGCGGGCCGCTTCCGCGGGGGACGTTCCCGCGTGGGACGTTCCCGCGCGGGGCGCTTCCGTGCGGGAGGTTCCCAGGCGGGCCGCTTCCGTGCAGGCTGCTGCTGTCAGGGCGGACGCGAGGGTGCCGGCCGTGTGGAGGCGGCCGCGCAGGAAGGACCTCAGGGACGGCACGTCGTGCACCGCCCCCGACGCGACGGCACGTTCGGTGCCGCCCGAGTGGGCGTGACCCCCGGCAGGGAGCCGGGAGTCGGTGAGGAGGAGCAGGGCCGGGTGCATCAGAAGAGGAAGTAACGCTGGGCGAGGGGAAGGGTGGTGGCCGGGGCGGGCTCGACCAGGTCGCCGTCGATGCGCACCTCGAAGGTGTCGGGCGCCACCTCGATGCGCGGCAGCGCGTCGTTGAGGGGCATGGACGCCTTGCCGCGCCGCCGTACGTCGGCCACAGGAGCGAGGCGGCGGCGTACGGAAAGCTGGTCGGAAAGGCCCGACTCCAGCGCGAGCGGCGCGACGAAGTGCAGCGACGTGGCCGCGGCCGTGACGGGTGAGGCGCCGAACATCGGGCGGGGCAGCACCGGCTGCGGGGTGGGGATGGAGGCGTTGGCGTCGCCCATCTGGGCCCAGGCGACCACGCCGCCCTTGAGCACCAGGTCGGGTTTGACGCCGAAGAAGGCCGGGTCCCACAGGACGAGGTCGGCGAGCTTGCCGTGTTCGACGGAGCCGACCTCGTCGTCCAGGCCGTGGGCGATGGCGGGACAGATCGTGTATTTCGCGACGTAGCGGCGGGCGCGGAGGTTGTCGGCGGGGCCGGAGCCCAGCTCGCCGCGGCGCCCCTTCATGACGTGCGCCGTCTGCCAGGTGCGGATGATCGTCTCGCCGATCCGGCCCATGGCCTGCGAGTCGGAGCCGATCATGGAGATCGCGCCCATGTCGTGCAGCACGTCCTCGGCCGCCATGGTGGTCGGCCGGATGCGGGACTCGGCGAAGGCCAGGTCCTCGGGGATCGACGGGTTCAGGTGGTGGCAGACCATCAGCATGTCGAGGTGCTCGTCGAGCGTGTTGACGGTGTGCGGCCTGGTGGGGTTGGTGGAGGAGGGCAGCACGTTGGGGTAGGCGGCCACGCGGATGATGTCGGGCGCGTGCCCGCCGCCCGCCCCCTCCGTGTGGTACGCGTGGATCATCCGGTCGCCGATGGCCTTGAGCGTCGACTCGACGAAGCCGGCCTCGTTCAGGGTGTCGGTGTGGATCGTGACCTGCACGCCGGAGGCGTCGGCCACGCTGAGGCAGGCGTCGATGGCGGCGGGGGTGGTGCCCCAGTCCTCGTGCAGCTTGAAGCCGGAGGCGCCGGCGCGGAGTTGCTCCATGAGGCCGTCGGTGCTGACCGTGTTGCCCTTGCCGAGCAGGGCGAAGTTCAGCGGGTACGCGTCGAGCGACTCCAGCATCCGGCCCAGGTACCAGGTGCCGGTCACGGTGGTGGCCTTGGTGCCTTCGACGGGCCCTGTGCCGCCGCCGACGACGGTGGTGACGCCGGAGCCGATGGCCTCGTCGAGCAGTTGCGGGCAGATGAGGTGCACGTGCGAGTCGACGGCCCCGGCGGTGAGGATCTTGCCGTTGCCGGAGAGGATCTCGGTGGACGGGCCGATGACGATGTCCACGCCGTCCATCGTGTCGGGGTTGCCCGCCTTGCCGATGGCGGCGATGCGGCCGTCGCGGACGGCGACGTCGGCCTTGACCACGCCCCAGTGGTCGAGGATCACGGCGCCGGTGATGACCAGGTCGGCGGCCCCTTCGGCGCGGGTGGTCCTGGCCTGGCCCATGGACTCGCGGATGACCTTGCCGCCGCCGAAGACGGCCTCGTCGCCGGCGCCCGCCGGGCCCATGGACCGGTCCTCGGTCACCTCGATGAACAGGTCGGTGTCGGCCAGGCGGATCCGGTCGCCGGTCGTGGGCCCGTACAGTGCGGCATAACGCGCGCGCGAGATGTCAGCCATCGAGCGGCCCCGCCCACTCCGGCCGCAGGCCGGGCACCACGCGCAGGCCGGCCAGCGGCACCAGCGTCACGTCACGTTCGACGCCGGGCTCGAACCTGATCGCGGTCCCCGCCGGGACGTCCAGCCGCATGCCCCAGACCGCCTTCCTGTCGAACTCCAGCCCCGGGTTGGCGGCGGAGAAGTGGTAGTGCGAGCCCACCTGGATCGGCCGGTCGGCCGTGTTCACCACGCGCACGGTGACCCGCTCGCGGCCGGGGTTGAGGGGGATCGTGCCCTCGGGGTGCGTGTACTCGCCGGGGATCACGGGATCGGCCTGTGCACGGTGACCAGCTTCGTACCGTCGGGGAAGGTGGCCTCTATCTGCACGCTCTCCAGCATCTCCGGCACGCCCTCCATGACGTCGGTGCGCCCGAGCACCGACCGCCCCGCCTCCATCAGGTCGGCCACGCTGCGCCCGTCCCTGGCACCCTCCATGAGGAACGAGGCGATGATGGCGGTAGCCTCGGGGTGGTTCAGCCGCAGGCCTCTGGCCTGCCGCTCGCGTGCCACACCCGCGGCGACGTGGATGAGCAGCCGCTCCTGCTCGTGTGAGGTAAGCCGCATGGCCGGACCATAGGAACCGGCCGTTTCCGCGCTGTTGCGGGCGGATGTCGTGTTGGTTTCGCGCCGCTCGGATGAATTTCCCGTGTCTCTGTGAACGTTCGGCAATCGCCAATTAACAGCCGGGATCTTCGAGTGAAATGTCGCGGAGTCACCTTTCTCGCAGAACCGGTCGGCAGGAAGGAACTCCTGTGCGCGTCTCCCGCCCGCTCGTTTCCGCGATGCTCGTCCTGGCCCTCGCGGCCTGCGGATCCGACTCCCAACCCGCCGCCTCCTCCAACGAGATCAAGGTCGGCCTCCTGCACTCCCTCAGCGGCACGATGGCCATCAGCGAGGTCACCGTGCGCGACGCGGAGCTGCTCGCCATCGAAGAGATCAACAAGGCCGGGGGTGTGCTGGGCAAGAAGCTCGTGCCGGTCGTGGAGGACGGGGCCTCCGACTGGCCCACGTTCGCCGAGAAGGCCACGAAACTGATCAGGCAGGACAAGGTGGCCACCGTCTTCGGCGGCTGGACGTCCGCCAGCAGGAAGGCGATGCTGCCGGTCTTCGAACGGTACAAGGCGTTGCTGTGGTATCCGGTGCAGTACGAGGGGCTGGAGAGCTCGCCGTACATCTTCTACACCGGCGCCACCACGAACCAGCAGATCATTCCCGGGCTCGACTATCTGAAGGAGCAGGGCAAGAAGCGGCTGTTCCTGGTGGGCAGCGACTACGTCTTCCCGCGTACCGCGAACAAGATCATCAAGGCGTACGCGGCGGCGAACGGGATGGAGATCCTCGGCGAGGAATACACGCCGCTGGGGCACACCGAATATTCGACGTTGGTCAACAAGGTCGTTCAGGCCAAGCCGGACGCGGTGTTCAACACGCTCAACGGCGATTCGAACGTGGCGTTCTTCAAGCAGCTCAAGAGCGCCGGAGCCACCGCCGAGGCCATGCCCGTGCTGTCGGTGAGCGTCGCCGAGGAGGAGGTCACCGGCATCGGCGTGGACAACATCGCCGGTCACCCCGTCGCCTGGAACTACTACCAGACCACCGAGACGCCCGCCAACGAGGCGTTCGTGAAGGCGTACAAGGCGAAGTACGGCGCGAACAAGGTCACCTCCGACCCCATGGAGGCCGGCTACAACGCCGTCTACCTGTGGGCCGAGGCGGTCAAGAAGGCGGGCACGACCGAGGTCGAGGCGGTCAAGAAGTCCGCTCCCGGCATCGCGCTCGAACGGCCCGAAGGGCTGGTCACCATCGACGGCGAGAACCAGCACATGTACAAGACCGCCCGCATCGGCATCATCCAGCCCGACGGGCTGATCAAGCAGGTGTGGGACTCGGGCGAGCCGATCAAGCCGGACCCGTACCTCAAGGGGTACCCGTGGGCGGCCGGCCTGGCGGCGGGGCAGTGATGTCGGCCTTCGTCAACCAGCTTCCCATCGGGCTGTCGATCGGGGCGGTGCTGCTGCTGATCGCGCTCGGGCTGACGTTCACGTTCGGGCAGATGGGCGTGATCAACATGGCGCACGGCGAGTTCATCATGGCTGGGGCCTACACCGCGTTCCTGCTGCAGGACCTGGTGCTGGCGCTGCCTGTGGCGTTCCTGGTCGCCGGGGTCATGGGGCTCATCCTGGAGCGGGGCGCGATCCGGCACTTCTACGGACGGCCGCTGGACACGCTGCTGCTCACCTGGGGCGTCAGCCTGGTGCTGCAGCAGCTCGCCCGCGACCTGTTCGGCGCGCCGAACGTGCAGGTGCCCGCGCCGTCCTGGCTGTCCGGCGGGATCGGCATGCTGCCCTACAACCGGCTGTTCATCATGGGGCTCGCGGTGGCGGGCGTGATCGCGGTCTGGGCGTACCTCACGCGGACCGGCCTGGGGCGCAGGACGCAGGCCGTCGTGCAGAACCGGCAGCTCGCCGCCACCAGCGGGATCGACACCGGGCGGGTGGACATGCTGACGTTCTTCATCGGCTCAGGTCTCGCCGGGGTGGCCGGGGTGGCGCTGACGCTGATCGGGCCCGTGGGGCCGGCGCTCGGGACGTACTACATCGTGGACGCCTTCCTCGTCGTCGTGGCGGGCGGGCTCGGCCAGTTGCGCGGGGCGGTGCTCGCCGCCATCGGGCTGGGGCTGCTCAACTCCTACGCCGAGTTCTGGTCGGACGCCTCGCTGGCCAAGGTGATCGTCTTCGCCGTGATCATCGCGTTCCTCCAGATCCGGCCGCAGGGCATGTTCGTGCTGAGGTCGAGGGTGCTGACGTGATCAAACGGAACCTGCCCTTCGCCACCGTGGCGGTGATCGCGCTGATCGCGGCGCCGCTGCTGCTGGAGCCGTTCCGCCTCGGGCTGCTCGCCAAGTACCTCTGCTACGCCATCGTCGCCCTCGGCATCGGGCTGGCCTGGGGGAAGGGCGGCATGCTCACCCTCGGCCAGGGCGTCTTCTTCGGGCTCGGCGGCTACGCCATGGCCATGTACCTCAAACTGCAGGAGGCCGGGCCAGGCGGGCTGCCCGACTTCATGGTGTGGAGCGGGGTGGAGAACCTGCCCGCGCTGTGGATGCCGTTCGCCAACCCCGTCTTCGCCCTCGCCATGGCCGTGCTCGGGCCCGTGCTGCTCGCAGTGATCCTCGGCACGCTGGTGTTCCGGCAGCGGGTGCGCGGGGCGTACTTCGCGATCCTCACCCAGGCGCTGGCCGCCGCCATGGTCATCCTGCTGGTCGGGCAGCAGGGGCTGACCGGCGGCACCAACGGCATGACGAACTTCTTCGAGCTGTTCGGCCAGGACCTCGCCGAGGACTCCACCCAGCGCGGCCTCTACCTGGTGGTCGCGTCCGTGCTCGGCGTCCTGTACCTGGCCACCAGGCAGCTCGTCGACAGCCGGTACGGCCGCCTGCTCGTCGCCGTCCGCGACGGCGAGGACCGGGTGCGCTTCCTCGGCTACGACCCGGCCCTCGTCAAGACCGTCACCTTCGCCATCTCAGCCGGCATGGCGGGGCTCGCGGGCGCACTGTTCGTACCCGTCGTCGGCATCATCTCGCCCGCCCTGCTCGGCGTCGTGCCCTCACTGGAGCTCGTCGTCGCCGTGGCCGTCGGCGGCCGGCACGCGCTGGCCGGCGCCGTCCTCGGCGCGGTCGTCATGGGGTACGCCAAGACGGCGTTCAGCGAGCAGTTCGCCGACGGCTGGCTCTACCTGCAAGGAGCCCTGTTCATCCTGGTCATGACGCTGGCCCCGAAGGGGATCGTCGGGATCGTGGGGAGGTTGCGCCGTGCTCGAACTGCGTGACGTACAGGTGGTGTTCGACGGCTTCCGCGCGCTCGACGGCGTGGACCTCACCGTGCCCGAGGGCGAGCTGCGCTTCCTCATCGGGCCCAACGGCGCGGGCAAGACCACGCTCATCGACGTCATCACCGGCCTGACCCGGCCGGCGGCGGGCACCGTTCGCTTCGGCGGCCTGGATCTGGTCGGCAGGAAGGAGCACCAGATCGTCCGGCTGGGGGTGGGGCGCACCTTCCAGACGTCGGTGGTGTTCGAGGAGCTCACCGTGGTTGAGAACCTCGACCTGGCCGCCAGCTTCCGTCAGCCGCTCTGGTCGCTGGCCCGCCGCCGCAAGGGTGTCTCGGAGGCCGTCGCCGAGGCGCTGAGCAGGACGGGGCTCGAAGAGCTTGCCGAGCGTTCAGCGGGCGTTCTCTCGCACGGCCAGCGCCAGTGGCTGGAGATCGGCATGCTGCTGGCGCAGCGGCCCCAACTGCTGCTCCTGGATGAGCCGGTGGCGGGCATGTCCAAGGACGAACGCGAGCGCACGGGCGAGCTGCTCACCCAGATCGCCGACGACCACACGGTGATCGTGGTCGAGCACGACATGGAGTTCCTGCGGAGGCACGCCTCGACCGTCACCGTTCTGCACGAGGGCAAGGTGCTCGTGGAGGGGTCGGTCGAGCAGGTCAGCGCCGATCCGCGGGTGCAAGAGGTCTACCTGGGGAGGAGGAAGGCCGAGGATGCTGTCGGTAACCGGCCTTGAGTCAGGGTACGGGCGGGCGCGGGTGCTGTTCGGGGTCTCGCTGGAGGTCGGGGCAGGGCAGCTCGTGTGCGTCATGGGACGCAACGGGGTCGGCAAGACCACGCTGCTCAACACCGTCATGGGGGTGCTGCCCGCGACGGCGGGCAGCGTTTCGTTCGACGGCCGGGACGTCACGCGGATGAAGCCGCACGAGCGGGTGCGGCTCGGGATGGGGTATGTGCCGCAGGGCCACCAGTGCTTCCCGCAGCTCTCGGTCTTGGGGAACCTGCTCGTGACCGTGGAGGCGGCCAAGCAGCCCCGGTCTGTCATCGACGAGGCCCTTGATCTTTTTCCGGCGCTGGGGGCGCTGCTCAAGCGGAGCGCCGGGCATCTGTCGGGTGGGCAGCAGCAGCAGCTCGCCATGGCGCGGGCGCTGGTGACTCGGCCTCGGATGCTCATCCTGGATGAGCCGACGGAGGGGATTCAGCCTTCGATCATTCTGGAGATCGAGGCGGCGATCGAGCGGCTGCATGCGGCTGGGCTGGCTGTGTTGCTGGTCGAGCAGTATCTGGACATCGCGCTGCGGCTGGCCGACACGTTCGTGATTTTGGACGCGGGGCAGGTCGTACGGACCGGGGTCGCTGAGGATCTTCAGCAGGAGGAGGTACGGCGGCTGCTGGCCGTTTAGAGCTCCTGGTCCTCGGCCAGGTCCTCCCAGCGAAGGTCACGGAGGGCGCTGTCGCCGGACGGGACGGTCGGTGTGGGCTGGAACCACACGACGGTGAGGGCTGAGCGGTACAGCACCGGGTCGTGGTCGGGGGTGACTGCCGTTGAGTGGAAGGCGCCGATGCAACTTACGGCGGGCAGCACCTCGACCGGGCCGAACGCGCCCGCCGGCTGGTCGGGGTGCTGGAGGGTGGGTGGGATCAGGTGGACCGGGGAGGTGCCCTCGGCGATTCGCAGGAGAGCCGCGATCTCCATGTCGTTGACGGGCTTGCACGGGTAGCCCTCCAGCAGGCCGTCGTAGGTGGAGGACAGTCGTAGCTCCGAGAGTTCGATCGTGCGGCCGGACGACAGGACTATGCGGGTCAGCGACATGCCGACACCCTACGCACGTACACAGCCTTGGAGTGGGCCGAACTTCTTGGAGATCAGCCCGAGAGGGCCTCTGACCTGGCCGTTCAGTAGCTCGATAATGGGCTGGCAGGAATGGGGGTCCTTTTCTCCGGTGTCCATCCACACGTTGTTTTCCCGATCCAGCCAGACGGGAATGGCGGCTTTCATGTGAGCAGCCGGAACCACACGGCCTTTCCGGTCGGGGTCGGTCTCCAGCCCCAGGAGTGGGCGAGACTCTGCACAATGGCGAGACCTCTTCCGGCGGTGGCCGATGGGTCGGCCGGTGTGATTTTCGGGATGGTGTCACTCGTGTCGTGGACTTCCACGGTGAGGAAGGGGTCGTCCCTGGTCGCGGTGATGCGGATGGCCTGGGTGGAGGTGTGGAGGAGCGCGTTGGTGGTGAGTTCGGAAACGAGTAGTTCGGCGATTTCTGAGGTGGTCAGGTCGCGGATGAAACGGCGGATGGATGACACGCATTTGTGGTCGCGGGGCATCCAGCACTCTTCCATGAGAGTTTTGCAATGCATATGGTCATGCTGCCAATCCTTCGCTACTTTGAGTAGGCAAATAGTCGCTACATGTGAACGTTGAAGTTCGCGTGGGCGGCGTTGAACTCCGGCGAGGGAGGGCAAGGTGGCGGACTTCTACGCACCCCAGGCAATTTGGGGCAGAGAGCTACGGCACTATCGCAAGGCTGCGGGCCTGACTCAGGGGCAACTGTCGGAGAAGGTCCACTTCAGTGAAAGTCTGATCAGTGGCGTCGAGACCGGCCAACTCCCTGCCAGCTCCGCGTTCGCCAAGCGCTGCGACGAGATCCTCGATACGGGTGGCGCTCTGAACCGGCTGCTCGACTGGCGCAAGGCGCAAGTCTTTCCCTCGTACTTCGGCCGATGGCACGAGATCGAACAGGTGGCCGTCGCCTTGCGGACATACGAGCCTCTCGTGGTGCCTGGGCTGCTCCAGACGGAGCGATATGCCCACGCGATGCTGCGCGGTAACGACGCTGCGGTCGCCGCGCGAGTGGAACGTCAGGCGATACTGACTCGTGAGCGCCCCTCCGCGCCAACGCTGCGGTGCATCCTCGATGAAGCGGTGCTGTACCGGCCGGTTGGGACGGCGGAGGTCATGAGGGAGCAACTCCAGCGCCTGCTGGAGGTGGTCAATCCACGGTTGAGCCTGCAACTTGTCCCGCATGGCGTGCACCCCGGCCTCCTGGGCGCGTTTGTGATCGCGACGATGAAGGACGGGGATGATGTCCTCTACGTGGACACCGCAGTGCGGGGCATCACCACCGGCGAGTGCGAGGACGTATGGGCGGGTACAGAGCATTTTGAGGCCATTCGGACCGAGGCATTGCCGATGAGTATGTCTCTAGACCTGATCAAGAAGGCCATGGAGGAGAGATGGACCTGAGCCAGGCTCGCTGGCGGAAGTCGAGCTTCTCTGGCCCTGATGGCGGCAACTGTGTTGAGGTTGCCGAACTCTGGCAGAAGTCAAGCTTCTCCGGCGATAACGGCAACTGCGTCGAGGTCGCCCACAAGGAGGCCGACAGACTGATCGCCGTCCGCGACTCCAAAGACCCCGACGGCCCCAAGCTGTTCTTCACCCCCGCCGAATGGACCGCCTTCCTCAAGGGCGCCAAGGCCAACGAGTTCGACCTGACCTGAAGTCTTCACGCTGCCGATCTGTGCTCACAAGACTCCGGTGCGTAACAAGTTAGGTATAAGAAGTCTTATACCTCGTAGTGGATTATTGTTACCCTGACGGCCGTTTGCCCGGGTGGCGGGTATCGTCACAGACCGGGCAAACAGCGTCCGTTCAGCAGGAGCCGTGGCCCGGCCCTCGCTGGACATCAATGGAAGGTATCGAGCCTTCGTGTGGTGGCATCGCGGGCGCGACTGTCAGAGGACCGTCCGCGATGCTGTCCGCTTTCTCCAGGAATTCGACCCAGGCCGCTTCTACCAAAAGGGTAGAAATGGTGTACCACAGCCCCGCTGTGTCGGGATCCTCCGCGTCCAGCGAGACGGTGACGGCCCACGGGCCCTGGGTGGCGGGCGTGTCGACGCTGTAGAACCGCGTCGTACGCAGGCGAGGTGACGGCCCGGCTCTCCGCACTGCCACGACCAGGGCCATCCCGTTGGCCGGCGTCCCGGTACCCCTGACGACGGAGCAGGGCGTCGAGATGGCGCCCGGCCCGGTCGGTGGTGCGGTGATGACGATTCCGGGGGAATCGTCGATGACGAAGGGGAGGATGGTCAGCACGGCCGCGGTCGTGCCGATCAGCCCCGCGGACGCCTTGAAGGCGAGACGAGCTTTCCGCCTTTTTGCCCCGCTCGCAGGGGTGATCCCGTCGTCACTGCCGGGATCCCGTGGCTTGGCTTGCATTTCCGTTTTGTCCTCCTAGCAAGAGGGAGTGACGCCGCGACGACTATCGAGCGGCGCAGTCAAAATATCGGAAATGTCAGACGTGCGGGCGTGGGCGCCGATATCCGGCTGTATATCCGAATCGCGAGGAGGGCTTTGCGTAGAACGCGATTTTAGTTCTTGAATGATGTTAGCGATAAATGGCGCTGTTGGCCCATTCTCGCGCCGACTGTACGATTTCCTCAAGATGGCCACTGTGCGCGCCGTGCCAGTACACCTGGCCGCAGGACGCGCACCGGCCGTAGGCGTCGTAGCTGCGCCGCGTCCCCGCCTCCAGCAGCGTCTCGACCTCGTCCTTGCCGACCGCCACCAGCACCCCGTTGCACGCCGTGCAGCGCGTCCACGGACGCAGCGGCGGGGCGAAGCGTTCGAGCAGGTCCCGAAGCTGGTCGGCCGGGGCGGAGCCGCGCACGTACGCACCGAGCCACAGCGCACGGCGCCGCAGCAGGCCGCGGTCCTGGGTGAGCAGCACCCGCCGCTCCGCGTTGGCCTGCACCACCAGCGCCGGGTCGTCCATGTCGTTGTGGTAGGCGGTGTCGATGCCGAGCAGGCGCAAACGCCGGGCCAGCGTGCCCAGGTGCACGTCCAGGAGGAAGCGGGGCTCCTCGGGGAGTTGCTGGGGGCGGGGGATCGGGTGCACGTGCACCACGTCGCCCGGGACCAGGAGGTGGGAGGGTGGCACGCCCCGGCCGTCGAGCAGCATGGGGCCGACCTCCGTGAGCGGGACGCCGACGGACTCGACGTGGTGGCCGAGCGTGGAGGTGTGGTCGGCGGTCACCTCCTGCCACTCGTGGCGGCGGCTCGCGGGCAGGAACATCCTCAGCTCTGGGGCGATGCGCAGGCGTGCGGTCGTCACATCGTCCATTCTGTTCCAGGCTTCGCCTATACGGGTGTCGGCTGGATCTTGTGCGCGCCGCAGGGCGGACAGAAGCGTGATCAGTCGGTGCTCTTGGGGTGTCCCGCGCCTGCGTAAGTGATCCAGGCGGTGCGGTTGGCTTCGTCGACGAGGTACCAGATGCGGCCCCCGCCGGTCACCTCGTACTGCCAGCACTCCAGCGTCTGCCCCTTCCAGACCGTGGAGCCGAGCTTGCCCTTGAGGCGGTGATGACGTTGCGGGTCATCGGTGGCGCGCGGGGCGGAGCGGATCTTGTCGAAGGCGCGGCGGAGGTCGCCTGCCGCGTGGCGGGAGAGGCGGTCCCAGCCGTTGGCCGCCTCGGCGTTGGCGAAGCGCAGGTCGAACTCGTCGCCGACCGGGGGTGGTGCCGCGCGGTCGCCGCGCTTGGGGCTCACTCGGCTGTCTCGCCCTCGGGTAGGGGGACAGCGCCCAGGTCGCCCTCAGGCTCGCGGGTGAGGATGGCGTGCAGGGCCGGGTCGGCGTAGATCTCGGCACTGTGCCGCCACTGCGCCAGCAGCAGCGCGATGGGGGCCAGGTTCTCCAGCGCGGCGGCCCCGCGAGCCGTGTCCACCAGTTCGAGAAGCATCGTCTCGACGTCTTCCTCGGGGAGGAAGATGGACCAGGGCAGCGCGTCGGGCAGGGCTTGGCGCAGTGCGGCGATGTTGTCGGTGCGGACCAAGCCGGCGAGCAGGCGGGCGGTGAAGTCGACCACGGTGGAGTCCTGCTCCAGTTGGTCGGCGCGGATGAGCGCCAGGTCGCCCGCGTCGCGTCGGCGCAGGCGCAGGGCGCGGACCGCGTCAAGGCGCCGGGCAGTGGCTGCGGGGTGGTGGAGCAGCTCGCTGAAGGGCACGTCCTCGTAGGACATCGTCATGACATCCACAGTAGCTCGGATGTTCCGGCCAGGGTAGGAGCATCGGCCCTGTCGAGGCGTGTTGGCGAGCACGTAGATTGGGTGCTGTTCGCGGGAAAGCCGCTGGTAAGCATCGAAAGGGGACAGGGAGACGGGCTCGCATGAGCGCCGCACCTCTGACTGCACATGCCCATATCTCGCCGCGCTGGCGGCGGTGGGCGGGTGCTCGGGGTCCGAGGACGAGGCGTTCGAGCTGCGGCTGGCGACAGGCGGGCCGGAGGACGGGCCTCTCGCTGCTGCCCCAGTCCAGGCATCACCCTCGACGGTGCTGCCATACGCATCACGTACTGGCTCACGCCGACCCGCACCGCGGTCCTGCTGACCGTCTTCCGCAAGACGAGAATGCGGGAAGACGCCGAAGTCATGCGCGCCAAGCTGACACGGAAGGTCTGCGAGGCCGAACACGGTCCAGCGCACGAGGAATTCATCCGCACCATTGAGGAAGGAGAGGTGGAGCAATGAGCCACAGCCGCTGGAAGACCTTGCGTGAACGCAAGCTCGCCGAGGGTTTCACCGAGCCGGAGGACGTGGCCGAGGCTCGTCGTGAGATCCGGTTGTCCATGGCCCTGGCGAAGGCGGTGTACGACCGGCGCGCCGAACTCGGGCTCACTCAGGCCGAATTGGCCGATCGCGCGGGCCTCACCCAGGCGAAGGTCTCCCGGATCGAAGGCTCTGACACCGTTCCCACGCTGCCACTTCTTGCCAAGCTGGCTGAGGCCCTTGACGCTACCCTCAACATCGCCCTCGACAGCGAGGACACCCAGGTGAGCTTCACCGGACACCGCACCAACGCGGCCTGAGTAGTCCATGCACTGCATGCTGTGCTTGGGCGGTGTGATGGGCTGTACGCGGGAAACCGTTGCTATGGAAAGGAAGAGGGGATACGCGCTCGCATGAGCGCTGCCCCGGACTACACATGCTTGTAGCCCGTCGTACCCTGCTGGGGCTCGCCGTGCTCGCGGCGGCCGGGTGCTCGGGGTCTGAGGACGAGGCGTTCGAGCTGCGGCTGGCGACGGGCTTGTACGGCGGGCCGTACCGGCCGCTCGGGGACCGGCTCGCGCAGGAGTTGCGCAATGGCGGGATGCGGGTGAAGGTGATGGCGACCGCCGCGAGCGTGGAGAACCTCACGATGATGACCGACGGGCGGGCCGACGCCGGGTTCGCGCTGGCCGACAGCGCCGACGACGCGGTGCGCGTGCGGCATCAGCCCGTCGCCGCGCTGGCCAGGATGTACATGAACTACGCGCATCTGGTCGTGTCGCGGGATTCGGCGATCAGCACGGTGCGGCAGCTCGCGGGCAAGGTCGTGTCGATCGGCGTGGAGGGGTCGGGGACCGCGGTGACCGCCGTCCGGGTGCTGACCGCAGCCGGGCTGACCGAGGCGCCCGAGATCGTCAGGCTCGACCTGGATGACTCGATCGAGGCGCTGGTCGGCGGGAGGGTTGAGGCGTTCTTCTGGTCGGGCGGGGTGCCGACGCCCGCGCTGACCACGCGCGACGATGTGCGGCTGGTGTCGTTGGAGGAGCTGGTGCCGGTGTTGCGGCGGCAGTTCGGGCCCGTGTACGAGGAGGCGTCCGTGCCCGCGGGGACCTACGGCGGCACCAGGTCCATCAGGACGGTGGGGACGCCCAGTTACCTGATGTGCCGGAGTTCGCTGTCCGACGATCTGGCGTTCACGATCACCGAGACGCTGTTCAGCGCCCGTGACCGGCTCCAGGCTCCGTCGGCCCCTGGCGGGCGGCTGGACGAGCGGTACGCGATCGGGACCGGGGTGGTGCCGTTGCATCCCGGCGCGGCCCGCTACTACCGGTCCGTGTACGGCTGAACCCTCAAGGGGGAACCTGTGAGAACGCCGGAGGCGAGAAGAGTGCGCGATCTCGTCTATGAGACGTTCGCGTCGGAGGGGCGCGCACCCTCGGTGGCCGAGCTGGCCCGCAGGACACAGAGCACTGCCCAGGCGGTACAGGGGATCTTGCACGACCTGGCGGAGGCCCATGCCCTGGTCCTGACACCCGATGGGGACGCGGTGCGGATGGCCCACCCGTTCACGTCGGCACCGATGGCCTTCGTCGTGACACCGCTGGACGGGCATGACGACCGCCGCTGGTGGGGCGGCTGCGCGTGGGACTCCTTCGGCATCAGCGCCGCCCTCCACCTGGACGTCCGCATCGACACGGCATGCCCCCAGTGCGGAGCCACGATCAGCTTCCAGGCGGGCCCGGAGACACCGCCTCCCGGGGGGCCGGCGGTTCGCTTCCCGCGACCCGCCGAGGAGTGGTGGGATGACGTTGTCGGTACCTGCACGATGATCCGCGCGTTCTGTGACCGTGGTCATGCCGAGCGCTGGACGGCGGACAACGCGCCGGGCAGCGGCTGCGTCGCTGACGCGACGACGGTATGGCGCCTGGCCGGCCCGTGGTACGGCGATCGGCTGGATCCCGGGTTCCAGCCGCACAGCCGTGAGCACAACCAGCGGCTCCTGGAGGATCGCGGCCTCACGGGACCGTTCTGGCGGCTGCCGTAGAGCTGGTGAACTCAAGCGGGTGTAGTCGGCGGGAGCCGAAGCTCCACCACCAAGCCGTGGGGGATGGCGGGCAGCAGGCGTAGTGTGGCGCCGCACGCCCTGGCCAGCTCGGCGGCGATCGCCAGCCCCAAGCCGCTGCCCGGCACGTTCGCGTGCGCCCCCGACCGCCAGAAGCGGCTCAGTGCCTCCGAACGTTCCTCCTCGCTGAGCCCTGGCCCGTCGTCGGCCACCCGCAGCACGCCGTCCTCCAAGCACACGGTGACCGTGCCGCCGCGCGGGACGAACTTCTGGGCGTTGTCGAGGGCGATGTCCGCGATTCTGGCGGCTGCTTCGGGGACGACGGATATTTCGGAACTGTCGACGACTAGGCGCACGCCGGCGGCTGCGTACACCTCACGCCAGACTCCGAGGCGCGGTGCCAGTGCGATGTCCTTGCCTTCGATTCCCGCGCCCGCCTCCACCTTCGCCAGCGCCAGCAGGTCCTCCACCAGCAGCGCCAGCCGATCCAGCTCCGCCATCGCCTCCTCGAACTCGACGGTGCCCTCCCCGCGCAGATGTGGCTCCAGGTTCTCCAGCCGCAGCCCGAGCACCGTGAGAGGGGTGCGCAGCTCGTGAGAGGCGTCGGCGACGAAGGCGCGTTGCCGCTCCATCGCTCCCGCGACCGCGTCGGCCATCGCGTTAAAGCGCTCCTCCAGCCGCCGCAGCTCCGTCGGGCCGACGCCGGGATGAGCACGCGCGTCCAGGCGGCCCTGGGCGATGGCGCGGGTGGTGCGGTCGAGCTCCGTGACCGGGCGCAGGATCCAGCGGGCCAGCCGCCTGGCCGCCAGCACCGAGTACGCCAGCGCGACCAGCGCACCCACCGCCAGCGCGCCCCACACCAGCGTCACGTCCAGCCGGGCCTGGTCGGTGGGGGCCTGGAGCAGCACCACGCCGGTGATCTGCGCGTCGCGGCCCGCCGGTTCGGCCAGCAGGACCGTGGCGGGGCCGAAGGGGCTGATCGTGGGGAGGTCCTCGGTGGTGCGGCCGGACAGGGCCAGGCGCAGCGCCTCGCGGTCGTCGGACTCGAAGCTGCCGGCCGACAGGCGGAGCGAGCCGTCACGGTCGCGGACGCGGACGGCGGCCCCGTACAGCTCGGCGTAGCGGTTGATCTCGGCGATCAGGCCCGTGTGGTCGTCGTCGCGGGCCGCCTGGTCGGCCAGCTCGGCGAAGCGGGTGGCGTCGGCGCGGCGGTCGAGGAGCAGGCGGTTGGTGCGGTGGGAGGCGTAGGCCAGGCCCAGGGGCACCGCCAGCGCCGCCACCAGGAACACGATCAGCGTCGTGAACGTGACCACGAGCCGGGAGTTCACGCGGGCGAGCCCAGCCGGTAGCCGGTGCCGCGCAACGTCTCCACCAGCCCGGGGCGGCCGGTCTTGGAGCGCAGGTTGGCGACGTGCACGTCGAGGGAGCGCGAGGCCGACAGGAGGGGGTCGCCCCAGATCTCGTCGAGGATCTCCTCCCTGCCGCGCACCACGCCCGGCTCGCGCGCCAGCATCGCCAGCAGGTCGAACTCGCGCCGCGTCAGCGTCACCGGCTCCCCGGCCACCGTGACCTGCCGCGACTCCAGGTCGATGCGCACGTCGCCGACCTGCACCACGTCGTCGCGCTGCGGGCGCGGGCGGGTGCCGCGCCGCACCACCGCCTCCATCCGGGCCATCAGCTCGACCGTGCGGAACGGCTTGACCAGGTAGTCGTCCGCGCCCGAGCGCAGGCCGCGCAGCACCTCCCGCTCCTCGGTACGCGCGGTGACCACGATCAGCGGCACCGCCGACACCCGGCGCAGGCGGCGCAGCGCGTCGAGGCCGTCCATGTCGGGCAGGCCCAGGTCGAGCAGGACGAAGTCGACGCCCCCCGCCAGGCGGAGGGCGTCCACGGCCAGCCCTGTCCGGGTGACCTGGTGGCCGTGCCGGTCCAGGGCCGTGATGAGCGCGGCGGCGAGCCGATCGTCGTCCTCGACCAGGAGAACTCGCATAACGCCAGGTTAGACGCGCGTCGGGACCGACTCCTGCGTGACCTGCTCGGTACGGGACAGCGCGACGTCCCTGGTCTCCCGCATCGTGAGGTAGACGACGAGGGACACGGCCGCGCAACCCGAGACGTACCAGAAGAAGCCCGACTCGATGCCGCGGTCCTTGAACCACAGCGCCACGTACTCGGCGGTGCCGCCGAACAGGGCGTTCGCGATCGCGTAGGGGAGGGCCACGCCGAGGGCGCGCACGTTCGTCGGGAACAGCTCGGCCTTCACCACCGCGTTGATCGAGGTGTAGCCGGTGACGATGATCAGGCCGATCAGCGACAGCACCAGCGCGCCGCCGAAGCCCTGCACCCCGCCCAGCGCCGTCATCAGCGGCACCGTGCCCAGCATCGAGCCGATACCGAACGTGATCAGCAGTGGCCTGCGCCCGATCCGGTCCGACAGGCCGCCCGCCAGTGGCTGGAGGCACATGAAGATGAACAGCGCGCAGAAGCTCACCAGCGTGGCGGTCTCCTTGGGCAGGCCCGCGCTGTTCGAGAGGTACTTGGTGAGATACGTCGTGTAGGTGTAGTAGGCGACCGTGCCGCCCATCGTCAGGGCGATGACCAGCAGGGCTTCCTTCTTGTGGGCGAGAAGCGCCTTGATCGTGCCGCGGCCCTGCTCGCTCTCGCGCTCCTCCTCGTCGTACGCCTCCGTCTCCAGGAGGTTGCGGCGCAGGTAGAACACCACCGCCGCGGCGGCGGCGCCGACGATGAAGGGGATGCGCCAGCCGTAGGAGTTCAGGGCCTCGGTGGACATCGTGTTCTGCAGGATGATCTGCAGGCCGAGGCCGACGAGCTGGCCGGCGGTCATGGAGACGTACTGGAAGCTGGAGGCGAAGCCGCGGCGGCCGCGCGGGGTGGCCTCGGTCAGGTACGTGGCACTCGCCGCGTACTCGCCGCCCACCGAGATGCCCTGCAGCAGGCGCGCCACCACCAGCACCAGGGCGCCGAAGTAGCCGACCGTCTCGTACGTCGGAGCGACGGCGATCAGCAGCGCGCTGGCCGACATGAGGGTGACCGTGAGCGTGAGCGCCGCCTTGCGGCCCTTCCGGTCCGCGTAACGGCCGAGCAGCCAGCCGCCGAGCGGGCGCATGAAGAAGCCGACGGCGAAGATGGCCGCGGTGTTGAGCAGCTTGGCCGTGTCGTTGCCCTCAGGGAAGAAGGAAGCGGCGAAATAGACGGCGAAACTGCTGTAGACGAACCAGTCGTACCACTCGACCATGTTGCCGATGGACCCGCCGATGACGGCCTTCCACGGCACGCGTGCCTTGCTCACGAAGAACCTCCTGGGGGGCTGTAGACGCTGGTCAGAGCCTCACGGCAGAAGGTTGCTCCGGCAAGGGAGCAGGGCGGATATCTAACGTCCGCTTAACATGGCTTCTTACGCGGCATTAACGCCGCCGCAACAACGGGGTGGCATTTCAGCGCAGGGGTGGGTTGGCGTTCTTCGCCCGTTCCAGCGCCAGGTCCGCCCACCACTCGCCGCTCGGCGGCGACACGACGCCACGCTCCGGGTCCTGCTCGCCGTCCGTGCCGCGCCTGCACCGGCCGTTCGAGGTGCCCGCGCGGGAGATCCACAGGTACGCGTCCACCAGCTCCTCGCCCGTTTCGGTCGTGGGCCGGTCGCCTACGCCCCTGCCGGGCGGGTTGCACCACGTCTGCGGGTCCTCGTAGTGCTTCGGCGGCGACCAGGAGCCCTGGCCGTTCCTGCTGGTGTCCACGACGAAGTGCGGCATGGTGGCCGGGTCCACCTCGGTGTTCTGCGGGCAGGACGTGGCGCCTGTCTTGAGGCGTACGGCGATGCAGGCGGACAGGGTCTTGCCGTACTCGACGCTCTTGGCGGTGCGCTGGAAGCCGCCCGTGTTGATGAAGAAGCCGTCGGCCTTGTCGATGCCGGCGGCGATCAGGCGTTCGGCCATCGTTTCCGTGCCGGGCCAGTAGTCCTGGCTGCCGTCCAGGTAGACGGCCGTGGCGGGGTTGGTCTTGAGGATCTGTACGGCCTGGCGGAGGTCCTGGTAGCGCTGGGCCGGTGAGCCCTGCTGGTCTGGGCACTGTTCGGTGCCGGGCACTCTGACCAGGCTGCCGGGCTCCAGGATGATCACTGCCTTGGCGGGGCCCAGCTGGCGGGCGATGCCGGTCAGCCATTCCTGGTAGGCGGGCATGGCGGAGGTGGTGGTGGGGTGGCACTCGTTGCCCGGGAGGTAGCTGACCAGGAAGACGGGGACGCCGCCTGTCTGGGTGGCGGCGGTGAGGGTGGTTTCCACCTTGGATCTGACTTCGGGCTGGTTGAGGCGGATGGCGTGGGGGATTCGGGCCAGTTCGCGCATGAGGGACGCGTCTGAGGGGCGGTCTTCCTGCCAGAGGGTTGCCTGGCGGGCGGCGCCTGGTTCTTCGGGGGAGTAGAAGGTGATCGGCTGGGTGGATCTGAGTGGGTTCTGGGACGTGGTCGTGGGTGTGGCGGGGGGTTGGGTTGTGGTGGTGGGGGAGGTGTCGCGCAGGGTCAGGGCTGTGGAGACGGCGGCCACGGCGGCCAGCAGGGCGGCTGTGGCGATCAGGGTCCTGCGACGGTTGAGCGCCGACCGGGTTGTGCCGGTCCTCGCCGTACCGGCCCTCGCCGCACCGGCGCCGGGAGGGGCGCTGAGGGAGGGCTCGTTCGCGTCGTCCACGCCTCCGCCCGCCACGCCTCCGCCCGCCACGCCTCCGCCCGCCACGCCTCCGCCCGCCACGCCTCCGCCCGCCACGCCTCCGCCCGCCACGCCTCCGCCCGCCACGCCTGCGCCGCGTACGCCTGCGCTGCCTGCGCCCGTGCCTGTGCTGCCCGTGCCCGAGCCGCCCGTGCCGCTCGTGTTCCCTGCACTCAGGTTGTTCAGGAGGGCGTCGGCCGTAGGGCGATCAGCCGGTTCCTTGGACAGGGCGGACGCCACCAGGTCACGCAGCGGCCCCGTGAGCCCGTCCAGAGAGGGAGGGTCGTTGACGATGCGCAGCAGCAGCGTCGGGATGGAGCCCGAGCCGAACGGCGGCGCGCCGCCGGCGGCGTAGGCGACCGTGCAGCCCCAGGAGAAGATGTCGGACGGCGGCCCGACCTCCGCCCCGGACACCTGCTCGGGCGACATGTAAGCGGGCGTCCCCAGGACGGTGCTGCTGGCGTCGGAGTCGGCCAGCCAGGCGATGCCGAAGTCGATGACCTTGGGGCCTACCTGGGACAGCAGCACGTTGGACGGTTTGAGGTCGCGGTGGACGACTCCGGCCCCGTGGATGGCCCGCAGCGCCATCGCCATGGAGGCGGCCAGCCCGTCGAGGGCGGAGCCGCGCAGCGGGCCGGAGGTGGCGACGGCCTCCTTGAGGCTGGGGCCCTCGACGTACTCCGTGACCAGGTACGCGAGCCGTCCATCGAGGGAGGCGTCGAGCACGGGCGCGGTGCAGAAGCGGGCGACGCGCTGAGCGGCGGCCACCTCACGGGCGAAGCGGCGCCGGAAGTCGGGGTGCGCGTCCATCCTGGCGTGCAGGAGCTTGACGGCGACGCGCGTGCCGGAGGGGTCGCGGGCGAGGTAGACGACGCCCATGCCGCCCTCGCCCAGCCGGCCGAGGAGGGTGTACGGCCCCACCCGCGCGGGATCGCCGTCCCTGAGCACCTCCAAGGTCATAGAGGCTCAGGTTAGCCCGCGATGATCCATTCCCTCTACAGGGAGAGCTGCCACTGGTTCCACTCGTCGAACAGCTCGAACCCCATGGCCTCGTTGATGGCGAGCATGTGGCCGTTGGAGGTGGCGTTCCAGGTGATGATGCGTTCGAGGTGCGGCTCCTGCTCGCGTAGCCAGAGCAGGTTGGCGAGCTTGAGCAGCAGGCCGAGCCGGTGGCCGCGGTGCCCGCGCAGGACGGCCGTGTCGGCCTGCTCGCCCCAGACGGCGGAGGGGCCGGCGTCGAGGAAGACGCGGGTGTAGCCGGCGGGGGCACCGTCGGAGTCGCGGCGGGCGATCGTGGTGTAGCAGGTGCGGCCGACCGCGGGCAGGCTCTCCTCGCGGGCGCGCACGCCGTCGACGCTGAAGGTCATGTCCTCCAGGTCGCCCTGGCGCGGGGCGTCGTTCATGCCGTTGAGGAGGGTGACGAGGTCGGGCAGCAACTCGGGGGTGGCCGGGCCGATCCAGCGTTCCAGGGTGTAGCCCTCGACCGCGGGGATCATCCGCTCCAGGGCGTCCCAGTCGGCCTGGCGCAGGTCGAGGGTGCGGCGCGCCTCCGCCAGCCCCACGCTCATGCCATGGGTTCGGGCGAAGCGGGCGCCGACGCCGGTGGTGAGGGTCTCGGTGAGCAGGAGTTTGCGGCCCTGCGCCCGCATGCGCTCGACGGCGTGCTCGAACAGGGCGGAGCCGAGGCCGCGGCCGCGGTACGCCGGGTCCACGACGAGGGGGAAGACGGAGCCCATGTGGCGGTTGTCGAGCTGGGGGAAGCGCAGCGCGTAGCCGCCGATGACCCGGTCGTCGTCGAGCAGGACCCACGCCTCCATGCGCTGGGCCGGCGAGTGCGTGCAGACGTCGCGGCGGAATCGGGCGAGGGGGAGCGCGGGGCCGGCGTCCTCGTGGTAGCCGGCCAGGTACGCGGCGTGCAGGCTGGTGACGAGGTCGTCGTCGGAGGGGTCGCCCGGCCGGTCGGGAATCATGATGGGCTGGATGCGCATGACTCCAGCCAACCGCACCGCGAGACGGCCGGGCCAGCGGTTTTACTGCCGGTAGTTCTCCACCTCGCCGGCCGGGCGGGCGGCGGCGTCGTCGGGGTCCTCGCCCGCGGTGCGCCTGGCCCGGCGCTGCCTGAGCAGATCCCAGCACTGGTCGAGGGCGGTCTCCAGCTCCTTGACGCGCGCGTGCTCCTGGTCGGAGGTCACCTCGCCGGCGGTGAGCCTGTCGCGCAGCTCGTGCTCCTCGGTGACCAGCGCGCTGATCCTGGTCAGAATCTCGTCGTCCCGCATGCCCAAGACTCTAATCACCGCGTGATAGAACACGCCCTATGGCTGGTATGGCGCTGGTAAGGAAGCCCGGCCCGAGGATCTCCGAGGGCATCGTCACACACATCGAGCGGGAGCCGGTGGATCACGAGAGGGCGGCCGTCCAGCACGACGCCTACGTGGCCGCGCTGGCCGGGGCGGGCTGGCGGCCGGTGCACGTGCCGCGCGCCGACGACCTGCCTGACGCCCCTTTCGTGGAGGACACGATGGTGGTGTCGGGCCGCCTGGCCGTGCTGACCAGGCCGGGCGCGCCGGAGCGGCGGCCGGAGGTGGAGTCGGTGGCGCGGGCCGTGCACGAGCTGGGGCTGAGCTCGGTCAGGATCGTGCCGCCCGGCACGCTGGACGGCGGCGACGTGCTCCAGGTTGGCCGAACGGTGTACGTGGGCAGGTCGGCGAGGACCAATGACGAGGGCATCGCGCAGTTGACCGCCCTGCTGCCGGAGCGGCAGGTGGTGCCCGTGGAGCTGCGCGGCGTGCTGCACCTGAAGTCGGCGGTGACCGCGTTGCCCGACGGGACGCTCATCGGCGATCCCGCCTGCGTCGACCTGCCCGGGGTGCTGGCGCCTGAGGAGGAGGCGGGCGGCCATGTGGTGGTGCTGGGAGAGGACCGCGTCCTGCTGTCCGCGTCGGCCCCGCAGACCGCCGCAATGCTCGAAAAACGCGGATTTTTCGTGACGAAGGTGGATATCTCGGAATACGAGAAGCTTGAAGGTTGTGTGACCTGCTTGAGCGTTCTCGTGGCTGATTGACCGTTCTCAGAATCTGAGATCCCGGGCGGTGCATGGCGAGACGTCTGGTAGCGTTCAAGTCATGCTGCGCGGGCTCCTTCTTAGCTGCCGCGGCGGGGGCCTCTAAGGCCGGCTCCCTCGCCGCGGAGCGAGTCATGCGCGTCGGCCGCTTTCTTTCTGAGACCGACGAGGAGCATCCGATCATGACCGCTCAGCAGCCCAGCCGTATGCCCGTCCATCGTTACCAGCCGTTCGAACCCATCCGGCTGACCGACCGCACCTGGCCCGACAAGGTGATCGCCAAGGCGCCCCGATGGTGCGCCGTGGACCTGCGCGACGGCAACCAGGCCCTGATCGACCCGATGGACTCGCACCGCAAGCTCCAGATGTTCGAGCTGCTGGTACGCATGGGGTACAAGGAGATCGAGGTAGGCTTCCCCGCCGCCTCGCAGACCGACTTCGACTTCGTCCGGCAGATCATCGAAGAGGGCCGCGTCCCCGACGACGTGGTCATCCAGGTGCTGACGCAGGCCAGGCCCGAGCTGATCGAGCGCACCTTCGAGTCGATCGAGGGCGCCAAGCAGGCCATCGTGCACCTGTACAACTCGACCTCCACCCTGCAGCGCCGCGTCGTCTTCGGCCAGGACAAGGACGGCATCACCGCCATCGCGGTCGAGGGCGCCAAGCTGGTCAAGAAGCTCGCCGACGCCAGCGACGTGGACGTGTACTTCCAGTACTCCCCGGAGTCGTTCACCGGCACCGAGCTGGAGTACGCCGTCGAGGTGTGCGACGCCGTCAACGAGGTGTGGCAGCCCACGCCCGACCGCAAGGTGATCGTCAACCTGCCCGCCACGGTCGAGATGGCCACCCCCAACATCTACGCCGACCAGATCGAGTGGATGCACCGCAACCTCAAGCACCGCGACTCGATCGTCCTGTCGCTGCACCCGCACAACGACCGCGGCAGCGCCGTGGCCGCCGCCGAGCTGGGGTATCTGGCCGGCGCCGACCGCATCGAGGGCTGCCTGTTCGGCAACGGCGAGCGCACCGGCAACGTCTGCCTGGTCACCCTGGGCATGAACCTGTTCTCCCAGGGCGTCGACCCCGAGATCGACTTCAGTGACATCGACGAGATCCGCCGCGTCACCGAATACTGCAACCAGCTGCCCGTGCACCCGCGTCACCCGTGGGGCGGCGAGCTGGTCTACACCGCCTTCTCCGGCTCCCACCAGGACGCCATCAAGAAGGGCTTCGAGCACCTGGAGCGCGACGCCGCCGCGGCCGGGGTGCCGGTCGACGAGTTCACCTGGGCGGTGCCGTACCTGCCGATCGACCCGAAGGACATCGGCCGCACCTACGAGGCCGTCATCCGGGTCAACAGCCAGTCGGGCAAGGGCGGCGTCGCGTACATCATGAAGGCCGACCACCAGCTCGACCTGCCGCGCAGGCTGCAGATCGAGTTCTCCAAGGTGGTGCAGGCGCGCACCGACAGCGAGGGCGGCGAGATCAGCCCCGCCGCGATGTTCGAGATCTTCCGGGACGAGTACCTGCCCAACCCCGCCAAGCGGTGGGGCCGCCTGAGCCTCATGGCGCACCGCCACGAGTCCACGGTCGACGACAAGGACCTCATCAGCGCCGACGTGCGCCTCGACGGTGAGATCCGCGAGATCCAGGGCAAGGGCAACGGCCCGATCTCGGCGTTCATCGACGCCATCACGCACGTGGGCATCCAGGTGCGCGTCCTCGACTACGTGGAGCACGCGATGAGCGCGGGCACCGACGCCAAGGCGGCCTCCTACCTGGAGTGCGAGGTCAACGGGAAGGTGCTGTGGGGCGTCGGCGTCGACGCCAACACCACGACGGCCTCGCTGAAGGCCATCATCTCCGCGGTGAACCGCGCCGCGCGCTGACACCTCGGTCCTGACAAGGGGCACGGCGAGTCGCTCGCCGTGCCCTTTCGCGTCTTAGTGAACGTTGCGTTTCTTCGAGCTGAACCCTATTCTTCTTAGAGAACGCTCCGTTTACTAAAGAGGTGGCGCCGTGGGTCTGGTGCTGGCCGGGCTGATGCTGGCGATGCTGCTGGGCGCGCTCGACCAGACGGTCATGGCGCCCGCCCTGCCCGCCATCGCCGGCTCCCTCGGCGGGCTCGACCGGATGCCCGCCGTCGTCACCGCCTACCTCGTCGCCGCCACCATCGCCATGCCCGTCTACGGCAAGCTCGGCGACCGGTACGGCCGCAAACCCACCATGCAGGCCGCGGTCGTGATCTTCGTGACCGGAGCCGTGCTGTGCGCGCTGGCCACGTCCATGCCGCAGTTCATCGCCTTCCGCGCGATCCAGGGGCTGGGCGGCGGCGGGCTGGTGATCGGCGCCCAGGCGATCATCGGGGAGATCGTCAGCCCGCGGGAGCGGGGGCGCTACCTCGGGCTGTTCGGAGCCGCGTACATCGTGGCCGCCGTCGGCGGGCCGCTGGTCGGCGGGTTCTTCGTCGACGGCCCCGGATGGCGGTGGATCTTCGCCCTCTACCCGCCGCTCGGGCTGCTGACGCTGGTGCTGCTGAGCGTCGCGCTCAAGCTGCCCAGGCCCCGGACGAAGGCGCCGCTCGACGTGGCAGGAGCCGTCACGCTCGGCGTCGCCGTGGTCGGGGTGGTCATGGTGGGGGAGAGCGGCAACCCCGCCTACCTCGCCCTGGCCGCGTTGGGCGGGGTCGCGTGGCTGGTCAGCGCGCGGTTCGCGGCCGATCCGATCCTGCCGCCGCGGCTGTTCAGGGACCGCGCGTTCGCGGTGCCCGTGCTGATCAGCCTGATCATCGGGTTCGCGCTGTTCGGGACGATCACGTACCTGCCGGCGTACGCGCAGATCGCCCTGCACACCAGCGCCACCCAGGCCGGGCTGCTGGTGACGGCGCTCATGGGCGGCGTGCTGCTCACCGCCGTCGTCTCCGGCCGGCTCATCACCAGGACCGGGACGTACAAGCCGTACCCCATCGCGGGAACGGCACTGGCCGCGGCCGGGCTCGGGCTCATGGGCCTCGCAGCGGCTGGGCCCACCGTGCTCGTGCTCGCCCTCCTGCTGACCGGGCTCGGCGTCGGGCTGGTCATGCAGGTCATGGTGCTCGCCGCGCAGAACGCCGTCGAGTACGCCGACCTCGGCACCGCCACCTCCTCGGTGACGTTCCTGCGCCAGATCGGGGCGTCGGCCGGGGTGGCGCTGGTCGGGGCGCTGATCACGCTCAGGTCGGGCATCTCCAGCACCTCGCCGGCGAACCTGCCGGAAGTTGTGCGCGGCCAGTTCGCCGCCGCCGTGCCGCCCGTCTTCGCGGCCATGGCGCCGCTGCTGCTCGTGGCGTTCCTCCTGGCGCTCGCGCTGCCGGCGCGCCCCCTCCGTACCACTGCTCACGTTGAGGAGAACCGGTGAAACTCGTCGCACCGCTGCCTGCCTTCGGCCGCGCGGACCTGGCCATGGCCGGGGGGAAGGGCGCCAACCTGGGGGAGCTGGTCAGGGCCGGTTATCCGGTGCCTGACGGCTTCGTCGTCACCACGTATGCGGGCGAGCTGACCGATGACGTGCGGAAAGCCATCACCGGCGCCTACGCCCGGCTCGGCGGCGGCCCTGTGGCCGTGCGGTCGAGTGCCACGGCCGAGGACCTGCCGGGGGCCGCGTTCGCCGGGCAGCAGGACACCTACCTCAACGTCGTCGGCGAGGCGGACCTGCTCGACGCCGTACGGCGGTGCTGGGGGTCGCTCTGGACCGAGCGGGCCGTCGCCTATCGGGGCAGGCTGGGCATCGGCGACGCTGGGGTGCGGATGGCGGTGGTCGTGCAGAGGATGGTGGAGGCGGAGGTGGCGGGGGTCATGTTCACCGCCGATCCGGTCACCGGGGATCGAACGCGGCTCGTCGTCGATGCCAGCAGCGGGCTGGGCGAGGCCGTCGTGTCGGGGCTGGTCACGCCGGATCACTACGTGGTGGACGGGCGTGGGCGGATCGGCTTCACGCCTGGGCGGCGGGAGGTGGTCATCCGGAGTGCGGCCGGGGGCGGGGTGGTGCGCGAGGGCGCGGGGCCGGTCCCGGCTGGGGCGGTGGCCGGGCGGGTGCCGGGTGTGGTGGAGGCCGAGCGGCTGCCGGATGCGGTGGTGGCGGAGCTGGCGCGGCTGGGGCGCGACGTGGCCGCGCACTTCGGTCGGCCGCAGGACATCGAGTGGGCGTACGCGGGCGGACGGCTCCACCTGCTGCAGGCCCGGCCGATGACCGCGCTGCCGCCGCCCCCGGTGGGTCGTCTCAACCCGATCCAGCGCCGGATCGCCACGGTCCTGATGGAGTACCTGCCCGAGCGGCCGTACCCGATCGACATGTCCACCTGGATCCCGTACGGACCGGCCGGGCTGATGCGCAAGGTCCTCGGCGCCTTCGGCGTGCGGCGCGCGTTCGACGGCTTCCTGGAGGAGGAGGACGAGGTCGTCTACCGGCTCCTGCCGCCGTCACCGAAGCCGGGCCTGGGGGTGCTCGCGGCGCCGTTCCGGGTGCTGGCCAAGGCGCTGCGGTACGACCCGGCCCGGTGGACCGAGGATCGGCGCTACCTCGACTACCTCGCGGCGATCGAGGCCCTGCGTGGTCGCGACCTTCAAGGGATGTCGTGGGGGGAGCTGCTGCGCGTGCCCCGGCAGGCGCTCGCCCTCGTGTCGCCCGTGGCTGATCTGAGGGTCGACTACCTGCCGGGGACGGGGCTGGCGCTGCTGCGGCTGCTGGCGGTGGTGCGGGTGCTGGGGCGGCGGGAGCTGTTCGCCGACTTGTTGCATGGGGCGCGTACCAGGACCACCGATGCCAATCGGGCGTTGGAGGGGCTGGCCGAGGTGGCGCGGCGTACGCGGGCGTTCGAGGTGGAGCCGATGCCCGGGGAGTTCGTGGAGGCGTTGGCGGGGTTTCTGGATGAGTACGGTCATCGGGAGACCGTGAGCCCGATCCTCGTCACGCCGCCTACCTGGGCAGACGCTCCTGAGGTGGTGCTCGGGCTGGTGAGGGTGCTGGCCTCGGACGCGCCTGCGTCGAAGGGGCTGGACGCGCCTGCGTCGCAGGAGGGGGATGACGCGTTGGGGCGGCTGCTCGCCCACCCCTTGCTGCGTGGGAAGGGCCGCCGCGCCCGCGTCACGCGCTGGGTGGAGGCGGCGCGGGCGGGGATCGCGTTCAGGGAGGACAGCCACTTCTCCTTCATGATGCCGCAGCCCGTCCTGCGCGGGTCGCTGCTGGAGCTGGGCCGCCGCCTGCGCGACGCGGGCGCGCTGGCCGCCCCGGAGGACGTCTTCCACCTGCGGCTGGAGGAGATCGAGGACGTCACCACCCTGCGTGGCGCGGACGTCGAGCGGCTGCGCGAGATCGTCACGAGGCGTGCGCTCAAACGGGAGGAGCTGGCCGGGGTGCGGCTCATCGACCCGGCCGCGATCTTCCCGCCGGCCGGGACCGGCGACGCGCTGCTCACCGGCGCCCCGGCCGGCGGCGGCACCGTGACCGGGCCGGTGAAGGTGATCGCCACGCCCGCCGAGTTCGGCCGGCTGGCCGCCGGTGACGTGCTCGTCTGCCCGTACACGAACCCTTCGTGGACGCCGCTGTTCCAGCGCGCGGCGGCCGTGGTCGTGGACACCGGCGGGGCGGCCTCGCACGCGGCGATCGTGGCCAGGGAGTACGGCATCCCGGCCGTCATGGGCACCGGTACGGGCACCTCGGCGCTCCAGGACGGGCAGCTCGTCACGGTGAACGGCGACACCGGCACGGTGACCAGCGCGGTGACCAGCACGGTGACCGGCACGGTCACCGGTACTTCCTAGAATGCATGCCATGGTCACCGACCACCGCAAGCTGCCACGACGCCGGGGCGAGGCGCTCAGCGCCGCGATCTACCAGGCCACGCTCGACGAACTGGCCGAGGTCGGCTACGCCGGGCTGACCATGGAGCGCGTCGCCGAGCGGGCCAAGGCCAGCAAGGCCTCGCTCTACCGGCGCTGGCCCACCCGGATCGAGCTGGTGATGGAGGCCGTCTACCAGTCGCTGCCCGCCCCGGAGACCTCACCTGACACCGGCAGCCTGCGTGACGACCTGGTCGCCATGCTCACCCGCACGGCGCAGGCCCTGTCCGGGCCGGCCGGTGAGGCGATGCGCGGGCTGCTCGGTGAGGCGTTGCGGGGGGAGTCGCCGCTGAGCACGATGCGGCGCAACTCCCAGGGCAAGGCCAGGCAGTTGATGGAGGAGGTCGTGCGCCGGGCGGTCGAGCGCGGTGAGGTGGACCCGGCGGACGTCACCGCCCGCCGGCTCGACGCGGGGCACGCGTTGTTGCGTCACCACTTTCTCTTCGAGGGGTCGCCGATCCCTGAGCGGCTGGTGGTGGAGATCGTGGATGAGGTGCTGGTGCCGCTGCTCAAACCGGGGCACACCGGCTGAGGCCCGCCGGGCGTCACTCAGACGCGGGTCGGGCCGAGCGTCGGATGTCCGGTCAGCGCGACAGGGTCGTCCGGGGATCGCCTGAGCACGGCCCCCGCCACCAGCGCCGCCATCCCGCTGCTCAGCACCGCGCTGGCCGCCACCGCCGGCACGAACCACGGCGACACCTGCCACAGCCCGGACGCCATCAGCGCCGCCACCGCCGTCCACCCGATCGCGTTCATGATGGCCGCCACCGCCAGCGACTTCCCTGCGGCCCGCACGGCGCTCGCCATCACGGGCGAGGCGGCGGCGGCCAGCGGAAGCGGCAGGACCAGCGTCATGAGCGTCGGGACGAAGAAGCCGCCCACCATGGCGTCGCCGAGCGCGGGGAGGGGCGGCGCCGTGTCCAGCCCGAAGCTGAGATAGCTGAGCAGGACGAGCACGATCGGGACGGCCACGGCGAGCGCCGTCAGCAGCACCCGCCGCCCGGTCGCCCGCGCCGCCGCGCCGTAGGGCGCCCGCCTGTGCGCGGCGCGGGCGGCGATGCCGAGCTGCCACGGCGCCAGCAGGGCCATCGCGCCCGCTCCGGCGAAGCAGGTCATGGCGGCTCTGAACAGCCAGCCGACCTCGGTGGCCTGCTCCATCGAGAACGAGAGGGCGGCCGCGTCGCGGACGGCGGGGTTCCACAACATCCACAGGGCGTAGGAGGCGGCGACGAGGATCGCCCAGAGGGGCAGCCGCATCGGCTGGGCGCCCGGGATGCGGCGGCGGTGCAGCCACGCGTCGGCCGCGCCGGTGAGCAGGTCGGCCACGGTGCGCAGCCGTACGGGGCGGGAGGCGACCAGGTCGGCGACCTCCTCGCCGTAACGCTCGCGCCAGACCTTCGGGTAGAGGCGCAGCACGGCCTCCGCGATCGCCGGCATCACGCCCGCACTCAACCGATGCTTTCGCATCATGCCTGCCCCCAAGCCATCCGCCGCACCCCCGCCTGCTCCACCCGGCGCAGCGTGGCGAGCTGCTCCCGCAGCGCGTCACGCCCGCCGTCGGTGATCCGGTACGGCTTGCGCCGCTCCGCCGACTCGACCGGCTCGATCCAGCCGCGTTCCTCCAGCCGCATCAGCGCTCCGTAGAGCGTCCCCGGCTCCAGCGAAGTGCCCGAGAACTCCTCGATATCGCTGATCATCCGGTATCCGTGTTTCTGCCCCTCGGCGAGGCTGATGAGCACGAGCAGCGCCACATCGGTGAAGCGCCCGAGCCCCTGCGTCTTGCGAGCCATGTATTCAGTAAAACTTAGTAAGTCTTACTGAGCAAGTCCGATCGTGCCCGCCGCCAGCCGCATGCTGTGCGTGAACGCGCGGGGCCGGTTCTCGATCGTGTTGTTGAACTGGCCGAACACCTCGAAGTTGACCCACCCGTACAAGGCCGTCCACGCCGTGAGCGCCCGCCAGATCACGTGGTCGGGCACGCCGGGCATCAGCTCGCGGAACCCGGCCACGTCCGCTTCCAGCTCCTCCGGCAGCGGGTCCGCCGCCGCCCGCACCGCCCCCGCCTCCCAGGCGTCGGACATGATGCGGCCCAGCACGGCCACGTCGCGCAGGCGGGCCTCGATCGTGTCCTGGGGCGCCTGGTAGCCGGGGACGGGGGAGCCGTAGATCAGCGCGTACTCGTGGGGATGTGCGACTCCCCAGTCGCGCACGGCGTGGCAGGCGGCCAGCCAGCGCCCGAGGTGGTCCTCTCGCGGGCTGGTGGCCTCGGCGTGTTCGACGGCCGCCCCGAGCGCGTTGTAGCTGTCGATGATCAGCGCGGTGAGCAGGTCGTCGCGGCTCGGGAAGTAGCGGTAGATGGCCGAGGAGACCATGCCCATCTCGCGGGCCACCGCGCGCAGGGACAGGCCGCCGGCTCCCTCGGTGGCGAGCTGGCGGCGCGCGATGTCGGTGATCTCCTTGGTGAGCTCGGCCCTGACGCGTTCTCTGGCGGTGCGGCTGGCTGTCATGCACAGCAGGTTAGCAGAGCACTGAGAAAAAACGAGAGCACTGCTCTTGACGAACACTGCTCTTTTGAGAGAGCATTGCTCTCGTAAGCGAAACACCCCTCAGCCGGAGGCCCCGATGCTCACCCTCGCCAAGCACGCCAACATGTTGCTGATGTTCCTCCTGGAGCTCGGCGTGCTGGCCTCCGTCGCCTACTGGGGCTTCACGGTCAGCCCCAACTGGGGCGTCAAGCTGCTGGCGGGGCTCGGCGGCCCGGCGCTGTTCATCGCGGCGTGGGCACTGTTCGGGGCGAACGGCGGCGCGAACGCCACGTACCCGCTCACCGGCCTGGCCCGCGCCGCGCTGGAGATCCTCTGGTTCGGCGGCGGCGCCCTGGCGCTCTATGCTTCCGGGCTGGTCACCTCCGCTGTGGTCTTCTACGCACTCTTCATCCTCAACGCGGTTCTCCGCTTCTTCTGGAACGAGGTCTGAACATGGGTAAGCACGTTGTCGTCGGTTCGGGTCAGGTCGGCGGTCACCTGGCCGCCAAGCTCATCGAGCAGGGGCACGAGGTCGTCGTCGTGACCCGGTCGGGCAGCGGCCCCGCGGGCGCGGTCAAGGTGGCCGCGGACGTCGCGGACCAGGCCAAGCTGATCGAGGTCACCCGGGGCGCGGACGTCCTGTACAACTGCGTCAACCCGAAGTACCACCGCTGGCTCACCGACTGGCCGCCGATGGCCGCGTCGTTCCTGGCCGCCGCGGAGGCGAGCGGCGCCGCGTACGTGATGCTCGGCAACCTCTACCCGTACGGGCCCGTCACCGGCCCGATGACCGAGGACCTGCCACTCTCCTCCCCCGACCCCAAGTTCCAGGTCCGCGCCAAGATGTGGGCCGACGCGCTGGCCGCGCACGAGGCCGGCCGGATCAGGGCCACCGAGGTCCGCGGCTCCGACTACTACGGCCCCGGCGCCACCGACCAGTCCTACCTGGGCGACCGCTTCACCGTGCCGCTCAGGGCGGGCAAGCCGATCATGTCGCCCTGGCCGGTGGACGTGCCGCACACCTGGACGTACCTGCCGGACGTCGCCGACGCGATGATCACGGCGGGCGCCGACGAGCGGGCCTGGGGCAGGCCGTGGCACGTGCCCAGCGCGGAGCCGCAGACCTTCCGCGAGATGGCCCGGCGGATGGCCGCCGTGACCGGCAGCCCCGAGCCCCGGCTGCGGGTGATCCCGTGGCCGGTGATGCGGGCGGTCGGGCTGTTCTCGCCCATGATGGGCGAGCTCGGGCACGTCCGCTACCAGTTCACCGCGCCGTACGTGCTCGACTCCACGGCCTTCCAGCGCACGTTCGGCGCCGCGCCTACCCCGATCGAGGCGGCGCTCAAGGCTACGCTCGTCGGATGAAGATAGCCATGATCGGTCTGGGCGACATCGCGGAGAAGGCCTACCTTCCCGTGCTGGCCGCTCAGCCCGCTCTCGACCTGCACCTCTGCACCCGCAACGAGGCCCGGCTGCACCGGCTCGGCGACACCTACCGGCTCGGCAACCGCTCCACGAGCGTCGACGAGGTGATCAAGGCGGGGGTGGACGCGGCGTTCGTGCACGCGGCCACCCACGCCCACCCCCAGCTCGTCGAACCCCTGCTCGCCGCCGGCATCCACGTCTACGTCGACAAGCCGATCGCCTACACCCTCGCCGAGTCGGAGAAGCTCGTCCGCCTGGCGGAGGCGGAGGGCAGGTCACTGATGGTCGGCTTCAACCGCCGCCACGCCCCCGGGTACGCCGAGCTGGCCGCCCACCCCCGGCACCTCGTCCTGATGGAGAAGCACCGCCACAACAACCCCGAGGCCCCGCGCAAGGCGATCTTCGACGACTTCATCCACGTGGCCGACACGCTCAGGTTCCTGGCGCCGGGCCCCGTCACCGACACCACGATCAGGACCCGCGTCAGGGACGGCCTCGTCGAGCACATCGTCCTGGAGCTGTCCGGCCGCGACTTCACCGCCATCGGCGTCATGAACCGGATGAGCGGCGCGTCCGAGGAGACCTGCGCGGCCATGGGCGACGGGGCCAAGCGGCGGGTGGTCAACCTCGGCGACGTCATCGACTACCAGGGCGGCGAGACCCTGGCCCGGCGGCCCGACTGGGTGCCGGTCGCCAGGCAGCGCGGGATCGAGCAGGTCTGCCTGGAGTTCCTGGCGGCGGTGCGTGACGGACGCCGGGTGGACGCCGCCGACGCGCTGGCCACCCACGCCCTCTGCGAGGAGATCGTCCTCCAGGCAGGCGGCTGAGTCCTCCAGGCGGGCGGCTGAGCGTGTCAGCCTGCGGGCCTGAGCCGCATCTCCCTGTCGGCCCGGTCGAACATCCGCTGGAACGGCCTTCCCCCCAGCCGGGTCAGCACCGTGTACCCCTTAGCGTCGTTCAACGGGCTGGACGACGACACGACCCCCGCCACCGCCCCGCCGTACAGGGCGGGCCCGCCGCTGCCGCCCGCCGCGGCGTGGCAGTTGCGCGTGACCATCAGCCCGGGCTCCTCGGTCACCCCCTCGACCGCGTCGCCCACGCACCGGTACATCTTGGTGCCCGGATACCCCCGCCCCGCCGGGTAGCCGAGCAGTTCGAGCCCGCGCAGCTCGGTGCCCTTGCCGGTGCGCATCGGCGACAGCCCCCGCCCGGTGACGGCCTCCAGCGGGCGCTTGCCGCTGGCGACCCCGACCAGACCCACGTCGTACGGCAGCAGCTCCGACGAGTACGGCCGGGCACGCCATCTGGCGGGCACCCACGCGCGCACGACAGGCCAGACGCCCATCGGCGGCCGGCCCCGGTCGAAGCCGGGCAGGAACGCCAGATGCTCCAGCAACCGCCCGTCGTGGTAGAGACAGTGCGCCGCCGTCAGCACCAGGCTGCGGCTGCGCGAGCCGATCACCGTGCCCCCGCACAACACGTCCGTCTTGGCGACGGGGTCGCGGCCGAGCAGCACCCCGGTCAGCCGCCGCGCCCCCGTGTAGGGGCGCGGGACCGGCGCGTAGCCCAGGCGGTCGCCGTCAGGGGTGAGCACCCGGGGAACGGGGACGTTGCGCTGGGACACCTCGGTGACGGCGGCTGGATCGAGCAGGACGAGAGACAGGGCCAACCTGAGCACCCTGCCACTGTAGGACGAAGATGATCAGCTTCCTGACCTGCGACATGAGGGTTTACTAACTCGTGTACTGGGAACCGAGCGCGCGTAGCCTGGCGTGCGCCGACTCGTACACGCCCGTCGCCTCGCCCAGGTAGGCCTTGGGCAGTTTGGCGACCATCGTGTAGTTGGTGTCGCACACGTTCCCGACCGGCGCCTGCCCGGCCTGGCTGACGAGCTGGTAGGCGTCGAGCGTGTCCAGGCCGGTCAGCTCGGAGGTCCAGGTGACCAGGTCGTGCTGGCTGATCCGGTACGCGTCCTCCAGCGGCCTGGCCGACCCGGTGGACATCAGGTGCAGGTCGTCTTCCAGGCGCGGCCACGGCGTGGCCACCCCCTTGATCAGCTCGACGGCGACCACGGTGTTCATGGCCGACTCCACCGCGGTCCCGCACACCTCGCCGTGCCCTTGCAGCCCGTGGCCGTCGCCGATGGCGAACATCCCGCCCTCGACGTTGACGCCCAGGTAGACGGTGACGCCGGCGCGCAGCTCGGGGGTGTCCATGTTGCCGCCGTGCGCGTCGGGGGTGATCGTCATACGGGCCTCGTTCGCGCCCGGGGCCACGCCGACCGTGCCGTGCATGGGGTCGAGCGGCAGTGCCACGCTGAAGTCGCTGTTGCGGGCGTGGTAAACGGCGACGTTCTTGTCGAGGTCGATGTCGTAGCGCCAGACGCGCTCCTCCAGCGGCGGCTGGAGCATGGCGGTGGTGTGGGTGCCGGTCAGCGCGCCGAAGTGGGGGAACGTCGTGGAGACCGCCCAGTCCCTGGCCGGGGTGATCGAGACGAAGTGCAGCGCCAGCGTGTCGCCCGGCTCGGCGCCCTCGACGTGGAAGGGGCCGGTGACCGGGTTCAGGTAGGGGAACTCGCACACTCTGGACGGCAGGTCGTCCACGGTCCGGACGCGCCCGCCGAAGCAGTCCTCGGTGTAGAGCTCCAGGATGGTGCCGGGGCGTACCTTGCCGAGGGCGGGCCGGCCGCCGAAGGTGTAGCTGAGCTCCTCCGGCTCGGGACGGAAGGAGACGACGTTCACTTGACCTCCGAGGGTAGTTGGGGCCTGCGGCCCAGCAGGTACGAGCCGCCGAGGACGAGCAGGCCGAGTGCCAGCCAGATGCCGCCGACCCACTGGGCCGCGACGTTCTGGTTGATGACGACGGCCACCAGGACGACGAAGCCGATCACGGGCGCGACGAGGTGCGCCCAGTAGTTACGGCTGCGCTGCCTGATCAGGTAGTGCACGACCACGGCGATGTGCAGCAGCAGGAAGGCGCTCATGGCGCCGAAGTTGACCAGCGAGGCCAGCTCGCCGATGCCGTTCTCCCTGGTGCTCATGTAGATGCCGAGGATGAGTGAGATGGCGGCGACGGCGAAGGTGGCGTTGACGGGCACCCGGTGCTTGGGGTCGACGACCGACAGGAAGCGCGGGAGCTGCCGGTCGCGGGCCATCGCGAACAGCAGGCGGGAGGTGGCGGCCTGGGCGACCAGGGAGTTGGCGAAGCCCCAGGCGATGGCGGTGGCGACGGCGGTGAGCACTGACAGCCACTGCCCGCCGGCGAACGCGGCGGTGTCGTAGAACGCGCTGCCCGCGGCGTCGCCCTCGGCGATCAGCTTGCCCCGGTTGGGGGTGAGCAGCGCGGCCACCCACGTCTGGACGACGAACAGCACGGCCGCCACGCCCAGCGCGGCCACCATGGAGCGGCCGAGCCGCTTGGCGTCCTCGCGGTTCTCCTCGGCCAGGGTGGAGATGCCGTCGAAGCCGAGGAACGACAGGACGGCGACGGACGCGGCGGCGAGCACCACGCTCCAGGTGAAGGAGGAGGAGTCGAAGAGCGGGGTGAGCACGCCGGTCTGCGCCTTGCCCTGGGCCAGCGCGACGCCGCCGACCACCAGGAAGATCGCGAGCACGGCCAGCTCGGCGACCAGCATGATGCGGGTGATCCTGGCCGTCATCTGGATGCCCAGGTAGTTGACGACCGTGTTGAGCAGCACGAAGATCACCAGCCAGCCCCACACGGGGATGGCCGGCACGAACGAGCTCATGGCCGCGCTGGCCACCAGGTAGAGCAGCGAGGGCACCAGGACGTAGTCCAGCAGGATCGCCCAGCCGGCGATGAAGCCCACGGGGGCGGCGATGCCGCGCCCGGCGTAGGTGTAGACCGACCCGGCCATCGGGAAGGCGCGGGCCATCTGCGCGTACGACAGCGCGGTGAACGCCATCGCCACCAGGCCGATGACGTAGGCCAGCGCCACCATCCCGTGGGAGACGGCGAAGACGTTGCCGAAGATGCCGAACGGGGCGATCGGCACCATGAAGATCAAGCCATAGATCATCAGATCGGCGAAGCCTAAGGAGCGCTGAAGCTCCTGGCGGTAGCCGAACTGCTCGACGCTGCTCATGTACGGCTCCTAGTGCTTGGGGGGCGTTCTGCACCTTAGAGCCAAAGCTTTCTACTGAAAAGGTTTCTCCAGGAAGAAGTCCAGGCCATCGGCCCTGCCGAGGTGGACGGGCTGGCGCACCTGCCGGTCGAGCAGCGTCAGCGTGCCGCGCGCGCTGGTGATCGTGGTGCCGTCGGCGACGGCGTCGAGGTCGGGCACCGCCAGCGAGCCGGCCCGCGCGCACAGGGCGGCCAGCATCGCCACGGCCTCGTAGCAGCCGTGGCCGTGGGCGTTCAGCATGGGGGCATCCGCGCCGAACCTGGCCGCGTACCGCTCGGAGAAGCCGAGGCTGGCCGGGGTCGGCAGGTCGCGGAAGTACCCCATCGACGCGTACAACTCGCCGGTCGCGTCGCCGCCGATGCCCAGCAGGGCGTGCTCCTCCAGCGCCCCGCACAGTCGCAGCGCGCGCAGCCCGGACGCCGCGAACGCCCGGTTGAAGGCCACCAGGTCGCTGCCGATCAGCGTCAGCAGGAGGGCATCGGGGCGGGTGCCGGCCACCCGGCCCAGCCAGCGCACCGCCTCGCCGTACCGGACGAACCGCTCGCCCACCACGGTCGCGCCCGCCGCGCGCAGCCGCCTGCGGGCGCTGGCGTGCACCAGGCGGGGCCAGATGTAGTCGTTGCCCAGCAGGAACCAGCGGCGGGCCCCCCTCCGGGCCCCCAGCCCCTCGCATCCCGGCGCGAGGCGGCGGGCGGGGGGGTCCCCGGGGGGGGAGGACGCCGGGGCCCCGCCGCCGCCCCGAACGGGAGAGGGGCGGGGGGGGGGAGAGGGGGGAGGGGCGGGGGGGGTAATGGG
>NZ_VSEY01000026.1 GCF_008086045.1 Nonomuraea sp. PA05 | reverse complement strand
ACGGTGGCCCTGCGGGGTCAGCCGGTAGGAGGTGCGCGGCGGGAAGCCGGGGCGGCGGTCGCGGACGAGCACGCCGCTCCGCGCGAGCTGTGCCAGCCGGTCCGACAGCACCTTGTCCGACAGCGCGGGCAGCGCCTGCGCGAGCTCGGTGAACGTGCGCTCCCCCTTGAGCAGCTCGCGCACCACCAGCGTCGTCCACCGGCCGCGCAGCGCGGCGAGCGTCACCTCCACCGGGCAGGACGGGGTGGGCGCGGCGACGTCCGCGCGGGGGTCGTCCGGCAGACCCGGCCGGACGACGTGACCAACCGTTTGGTGAGCCACTGAGGAGCCTCCTAGCGTTGCCGTGTCTTGATTTCTACCTGCTCAGAGGGAGTGGTGGACGATGCGTGAGCTCGCCGAGCGGCCGCAGGATGTGCCGGCGGTCTTCGCCGAACGCTTCAACAGCGGCGATCCCACGGCGGTGGCCGAGGTGTACGAGGACGGGGCGGTGTTCGTGCCCGAGCCCGGCCGCCCGCTGACCGGCGCCGAGGCGCACGCCGCCAACGTGGCGTTCATGGAGCTGGGGGTGCCGATCACCGTGCGCCCCCGGCACGTCTACACGACGGGCGACCTCGCGCTGCTGATCGTGGACTGGACGATCGAGGGCACGGACCGTGCGGGCGAGCAGGTCCGCATCGAGGGCACGGCCACGGACGTCGCCCGGCGCGGCGAGGACGGCCGCTGGCGGTACGCGATCGACAACCCGTTCGGAACCACCGGCTGAATTGTCAGTGCCACCAGCCATCATTGACCCATGACCGAGACACCCCCCGTCACCGCCCTGGCCGACGACACGGCTTACGCCGAGGCCGTCCAGCTCGCCGTCGACTCCTCCGCGGCCTACTACGCCGACGGCACCTCGACGCTCGACGACGACGCCTACGACCGGCTGGTCCGCGGCATCCAGGCGTACGAGGAGGAGCACCCCGAGTCGGTGCTGCCGTCCTCGCCCACCGGGAAGGTGGCGGGCGGGGCCGTCGTGGGCGACGTGCCGCACACGGTGCCCATGCTGAGCCTCGACAACGTGTTCGGCGCCGAGCAGCTCGCCGACTGGGCGGCGGGGGTGGAGCGCAGGCTCGGGCGTCCGGTGACGGTGTGGAGCGTGGAGCCCAAGCTCGACGGGCTGGCGATCTCGGCCCGTTACCGGCACGGCCGGCTGGCGCAGCTCGTCACGCGCGGCGACGGCACCGCCGGTGAGGACGTCTCGCACGCCATCGGCACCGTCGTCGGCCTGCCCGAGCGGCTCGCCGACGCCGTGACGGTGGAGCTGCGCGGCGAGGTCATGATGACCACGTCCCAGTTCGAGGAGGCGTGCGCCAAGCGGCAGGCGCACGACGGCACCACGTTCGCCAACCCGCGCAGCGCCGCCGCCGGCACGCTGCGCGCCCAGGACCGGCCCTACGTGTGCGAGCTGACGTTCTTCGGCTACGGCGCCCTGCCCGCGCCCGGCGACGAGTCCGACCTGGCGGTGCGCCTGCGCGAGCTGCCGCACAGCGAGGTCATGGAGTGGGTGGCCGCGCAGGGCGTGCAGACCACGGCCGCCACCCCGGTGGCCGGCATCGTGGCCGAGGCGCTCGACCAGGTGCAGAGCCGGGTCGAGGAGATCGCGGCGGCGCGGCCCGCGCTGCCGTTCGGGATCGACGGCATCGTGATCAAGTGTGATCTGGCCAGTGATCAGGCTGCGGCGGGGTTCAGCTCGAGGGCGCCGCGGTGGGCGGTGGCGTACAAGCTGCCCGCCACCGAGAAGATCACCAAGCTGCTCGACGTGACGTGGAACACCGGCCGCACCGGCGTCATCGCCCCCCGCGCCGTGCTGGAGCCGGTCGAGCTCGACGGCAGCATCGTCACCTACGCCACCCTGCACAACGTCGCCGACATCACCCGGCGCGGGCTGATGCTGGGCGACAGCGTGACCGTCTACAAGGCGGGCGACGTCATCCCCAGGGTCGAGGCGCCCGTGGTGCATCTGCGTACCGGAGAGGAGCGGCCGATCCCGATCCCCGAGGTCTGCCCGACCTGCGGAGACGCGATCGACCGCTCGCAGGAGCGATGGCGGTGCGTGCGCGGGCGCGAATGCCAGGCGATCGTCTCCATCATCTACGCGGTCGGTCGCGACACGCTCGACATCGAGGGCCTGGCGGAGAACCGCATCCGGCAGATGCTCGCAACCGGCCTGATCGCCGATTTCGCCGACCTGTTCTTCCTGACCCGCGAGCAGCTCCTCGGCCTGGAGCGCATGGGCCAGACCAGCACCGACAACCTCCTCGCCGCCATCTCGCAGGCCAAGACCCGGCCGCTGAGCAGGGTGTTCGCGGCGCTCGGCGTGCGCGGCACCGGCCGCTCCATGAGCCGCCGCATCGCCCGCCACTTCGCCACCATGGACGCCGTCCGCGCCGCCGACGCCGAGGCCATCCAGCAGGTCGAAGGCATCGGCCCGGAGAAGGCGCCGGTCGTGGTGGAGGAGCTGGCCGAGCTCGCCCCGCTGATCGACAAGCTGGTGCGCGCCGGGGTGAACATGACGGAGCCCGGCGCCACCCCGCCGACCGACGACCCGAAGGCGGCCGAGGCCGAGGGCCTGCCCCTGGCCTCGATGTCGGTGGTGGTGACCGGCACCATGACGGGGCCGCTGGCGGCGCTGACGCGTAACGAGGTGAACGAGCTGATCGAGCGGGCCGGTGGCAAGTCGTCCTCCAGCGTCTCCGCCAAGACGTCGATGCTGGTGGCCGGGGAGAAGGCGGGCTCGAAGCGGGCCAAGGCCGAGACGTTGGGGGTGCGGATCGTGAGCCCGGAGGAGTTCGCCGAGCAGGTCAGCGCATTCCTCTGAGGGTCGGCAGAGCGTGCTGCCCGACTCCGGGTGCGTTACGGGGCGTGGTGCGTTACGGGGCACCGGGTGCGTCGCTGAGCAACGGCGGCCTTATTTGGCGGGGGTGGAGCGGCGGCGGAGCCAGCCGGCGGCGCGATGTGCCACCGGGCCGAGCACGCTGACCTCCTTGGTGGCCTTCTTCAACGCCTGAACGGCCTGCCGCGACTCCGCGGTGACCTTCTTCAGCTCGGCCGTCGTACGCCGCAGTTCGGCGGTGAGCCGGTCGAGCTCGCTCTGCGGCTGCGCGGGCTTCGGCTTCTTGCGCTGGTTGAGCCGGACGAGGCGGCGATCGCCGAGCACGTCCGTCGTGTGCCACAGATCGGGGCGGGTGGCGAGCCATTCGAGCAACCGCTCCTGGACGGGCATCGCATCGCCCCACGTCCCGTACAGCTTGTGCGTGGTGACGCAGACGGGCTCCAGCCCCAGCCGGCCGACCGCCTCCCAGACGGCGAGCGCGACGCCCGGCGTGTGCTCGCTGCGGTAGTCGTCGAAGGCGACGATCCCGTCCGGCCTGAGCACGGTCCGTGCCGCCAGGACGTCGTCCGCGACCTGCGTGTACAGGTGGGAGGCGTCCACGTGGACGAAGCGGCAGGTGTCGGCCTTGACGTGGTCGAGGATGACCGACGTCGGCCCGTGCACGATCTCGGGCAGCGTGTCGTGGACGCCGAGGTAGTTCTGCTCGAACTGGTGGCGGGTGAGCGTGGCGTACGACCGGCTGGTCTCGGCGTCGTTGTCGGCGTCGGGGGCGTCCGACTCGAACAGGTCGCAGACGGTGAACCTCTCGCCCCGGCGTACGTGGCCGCCGATCAGCACGGCACTCTTGCCGAGGTACGTCCCCATTTCCAGGACGTCACCTGAGGCGTCCTGGTCCGACAGGAACCACTCGAACAGGCGTTGGTCGGCCGGCCAGAACCAGCCGGGGATGCGTTCCAGCGCGGCGGTGAGATCTGGTGCTGACATGCCCGGACGCTAACAGCCGCGTTTCGCGCGGAAGAAGAGGGTTTGCCGCATGGCCATCGGAAGGTCACCGAAAGTTCGGCCGGCCGGGGAGTGGCTCGCACTCATTCCGCGCACCTCCATTCTGTCGGTGCCGCCGTTCATAATCGCCATCAGCAGCGGCGCTCGGGTCGGGGTCGGCGCGGACGAGGCCCCGGTCCGGCTACGGCAGCAACTCGGGAGGGAGGCGGCGATGGCCAGGCGATCCAGGCGGCGGCGCAGGACAGGCATGCGGGAGCGGTTGTCGCTGCTCGGCCTCGCGGGCACGTTCGCCGTGGCCGCCCTCGTGGCGAAATTCGCGGCGGAGAATCCGGGACGGGCCACGCTTATCGCCACGACACTGATCGCCATTTTCTGCACAGCTCTCTTCCTGAGATATCGGACCATTCAGACGCATCGCCGACAATTCCTTGCCGCCAACGCGGAATTGGCGAAAGTCGACCTGATGACCGGTCCCCAATTCGAGCACCTCGTCGCCGAACGCATGATCGCCGACGGTTTCCGCCGGGTGCGGGAAAGAGGCCGCAGCGGTGACGGCGGCGTCGACATCACCGCCGTCGCACCCGGCGGCACCCCGTACGCCGTGCAGTGCAAGCGCTACAGCCGGACCGTCGGGGCCCCCGACGTGCGCAACTTCCTGGGGGCGCTGGCCAACGCCTTCGACGGACACACGGGCGTCCTCGTCACGTCGGGCCACCTCACCCGGCAGGCCCGCGCCGAAGCCCTCAGCGCCCGCCAACCGCTCGTCCTCGTCGAACGCGACCAGCTCGCCGACTGGCTGACCGGCCGAACCAGCCTGACACCACAGCGGGCACGACCCACGCTGGTGGAAGGCGATGAGTTAGCGTGACTCCCTTCAGAGGGCAACCCGGCGCGGCCAACCTCAGAGCCCGGGCCAGTAGGGGCGACCGCAAAGGGGGAACCAGCGGGCCGACCTCAGGGGGCGGACCAGCGGGGCCGACCTCAGGGGCGGGCCAGCGGGGCCGACCTCGGAGCCCAGACCAGCGGGACCGGCACCAGGGGGACGAGCCGTTGCGGGCTGGCCTCAGAGGGCGGGCCAGCGTAGCCAACCTCGGAGGCGAGCCGACACGGCCGGCCTCGGGGCGAGCCAGCGCATGAGCGGCGTTGAGGGATGAGTCTGCGTGATCGACTTCGGGGTGGCCGCACCGTTAGGGTTGGGCGCTTCGTTCCTTCACCCCCTGAGGAAGCACCCGTGCTTCGCTACCGCATTGGCCCGCTTGTGGTGGCCGTCCTCGCGGTGCTGGTCGCCGCCTCCGGCGTCATCGCCTTCGTGACCGGTGATCCGCGGCTGTCCATGCTGTTCGTGCACGCACGGTTCACCGAAGATCCTGGCGGGCTGGTCACGGACCACCTCGTGATACTGGTCCTGGTGGGCTTGGCGCAGGTGTGGGCACTGTGGCAGGTCCTGCCGAAGCAGCACGACACCGGGAGGAAGCCGCGCAGGGACGCCGACGGGAGGAACGCGGGCGAGGACACCGACGGAAGGAGCGCGGGCGAGGACGCCGACGGAAGGAGCGCGGGCGAGGACGACGGCGGAAGGAAGCCGGGCGAGGACGACGGCGATAAGAAGCTTCGCAGGGACGTCGGCGGCAAGAAGCCCGGCTGGGACGAGCGGCTGCTGCGGCTCGTGTTGTACACCTGGGTGTTGGGCGTATTCACCGACCGCCTGCCGTGGGTGGACCTGCCCGAGGTGCTCGTACAAGCCGCCGCCGCTGTGCTGTTCTTCCGGGTCATGCGCACGGTGGCCCTGCCGCTGCGGCTGGCTGCGCTCGTCGTGGGGTTGCTGGAGCCCGTCGGGGTGCTGGTCCACGCGATGACCTGGATCGACAGCGCCGCGCTGTACGACGTCCTGTCGATGGGCGTGGCGTCCTGGCCGGTCTGGGTCGTGCTGACGCTGGTGGCGCAGGCGAAGGACGGCCGATGGCGGCGGGGCACGCTGTGGGCTGGGGCGATTGCCGCCGCCGGGCCGGTGCTCATGCCGCAGCTCGAGTTTCCCTTTGTGCGGTCCTTTGCCTGGTTCGAAGGGATCGGGCTGCTCATCGACGTGTTCATGGTGGTGTGGCTCGGCCGGTCCGCCCGGGAGGCCGGCCGCGAGCCCAAGGTCGCGACAGGCGCTCTGGCCGAAGGCACGACAGGCACAACGCCCGAAGGCACGACCAGCGCAACGCCCAAAGGCGGGACAGGCGCAACGCCCGAGGACGCGACAGGGACAACGCCCGAAGGCGGGACAGGCGCAGAATCCGTAGGCGCGGCGGGTGCCCGGTCCGAAGGCGCGGTTGGCGCCGCGCCCAAGCGTCCGTTGCGGTGGTGGCCGGTGCAGGGGGTGGCCGTGGTGGTGCCGTTGGTGCCCGCCGCGGTCAACTGCGTGAACGGGGTGTTCACCTGGGTCGGGCCGCGCGGGGCGATCGCGTCCTGGTTCGCCGGGAACGGATGGTTCATGCAGCCGCTCTGGTTCTCGCTCGACGTCCTCGTGGGCGTCGGCGGCGCCTCGGGGCTGGTGCTGGCGGCCGTGCTGCTGCGGACGCGGCGGCTCGTGCTCGGCTCGGTGGGGGCGTTGCTGCTCGCGGCGGTGGCCGGGGTGGTGAGCGGGGCGACGACGTGGAACGAGGGAGAGCGGGCGTTCCAAGCTTTCGAGTCCGCGTTCCGGGCCGCGATGTTCCCCGATCCGACCGCCGTCACCCCCTACTACGAGAGTGGGGTCGTCGGCCTCGTCCGTCCTTTCGAAAGTCCTCTGTTACGTCACGACGAGGGTGTTCCTCTGCTGTTCGACGAGATGCTGGCTGCTGAGCCCGGCATCTCGCCGCTCTGGTACAGCGCCGCCTTCACGGTTTCCGCGTTACTGCTGCTTCTTGCGTACGGCGGTGGTCGTGTGCGTCGCCCGTACCGGACGGTGGTGGCGAGCGTCGTCACGGTGGCGGTGATCGCGTTCGTGCCTGCGTCGGACCAGCAGCCCGGCCGGTTCACCACGGCGAGCGACTGCGGCGATATGAATCTTGATGAGGGCCCAGGCACCGACTCAAGCGTGGGCGCGGGCGAGATGCGGTTCGTCTGTGTGGTGCGGAGCAGCGAGAATCCGCCGTTCGGCAAGCACATGCCCGACGACCGCCTGATCGCGTACGGGCGGCGGCTCTGCGACATCTACACCCGAGGCGACCCCCGGGAGTCGGCGGCGTTCGGGGCCGCGCACGGCGTCGCGCCCCTTGACCAAGCCGCGTACCTACAGGATTTCTGCCCTAAGGCCGACGCGGACCTCGACAAGGCCGCCGCCGACGACGAGGCCGAGATGCTGGCGTGGGAGGCCGAGGCGCGGGCCATGTGCGACCGCGCGCCGCACCACCGGCCGCTGATCGATCCGGTGCGGGCCACCAGGGAGAAGGAGCCGGTCTGGCCCGAGTTCTGGCTGGAGGCGTACGAGATGGAGGGGATTCCGCAGGACGGGCTGTACGAGCAGGAGGTCGATCTGGTGGCCGTCGCGCCCGGTCATCTGCTCATCGGGGTGGACACCACCTACCGCGTCTGCGTCACCACCGAGACCTACGACCGCCGTCCCCCGGTCGAGACGAAGGGCTGGGATCACGTCGTCGAGATCGGGTACGAGAGCCCGGCGGGCAGGATCGAGCTCACCGACAACCTCTCCGGTGCCGGGCTGCCCGACCTGTCCCTGCGTGGCAGGAAGGGGCATTACCGGATCCGCGTCCACTACGACCCGCCGGACTGGGAGAAGCGGGTGGGGCAGCGGCTGCTCGTCATGGCGTGGCCGGGACGCGGCGACGACAGGGTGGTGCACCGCGCGCCTCAACGCTGAAACCGAGCTGGCGGTGCGTGCCCTTCACGAGCCGCCGCAACGCCGAGAAGCCCTTCACGAGCCGCTGCAACGCCGAGAAGCCCTTCACGAGGCGCCGCAACGCCGAGAACAGAAAGCGGTGCCCACCGGGGCGGCTCAGCGCTGCGAGCAGATGGCGGTGTCCACCGCGGCCTCGACCCGCTGCTGGGCGGGAACCGTGGTCGGCAGGTGGGTGACGGCGACGGCGGCGGCGCGGCCGTCCTCGGTGGCGGCGTTGGCGGTGTGGTAGCCCGGGATGGAGCCGCCGTGCCCCCAGGCGGTCACGCCGCACGACAGCTTCACGCTGCTCACCCCCAGCCCGTACCGCCCCTCGCGGCCGAACTGCGGGGCCGCGACGGTGGTGCGCATCTCCTTGAGCTGGGCGGGCTTGAGCAGCTTGCCGTCGAGGAGCGCGGTGAAGAAGCGGTTCAGATCGCTGGGCGTGGAGATCATCTGCCCGGCGGTCCAGGCCTGGGACGGGTCGAACTCGGTGACGTCGGTCATCGGCTGCTTGGGGTCGTCGCGGTGGTAGCCGGTGGCGTACGGCCGGCGCACCTTCTGGTCGCCGTCGCCCGGGAAGTAGGTCCGGGTCAGGCCGATCTTCGAGATGGTGCGCCGGGTGATCTCCTCGCTGGCGCGGTGACCGGTGACCTTCTCGATGAGCAGGCCCGCGACGATGTAGTTGGTGTTGGTGTAGGCCCATTTGGCGCCGGGCGCGAACTGTGCCTTCTTGCTGAGCGCGAGGTCGAGGAGCTGCCGCGGCTGGTAGTGCGTGTGCAGGATGGGCAGGACGCCCTTGGCCAGCAGCACGTCGGTGTACTCGGGCAGGCCGCTGGTGTGCTGGAGCAACTGGCGCACGGTGATGCGGCGGCCGTCGATGCCGTCGCCGCGCAGCAGGCCGGGCAGGTATGTCTCGACGGGGGCGTCCAGCTTGACCTTGCCCTCGCCGACGAGCTGCAGGACGGTCACGGCGGTGAAGGTCTTGGTGTTGCTGCCGATGCGGACGTACGCGTCGGCCGGCGGCCGACCCTTCGCCCCGGCGGTGTAGTGCCGCGTCTCGCCGTCGCGTGACTGCACGGAGGCGAGCGCGCCGGGGAAACCGTCCTTGGTGACGAGCTCGTTCAGGGTCGTCTCCGTGGGCGGGGACGCGGCGGCGGCCTGCGTGGCGCTGCCGCAGAGGACGGCGAGGGCGAGGGCGGAGGCACCGGTCCACCGGTGGAAGCTCATAGCGATCATGCCTCAAAACTACGGACGGTCATGGGCCGGTAGCGATCCCGTACACGGGACGATCGCCGGTAGGGCCAGCCCTACCATCCGACCGTCCGCCCTGCCGATCCGACCGGCCGTCTCCTGATGGCGTCCGCGATGCCTGTGGCCCGCCGCGCCGGGCACATCTTCCTGGAACGTTAGGAGCAGGCGATGACCCCCGGCGCCCCCAGGACCGACGTCGACCAGGCCCTGCTGGGCCACGCCACCTACCGCAGCCTCGGCGAGCAGAGGCTGACCCCGGCCGAGGAACGCTTCGAGCGGGCCAGACGCACCACCGGCCTGTGGCTCGCGCCGCTCGTCACGGTGGCGTTCCTGCTGCTGCCCATCGGCATGGACGCCGGGCAGCACACCCTGGCGGCCGTGCTGATCGGCGTCATCGTGCTGTGGGTGACGGAGCCGGTGCCCATCCCCATCGGCGGGCTCATCGGCGTCGGCGTGATCGTGCTGCTCGGCGTGGCGCCCGCGGCCGACGCGCTGACGCCGCTCGGCTCGCCCACGCTGTTCACGTTCATCGGGGCGTTCATCCTCGCACAGGCGATGCTCAAGCACGGCGTGGCGCGCCGCTTCGCCTTCCGCATCCTGTCGCTGCCCGGCGTGGGCCGCTCGACGTTCCGGCTGATCGTGGCCTTCGGGGCGATCACGTGCGTGCTGTCGGCGTTCGTGTCGAACACCGCCACCGTGGCCATGCTGCTGCCCACCGCGCTCGGCATGCTCGCCGTCATCGCCAAGCTGCTGCAGGACCGCGGGCTGGTCGCGGCCGACTTCAACCCGCTGCGGCTGCGGGTCGGCGCGGCGCTGGTCCTGATGCTCGCGTACGGGGCCAGCGTCGGCGGCCTGATCACCCCCGTGGGCAGCCCGCCGAACCTGATCGGCCGCGGCCTCATCGAGGAGGCCACCGGCGAGCGCATCTCGTTCACCGAGTGGATGCTCACCGCGTTGCCGATCTGCGCGCTCATGTTCGCCGCGCTCGCCGTCGTGCTGCTCCTGCTCAACCGGCCGGAGATCCGCAGGATCGAGGGCGTCGAGGAGTACGTGCGCCGGGAGCGCGCCGCCCTCGGCCCGCTGTCGCGCGCGGAGCGCAACACCCTCGCCGCCTTCGGCGTCACCGTGTTCCTGTGGGTCTTCCCCGGGCTGGTCGCGGTGTTCACCGGCACCGAGTCCGCGCTCTACACGACGATCAGCGAGCGGCTCAACGAGGGCGTCGTGGCCGTGCTCGGCGCCGCGCTGCTGTTCGTGCTGCCGACCGACTGGAGCAGGCGCGAGTTCACGCTCAACTGGAGTGACGCCGCCGGGATCGACTGGGGCACGATCGTGCTGTTCGGCACCGGCATCATCTTCGGCTCCCTGCTGGAGGACACCGGGCTGGCCAGGACCATCGGCTCGTCGGCGGCTTCGGCGCTGGGGCTGGGCAGCGTGTTCGCCATCACCGCGTTCGCCGTGGTGCTGGCCGTGCTGGTGTCGGAGACCACCAGCAACACCGCTTCGGCGGCCGTGGTGGTGCCGATCGTCATCCCGATCGCGATGGCCGCCGGGGTGAACCCGTTCGTGCCCGCGCTGGCGGCGACGTTCGCGGCGTCGTTCGGGTTCATGCTGCCGGTGTCGACGCCGCAGAACGCGATCGCGTACGGGTCGGGGGTGGTGCCGATCACGACCATGATCCGGTCGGGGGTGAGCTTCGACGTGCTCGGCGCCCTGCTGATCATCCTGGTCCTGCCGCCGCTCGTGGGGCTGACCGGCATCGGCGGCTGACTGAACGCGATCCGTCACGCTCCCCGGGCACGTCACGCCTCCCGGACGCGTCATGCCTGCCGGGCGCGTCACGCCTCCCGGGCGCGTAGGAACGCTTCCAGTGCGGCTCGGACGGCGGCGCGCGTCGGCTCCAGCGCGATCCCGTGCTCCCACAGCAGCTTCCCCGCCACCCCCGACTTGTCGTGCAGCAGCCCGAGCAGCATGTGCTCGGTGCCGATGTAGTTGTGCCGCAACTCCGCCGTCTCGGTCAGCGCCGCGGTGAGGGCGCGCCGCGCGTCCGCGCCGACCGACAGCGCCGCCGGTGACCCGGGCCCGGTGGGCAGCCGCCGTTCCAGTCCTTCGCGTACGGCTGCCGGGTCGGCGTCCTGGGCGGCGATGGCGCGCACGGCCAGCGTGTCCGGGTCGTCGAGGATGCCGAGCAGGACGTGACCGGCCTCGATGGACGGACGGCCGAGGCGGCGGGCGTGCGCCTCGGCCCGTTCGAGCGTCTCCTTGGCCCGGCCCGTGTAGCGCTCGAACGCCCCCGACTGGGCCAGGTCGGCGATGGTGAGGCTGGACCAGCGCCGCCCGTAGCGCTGCTGGGCCGCCTGGCGGCTGATGCCGAGGTGGTCGCCGATGTCCGCCCAGGAGAATCCCTCGGCGCGAGCCAGCTCGACCAGGTAGCCGAGCAGGCGGTCGCCGACTTTCTCCAGGTCGGACAGGACACCTTCGGCCACCGTGAGCCGGCTCAGGTGGTCGGTGTCGTCCGCGCTGCGCTCTTCGACGATCGACAGCAGCTCGGCGAGGTCGGGTAGCTGTGGCACCGTACCATTATGGCTGTCAACGGCAGACTTGACACTTCTCTAGCGTCAATGCGAGCGTTGACACCATGGACATCAGCACCTTGGAAGAGGCGCTCGACACGTTCGTGCCCGAGATCATGGAGCACTGCGGCACGCCCGGCCTGTCGATCGCGGTGGGCGCCGGCACGGAGGTGGCGCTGACCCGCGCGTACGGAGTCGCGGACCTCGCCACCGGCCGCCCGATGACGGCGGACACGGTCGCGCCCACGGGATCGGACTGCAAGCCGTACACCGGGGTCGCCGCCCTCCAGCTCGTCGAACGCGGCGTGATCGGGCTGGACGAGCCGATCGACCCGTACGTCCGCGTCGTCAACCCGCACGGGCAGCGGCCCATCACCCTGCGGGACCTGCTCACCCACCGCAGCGGGCTCGGCGCCGGCATGGGCAACTTCGACCGGGTGCCGCCCCCGCCGCTGGGCGAGCACCTGCGGCGGGTGCTCGAAGCGGGACGATCCGACGCGTACGGGGGCACGATGGTCCCGTTCTGGGCCGGGCCCGTGGGAGCCGCCTACCAGTACAGCAACGTGGGCATCGCCGTGGCCGGGCACCTCGTCGAGCTGCTCAACCCGGATGGGGTGACGTTCTCGGAGTGGGTGGGGCGGCACGTGTTCGAGCCGCTGGGGATGGGGTCGACCGTGTTTCCTCGGGCGCAGCATCCCGACTTCGTGCCGGCCGGGCTGCTGGCCCGCCGCTCCACCGGGTACGCGACCTTGCCAGGTCTGCGGCTCCCGTTGCCGACGTTGTATCCGGGTGACTATCCGGCGGGGTCGGCGTTGAGCACGCCCTCCGACCATGCCCGGTTCGTGCTGGCGATTCTCAACGGCGGGGCTCCGGTGCTGTCCCGGGAGCTGGCGACGCAGATGATCACGGCGCAGGCGTCCGGGGGCACCCTGGCCGGGCCTCGGCCTGAGCTGGCTGTTGGGTTGGTGTTCAACGTGTTCGGCGGACAACATCCGTACGTCGGGCATGGCGGCGAGTATCCGTGGGGGTGGACACACTTCACGCGAGGGTGGACCGAGGATCGGGTGGCGTTGGTGATCTCCGCCAACCAGCTCGATCTGGGTGACTTCGGGCTGTCCGATCGGCCCGGTCACGCTGCCGCCCGGATGGTCGCCGAGATCGTCACCGCCTGGGTGCACGGGGCCGATCCCCGGCCTCGGCGCGCCCTGGCCGCTGGGCGGAGTTACCTGGCGGGGCTGCTGGTCGGTGATCGGCTGACGACTCGGCTCGGTATCGCGTCGCCGCCGTCCGAGGAGGACGTCGCGCGGATCTGCGCAGGGGGTGAGGCGGCGTTGCCATGGGATGTGGAGGCGTTCCGGGCGGGGGTGCGGGAGGTGCGGCTGACTGCTTCGCCGCTGGTGGACAACGTGGCTACGGTGCGGCGGGAGTTCGTGGGGCACGAGCTGGCGTTGGTGGCGGGGCAGTTGGGGGTGCCTGGCTTGGCCACACAACTGGCGAACAGCCCGGCTCCGCAGGCGGGCGCAGGGGCGCGGGTAGGGCAAGGCGCCGCGTCACAGGCAGGCGCAGGGGCGCAGGTGGCGGAAGGCGCCGCGTCACAGGCGGGCGCAGGCTCGCAGGTGGCGGAGCAGTGAGCGGGGGCGAGACGCGGACCGTCCTGGAGGCGTTGTCGATCGCCGTGTCGGCAGGCGTCCCGACGCTGTTGTGGGGCAGCCCCGGCACCGGCAAGACCTCAGCCGTCGTAGCCCTCGCCGACTCCCTGAACTGGCCCATCGAGGTCGTCATAGGCTCGATCAGGGAGCCGAGCGACTTCGCGGGCCTGCCGGTGATCTTCGACGGCGCCGTCCGGCTGACCCCTCCCGCCTGGGCTCAGCGCCTGGCCACGGCCGGGCACGGCCTGCTCTTCCTGGATGAGCTGACCACCGCTCCCCCGGCCGTCCAGGCGGCGATGTTGCGGGTGGTGCTGGAGCGGGTGGTCGGCGACGTACGGCTGCCGGACAAGGTGCAGGTGGTCGCCGCCGCCAACCCGCCCGAGGAGGCCGCCGACGGCTGGGACCTGGCGCCGCCGCTGGCCAACCGGCTCATTCACCTGAACTGGCCGGTGGACGGCAGGCAGATCGCACGGGGTCTGGCGGTCGGTTTTCCCGCGCCGTCGCTGTCGGGGTTCGCGCAGCCACCGTCCCGGGAGCAGGTGGTGGAGGCGCGGGCATCGGTGGCGGCGTTCCTGGAGGTCAGGCCCATGCTGGCGCTGCGGGTCCCGTCGAGCGACGGCGCGCCCAGCCGTGGGGGAGGTGGTCAGGGGTGGCCCAGCCCCCGCTCCTGGGAGGCCACCGCCAAGCTCATGGCCGCGTGCGAAGCGGCCGGGGCCCCGTCCGACGTCCTGGCCGTCCTGGTGACAGGAGCCGTAGGTGAGGGGGCGGCCCTGGAGTTCCTGTCCTGGCTGGAGCACCTGGACCTGCCGGACCCCGCGGCGGTGCTGGCGAACCCGGACGCGTTCGACCTCCCCCACCGCAGCGACCGCGCCTTCGCCGTCCTCACCTCAGTGGTAGCGGTGGCGGTGTCGGCGGGGGACGCGGACCGGTGGGACGCCGCCTGGCGGGTGATCGCCAAGGCCGCCCGCACCGCACCGGACGTGGCCACCCTCGCCGCCCGTACCCTGGCAGGCCACCGCCCGCCGGGCGCCGCGATCCCGTCCGCGCTGCTGGAGCTCACCCCGATCCTGCGCGCGGCGGGACTGCTCGGTGACTAGCCCCGAGTTGTGGCAGAAGTGGTCGGCGGCTCGCGTCCGGGCCGCCCACCATGCCCCCTACCTCGCGAGCGCCCTCCTCTCCCTCCACCCCGTCATGATCACCGGCTCCCCCGCCGACCTGCGCCGCTTCCCCACCGACCAGCGCTGGCACGTGTACGTGGGAGCCGAGGAGCTGGCCCGCCAGACCGTCCCAGAGGTGGGCTTCTGGCTCATCCACCAGGTGACACACCTGCTACGTGACCACGCCCGCCGCTACCCGGGCACGTTCGACCGCGAAGAGCAACGCACCTGGAACCTGGCCACCGACGCCGAGATCAACGACGACCTCACCGCACGACCACCCGACGCGACCACTACAGCCCGTCTCGGCCTCCCGGACGGCCGCACCGCCGAACAGTACTGGCACGCCCTGCACGAGCCACCGCCCGCACCGGGCGACTGCGGCAGCGGGTGCGACGGCCTGCCCCGCGATTGGGACCGCGACCTGCCCGGCCTCTCCCCCACCGCCGCCCGCCTGACCGCGCTCGACACCGCCCGCAGGATCCGCGAACGCCTGAACGCCCAGGACGACGTCCCGGCCGGTTGGCGCCGCTGGGCAGGCGAGGTGCTCGAACCCGCCGTGAGCTGGCGCCGCCACCTGTCCGCCAAGGTGCGCCACGGCCTCGCCCAGGCGGCGGGCCGTGTGGACTACACCTACCGCCGCCCGTCGCGCAGGGCCGCCGCGCTGCCCGGCATCGTCCTGCCGAGCCTGCGACAGCCCCTCCCCTCGGTGACGGTGCTGATCGACACGTCGGGCTCCGTCACCGAGACCATGCTGGCCCAGGCGCTGGCCGAGGTCACCGGGGTGCTGCGGGCCGTGGGGGTCGGCAGGCGGCTCCTCACGGTGATCACGTGCGACGCGCGCGCGTACCGTCCGCAGAACCTCGGCCGCGTCTCGAACGTGCGGCTGGACGGCGGCGGCGGCACCGACCTGCGGGCCGGGTTCGCCGCCGCCCTGGCCGGACGCCCGCCCCCGGACCTGATCATCGCGCTCACCGACGGCCGCACCCCGTGGCCGCACCGCCCGCCCGCCACCCGGGTCATCGTCGCCCTGCTCGACGCGACGGGGCAGGCGCCCGAGTGGGCGGAGACCGTACACGTGGAAGGAGCATCATGACGTTCGACCCGGCCCCGTACGAGGCCGCCGGCATCCCGCCCGCCGAGGCGCACCGCTGGTGGACCTGGCGTCTGTCGCCCACCCAGGCCGCCACCTGGCGGCGGGCCGGCATCACCGACCCCGCCGAGGCCACCCAGTGGGCCACCGCCCAGGTCACCCCCGGCACGGTCGGCAGGTGCCTGTCCGCGGGGCTGACCGCCGCCGAGGCGCTGCTCTGGCACGAGTACGAGTTCGGCCTCGACGACGCCATCGCCCTCAAGCACCAGGGCCACGCCCCGGACCAGGCCTACGACCTCAAACACGGCCGGAAGCCACGCAGCCTCGACGACCCCACGGCTCCGGGGGACGCGTTCACCAGCCTGATGGCGTTCGCGGGCGGCGGCGATCCCCGTGACAGGGCCCAGCGGTTCATCGCCCGCCTGGGGAACACCGACGCCCTGGTCATCTTCAGCTACTGCGGCGCGGACTGGGTGGACGACGAGGCCGCCGCCTGGGCCCGCCAGAACGTGGACGCCCCCACCGCGCGTATGTGGCAGGAGCTGGGGCTCAGGCCGGGTGAGGCCAGGCGTCACATTCAGCGCGGCCTCAACCCGATGGGGGTCGCCAGGGCGTGGTGGCAGGCCGGGATCCCGTTCGAGGAGACGGCGTCGTGGGCGGGCGCGGGCCTGACCCCGGAGGAGGCCGTCGCCCAGCGCGCCAAGGGCGTCACCGCCGAACAGGCCGAAACCCTCCGCACCCTCCGCGACGATCGCTGACACGCCGGTCACCCCAACCGCCGCGCCATGCCACCGCGCCATGCCACCGCGCCATGCCACCGCGCCATGCCACCGCGTCCTGCCACCGCGTCCTGCCACCGCGTCCTGCCGCCGCCCGAACGCCGCGCCGTGTCGGGCCGTGTCTCAGTCGGGCCGTGTCTCAGTCGGGCCGGCGCCAGTACGCGGCGGACGCGCTGCCGTGCTTGACCACCTGCGGCAACGACTCCTCCGCCGGCCAGATGTGCAACAGGTAATGATCGACAGGCCCACCCGACAGGTCCACCCCATCGACGGCCTCGTCCATCCCCCGCGCGTGGTACCGCAGCCGGTACCACCCGGGCCCGGCGGGCAGCGCGGGCAGGTCGTGACCCGTCCCGCCCCACTCGTGCAGCTGGAACTCCCCGGATTCGGACTCGATGCTGATCTCCACCACGTCCTCGAAGCCCTCGACGTCCGCCCCGGGGTCGCGGCCGGCCACGGTCACGGTGAAGTCGACCGTCCCGGTGTGCAGGCCGGTGATGAGGAACGCGTTCCCGCCCTCGACGCGGATGATGCCGACGGGGTGGGTGGGGTGGTCGTCGGGGATGTCCTCGGGGCCCTCGGCGTCGTCGGTGCAGTCGATCAGGTACGCCTGCCGGTAGCTGACGCGGAGGTCGAGGTGCACGGTGTCCGATTCGTTCATGGACGCCGAGCGTAGAGCCGATGACCGACATTTCCTGAAAGTTTCACCTCGCGCCACCGTCGACGAAGCTCCGCACGCTGGCGCTTCCCGCAGCCCCGATGCCTCAGAGCAGCACTCACCTTTGGGGTTAGTTTGTCGAGACGACTAACAATTAGCGGATGAGAATATGCATGGCAACGCTGGCCGCCCTCCTCGTGGCAGCCGCCACCGTCCTCACCGCCACCACCGCCCGAGCCGCGGTCGGCTGCCAGGTCACCTACACCGTCCCCAACCAGTGGTCCGGCGGCTTCTCCGCGAACGTCGTCATCAAGAACCTCGGCGACCCCCTGACCGGCTGGACCCTCGGCTGGTCGTTCGCCGCCGGCCAGCAGATCACGTCCGGATGGAAGGCGACCTTCACCCAGAACGGCGGCCAGGTGAGCGCCGCCGACGCCGGCTGGAACGCCTCCCTCGGCACTAACGCCACCACCGACCTCGGCTTCAACGCCACCTGGAACAACTCCGCGAACCCCGCCCCCGCCGCGTTCACCCTGAACGGCGTGACCTGCACCGGCGGCACCACCCCCGGCGAGCCCACCCCCACCCCCACCCCCACGGTCACCCCGCCCCAGGGCCAGCTCTGCAACGCCTTCGACTCGGTGACGATGGGCAAGTACTGGGTCAACAACAACCTGTGGGGCCAGGACTCCGGCACCGGCACGCAGTGCGTCTGGGCGGGCTCCACCAGCGGCAGCACCATCTCCTGGGGCACGAGCTGGAACTGGTCGGGCCAGTCGAACCAGGTCAAGTCGTACGCCAGCTCGGTCCTCGGCTGGCACTGGGGCTGGAAGCTGTCCAACACGGGCCTGCCGACCCAGGTCTCGGCGAACCGCAACGTGAGCACCACGTGGAACTACAACGTCTCCACCACCGGCACCATGAACGTCGCCTACGACCTGTGGCTGCACACGATCTCCAACCCCACGTGGGAGAACAACCCCACCGACGAGGTGATGATCTGGACGTACCGGACCGGCGGCGCGGGCCCGGTGGGCACCAGGCAGGCCACCGTCACCCTGGGCGGCACGAACTGGGACCTCTACCGGGGCAACATCGGCTGGGAGGTCTACTCCTTCGTCCGGACCGGGAACACCAGTAGCGTCAACCTCAACCTGCGCGATTTCCTCAACCACCTGGTGAGCCGGGGGTGGCTGGCGAGCTCGAAGTACCTGACGAGCGTCCAGGCCGGCACCGAGGTGTTCATCGGCCAAGGCCGCCTGGACACCACCGCCTACTCCGTCAACGTGAGCTGATCAGGCGGTGAACACCAGCGACGTGTTGTGCCCGCCGAACCCGAAGGAGTTGGTCATCGCCGCCCCCAACCGCCCGTGACGCGGCCGCCCGGAGACGATGTCGAGCCCGATCCCGGGGTCGGGTGCGTCCAGGTTCCGCGTCGCGGGCACGATCTCGTCCCGCAGCGCGAGGACCGTGGCCACGGCCCCCAGCGCTCCGGACGCGCCGCACAGGTGCCCGGTCATCGACTTGATCGCGGTCACGGCGGCATGAGTGCCCACCGCTTGACCGATCGAGGAGGCCTCGGCGAGGTCGCCTGGCGGGGTGGAGGTGGCGTGCGCGCTGACGTGCCGCACGTCCCCGGCGTCCAGCCCGGCCGTCTCCATCGCCAGCCGCATCGCGCGGGCCTGCCCTTCGGGAAGGCCCGCGGTGATGTGGTACGCGTCGGACGTGACGCCCGCGCCCGCCAGCATCGCGTACGCCCGAGCGCCCCGGGCCGCAGCGAATTCGGCTCGCTCCAGGATCACCATGGCCGCCCCCTCGGCGAGCACGAAGCCGTCCCTGCCGCTGTCGAAGGGCCGCGAAGCCTCCTCCGGCGCGTCGTTGCGCCTGGACATGGCCTTGGCCTGCGCGAACCCGGCGATCGTCAGCGGGTGCAGGCAGGCCTCCGCACCGCCCGCGATCACCACGTCCGCCCGGCCGAGCCGGATCAGGTCCAGGCCCATCGCGATAGCCTCGGCGCCCGAGGCGCAGGCGCTGACCGGCGTGTACGCGCCGCCGCGCGCCCCGAACTCGATGCTGACCACCGCCGCGGGGCCGTTGGGCATGAGCATGGGCACCGTGTACGGCGACACCTTGCGCGCACCCGAAGCCTCCAGGACATCGTCCTGGCCCAGCGTGGTCAGCACGCCGCCGACACCCGTGCCGATCACCACGGCCAGCCGCTCGGGCTCCACCTCGGGGGCGGCGGCGTCGTGCCACGCCTCCCGTACCGCGACGAGCGCGGCCTGCTGGCAGCGGTCCAGCCGCCGGGCCTGTACGCGGCCCAGCACCTCGGCGGGGTCCGCACGCATCCGCCCGCCCATCCGCACCGGCAGGTCCCGCGCCCAGTCCTCTTCCAGGGCGGTGATCCCGGAACGCCCCTCCAGCAGGGCCGCCCAGGTCTGGCTCACGTCTCCGCCCAGGGGTGTGGTGGCGCCGAGCCCGGTGACCGTCACGTGCCGCATCCGCATCTCCCTTGATCGCTGCTTCGAACGATGCCAGGGCTCTACCGTGGGGCCCGATGTCCCGAACGTCCGAAAATGCCGTTCGGATTTTGTCGGCCATCGCGAGTGGCCTGCGCGAGATCGCCCGCGCCACCGGGCCTCTCGTGCGCATCAGCTCACGCGGAACTGACCGGCACGAACCCCGACCCCGCCCGATAGTTCGGCGACTGATGCCGGAAGTAGGTGTTGTACACCTGGCAGTACCTCCCGCCCGCCGCCAGCAACGTCCCGTGATCCCCCTCCTCCACGATCCGCCCGTGATCCAGCACGATGATGCGATCCACGTGCTCGATCGTGGACAGCCGGTGCGCGATGACGATGGACGTCCGCCCGGCCAGCACCACGTCCAGCCCTTCCTGGATCTGCGCCTCGGTCAGCGGATCGACGCTGGCCGTGGCCTCGTCCAGCACCACGATCGCCGGGTCCTGCACGAGCAGCCGGGCCAGCGCGACGAGCTGCCGCTGCCCCATCGACAGCGCCCGCCCGTGCTCGCCGACGTCCGTCTCCAGCCCGTTCGGCAGCGCCTCGATCCAGTCGCCGCCGCCCACCGCGGAGGCGGCGGCCAGCACCTCCTCGTCGGTGGCCTCGGGCCGCGGGTAGCGGATGTTGTCCGCGACCGTGCCGCTGAACAGGAACGGCGCCTGCGGCACGGCCCCGATCTGCTTGCGGAAGCTGCCGAGCTCCAGGGTGCGGATGTCGCGGCCGTCGATCAGCAGGCGCCCGTCCTGGAACTCGTAGAACCGGGTGATCAGCTTGCTGAGCGTGGACTTGCCCGCGCCGGTGTGGCCCACCAGCGCCACGGTCTCCCCCGCCTCGATGACGAGGTCGAAGTCGCGCAGCACGGGGTGCGCGGGGTCGTACCCAAAGGTCACGCCCTCGAACTCGATGCGCCCGGCCAGCCGCCCGGCGGGCTGGGAGTCCGTCTGCACGACCCGCGGCGGCGCGTCGATCAGCGCGAAGACCCGTTCTGACGCCGACAGCCCCTGCTGGAACTGCGACCAGAACGCGGCGATGGACGTCAGCGGGAACCAGAAGAGCGACACGCCTTGCAGGAACAGGTACCAGTCGCCGGCCGACAGCCCGCCCGCGACGACCGACGCGCCGCCGAGTTGCACAAGCGCGACCGTGGCCAGCCCGGCCACCAGGAAGAGCACAGGGAAGATGGCGGAGAAGACGAACCCCTGCCGCAGCGTCACCTGGTAGCTCTGCCGGTTGATGGGCCGGAACTCGTCGTAGACCTGCTGCTCCTGCCGGAAGTTCTTGGCCACGGCGATGCCGCCCATGGTTTCCTGGAGGTTGGCGTTCACCCGGCTCAGCGACCGCTGCGCCTGCCGCGTGCTCGCTCTGGCCAGCCGTCTGAACAGCAGCGCCAGCCCCATCACGATGGGCACCACCAGCAGCGTCAGCAGGGCCAGCTCGACGCTGCGCACGAACAGCAGCACGGTGACGAAGCCGACCATGAGCACCTGGCTGATCAGGTCCATGGTGAGGGTGGAGACGGTGGCGAAGTCGTCGGTGTCGGACGTCACCCGGCTGACGATCTTGCCGGACGGCGTCTCGTCGTAGAAGGACAGGTCGCGCTTGAGCACGGCGTCGAAGGCGTCCTCGCGCAGGCTCAGCACCACGTCGCCGGTGACCTTCGCGCTGTTCTTCTGCCTGACGTGGTTGAAGCCCCACGACAGCACCCCGGTGCCCAGGACGCCCGCGATCAGCAGCCATCCCACGTCGCCGATCGTGCCGTCGGCGATCGCGTCGACGGCCAGGCTGCCCAGCGTGGGGATGGCCGCCTGGGCCGCCGAGCCCAGCACGATCATCACGGCGACCAGGACCATGGCGCCCAGCTTGGGCCGGAAGTACGACAGGATCCGGCGCAGCAGATCGCGGTCGTTGTAGGTGCGGTCGTAGTCTTCGGCGTCGAGACCGTCCATGAGGAAGCCCATCAGCGCGTCCCTCCCTGCTCGCCGGCCAGGACCGGCCCGTCGTCGCGTAGGTCGGCCTCGTCGTAGTGGGCGAAGACGCGCCGGTAGAGGCGGCTGCGCCCGATCAGCTCGTCGTGGGTGCCGAAGTCGGCCACCTGGCCGCGGCGCAGCAGCAGCACCTTGTCGGCCCAGCGGATCTGGGAGAGCCGGTGGGTGATGAGCAGGGTGGTGCGCCCTTCGAGGATGCGGCCGATGGCCTGCTGGATCTTGTCCTCGGTGGCGGAGTCGATGGCGCTGGTGGAGTCGTCGAGCACGAGGATCGCCGGGTCGGTCAGCAGCGCCCGCGCGATCGCCAGCCGCTGCCGCTGCCCGCCGGACAGCGTGACGCCCCGCTCGCCGATCACGGTGTCGTAGCCGTCGTCCAGCTCCTCGACGAACTCCGCGGCCTGCGCGTCGCGCGCCGCCGCCACCACCGCCTCGCGGTCGGCCCGCTGGCCCTTGCTGAAGGCGATGTTCTCGGCCACGGAGCGGGAGAAGAGCACGATGTCCTGCTCGATGGTGGAGATCTGCGAGCGCAGCGAGTCGAGGTCCCATTCGCGTACGTCGACGCCGTCCACCAGGATCCGCCCCGACGTCACGTCGTAGATGCGCGGCACCAGCTTGGTCAGCGTGCTCTTGCCCGACCCGGTCTCGCCGACGACGGCCACCGTCTCCCCCGGCCGCACCGTGAACGTCACCCCGCGCAGCGCCGGCTCGCCGTCCTCCTCGTAGCCGAACGTGACGTCCTCGAAGACGATCTCGCCGCTGATCGGCGCGGCGTGCCCGTCGGGCCGCTGGTCGATCTCGCTCTCGGACGTGACGACGCCGAGGATCCGGCGCGCGGACACGATGCCGATCTGGATCAGCGAGAACGTGAAGATCGACATCTGCGTGGGGAACCCGAGCATGCCCATGAGCCCCATGAACGCGACCATCTCGCCGATCGTGATCGCCCCGATGCCCTGAAGGTAGAGGCCGTGCCACATCGCCCCCGCCATGGCGAAGGCGAACAGCAGCGTCGGCAGGTAACGCGCCTGCACCAGCCCGTTGCGGACGAACGAGTCGCGGTAGCGCCGCGCGTTCGCCCTGAACCGCAGCCGCTCCTGCTGCTCCTGCGCGGTCACCTTGATCACCTCGATGCCCCGCACCGCCTGGTTGAGCCCCGCGTTGAGATCGCCGAACTCCTCACGCATGCGCGTCGAGACCGGGTTGAGCTGCCGCATGTAGTGCCACAGCGCGAACCCGAACACCACCGCGAACACCCCGGGGGCCAGCAGCAGCCGCGGATCGATGGCGGCGATGAAGAACAGCGGCACCAGCCCGGTCAGCCCCGAGTCCACGATCAGGTCGGCGCCCGGCGTGATCATGATGGAGAGCTGCCGGATGTCGTTGGCCGCCCGGGCCATCAGGTCGCCGACCCGCTGACGGTTGTGGAACGTCTGGCTCTTGCCCAGCAGGCTCACGTACAGCTCGTCGCGGGCGTCCCGCTCCAGCCGCTTGGCCAGCACCTCGCTCGACAGCCGCGCCCACAGGTCGAACAGCCCGCGCGCCAGCACGACGGCCAGCAACGCCCACGCGATCGCCCCGAGCGCGTCCATCGGCTCACCGCGCACGCCCAGCACGGCGTCGAACGCGTCGCCGGTGAACTGCGGCACCAGGGCGTTGAGCACCACCATGACGAGCGACCCGCCGAGGAACCCGAGCAGGTGCACCGGATGACGGCGCAGATGCGACCAGAGCCAGCGCACCGGACCGCGCCGGTTGTAGCGCGGCCCGGAGACGGAGAACTCCGAGCCACTGGTGATCGACATGCTCCATGCCCCCTGGCCTAGGTGGAATCTGCTTTGTACCACCGGGCACCGACAGTTCTCGAACCCTTTAACGCGCTGGCGTAGCGTAGTCGCATGGAACGCATGAGTGACGAGGAATGGCGGGCGTTCGTCCTGACCGGCACCCGTACGGGCAAGCTCGGGGTGACGCTGTCCGACGGTGCGCCGCACGTGACGCCGATCTGGTTCCTGCTGGACGGCGACGACGTGGTGTTCAACACCTCCGAGACCGGGCTCAAGGCCAAGGCGCTGCGCCGCGACCCGCGGGCCGTGTTGTGCGTGGACGACCAGACGCCGCCGTTCTCGTACGTGCTGCTCAAGGGGCGCGCGGCCATCTCGCTGGATCTGGAGGAGATGCTGGCGTGGGCCGTCGAGATCGGCCGGCGGTACATGGGGGACGAGCGCGCCCAGGAGTTCGGCACCCGCAACGCCATGCCGGGTGAGTGTCTTGTGCGGCTACGTATCGACAAGGTGATCGCGCACCGCGCCATCGCGGCCTGAGCGCCGCTCACCCTAGGACGAGAGGCAGCCTCCCTGCCAATGCGCCGAACTTCGCCCGCTCCTCGTCGGTCGCGGCCCGCCGTCCCGTGCCGACCAGCAGCACGTCCACGTCGGAGAACGCCTCGGGGAACCTCGCTCCGGCCAGCTCCTCCAGCATCGCGCGGGACCGCGACAGCGCCTCATCGGACGGCCCGGCGACGTCAGGAAGGTGGGCGATCAGGTCGAGGTGGTGCAGAGTCCACTCCAGGACGTACGCGGACAGGTAGTCGCCCACTGTGAGCACCTGGTCCTTGGTCCCCACCCGGGCGGCCGGGTCGGCCAGCGCGGCGGCCCGCCCGGCGGCGGCCCCGACGTCGTCGAGGTGGAACTTGAGCAGCCGCGGCTCCTGGTAGGCGGCGGCGAGGCGGACGATCAGCGCGTCGAGCGGGTCGTCGCCGGTCGGCGGCTCGTCGAGAAGGTCCCAGTACGTGACCGCGTTCCTGGTCGGCGGCCCGTCCTCGGGGGTGGCGACGGTGATCAGGACGTCCTGGGCGTCGATGACCAGGTGGCAGGCCAGGTCACGGACGAGCCAGCCCGCGCATCCGGACGGCCGTTCGAAGTCCTCGTCGGGAAGCTCGGCGACCGCCGTGCGCAGCGCGGCCCACGACTGCGAGAAGAGATCCACTGCGTCACGCTAACAGGCTCCGGATGGGAGCCTGTTAGCGTGACTGGTCAGGTACGCCATATCGCTCTTCCTGAGGGCTGGGAGCGCTGGGAACTGGCGGGAGAGGAGGAGAGCCGGGTCGTCGATGTCCTGTTCAAGCTGCTCGACGAATTCCTCGCCGAACGAGAACTTGTCGAGGAGCAGTAAGCCACCCGGCTTGATCGTCACTCTGTCGGCAGCGCACAACGCCGGGATGCGACCGATCACCCCGCCGGTTCGCTCCCGACGGTTCTGATAGACATCTGCCGTGGACCACCCGCGCCAGCACCTGCACATCGTGTCTCCAGAGTTCACCGTCGAGCGGCTACCACCTGCGCGACCGCCCGGGGACGACTGGATCGTGCAGGTCCGCGCCCCCGAAGGGCTGACCGTCGTCCGCGCCGCCCGCCCGCACGACACCGGGGAACGGTGGATCGGCTTCTACGGCGGCGCAACGGCCCACGACCTGGACGTTCCCGGGATGCTGGCGGCGATCGTCAAGCCGCTCGCGGATGCCGCGATCCCCGTGTTCGTCGCCTCCACGTTCGACGCCGACCTGGTGCTGGTTCCGCGGGAGAGGCGGGAGGAGGCCGTCGTCGTCCTGGAGGAGGCGGGGCACCGGGTGGAGGACGCCGGAGAGCCTGTCTGGCCACCGCGCTGGTTCACCTCTTCCTGACGACGATCGGTTCCGACAGCGGCTTCTTTGCTGCCGGGCGATCACGGCGAGCACCGAGGGTGCGACGGCGCTCATGCTCGGCATCGAGGTTCTCGAGTTCCGCCACCGCCGCAGCACGCTCGTTCTCGGTGATCGGCCCGTATTCCTCCTCCAACCAGCCCACCAGCTCGCTCAGCCGACCCAGGTCGCATGCGGCGCGCGGCGCCTGCCCTCGTTCCGCCGTGTCCGCGCCGATCTCCTCCGGAGAATGCTCAGCCGCCATATGAGGCACCATGCCCTCCGACTCATGCTCCATACCGGCGTTTACCTGAAACGCCGCAGACCGAGCGCGGCGGCAAGCCAGGCGAACGGGATCGCCGGCAGCACGTACCGATGGTCGAAGTCCAGCGCGGCCACCGGCGCGACCAGCAGGAACATCGCGACCGACCACGGCAGCAGCGCGGCCCTCCGCCCCCGCCGCAGCGCCCCCACCCCACCCGCCACCAGCGCCACCCCGAACACGGGCCCGTGCAGCAGCCACGGATACGGGTAAGCGGCGAGCACGGACGCGAACGGCTCCACCGACCGCATCCCGCGGATGTCCGGGTCGTACTCGTTGCGTACCTTGCCGATGAGGGCGTGCTGCTCGGGCAGCGGCCAGGAGCCGCGCGGGAAGGTGGTGTGCGCGCTGACCCGCTTGGGGTGGGCGACGGGCTCCCAGGTGAAGGCGAGCGAGGTGTCCAGGGCCACCTCGCGCAGGTAGTCGAACGGCTGGGCGGCGATCGCGGCCACGGCGAACGACCTGGCCTGGTCGTTGCGGGAGAACCGGTCGCCGGGCAGGCGGTTGAGGGAGGAGGCGGGGGCCCAGACGTACTCGGAGGCGGCGTCGAGGACGGTGCCGTTCGGGCAGAGCGTTGCCAGGTCGGGCGGGGGCTGGATGCGCGTGCAATCGGCGAAGGTCATGGTGCGGGCCCAGAGGGCGACGCCGTCGGAGCCGCTGAGGGCGAACCTGCCGTGGTGCTGGGCGTACCAACCGGCGTAGGCCAGCAGGGGCAGCCCGCCTGCCAGCACGAAAGCCACCACCGATCGCCAGGACGTGCGGCGTGCGAGCAGGTAGAGCGCGGCCAGGCCGAGCAGGGGGACGGCGGCGGTGCGGGTCAGACCGGCCAGGGCGAGCAGCAGCCCGGCCGCCGTGGCGGCGCGGACGGAGAGCCGCACCGCCCCGCCGACCTGCGAAGGACCTGCCGCCGTGGCAGCCCGGGAAGGGGCCCGTCGCCACATCAGCACCGTCAGCGCGGCCGTGACGAGGAAGATGACCTGAAGGTCCGACAAGACGGCGTGCTCCAGCCGCACGAACGACGGGTCGAACAGCACCGGCACCGTGGCCAGGGCCGCCGCCCACCCGGGCAACGACCAGCGCCGCGTGAGCGCGTACAGCATGATCGCGATGCCGAGCCCCATCGCGTGCTGCACCCCCGCCACCACCTCCACGCTGCGGAAGGGACGCAGAACCCACAGGAACCACGAGTACCCGGCCGGATGGAAGGCGCCCTGCGGCCTCAGGTGCACGGCCGTGTCGAGGTAGGTGAAGGAGTCGTACCAGTAGAGCTGCGCGGTGTCGTACCCCAGCATGACCAGCACCCGGAGTACGGCGGCCAGGACGAGCAGGCACCCGAACACCCAGTGCCGGGAAAGACTGAGGCCCGTGATGTCCGCGTGTGCGCGGACTCCACGGGCCAGGGTGGCGGTCACGGATGGTCCCCCGATGGAACGGGCCGAGCGGATCACGGCCATCGGGGAGGTAGTTCAGCGAGCGGCGCATAACCCGGACGTCACCGGAAGTGGTTATGCGCGCGTTATGTCGGGGTGCCGCGTGCGGCCGGCAGGCCGTCAAGCGGCGTCGAGGGCAGCGGTGATCTTGCGGATCATCTCGGCGAGGGGCGGGCTGGGCTCGCCCTTGTGGGTGCTGACGACGGCTTCGACGGCGACGAGCACGGTGCGGCGGAAGTTGTCGGCCTCGACCGGGTCCTGCCGGTTGAGCAGGCTGCTGGTCGCCGTCAGGGCCGGGAGCACGAGGTCGGCGAGCTCGGCGACGGACTTGCCGCGCAGGTTCACGCCCTTGGGCCACTCGGCGAGCACGTGCCCGACCAGGCCGGTCGCGGAGGCCAGGGCGATGGAGCCGTGGGTGGCGGCCCGGTGCGGCCTGCCTGCGGCGTCGGCGGCGGCCATCAGCGAGACCGAGCCCCAGGCGGCGGTGCGCAGGGTGATCTTGTCCTGGCGGGAGAGGGTGACAGACATGGCGGGTGACCTCCGTACAGGTGGCGAGGGGTATCTCAGGCGGTGAGGGACTGCGTGTCGCGGGTGACGGGCGCGCTCGCCTTACGTCCGCGCAGCAGGAGCAGAGCGAGTACGGCGGCGGCGAGCACCCCGGCCACGGCCCCCAGGAAGGCGGACGACATGGCCGCGTCGTAGGCCTGGCGGGCGACCGCGGCCAGGGACGGGTCGGTCACGGCGGCGGCCACCGAGCGGCGGGCCTCCTCGGAGGCGGTGGCCGGCATGGCCGAGGCGTAGCTGCTGGTGGCCAGGCTGCCCAGGATGGCCACGCCGAGGGCGGCGCCCGCCTGCTGGATGGTGTTGTTGAGCGCGGAGCCGACCCCGGCCTGCTCGGCGGGGATGGCGCCCATCAGGGAGACGACGGCCGACGGCATGGCCAGGCCGCTGCCGGCGCCGAGCACGGCCTGGGCGATGGCCAGCGCGGCGAAGCTGTCCGCGGAGGAGAAGCTGAGCAGTCCGAACCCGGCCGCCATGACGAGCAGGCCGACCACCGCGGTGGTGCGGTTGCCGAGCCTGGTGCCCAGCGCGGCGCCGACGCCGTTGAAGACGATGGAGGCGGCGAACATCGGGATGAAGGCCAGACCGGCCTGGACGGAGGTGTAGCCGAGGACGAACTGCATGTACTGGGTGAGCACCAGCAGCAGTCCGCCGTTGCCGACCTGGACCAGCGTGAGCGAGAGGCTGCCACCGGCGAAGTTCCGGTCGGCGAACAGCTTGAGCGGCACCATCGGGTGCTCGGTGCGCAGCTCCCAGACGATGAACGCGCCGAGGGCGACGACCGCGATGATCAGCGGGGTCCAGGCGATGCCGTGCGCCAGCTCGTTGATCGTCCACACCAGCGCGGACATCCCGACCACGGACAGGACGGCACCGAGCGGGTCGGGCTTGGTCACCGGCCCCCGGGACTCGGGCATGAGGGTGACGGCGGCCAGGATCGCCAGGGCGGCGACGGGGACGTTGATCCAGAAGACCGCCTCCCAGCCGAGGGTGGCGATCAGCGCGCCGCCTAGGACGGGCCCGCCGACCAGGCCGAGCACACTGAAGGCGGCTCCGGCGGCCATGGCCTTGCGGCGTTCGGCCTCGTCCGTGAAGACCGTCATCATGATGGACAGGTTGGACGGCATGATCAGCGACCCGCCGACGCCCATCGCCACGCGGGCGGCGATCAGCTCGCCGGGGCTCGTGGCGAACGTGGCGACCGCGGAGGAGGCGCCGAACAGCACCAGGCCGATGACCATGACCTTGCGCCTGCCGAAACGGTCGGACAAGGAGCCGGCGGTGAGCAGCAGGCCGGCGAAGACCAGCATGTAGGACTCGAGGACCCACTGAATGTCCTGCGAGGTGGCACCGAGGTCGGCGGCCAGGACGGGGACCGCCACGGTGAGTGCCATGTTGTCGATGACCAGGACCATCGTGCTCAGGCACAGGGCGATCAGGATCAGCCAGCGGCGGGGGTGCGGTTGCATGTCTCTTCAGCTTCCGTTTCGTGTGCGCGGAGGGCGATCGGGCTTCGCTGGACTTGCTTGGGGCCAGGCCCGCCCGAGGGGACGTCCCCCTCGGGCGCGGCTCCGCGTCAGTCCTCGATGGCCTGGTAGACGGTCGTCCAGAAGTCGGCCATCACGTGCGCCGGGCTCGGGACGGTGTAGCCGACCTGCGTGAGCAGGACGCCGACGATCTGGTTGGCGGGGTCGGCGTAGGTGGAGGTGCCGCTGCCGCCGTCCCAGCCGAACTGGCCGATGGGGGCGTAGTCGTTGTGGTGGGTGCGGACCGCCATCCCGAGGCCCCAGCCGCCCTGCTGGCCCTGGCCGAAGGAGATGTGCACGGCGCTGGTGGCCAGCGCGTGCCGGACGGCCTGCTGCTCGGGGGTGAGCCGGTTGGTGGTCATCAGCTCCACCGCGGCCCTGGACAGGATCCGCCTGCCGTCGTGCACGCCGCCGTTGAGCAGCATGCGGAAGTAGGCGTGGTAGTCGTCAGCGGTGGACACCAGCCCGCCGCCGCCACCCTGGAACGCGGGCGGGGTGCTCCAGCGGCCGCCCACGGCCTCGTCCCAGGCCTGGAACTCGCCGGTGGCGGGGTCGGGGGCGTACAGGGTGGGCAGCCGGTCGATCTTGTCGGCGGGGACGTGGAAGCCGGTGTCCTTCATGCCCAGGGGCTCGAAGATCCGCTCACGCAGGAACTCCTCGAACGACTTGCCGGTCACCCTGGAGACCAGCACGCCGACCAGGTCGCTGCTGATCTGGTACTGCCACTGCTCGCCCGGCTGGTGCATCAGCGGCAGCTCGCCGAGTCGGCGCATCCACTCGTCCTGCTCGGGCACCTCGACCGGCAGGTTCGGCGTCAGACCCCGCTCGAAGATGGCGCCCAGGATGGGGGTGCCGAGCGCGGTCATGTCCATGCCGAGGCCGAAGGTGGAGGTCAGCACGTCCCTGACGGTGATCGGGCGGCGGGCCGGCACCGTGTCGTCCAGGTCGGCGCCGGGGCTCGTCAGGACCTGGCGGTTGGCCAGCTCGGGCAGCCACGGGTCCACCACGTCGTCCAGCCGGAGCCGGCACTCGTCCAGCAGGACCATCGCGGCCGCGATGGACAGCGGCTTGGAGGTGGAGGCCATTCGGAAGATGGTGTCGCGCTGCATGGGGGCGCCGCCGTCGTGCTGCATCGTGCCGAGCTTCTCGACGTGCGTCTGGCCGTTGCGGCTGACCAGTGCGACCAGGCCGGGGATCTTGCCGGAGTCGACGTGCCTGGTCAGAACCTCACGCAGCCTGCGCAGTCCCGTTACAGAAAAGCCGGTGGTCATTAGGATCTCCCTCAGATTCTTGTTCTTGGTGTGAGCCGGTTCGTCTTGCCGAGCCGGTCACGAGAAGAACTTTCGCCGACCGTGCTGATACGGGGCCGTCATCGCCCTGACGCGGCGACTGACACATGACGGTGCTTGCTCTCAGGCGGCGTCAAGGGCTTCCGCGATCTTCATGAGGGTGGGTCATGGACGCTCGGTCAGGGCGGGACGCGCCTGGTCGGCGGTGGTCTTGCTGTACTGCAAGCGCTTGGACGGCTTGGACGGGCCCGCTTCGACGACCTGCCGTCGCTCTCAGGAGCAGATCAGGCTCGACGTGCTGCGCGACCGCGTCCTGCTCCTTCAGGGCGGGCAGGCTCAGGCGCTGAACGGGCTACGGGAACCGGGCGAACAAGCTCAGGCGCTGGACAGGCTGCCGGAACTGGGCGAACAAGCTCAGGCGCTGAACGGGCTGCCGGAACTGGGCGAGCAGGCCTCAGCAGAGCAGCAACATGGACCCGGCCTGGCCGCGGAGTTCTGGCGTCTCGTCACCTTGGCCAAACAGCCGCCTGCTTCCCGCACCCGGCAGAAGCCCTCACAGCTTCTCGCGCAACCCCAGATACTCCAGCCCCGCGTCCGTGATCTTGACGTACCGCGTCAGGTCGAACTCCTCACCCGGCCGCCCATGATCCTCGCGAATCGCATTGAGCCCCCGCTGCGAGTCGAGCGGCTCCAGGAACCCCAGGGCATCGAGCCGCTCCAGCTCCTGCTGCAGCTTCCCGTCCTCCCGATGGCGCACCAGCACCTGCTTCTCTTCAGAGAGCCGCCGCAGATGGTTCCACTCGTGCTTCGTCACGAGCCCGCCCAGCGTCACCTGCAGCGCCCGCAACTCGCCCTCCAGTACGCGCTGCTTCGCCTCGGCCCTTTCCAACCGGGCGCTGACCCCGTCCGCACCGATCGACACATCCGTGATGAAGTACGGCGACGCCGCGAACCACACCCCGGCCAGCAGGGCCGCGGCCAGCGCCACCTCGTGCACCTCAAGGCGGTGGGTCACCAGGCCGAGGGGGATGGCCACGATGTAGGCCAGGTAGAGGATCGTCAGCAGAACCGCGAGGATCGTGCCGATGCGCCGCGTCTCCATACCGGGAGTGTGCTGCCCTGGCGCCTTCTAGGGAAGCCGGTCACTTTGCCTGCCCGGATGATTCCGGAGGAAGGTCGTGGTGGTGGCCCGAAGAAGGCGAGGCGTAATTTCTGGGAGGGTCCCAGGAGCTCAGGCGTCCCGCTCAGCCGGAAGGAAGATCGTCTGTCGGCTCTCGCGAGCGGCCCGGGCGGCCGGGATGCGGGCGGCGGTCGTGGCGGACAGCTTGGTGGCCGCCTCCTCCCACTCCCAGAACTCGGCGGCGTCGAGCTCTTCGGTCTGCAACCGGATGCGGGAGGGATCGGCGATGGTGCCGCCGTCGAAGATGAAGTTCATCATCGGCCGCCGCCGCTCGTCCATCGGCGGCATCCAGTCGACCACGAGCAGCGGGCCAGAGGGGATCTCCAGGCCGAGTTCCTCGCCGATCTCACGCACGGCGCACACGTGGGGAGGCTCTCCGTCGTCCACTATGCCGCCTGGCACTCCCCAGTAGGGGCGGTAGTTGGGTTTGACCAGGAGGACGCGGTCGGCTTCGTCGGTGAGCAGCATGCACGCCGACAGGTGAACCGTGGGCAGGGTGGCGTACCACTCGGCGGGCGGCAGAAAGGTCTGACTCACTTCATCCACGCTACCCCGCCGACCCAGCCGCCACCTGCTTATCCGACCCGCCCAGTGTGGCAGTTGATCAGGAGCGGGGCGCTCACCTCGGCTACGACCGGTGCGGGGGTGCGCACGTCGACCGGCAAGGTGATTTAGGGCGATGACGCACCGCAAGCGGATCCGCACCCCCACCTGCGGAACGAAGGGCGCCCCGGTAGTAGCGGGTCGGTGGGGGGTCGCCGACCGCGACCTGGCTGCACATCCACTGCCAGATACGCGGCTGTGCGAATGTGCGGCCGTCAGCGCATCCCGCATCCCAGCATGCGGCCGTGCTGCGGTACTCAAGCTGCCAGGTAGATGCCAAGCAACTGCCAGGCGTCTGCCAGGCCTGATCCCCAGGATGAGCTGTACGACGATCACATCAGACATCAGGCTCGGCGTAGTGCGCAGCATCCAGTACGGCCTCATCGCCGAACCCGACGTCTTCGCTCCACAAGCCTCGGGGACGTCCTGGTGCAAGAGATGCGGGAAGAGACAGGACTGCACATCCGGGTAGGCCGCCTGCTGTACATCTGTGATCTCCTGCCTGCGAACGTCGTGCACCTGACCTTCGAAGGGTCTCGTGTCGGCGGGGTCGTCGGAGATTTCGCCGTTGGCGCCAGCACCCGCCCGATCCGCGGCGTCGAGTTCGTCAAGCTCGCCGACTTTTCGTCGTTGGACTTCTCTGAGCGCTTCACACACCTAGCCTCAGGCCGGTTCCTACGTGGGACCCAAAGCCGCTATCGGACTTTGATGCAGGCGGTGCGCTGGGGTTGCCAGCTTGTCCATCACGCCGGTGTCTCACGACGGGAATACCGCCGTGCCTTGATGTTGGCGGGTGCTCGGCATTGCCTGCAGTGCGTCACTAGACCGAGCCGCTACGGTTCCTGCCGAGCTGCTGAACGTGAATAGCTGATCACACCAAGTGGATCCGACGGCATCGCCGTGTGCGCCCATTCCAAGGCATGGCCAGTACAGGATTCTGAGATACAAACCCGGTCGTTCCTGGCAATTCCCATATGCGATCATGGTCGCCTCGACTCTTCTCAGCTAGATTTCTTCCCTGGCGTGGGAAAGGGATGTGGGACCTTGAGCCTTTACACCGTCTTCGCGGACTGGGCCAGACGCAATGGCGTCGAGGCAGCTGTTGCCAGCTTTGCGGGCTCGTTGCCGGAAGAGCTGGTGGACAAGTTCCGATGTCAGTTCGAGGCTGACAAAGCGAAGGTACAGGCCGGCGGTCCGCCGATCATTACAGCCGGCGCGAACGACTGGTACAGCGGCCCAGGCGAGTCCGACCGCTACTGGTTGGCTCTGAGAGACCAGTTCAAGACCGAGAAGTGGCCAGAGGAACGCATCAGTTCCGTGGACCACTCGTCCAGCACCGTGGTTGCTCACACCCCTCGACCGGACCGTTCCACATGGGACTCCAAAGGCCTGGTGGTGGGGTATGTCCAAAGCGGAAAGACCACCAACTTCACCGCCGTCATCGCAAAGCTCGGTGATGTACGGTATCGCCTGGTCATCGTCCTGTCCGGTATCCACAACGGACTGCGCCGTCAGACCCAGGTACGGCTTGACCAGTACCTCAAAGACCTCAACCCCGACCGCTGGATGACCCTGACCGGCGAGTCCCGCGACTTCGTGGAGCAAACGCTCGAGGCGTCAGCGGCGCTCAGCGAGGAGAAGACCGTCCTGGCGGTCGTCAAGAAGAACGCGGCCGTTCTGGACAAGCTCATCAAGTGGCTGGACAAGCCGAACAGCCGGAAGGCACTCGCGTCCGCACCGGTATTGATCATCGACGACGAGGCGGACCAGGCATCGGTGGCCACGGGCCGGATCAACCCATTGATCCGTCGGCTGTTGCGCCTGATGCCACGGTGCACGTACATCGGATACACCGCGACACCCTTCGCCAATGTCTTCATCGACCCCACGCAGGACGACTTGTATCCGAAGTCGTTCATCCTCAACCTGCCGCGTCCGGACGGCTATTTCGGTCCTGAGAAAATTTTCGGCCGTGACGCCGTCGAATGGGAAGCCCCCGACGAGCAGGGCCCACCGGACGGTTACGACATGGTGCGTCTGGTCGCCGAGGAGGAAGTACCCCTGCTGCGTCCGGGCAGCAAGGAATCCGCAGACGGGTTCACCCCAGTCATGATCGAGGAACTGGTGGCGGCCGTCCGCTGGTTCTGGTTGGCCACAGCCGCTCGACGAGCGCGCGGCGATGACGACCACAGCACCATGCTCATTCACACGTCCGTGAAGATCGCAGTTCACGAGAGCTACCGAGGTCCTCTTCAGACTCTGCAGACAGATGCCCGGGCCGGTCTCGACTCCGGCCGCTCCGAAGTCCTCGACGAGTGGCGGAATCTGTGGGAGAAGGAGTCCTCACGAGTGCCTGCCAAGGACTTCGGCCGGGCACAGAACACGTTCGACGAGGTTCTGCCTCATCTGAGCAAGGTCATCACCAGCACGCGTGTCGTCCTCGACAACTACCGCAGCCAGGACCGGCTCGATTACTCCGCCCCATCCGTGGTCGCCATCGCCGTCGGCGGCAACACGCTCTCACGAGGACTGACCTTGGAGGGACTCGTCGTCAGCTTCTTCGTCCGAGGGGCGACGGCCTACGACACCCTGCTGCAGATGGGCCGCTGGTTCGGGTATCGGAGCGGATACGAGGACCTGCCCAGGATTTGGATGACACCGAGCCTGGCTGCGGCATTCCGCCACCTCGCTACCGTCGAGCACGAGATGCGCGACGACATCGACCGCTACCAGCGGGAAAATCTGACGCCGGACCAGGTTGCGGTGCGGATCCGTACCCATCCATCATTGCGGATCACTGCCAAGATGGGCGCCGCCCAACCGGCCTTCATCTCCTACGCCGGACGCCGACTGCAGACCCGGTACTTCAAACACACCAACGCCGATTGGCTGGACAGCAATCGACAGGCCGCGGAGAATCTCGTTCAGGAGGCGGTCAGGCACGGCCAGGTCGAAGACCTGGGTGCCGCCCGACTGGTCCGGGACGTCCCCGTCTCGCTCGTGAAGACCTTCCTCCACCGCTACCAGGTGCACGAGGACTCGCCGGACCTGGAATCGCTGCTCATGGTCAAGTACATCGACCAACAGCTCACCAGCGACCCACCGAGTCTGGCGATGTGGTCCGTCGCCGTCGTCACCGGCGAGGGCGGGAATGCAAAATTGGGCGGCCTGGACATCAATTACTCGATCCGATCCCGGCTGAACGACCACAGCGTGGAACGGGCCGACATCAAGACGTTGATGAGCAAGCAGGATCGCGCGTTGGACCTAGGCCTGACAGCTGCGCAGGCGAGGGCGAAGAGCGAGAGCGAACTCGTCGCTTTGCGTAATAGTCACCCGGTATGCCACGACCGCGGTCTGGTCGTCCTGTACCTGATCGACCCCACGAGCGAACCCGCCAACCAGCAGCAGAGCACCACGGCCGAGCACCCTCCGCGTATCGCACTCGGCGCGGCGGAGCCCGTGGTCGGCCTCGGCATCACGTTCCCCGGAGACGTTGAGACCAAAAGTGTCCAGGCCACCCATGTCGCAGTCGACCTCACAGACGTTGAAAGCGAGAACGTCGACGAGGCCCTCGGCGTCGACACCGAGGACATGACATGACGGACACCGAATCAACGATGCTGGAGCGTGCGTGGGCGGTTCTCTCCCGGCCACGCACGAAGGAGCTCGCCTCCTACCCTCTGGAGGTGACGTGCCACTCAGAGCCCTGCCGCGTGGCACTCGACGGCACAGGTGCTCGACATCTGCTTGTTCCCGCAGGTGACGAGGACCTCTCCGTCGACTCCAGGCCGGCAGTCCTTGCCACCGTGGTCCGCAAGCTCGGATTCGGCGGACCCGCGATCGTGTACGTCGACATATCGTGTGCCGAGCCCGATCTCTTCCCGGAATTCGACGAGGTCGTGATGGATGTGCTGGAAGCCGTGGTCGACGCGCATCAACCGGCGGCAGCCAGTCTCGGTGCCATCGCACGGTGGCGGCGACTCTTCCGGAGCAGCCTGCTGCGTGGACTGTCGCGTCAGGCCAAGCTGGGTCTCTTCGTGGAACTCACTGTGCTCTCGGCCCTGGTCGAGGCTGACCCCGGGTTTCCTATGGCAGCTTGGCGTGGCCCGCTCAACGAACCTCACGACTTCGAGGCTCCCGTCCGGTGCCTGGAGACGAAGAGTCTGAGTGCCGCAAGCGACAGCATCGCCGTCCACGGCCTGGAGCAAATGAACACCCATGATGGACGACCGTTGGACCTCGTTCTCCTACGTGTTGTGGAGGACTCCGACGGACGAACCGTGAGCAACCTCGTCGAGCAGCTCCGCGGCGTGGTGGCGTCGCGGGCGGACTTCCACGCAAGGCTCTCGGCGGCAGGGTGGTCCGACCAGCCGGATCGGCCCGACCTGGACACCTTCGTGATCGAGGAGATACGCAGTATCGAGGTCGGCCCCGGCACACCGCGTCTCGTCCCGTCATCCCTCGTCACGGGCTCGCTGCCGGACGGCGTCGCAGATCTGGATTATCACGTGGATCTCGCTTCCCTGCTCCTGTTCAGCATGGGCGCGTCGCTGGTTGAGATCGCTGAGAAGGCGGTCCGATGAACCTTCGTTGGTGGTCACAGCCGTTCGCTCCGGAGGGCTCCGCGGCAGCGGAGGGCATCGTCAAACAATTGGGACGCCCCGCGCTGGACCCGTTGACCGTCCTGGTGAGGGAAGCGGCACAGAACAGTTGGGACGCACACTTGCCCGACGGTTCGGTGGAATTCCGCGTCGATGTCCGTGTGCTCGGCGACGACATCCGAGCGTGGCGTGACCTTCTGCTGCCTGGACCTCCGAGTCAGTCCAACGTCGACCTCGATCGAGCCCTGCGCCCGGAGGCCGTCGTGCTGGTGGTCTCCGACCGTAACACCAGGGGACTGGGTGGTCCGCTGCGCGCCGGTGAACGAGCGAATCCTGGGGAGACACCGGATTTCGTGCAGTTCCTCCGCAACGTCGGGGAACCCAGCGACCACCAGTTCGGCGGAGGCACGTACGGATTCGGAAAGGGCATCTTTTACCGGCTCAGTCGAGTCGGTGCGATCCTCGTGGACACGCACACCACCGCGGACGGTCCCGCCTCCCGTAGGCTGATGGGTGCCGCGCTCGGCCACAGTTGGTATCTCGACGAGCGCCGTTTCACCGGCCGCCATTGGTGGGGCCTTGTGGCGGCTGACGACGTGCCGGACCCGGCTCTCTCCATGCAGGCCGATGCGGTTGCCAAGGCACTGGGGCTGTCAGGGTTCGAGGATGGGAGCACCGGTACGGACATCGTCATCCTGGCCGCCGACCTGGGGACCGTCGGATCAGAGCCGGACGCCCGTGACCGCACTCCGGAGGAGGCTGCGACCTTCATCGCATCCTCGCTTCTGTGGAACCTGTGGCCGAAAATGGTCCCGGACGAGCACGGCCGGCACATGCGCTTTATCGTGGGCGTCAACGGGTCCGCAGTCCCGGTTCCCGAACCACACACCTTCGACGAGCTCGCACCGTTCATCGACTCTCTGCGAGAGGTCCGGGCAGGTGACGGAGCCGCACTCTCGCGTACCGTCCCGCCCAAGCACGCCGGCGCCTTCGCAATGGCCCTGAACGCCGCGGAAACCGCGAACACCCGCCTTCTCATCGGAGCGGCGAAGCCGTTCGAGGGCCCGTGCCACCATGTCGCCCGCATGCGGGTCGCCGAGCTCGTGGTCGACTATCTTCCCGGCCCGCCCCACCCCGATTCCCGTCTTGCCTATGCCGGAGTGTTCAAAGCGTCCGAAGACGCCGACGCACTGTTCGCATCCGCCGAGCCGCCCACTCACGACGACTGGATCTCCAAGGGCCTGACCGGAACCGCGCGAGGAGTCGTACAGGGGGCACGCACCTTCATCCTGAAACAACTGGACGAACGCCTCGGGCTCGGACCTCAGACCGGCGGATCAGGAGGCCATGGGCTGGGGCAGTTGTCGGCGCTCCTCGCCGGCATCGTCCCCGCACGAATGAATCCGTGCTCGGAAAAGGGCGAGGCGGACAACAGTGTCGGAGGAGGCGGACAACCTGGCGCATCCTTCACTTCCAGTGGTACCTGGGGAGGTGGGGGTGGCAACGGGGGCAGTCCGGCACCTCGACGGGGAGGAAAGCCCCGACTGCACGGAAGCCCGGTGCTGCAGGTCCACGAGGGGAAGCCGTACCTGGTCGCCGCCGTTGAGGTTCCTGCTGCAGACGCCTCCAGGGTCCTGTCCGCAGACGTCGAGGTCGTGGTGGAAGGGGGAGGCCGCGAGAGCGAGCCACCGCTCGGCGCTGCCGTTCCGCAGATCACGCAATGGCAGTCCGCCTCCGGAGCCGTCGCGCATGGGAGAACCGTCACGGTACCCGCGGGTCAGGAATCGGACTGGTACGTGTTCGCCACGCATGTGCCCGACGCTGTCGTGCGTTTCCGAGTGAGTCAGGTGGTGTCCGATGCCGGCTGATGTCCGTCCCTACCTGATCCCACGTCCAGGCACGGTGGCTTGGGAACCGTGGTTCCTGCTCGACGCGGAGGAGTGGATTCCCATGCCGGACGCGATCGACGGCTGGGACCCAGGTACGAATTTACGAGCAGTGCGCCGTGTACGGATCGATGTAGCGCGCTTCCCACAGGAGACCGGACTCGCTCTGGCGGACGTCGCCGTGACCGTCTCTTGGACCAGCTCCACCACCGACATGACCGAAGCCGCACCCACGGCTTGGTTCGACCCGAACGGCACGGCCTTGATCGACGTCACACTCGTCGGCGAACGACTGTCCGGGGTCCTGTCGCTCCGGAGCACCGTCAGCCTCACGAGCGCCAGCACCGGGCGAGGGGCCGGCGTGGCTACGGTCCTAGGTTCAGTGCTCTCGGAGCACGTCCAGCGAGTAGTGCTGGAGAGTGCGTCATCCATGTTCCCGGTGCACGAGATCGACTTTTCACACACGCGACTCTCCCCCACCGCCAGTTGGCACCTGGAGACGAGCACCGACCTTACCGCCCCCTTTTACGGAACGTTCCGTGTGCTCATCAACAAAAGCGATCGTGAGCTGCGTACGGCAGTGGCCCGCGGTGCCAAGGACAGACGTCAGCATGCCCTGCTCGACGAACTCCAGGCAGGCGTCGCCGCGTTGCTGCTGGAGCTCGCCCTGCACCTCCGCACCGAACTCGCGGAACGCGAGGAATGGCCGCCCGACAGCGTCGGGGACGTGCTGGCAAGGACCCTCGCGGCGTCGCCGTTGCACCTCTCCGCCCCGCCCGGGGCAGCGGAACTCGCGGAGTTCAAGACCCAAATCTCAGGTGCGGTAAGAAACCTCGGCAGGGGGCGGATCTTTCAGTGAGCGAACTGTGGCCCCATCTTCCCTCCGTGGTGGGCGCAGCTGTGTACGTCGAGGTCGCCGCCGGACGATCTCCCGCTCCACGCGACAGCCACCCTGAACAGACGTGGGCACCAGTCGGTGGCCGTATCGCGCCGAAACGCGTACGGGAGCTGATTGACGCAGTCACGACGACCTCGAAGGGATACGGCTACCCTCGGGCAGCGGCAAACGATGCACGAATCTCCTTCGACCGGGACGCGGCCAAGGTGATTCGCGATCATCTGGACTTGTCGTGGGCGGAAGCCGGCAACCGGGACCTCTGGTCCTTCCTCTCTCTCGTGGCTCTTCCTCATGTGACCATGTGGCGTTTCGGGCCAGGCAATAAGGAACGGTGGGTCGCCACGGACCTCACACGGCACACTTGGGCCCGGTTGTGGTGGCAGGCCGTGATATTCGCGGGTCACGAGCAAGTCCTGGCTGCGCTCACTGAGAGCGACCTCAACCAACTTCTGGAACGCCGCAGCATAGGCGGCGATCCCCGACTGGTACGGGAGATGGCCAGTGCGGTCATCGAGCTTGCCGTGAACACCCCTCGCCGGCCGGTTATCCGCGACGTCACAGCTCGCCTGCGAAGGTACCTGGCGTTCCTGGATGTCCGAGCTCTCTCGAACCCACAGATTCGAAATCTCTGCCTGACGCTGACGAGCGAGGCCGTCACGCGGCTTGCGACGGCGCAACACGGGACATCCGAATCCACTCAACCCTGACATGAGGGCCTGCGAAGCGCCGGACGGCCGATCACAGCAGTCGGACGTCGACAGACTGCAGAACTCATCAGTGATCCGCTCGCGACCCGCGTGGCTGCCTCGACAAAGCTTCGCCTATGCAAGCTTCTACAAGACCATCGCCGAGCCCCAGCGGCTGCAGGTGGCCTGATTCGGCATACAGCGAGCCGCTGTCGATGGCTCAGGCCCCGGGTCTTGCTCCTCGATCAGCAGGCTCCTCCGAGTACTCCCGTGAGTGGAGCCTGTCTTCAGGCGGGGGCCAAGTCGTCATTGGCCACGACGGAAGTAGTTTCCCTTCTGCCGCACGGCATGCTTGTCAGACCACATGAACTCAGCCATGGCGTTGAGCCGGTCCATCCAGCATCCCGCACAGCGGAGTGGTCGACTGGGTCAAAGGATGGAGGGCAGTCTGGCAGAGTAGTGGCGTGATACCCGAATTCGACGTCGGTTGCTACATCGACTACAGCCCCGACACGCTGCGAGAGACTACTGCGGAGGACGTCGCCAGCTATCCCGGGCCTGGCTGGAATCGAGACTATCGGCCCCTTTATGATGTGACCTGGGACGAAGTTGAAGGCGCACTTGACATTGAGCGCAAAGCCCTCGATCGAGCGTCCCGCGCATATGACGCTGCAGGATTCGAAGCGACGCTGGCAGCAGTTGTCGAAGAAGCCTACGAGAACGAGGACGACGGATTCTTCTGCTATATCGGAGGGATGGATCTCGGTGTAGCCGCCTTGGTCATGGCGATCGTCGCGGCTGGCGGCACGACTTACAACGCGTGTCGTGGAAGGGCGCCCGGTTCTTTGCACCTACAGCAGCACCCATATGTGGGGGTGGTTCTCGACAGGGACCGTGCGGCCCTCACCTCACGGTTCGTACTCGAAGCGGGCTGCTGCCTCTACTCCGGCGAAGAGGGATACCTTGCCATAGGCGCGCCTTCAGTCGAGCATTGCCACCGTCTGGCTCGTACGATGATCGAGAACCGCCATCTGTTCGACCGGCTCCCTGCTCCGACATGGCGCGACGGCCTAGAGGACCTTGTCGATTAGCATTCGCCGCTCAAGCTCATGGACTCACCCCGTCACCGCCCGGGAGATTCAAATAAGGGGTCAGGCAACTGCGATCACGGCGGTGCGATGTCCTGGCTCGTCATTCTTGTCGGAGCCGAAAATCAGGCAGGGTCGGTACGTCCTCAGCCGTGTTCAGGCAGCCAGGTGTGCTTGTCAGTGGTTTGCTGCCGGAACGCCCTTGACCTGAGCGAGTTACTGCGTCTGGAGCGACATCTGGGCGATTACCGGCCTCCGCGGAGTTGACCTCAGCGGCGCGCGGCGGCGCGAGTGTCGAGCGCGATCCGGACCGACGTCCAGCACGCCGAACGTTTCTCAAACGTCCCGCTGCTTCTGCATGACGTGTTTTAACGCATCGTCACATCATCACCAGGAGACACCTCCCGGACGGACCTCTCAAGCCTGACTAGCTTATCCTCCGCCTTTCCTGCTTGAACCGTTCGTTTCGAACATGGTCAGCTTCTCCCCGGAAAGCCTTGATGTTTCCGATCTTGTAAGCAACAGGGTCGCTGTCGCGCACCACGAACTCGAAGTCCTGGCGAAGCAAATTGATGTGACGTTCCAGTTCATACGCTTTGAGGCCCGACTTCGTCGCTCGGGCAATCTGATCAATGGTCATGAAATCCCCTCGCTCCCGGAGAACCCGGTACACAGAGTCGTGCTCCGGCTCCGCAACACGTTCACGAGGTGTGGTCGTACGGCTTAGCGCTGCCGAAATAGCCATGCCGAGCGCCTTGGCCATCGGAGGCGGGAAGGCATTGCCAATCTGGCGGTAGCGAGCAGTCTTCCTGCCGTTGAATACCCACTGAAACTCCCCCTCGTCCCAACCCTGGAGACGAGCTGCCATTTCGCATGTCAACTTGGGCCCTACTTCGAAAACCTCGCCTCCGAACGGAGCTGCATCGGCCAAAGCCCACCCGTTCACACCCATCTTCGCCCACTCGGCTTTCGCTCGTGTCGGCCCAAGATCCGCACCACCATGCTTCTTCGAGCCTCCGACGAGAGTCGGCGCGATACGATTCGCCCTTCTCGCCCACGCCTCAGCCCCGTCCCAATCGTTGGCGGACATCAAAGGCAGCAGAGCCTGCCCGACGGTAAGAGGGGCAGGCGCGCTTATAGGCCAATGAAAGTACGGAAAATCTTCCGGAGTCATCGCGACGAGTATGAATCTGGGCCGCAGCTGAGGGACTCCGTAGTCGCACGCGTTCACCATTTTCCAATCTGCCACGTATCCGAACTCACGTAGCCGGTCCAGGACGTGTTGCCGGTATCCCGCAAATCTGGGTTGACTCAGGCCGCGAACATTTTCCAACAGCAACGCGCGAGGTCGGACGATTTCGACCTGCTCAACCGCCCAAGCAAAGAGATCACGCTCATCGGTGGCCCCTTGCTGTTTGCCTGCGACAGTGAAGGGAGGGCAGGGCACCCCACCGGCCAGGAGGTCAACGCTTCCAGCGTAGTCGATGGGGTTCCAGACGCATCTATCCGCGACGTCCCCCGTCACGACCTTCCAAGCTGGGCGGTTCAGCCGCAGCGTCGCAGCTGCGTCATCGTCAAGCTCTATTAGTAGGTCATGCTCGAAGCCTGCGCGCTCCAACCCAAGCGCCTGCCCACCAGCGCCGGCACAGATCTCCACGGCCCTGAAGATCCTCTCGATGTGGCCCATGAGCCCTCCTCTGTAGCGAGAGCACGAGAGTACCGATCTGATCCGACAAATCAGACTCTTGTCGACTACGAACGGCTTGGGCAAGATCTACTGTCATGTCACCAGCTTCTGGCATGCGAACCACAGCGCTGGACCAGGGTGACTGTCGTGATCAGGGAGTAAACTTGCCGCCATCGTGGCTGCCCCATAGGTAGGTAGGCGTCTCAGCTGTACCTGCCATCCACCTCAGCTGACAGGAGAGTACGTGCGCCGCCCCCCAACGATCGTTGATCTGTTCGCCGGTCCGGGAGGGTTGGACGTAGCTGCACGATGGCTCGAGGTGGCAGCGATCGGCATCGAGCTAGACAAGAACGCGTGCGAGACGCGGAACGCCGAGAACCTCGAAACGCGACATGACGATGTACGCAGTTTCAAGCCTGCGGACTTCGGCGATGCCACCGTCTTGGCGGGCGGCCCTCCTTGTCAGACGTACACCGTTGCGGGTTCAGGCACCGGGCGCCGCGCACTGGACGAGGTTCTCGACTTCGCCGATCGTATGGCACTCCGACAGGACGTCGCCGCCGATCTTGAGAAGCTAGCAGCCGATCATGATGGCGACGACCGCACGGGCTTGGTCCTGGAACCCCTGAAATGGGCGCTCCAAGCGATAGACGATGGCAACCCTTACGATGCAATCGTCTTGGAGCAGGTGCCCGCTGTACTTCCCGTCTGGCAAGCCATGAAGACAATCCTCGAGAAGGAGGGATACAACGCGACTTGCGGTGTACTACGCGCAGAGGAATTCGGAGTTCCGCAGACGCGTCGTCGAGCGGTGCTCATCGCCCGACTGGACGGTGAAGCCGTTCTGCCCAGACCAACGCATTACCCATATCAAAAGAACACCCCGAGGCATGGGGGCGACGCGAAACTGCTTCCATGGGTTGCGATGGAGGACGTGCTCAACCGACCAGAGCCGTTCGTCGTCGTCTCCAACTACGGAACCGGCGGCGATCCCAAGAACCGAGGTCAGCGCACCTCAGCCGAACCCGCTTTCACCGTGACGGGAAAAATCTCCCGCAACCGCGTGGAGTTGCTCGATGGTCGGCCAGCAGATCCTCCACGTTTCTCTCTCAAAGAATCTGGGCAGTTGCAGACCTTCCCCTCGGACTACAAGTGGCGCGGCCGGGATGTCGCACAACAAATAGGAAACGCCATTCCTCCCCGCCTCGCCACCTATATCCTTGCCTACGCGCTCGGGCATGGCGAGGCGCCGCTCTACGACATCTTCCCTGATCTGCGGCAGCTAAGAAGCCTGAGGTGACCGAGTATGACCTCTCCGGCAGCCCAGACCAAGACAATAAATTGGGCACGACCAGATCGGGGTGAATAGGCACTGACCGCCTCGCCTTCGGCGCGCGGTGCTTCAGGTCGCGGCGCTGCCTCGTACTGCCGTCGCCGGTCCACTTGCTTCCAGGGGGCGGCATTGGTCAGGGTGAATGCACCTCATCCATCGCCATCGGGAAGGTTCGCGAGGTTTCCCTTTCGCATGTCGATTACCTCTTCCAGTCGGAGCGCGCGACATAATGCGTGCAACCGAACCAATCGATGAGGCGCTTACGCGCTTGCCTACAAGCACCTTCCCCTGCCGACTTGAACCTTCCCTGCCCACCTGAAAGAGAATGGCGGGCCCGTGCGAGTACGGTAACCACACTTGCCGGAGCATACTGCTTCCCTGGGCCCTGGTGTTTGTCCACGTGATGTTAAGGCAGATTCGCTGTCAGTGCGTTGCTCTCCATGGCGAACTTGAAGAGGTTGTTGAGGATCTGCTGCTTGTGCTTCGCAGCGTGCCCGCCGACGGCAGCGCCGCCTACGTCCGGCTGATGCGGTCGAGAAGCGAGCGGTGAGGGTAGCACCATACTTCCACGACGGCGTTCGCGTTGGCGGACTTAGCTCCTGAATGAACTGGTTATGCCGCGATGCGAAGCGATCAAGCTCGGTAGGCGATCCGTCGACCCATCCTCGATATGGGTCGCTTCCCCGAGAGGCGGAAGGTACGATGCCTCCGACAAGGGCCTCCGCTCTTGTCGAGACTTCTAGGGCTGCGGCTCTAGGGGAGAAGGGGGCAGGCATGCCCAGATTTGTACACGTGCCGACGGAGGCCACAGCCCACCTCATCCGCCAGGCCTATGAAGCTGGCGGGCCTTACCAGTGGGCGCGAGAAGCGTGGAAGAACTCCGAGGAAAGCGGCGCGTCCATCGTCCACTTCGGGATCGAAGAGCAGGCTGCAGAACGGCAGGGCGTTCTACGCCGCACGATCATGGATAATGGCGCAGGAATGCGGCCGGAAGACCTCAAGATCTTCCTCACGACGTTCGGTGGCGGCGGTAAGCCCATCGGTGTCGACGGCAACTTCGGCCAGGGATTCAAGTCCTCCGTCCTGCCGTGGAACCCGTACGGCGTGGTCGTCATCAGTTACACGGCTGAGGCGCCTGACGGTGCCATGCTGTGGATCTACCGCGACAGCGATGGTAACTACGCCCTCCGGGAATGGTCGGCCGAGGACGAGAACGGCGAATTCGTCAGCTTCACGGACGTGGTGCAGCCGTTCATGGATGAAGACCACGGTTGTGACTGGAGCCGTATCCGTCCCCCATGGATGCACACAGGAACAATCATGGTGCTGCTCGGGTCGGCCCCAGACAGCGACACCTGGATGGGGGATCAGGACTCCTCCCGTAAGGAAACGGTCGACGAGCTCGTTCGGTACCTCAACAGCCGCCTGATCGAGGTGCCGGAGAGGAACGGCGCGCCAATCGAAACCACGGTCGTCGACCTGTACGCCAAGAAGAGCAGCGACCGCCGAGACACCAGGGACAAGACCGTGAACCTGCCCGACGGCAGGGCCATGGTGTGGCGCCCCCGTCGCGTCCATGGTCTGCGACATTACATCCCGAGCGCCGCCGTGACGGGCGCAGTAACCGTCGATGAGCACGGAACCCAGGTCGACTGGTTCTACGTTCCAGAGCCGGAGCCGCCCGTTGGTGGTACAGCCGACTACATCATCCAGCGGCCCGTCGCGGTCGTGGACTACCAGGGGGAGGCCTACCACGCGGACCGGGGCAAGAGCCGATACCGCCTGTTCGGCATCACTGACGAGATCATGGGGCGTACATGGCTGATCGTACGCCCACCGGTCTACAGCGACAGCCAGCCCACTCGATGGGGTGTGATCACGCAAGCATCCCGACACATCCTCTTCGGCAAGGGTGGTACGGAGTTGCCCTGGGAGGAGTGGGGAGATGCCTTCTTCGAGAATTTCCCGGAGGAACTGGCCGAGGCGCAACAGAAGGCTCGCGCTCGGGACACCACCCAGACGGATCCCTCGATGGCCAAAAATCTTGCGCGCATCCTGGATCGGCTGAACCCCCGCTTCAAGGCTTCCAGGGTCCTCAGTGCCGCGATGGGAAAGGTACTCGGGCACCCGAGCGGCTCGTTCGCCGGCACTTCGGGTTCGCGTGGCCCACGGTCTGCCGGAGGATCCGGGAAGTCGGGCGGAACGGGCGGCACGGGCGGGCCCCGCCATGTTCTCGTACCGGCAACAGCCGGCTCGATGCAGGGCTCCCCTTCAAGGGTGCGGGGTGGCTATCCCACCTTCGACTGGAAGCGCTTCGATCCTGAAGAGAGCAAGCACCTGGCCCAGTACGTGCGCAACGAAGTGCGGGACATCGAAGGGGCGGAGTACCGAGGGGTGGTCTACCTCAACTCTGCCCATCCTGTGTTCCTCCAGGAGTTCGCTTACTGGGCCGACCAGATCTGGCCCAAGGCCGATCCGGCGAAGGTGCGGGATCTGGTGCAACGGGTCTATGGCGAAGAGGCGGTCGCGCACGTGGTTCACGCCCAACGGCTGAACGGAACTCTCGTAGGCAAGACCGAGGACGACGAGCCGATTCTCATGGGCGAAGAGGACGTGCGGCAGCTTCTGGAGCCCACCGCCCTGTCCGCAGCTCTGCTGGGACTCGTCAATGTCGAGCAGCGCATTCTCACCCAGGGCGGAGGACAGTTCGGGCGTCGCGCCGATGCGTAAGTAACACAGTCGGGCCACCGGCTCAAGTGGAGTCGGTGGCCTTGACCTGTGTTGAGCCCAATTCTGGTTCCGCTATAGCGTTCTCCCGTGGCCTCCATTCCTTCTCCTAGTTCGGCCGGCGTGTCAGCGCGGATGAGCAAACAGCGTCGCAGGGACACGGCACCTGAAATCTCGGTCCGCAAACTGCTGCACGCCCGTGGCCTGCGATACCGAGTGGCGTGGCCGATACCTGGACTCAAGCGCCGTTCGGTTGACATCGCCTTCACCCGAGCGAAGGTCGCGGTGTTCGTGGACGGCTGTTTCTGGCACTCCTGCCCGGAACACGCCACGCGCCCCGCCGCGAATGACACATGGTGGGCCGAGAAGCTGGCGAAGAACATGGCGCGGGATGCTGCGACCAACGAGCATCTGCAGCAGGCGGGTTGGAGAGTCGTCCGCATCTGGGAGCACGAAGACCCCTCCGAGGCTGCCAATCGCATACTCAAGGAGGTCACGCGTTCACGGGCTGAGCACTGACTCGCAGCCGATCGTCGATCGCGGTGTTGCCTCCGACATCGGCCGGAAGCTCCACCAGCTGGCTTGCACGCCGGCGTGTGACCATCCCGTTCGTGAGACCGCCGCACCTGTAGCAGGCAATTCCTCCGGCCCGCTCACGTCCGAAGACGCTCATCGTTTCTCAGGCCAGGCGTCTTTGGGCGCCACGAACGTCCCCCGGCCCTGGATCGTGACCACCCAGCCTTCCTCGCGCAACACCTCCATGGCCCGCCGAACAGACCCCCGAGCGATGCCGTGCTCCTGCTGCAGCGAGCTCTCGGAAGGCACCAGCTGTCGCTCCTCCAAGTCGCCGGCCTTGATGCGCTCCCGGATGATGCGAGCCAGTTGCTCGTAGATAGGCGTGGGGTCGAGCTGGTCAATGGTCACGCGACAACACGTTAAGGACGTACAGGCATGGAGCTTACGTCGGGTACGAGCTGTACGTACTGGACGTGTTGTACGTGTGGGACGTACTCTGCTGGAAAGTGAACGGGCCCGCCTCAGCGGTGGAAGCGTCGAGACGGGCCCTTGATCGGACACAGGAGGTCCGACCCATGGACAACACAACCACAGACGTCCGGTTCACACCCCTGCTGGCTGCGGAGGTGCGGTCCGTGTTGGAGAGGCACGGGTATCAACTGCCACAAGAGAGCGATCATGTCCACGGCCTCGTCATGGGACGGGTCGCCACGGCGCTCAGGAACCTCGTCGAGATCTTCGAGGGGCGGACCTGGTGAGTGCTCCAGGTGAGATTCCGGACTATCACGGTCCGCATGCCCACCCACCTCTCGCTGACCGCATCAACCTGACGTGGCACGAACCGACGAAGCGGGTGCAGCGCGTCCGCGTCGTCTCGCACAGCTGTAGCTGCCAGACGACCATCTACGAGCTGTGTGCCGGAGGCGGCCAGGGCTCTGTCCGCCGCACGGATTGCGAGAGGCGGACTGTGCATGAGACCGCTTGGACGCTGACCTCTGCCGCGAGACGGACCTTCGAGCAGATTCTGAGCGGCGAGGCTGCATGACGGAGGTGCGGCGGACGGTGGTCTCTCACGCGTCCGCCGCACCGTTCGCAAAGGGCCCCACCCCGGCGACGATCACCTGACGGCGGAACTGGGCCGCAGCCCTGGTGGCCATCGGATTGCTGCAGCGTTGCTTCACCGCCACCGAGCGGGCATCCGAGGTCGAACGAGCCGGCGGCCGAAAGCGTTCGCCTACACCGGCGCCCATGTCGAGCTCGTCGACCAGGGCGAGAAAGCGGCCCAGGTGATGCTCCTGCGGGCGCAGGCCAGCGGCTGGCAAACCATCTGATGGTGCTGGCGGCCGACTCCCGTGCGTGATGTGCCGACGCGCCGCTGATCGCCTCCCCGGCGATGCTGGTGGCCACCGCGCTGGGAGAGCCTGCTGCAGGCCGCCCAAGCAGAGGAAACGGCGGAGCGACAGGAGCGATTTCGTAAGGTCGCCAAGACACTGCGCGGAGGGTGGAGGTGGGCGAGGAGTCGGCGGACAAGGCCGCGGCGCACGCTGCCCGTCTCGAGGGCTTCTGACTTCCGGCCGCGTCAGGAGATGCCGCAACGCAGGGCCAAGCCACGCAGTTCGGCGCTGGTCCGACCGGAGATCAGCAACGACTGCACGAGGTCGCGCACAGCGGGGCGGGCGTGGGTCTCCTGTGGCGCCTGACGTTCGGCGGCCAGCAGCGCGGCCAGGCATTGGTCCCGGCCACCGGACAGGCCGTGGGCACGGGCCAGGTCGGTGAAGTAGCGGGCCCGGCGTTCGGTGGTGGGCAGACTGGCTGGTCGGACACGGCGGGCCGCGGTGAGCGCGGCGCCGACGTCACCGGCAGCGTACTCGGCGGAGACGCGATGCAGCTGGACGGTGGTGGGGGTGAGGCCGCCGCCGTGATCGCGCAGCAGCACCGGGCCCGAGGCGAGGCGGGCGGCGATGGCGGCGGCCTCATCAGTCAGTTCGCGCATGCCGGCCCGGTCGCTGCGGTGGGCGGCGGTGTAGGCGGCGGATTGGATCAGCAGCCCGCGCTGGGCCGTGTTTCGGGCGTCGGACCCGTCGGCCAGGGCGGGGTGGTCGGCGGCGCTCAGTGCGATGGTCATGGCCTGGTCGTACCATCCGGCCTTTCGAGCCAGGTCGGCGAGCTGGCGGGCGGCTTCGGCGACCAACAGCGGCCTTTCGGCGCCTGCGGCCAGCACCCGGGCCCGGTCGGCAGCCATCCAGCCGAGCTGCTGGTCGTCCATTTTGACGAGCAGACGCGTGATCAGGGTGTAGATCTCCGCCAGCAGGGCGGCGCCGTCGGCCGTCGTGTCGCCGGCGGCGTGTGCGGTGGCCAGCAGCAGCGGCAGCCGCTCAGCCAGGCGCACATGACGGCAGGCGTGGAAATCGGCGTGCGCGACAGCCAGCGCCGCGCCGAGCTGCTCGGTAGGAACCTCAGCCGGGGCTGGGCCGAGGCCGAGCATGGCGTCGCGCACGCGCGTCACCAGCAGGACGCCGGCATCGGCCTCGCTGACCGGGTCGCCGGAGCGCAGCAGCGGGGAACCGGTGCCAACCGCAGCGGCGGTAATGGCCAGGTTGGTCAGAAGCTGCCGTCGCCGCACCGGATCGTCCTCCCCTACTTGCCCGCTGGCCACGCTATCGGCAGCGGCGGCGGAGAGCAGGGCCGTTGCGGGCAGGATCCTTACGCGGCTGCTGGAGGCGGCTCGGGGCGCGAGGCCGATGGTCTGCGGGGCGAGATTTCAGGGCGCCGATCGCGAAGGAGCAGGAGGAGCAGTGAGCAAGCGCGACACCTACACCATCACCGCCAGCAGGAGCGACGACTGGTGGGCTTTGACCGTTTCCGGGTCCGGTCTGAAGCGGAGCTACCACACTCAGGTGAAGCGTTTGGAACAAGCCGAAGAGATGGTGCGCGACCTGGTGGCGACCATGCTGGATGTCGATGTCTCCGATGTCGATGCCGACTTCGACCTGATCGTGGCTGACGATGACGTTGCCACCGAACTGGAGGCGACACTGGCGACTCGCCTCACGGCGGCTCTCGTCAAGCAGAAGGCCGCCAAAGCAACGCAAGCAACTGTGGCGATTCACCACGAGGTGGGTCACCTGGCGGCGAAGTCCTGGGTCCAGTAATACGCGCCGCTACTGTCCTCGACGGCGCCGACCCCGATGAAGGTCAACTTGCAGTTCAGGACGGCGGCCTTGGTCCCGGAAGCGTCCATCCAGGACTGCACGACTGCGGCCGGGGTTCGCTGGCCCTTGCCGATGTTCTCCGCGAACCTGGTGCCGCCGGTGAAGCCGGCCTCCCTGATGCGGTCCGTGAAGGTCCGGCCGTCGCGGGAGGTGTTCGAGAAGTAGTTGTTCTCCGCCATGTCGGTCGAGTGCCCGCGCGCGGCACGGTGAAGTTGCCGGTGGTGCTTGAGCGCCCGGCATCCCTTCTTCTTCGCCCGCCGTGCATTGACCAGCCGCACGACCTCGTTCTCCTGCGCCGACCCCACTGCGGTCCCCGATACGGATGCCGTGCTAGCTAGCCGGAACGGGTTGGACTCACCGACGCTGGAAGCTGGAAACGCCGTCACAGCCTGCGCCGGACTCATGGGAGCGGCGATCGTGGTCAGAACAGCGGCTGTGGCGAATAACCCAAGAGGTCGGCGCATCAATTTCCCCCAGCTACGGTAGATGTTGGTCGGCTCCGCATTCTGGCGCGACCCATATCGATTTGTCATCTCGTGTCTCGGCGACCACGGCGCGCTCATTGCCGGTTACTCGGCTACTGGCCTGCCCAAGTGCGCCTTCCACGCCGGACATATCAGGTCCGGCGACCTCACAGAGCATCACATGTGGAAGAAGTTCTTCCAGTTGAGTGGCGCTCCAACAAACCGAAGTGGCAGTTCGGGCGCGTGCTTATCGGCGCTTTCGGCCCTGATCGGCCTCTGGTTGAAGGCACCTCTGCCGAGGACTAAGTAACGCGAGCATCACGTTCCGTGCTCGCCGCGCCGTCCCCCGTCTGATCACCCGTGTGGCCCCTTCGCACCAGGAGAGGAGTCCCTCTCGGACTCGTGCCGCACGGCAGGCAGGCGGCGTTGCACGGTTTCTCGTACCTCTCGGCGCAACTTCTTGTAGAGGGACGGGTCCATTTCTTCGGCGACGAAGACGGCGTCCGTGAAGGCATCCACGCTCACGAAGGGTGCTTGCTGACACAGTCGCTGCCGCTCCCCAGGAGGAAGGCAAAACCCGTGACGGACACACAGCTCATCAAGAAGCCAGTGCACTTCATCAAGCCGGACCTCATCCATTTAGAGAGTATGGCTTGCGCGTCCGATCCGCCGCCAATACGGCCACTGCCCGTTCGCTGGTCAAAAGCCACTCCGCAGCTGGTTACGTACGGCTTGTTACCAACCCATGATGTCCCACTCGGGCTCGGAGACGACCCCGCACAGGTAGGTGGCCTCCTCCAGCAACCGCGGTGTCAGCTTGATCCCGGTGAGCCGCTCGGCCATGAGAAACATCGGGCCCATGTGAAGATGAACGAGCGGTGGGTAGCGAGCCTCGATCTCGTTCATGATCTCCGCGAACTCCTCCGGCACCGGCTCCATGCAGCCGTCCTGCGCGACGAAGCAGAACCGAAGCTCCCCATCCTCAAGCCAGTAGAAGTAATCAAGGGCCTTGACCGCGAGGCAATAGTGGGAGACGAAACGGGTGCCCGCGGACAACCGCGTGACGATGTCTGAAGTGATGCCGAGCTTCGTGCCCGCCATCTCGACGATCATCACCCAGTCACCGACGACTGTGATGCCGAGGCGCGCCCCGGACCGGCTCCCGCCGTACAGCTCGTAGAACGTCGCCGGCGTGAAGTTTTCGAGACGACCGCCGAGCCGGATCGCTACTTTCTCCGGCGTCAGACCACGGACATAGGTGATGCAACCGCCCATCTCGGCGAGCTCGGCATGGTCCTTGTCGAAGGGCCTGATCATGGCGCAATGTTCGCAGGTGCTATCGACAATCGAGCCCGAAGGAAGACCGAAGCCGGCCCAGGCCGGGGGTCCGGGGGCCGGGAGGCCCCCGGCAAGGGGGTGTGGGGGAGCTCGGCTCCCCCACAAGGCGCAGCCCGAAGCTCATTGCGCGAAGCGCCCCACGCGGAGGCCCAAGCTTTGAGCTGGGGTGCAGCCCGAAGCCCTCAGGCGTAGGCCCAAGCTTTCAGAGCTTGCCGACGCCGGCGCCGGACATGACCGTGGTCTTTATCGAGTTGGGGTCGGCCAGCGTGTACGAGTAGTAAGTCGACGGTTCCTGGACGGTGCCGCTGCAGTCAGGGGTCCCCGACTCGTCCACGAACACGTTGTTCCGCGCCACGCACCGCCCCCCAGGCCCCGCGTACGAGTTGGTCACCGGCTCCTCGACCCGCTCGAAGTAGTTCCCCTCCACCAGGCATCCGGCGTCGGCCTGGCAGGCCACCCCGGTGTCGGTGTTGTACACGTAGTAGTTGTTGAACACGTGCACCGGCTCCCCGAACCGCACGCGCGGGTTGCGCTGCGGCGTCCGGTCGAACCAGTTGTTGTGGTAGGTGACCTTCAGCCGCCCCACGTCCTGGGCCGCGTTGCCGTCGTCGTGGCCGAGCAGCATGTTCTTGGTGTGGTTGTGGGTGTGGTTCCACGAGACGGTGATGTACGACGAGCCGCGCTTGATGTCGATCAGCCCGTCGTAGCCGGAGGCCAGGTCGTTGTGGTCGATCCACACGTGGTGGCTGAACATCTGCACGTTGATCGAGTCGTCCGTGGCGCCGCGGAAGGACAGATTGCGGATGATGACGTTGTGGACGGCGTCGGCCGGGGGGGAGGTCACGGAGTCGTTGGCGGGCAGGCCGATGTTGAGGCCGCCGCCGGTGATGCCCGCGGTGGCGCCGACGCCGAGGAGGGTCTTGTCGGAGGTGACGTTGTGCATGCCCGCCGGGACGGTGATGGTGCCGAGGACGCAGACGGTGAGCGGTCCTGGCTGGGCGATCGCGGCGAGAAGTTCGGCCGCGGTGTCCACCGCGACGGTCGGGCCGCCCGCGCCGCCGGTGGTGCCGTTCTGGCCCCAGGCGTTGACCGAGGCGAACCCCACAGGGGAGCCGGAGGGCGGCAGGCAGCTTCCCGGTGGGATGGTGGGGGCGGTGGGTGAGACGGTGGGGCCGCCGAGGTCCGTGACGAGGACGTCGTCGAAGGTGGCGCTGGCGTAGTAGCCGGCCAGGCCGATCCGTCCGGAGCCGAAGGACGTGTCGGTGGCCGAGACCACCTGGACGTCGTTGACGAAGCCGCGCAGCGTCGAGCCGAACGCCTCCAGCCGGACCGTGTGCCAGCTTCCGGAGGTGACGGCGGCGGCGCCGGTGGCGAGGGTGATGGGGGCGCCGCCGGTGCGCTTGCCCAGGATGGCGGTGCCCGAGTTGCTCAGGCCGAGGAAGTAGTAGTTGCTGGTGCTCTGGGCTCTGGCGAGCACGGCGACGTACCGGCCTGAGCCGTTGAAGGTGATCGGTTTGACGCGGGCCTGTACCGCCTGGTCGGTCCAGCCGGTGCCGGCCAGGGCTCGGGCGTCGGCGCTGGTGCCTGATTGGCGGTAGGCCGGGGTGCCGTCGGTGACGACCGTCCAGCTTCCGCCTGAGCGGGACCAGCCGGTCGCGTCGCCGTCCTGGAAGTCGTCGCTGAACAGGGTGGCGGCGAGAGCGCTGGGGACGACGAGGAGCGCCGCGAGGATGGCCGCGCCGAACGCGACGCAGGCCGAGTAGAGCAGGATGCCGCGCCGCACAGGGCGAGGCAGGCGCTGCGCAGAAGGGGGCGAGGGCTGCGCGGGGAGGGACGGGGACTGGGGCGAGGGTTGCGCGGGGAAGGACGGGGACTGGGGCGAGGGCTGCGCGGGAAGGGAGGGGGACTGGGGTGGGGGCTGTGCGGAGAGAGGCAGGGGCTGGGCGGGGTCGGGGAGGGGGCGGCGCCGTAAGAAGGGAACGCGCCATCGCGAGTTGTTGCTGCGCACCGTGGAGCCTCCGGGGATGAGGGGCGGCGGACCGGGCGCGTCAAGGGAATGGAGAGCGCCGCAGAGCGCTGCCTGACGGGACGAGCTTCACATCTTTATGCAACCGATTGTTAGACTCGTCAACCCGATTGGTGTGCAGTTTTGTTGCAGCGACAGCACAAGATCGTGCAAGCGATTGTAGGGCGTAGGCTGGCGATCATGGCTGTGGCCGACATGTGGTTCGACCCGTCCTGCCCGTACACGTGGGTGACCGCGCGGTGGTTGATGGAGGTGCGCAAGGTGCGCCACGTCGAGGTGCGCTGGCACGTGATGAGCCTGTCGGTGTTGAACGAGAACCGCGACGACGATCCGGAAGGCGACCCCGAGGGATACCTGTGGGTCCCGGCCCGCATCTGCGCGGCCGTGCAGCGCGATCACGGGCAGCAGGCGTTGGAGAAGTTGTACACAGCCCTGTGGACGACGGGGACGGGTGACTGGATCGGTGATCTGCGCACCGCGCTGGCCAGCGCCGGGCTGCCGGTCGAGCTGGCCGAGGTGGGGCTGGGCACCAAGTACGACGACGTCGTGCGCGCATCGCACGCCGAGGCCATCGGCCTGATCGGCGGCGATCACGTGGGCACGCCGATCGTCGCCGTCACGAGGACGGACGGCGAGCGGGTGGTGTTCTTCGGGCCGGTCGTGTCCCGCGTGCCGACCGGCGAGCAGGCCGCCCGCCTCTGGGACGGGACGCTGCTGGTGGCGGGCACTCCAGGTTTCCACGAGCTGAAGGGCAAGCCACACGAAGAACCGCGCGGGTGAGTCGGAAGGCAGGCCACACGAAGAGCCGCCCGAGCGCCGCGCGAGCGAGCCGATGGGCGGGCCGCACGAAGGGGCCGCACGAGCGAGCCGAAAAAACGGCCATACGAAGAGGCCACACGAAGGGGCCACACGAAGGGGCCACACGAAGGGGCCGCGCGAAGGGGCCGCGCGAAGGGGCCGCGCGAAGGGGCCGTACGAGTGAGCCGAATAAAGGCCCGCACGAAGAGGCTCACGTAACGTGACGACTTCCGCCGATTCAGTGATCCCCCCGGCGCGCGCGAGCTATCTTGGGTGGCTCCATCCGCCGAGGACGAGAGCGCACCAGTCTCCATGGACCAGCACGTCATCACCACCGAGTGGGTCGACGCCCCCGACGAGATCGCCTACCACGACTACGTCGAAGGCACCTACAACACCTTCTCGTGCACCTGTGATCAGCCCTTGGCCGACCGAGACGCCGCCACGCGGCACGCCGCCGAGGTGGGCCAGTGCCTGATGTGCCTCGGCTCCGGCACGATCTCCATCAATCCGCACCACAGCGGCGGCTGCGACAGTTGCGCCGGTTCGGGCAAGTCGGCGCCGGGCTCGGTCATGATCCAGGCGCGGGTGACGCAGAGCTTCGTCAAGGAGGTGGCCGCGCTGCTGCCCGCCGAGTTCGGGCTCACCGACGTGGTCGCGGTGCTGGGCAGGCGCATGGAGGGCGGCGCCGAGACGGTGCTGTCGGTGGCGGCGGGGCTGATCAGGTACCTGGAGGTGCAGGGCGAGGTGGTGCTGTGCACGGCGCCCGACTTCCTGCCCGGCGACGGGGTGGAGCAGCGCTACGACGACCCTCGATGGCTGCGCGTGCCTTGATACTGATGATGTGACGGTGACGGCGTGGGCGGCGGTGGCCGTCTTCCTCGGGGCGTACGCGCTGATCGCCACCGAGAAGGTGCATCGGGTGGCGGCGGCGCTCGGCGGGGCGGCGGTCATGCTGCTGATCCACGCCACGGACGCGGGGGCGGCGTTCTTCTCCGAGGACTCCGGGATCGACTGGAACGTCATCTTCCTGCTGCTCGGCATGATGGTCATCGTCGGGGTGCTGAAGCAGACCGGGGTGTTCGAGTTCCTGGCGATCTGGGCGGCCAAGCGGGCGCGCGGGCGGCCGTTCCGGCTGCTGGCTCTGCTCGTGCTGATCACCGCCGGCGCGTCCGCGCTGCTGGACAACGTCACCACGGTGCTGCTGATCGCGCCCGTGACGTTCCTGGTGTGCGAACGGCTGGCGCTGCCGGTGGCGCCGTTCCTGATCGCCGAGGCGATGGCCTCGAACATCGGCGGCACCGCCACTCTGATCGGCGACCCGCCGAACATCATCATCGCCAGCCGGGGCGGCCTGAGCTTCAACGACTTCCTCATCCACCTGGCGCCGCTGATCGTGGTGCTGGTGGCGGTGTTCATCGGGCTGTGCCGGTGGCTGTTCAGGAGGGCGTTCCGGTACGACCCCGAGCGGGCGGCCGAGATCATGGCGCTGAACGAGCGGGAGGCCATCGCCGACCGGCGGCTGCTGTGGCAGTCGCTGGCCGTGCTGGCGCTGGTGATGGCGGCGTTCGTGCTGCATCCTGTGCTGCACTACGAGCCGTCGGTCGTGGCGCTGCTGGGCGCCGGGGTGCTGGTGGCGGCCACGAGGGTGACCACCGAGGACGCCATCCGCGAGGTCGAGTGGCCGACGCTGGTGTTCTTCGCCGGGCTGTTCGTGATGGTGGGGTCGCTGGTGGAGACCGGCGTGATCGAGCGGATCTCCGACGCGGCGGCCTCGGTGACGCAGGGTCAGCTCGGGCTGACCACGATGGTGCTGCTGTGGGCCTCGGCCGGCCTGTCCGCGGTGATCGACAACATTCCGTACGTGGCCACGATGAGCCCGATCGTCGCCGACCTCGTGCAGGCGAACGGCGGCAACGAGCACGCGCAGGTGCTCTGGTGGGCCCTGGCGCTGGGGGCCGACCTGGGCGGCAACGCGACGGCGGTGGGGGCGGCGGCCAACGTGGTGGTGGTCGGCATCGCCGCCCGCAACGGCACCCCGATCAGTTTCTGGGAGTTCACGAAGTACGGGCTGGTCGTCACCCTGGTGACCGTCGCCCTGTGCACCCCGTACCTGTGGCTGCGTTACCTCACCTGACCGGCAGTACGTCCACGCCGCGTTCGTCGTCGCCGCGCGGCCCGAAGACGCGCCGCTGCGACTCCTCGATGCGCACGTCGTTGATGCTGGCCTCCCTGCGCCGCATCAGCCCGTCCGCGTCGAACTCCCACTGCTCGTTGCCGTAGCTGCGCCACCACTGCCCGGAGGCGTCGCGGGACTCGTACTGGAAGCGGACCGCGATGCGGTCGCCGAGCACCGCCCACAGCTCCTTGCGCAGCGCGTAGTCCAGCTCCCTGTCCCACTTGCGGCGCAGGAATGCCCTGATCTCGTCGCGGCCGGTGAGGAACTCGCCGCGGTTGCGCCAGACCGAGTCCTCCGTGTACGCGAGCGCGACCCGGTCGGGGTCGCACGTGTTCCAGGCGTCCTCGGCGGCCTGGACCTTGATGCGGGCGCTCTCCTCGGTGAACGGCGGGACGGGCGGGCGGGACATGGCGGCCTCCTCGGACGGCAGGAGAACGGTCGTTCTCGCGGGATAGCCTAGAGAACGACCGTTCTCCGGAGCAAGCGAGGTGCCATGGAACACGCCGAACGACTCCTGACGGCGGCCGGTGAGCTGTTCTACCGGCGCGGCATCCGGGCCGTGGGCATGGACGACGTCAGGGCGGCGTCGGGGGTGTCGCTCAAGCGGCTCTACCAGTGCTTCCCGTCCAAGGAGGCGCTCGTGGTGGCCTACCTGGAGCGGCGGGACGAGCGGTGGATGGGCTCGCTCACCTCGTACGTGCGCGAGCACGATGACCAGGTCGGGGCCGTGTTCGGGTGGCTGGAGCGGTGGTTCGCCGAGGAGGACTTCCGCGGGTGCGGGTTCGTCAACGCGTACGGAGAGCTGGGCGCGACGTCGGAGGCCGTGGCCGAGGTGGTGCGCGCGCACAAGCGGCGGTTGCGTGACTACCTGCGCGGGCTGGTGACTGACGACCTGCTGGCCGAGCAGCTCCTCGTGCTGGTGGACGGGGCCACGGTCACCGCCATGGTGGACCCGGAACGAGGAGCGGCGGCGGCGCGGGCGGCCGCGGTGGCCGCCCGCGCGCTCACAGCGGCCCGGCGAGCGTGAAGCTCACAGCAGCCCAGCGAACGTGAAGTTCACAGCAGCTTGTCGAGGGTGATCGGCAGGTCGAGCACGCGCTTGCCGGTGGCGTGCCGCACCGCGTTCGCCACGGCCGCCGCGGCCCCGGTGATGCTCACCTCCCCGACCCCGCGCAGCCCCATCGGCATGGTGGAGTCCGGCTCGTCCAGGCAGTGGATGTCGATGCGCGGGATGTCGGCGTGCACGGGCACGTGGTATTCCGACAGGCTCGCGTTCATGATCCGGCCGTCGCGGCGGTCGATCAGCGTCTGCTCCGTCAGCGCCATGCCGATGCCCATCACGATGCCGCCCCGGAGCTGGCTCGCCGCCGTCCTGGCGTTGATCACGGTGCCGACGTCGAAGACGCCCGTCCAGCGCGAGACGCGTACCTCCATGGTGTCGGGATCGACGCGCACCTCGCAGAACTGCGCGCCGGTCGCCGCCCGCACCAGGCTTCTGCGCTCACGCAGGGTCCGCACCATGAAGCCCAGCATGCCCGCCTTGCTCTCCACCTCCACGTGGTCGCGGCCGGCCGCACTCAGGATCTCCGCGTACGTCTGACCGGCGGCCCCGGCGTACAGGCCGCCGTCGCGGGCCTGCACCTCGTCCGGCTTGCGGCCGCGCAGGGGTGAGCCGGGTGCGCGGCGCACCAGGCCGAGCAGGGTGCGCTTGAGCTTGGCGGCGGCGTCCTGCACGCCCGCCGCCGCGCTCGCGGTCTGCATCGAGCCGCCCGCGCCGGGCGCGACCGGCAGGTCGGAGTCGCCGTACTCGACGCGTACGGACGCCAGCGGCACCCCCAGCTCGTCGGCGGCCATCTGCCCCAGCACCGTCGCCGTGCCCATGCCCATCTCCTGCAAGCCGGAGCGCACCACGACCGTGCCGTCCGCGCCCAGCCGCAGCGTGACGTTCGCGGGCATCCGCATCGACGGGTGGTAGGCGGCGGCCACCCCCATGCCGACCAGCCACCGGCCGTCCCGCATGGAGCCGGGCCTGGGGTCGCGCTCGCGCCAGCCGAACCGCTCGGCCCCCAGCGCGTACGCCTCCCGCAGCCTGCGGTGCGCCAGCCGCTGCCCGCCCACCGGGTCGCGGTCGGGCTCGTTGATCAGGCGCAGCTCGACCGGGTCCAGGCCCAGCTCGAAGGACAGCTCGTCCATCGCCGACTCCAGGGCGAAGGTGCCGATGGACTCGCCCGGCGCGCGCATGAACGTGTTGGCCAGCAGGTCGAGCTGCACGGTGCTCTGCCGCAGGTGGATGTTGGGCGCGGCGTACAGGTGCCGGGTGCCGGCGGTGCACGGCTCGCCGTTCCCGCCGCTGCGTCCCGTCCTGGACACGCTGGTGTGGATGATCGCGGACAGTTTCCCGTCCGCGCCGGCGCCCAGCGCGACCCGCTGGATGCTGCCCGTGCGCCCGCCCACCGTGTGGTAGACGCCCTCGCGGGTGAGCGAGAGCCGCACCGGCCGGCCCGTCGCCCGGGCGGCGAGCACGGCGAGCAGCGTGCCGGCCCAGACCGAGCCCTTGCCGCCGAACCCGCCCCCGACGAACGGGGACAGCACCCTGACGTTCTTCTCCGGCACCTCGAACCGCTGGGCCAGGTGCTTGCGCGTCCAGGTGATGTTCTGCGTGGCCTCGTGCACGGTCAGCTTGTCGCCGTCCCAGACGGCGGTGGTGGCGTGCGGCTCGATCGCGTTGTGGTTGTGCGGCGGAGTGGTGAACGTCAGGTCCACCGAGTGCGGCGCGGCGGCCAGCGCGGCGGGTGCGTCGCCCTTGTCCGCCTCGGCCTCGCTGATCAGGTTGCCCTTCTGGGGGACGGCGTTGCCCTGCTCGGCCGCCAGGTCCACGGCGGCGGGCAGCTCCTGGTACGCCGGGCGCACCAGCGACGCCGCGTACCGGGCCGTCTCCGGGGTCTCGGCGACCACGACGGCGATGGGCTGGCCGTTCCAGAGCACCTCGTCGGTGGCCAGGTAGTTGACCGACGTGCCGGCGACGAGCGTGCTGAGGTCGAGGAAGCTCACCTTGGGAGCAGGCTTCATGGGCCGGGTGTTCTCGTGGGTGAGCACGTCGATGACGCCGCGCACCGCCCGCGCCTCGGCCGTGTCGACGGCGGTGAGGCGGCCCCGGGGGATCGTGGCGTGCACGATCGCGGCGTAGGCCAGGCCGGGGTACGGGTACTCGGCGGCGAAGCGGGCCTCGCCGGTCGTCTTGGCGGGTCCGTCGACCCGGTCCACCGCCTGCCCGACGTACTTGGTGGTGCCCGTGGCCTGCTCGGTCTCGGCGTACTTGATGCTCATCGGCCCGTCCCTCCCGTGCTCAGTTCGCGCAGCGCGGCGGTGATGGTGGCCACGGCGAGCGGGGCCTTGAAGGCGTTGCCCTCCCTGGTGGTCGCCTCCGCCAGCTCCGCCTGGGCGGCGCGGCGGAAGGCGTCCTCGTCGGCGGGGCCGCCGGTCAGCAGGCGCTCGGCCCGCGTGGCCCGCCACGGCTTGGGCGCGACGCCGCCGAGCGCCAGCCGCACCTCGGTGACGGCGCCGTCGCGCACCTCCAGCGCCGCCGCCACCGAGACCAGGGCGAACGCGTAGGAGGCGCGGTCGCGGACCTTGCGGTAGCGGGAGTTGGCGGCGACCGGGACGGGCGGCAGCTCGACGGCCGTGACCAGCTCGCCGGGGGCGAGGGTGGTCTCGACGTCCGGGGTGTCGCCGGGCAGGCGGTGGAAGTCGGCCAGGGGGACGCGGCGGGTGCCGTCCAGGCCGCGTACCTCGACGACCGCGTCGAGGGCGGCCAGCGCCACGCACAGGTCGGACGGGTGGGCGGCCACGCAGCTCGCGCTGACGCCCAGGATCGCGGTGCTGCGGTTGAACCCGTCGAGGGCGTCGCAGCCGGCGCCGGGCGAGCGCTTGTTGCAGGCGGAGGCGTGGTCGTAGAAGTACGGGCAGCGGGTGCGCTGCAGCAGGTTGCCGCCCACGGTGGCCATGTTGCGGAGCTGGCCGGAGGCGCCGGACAGCAGCGCCTGCGACACCATCGGGTAGCGGGCGCGCACCCGGGGGTCGGCGGCCAGGACGCTGTTGCGGACGAGCGCGCCGACGCGCAGGCCGCCGTCGGGCAGGTCGTCCACGGTGTCGAAGGGCAGGCCCGTCACGTCCACGACGGTGTCGGGGCGCTCGATGCCCTCGCGCATGAGGTCCACCAGGTTGGTGCCGCCACCGAGGAACCTGGCGCCGGGCTCGCTGGCCGCGCGCACGGCGGAGTCGACATCCGCGGCTTTGACATAGGCGAACGGCCTCATCGGGAGGCCTCCTTGATCGCGTCCACGATGCCGTTGTAGGCGCCGCACCGGCACAGGTTGCCGCTCATGCGCTCCCTGATCTCAGATTCGTCGAGCCCTTGCGACCCGGTCACGGCGCTGGGCATGCCCGCCTCGTACTCGGCGAGCATGCCGATCGCCGAGCAGATCTGGCCGGGGGTGCAGTAGCCGCACTGGAGGCCGTCGTTGCGCACGAACGCCTCCTGCAGCGGATGCGCCACGCCCTCGATGGTGGTGATCTCCCTGCCGTCGTACTGGACGGCCAGGGCGAGGCACGCGTTGATCCGCACGCCGTCGGCGAGCACCGTGCAGGCCCCGCAGGCGCCCTGGTCGCAGCCTTTCTTGGGGCCGGTCAGCCCGAGCCGCTCGCGCAGCGCGTCGAGCAGGCTCACCCACGGCTCGACGTCGAGGGACTCGACGGAGCCGTTCACTTTCATCCGTATCTCGGTCACGCGCTTCCTCCCGTCTTGTGGTCCGGACGCTAACAGAACAGCGTTCCCTTAACAAGTGAACGGTGTTCTTTTAAATCGGCGCCAGTATGCTGATGGCGACATGACGCGGTCGGCATTCCTCCGGGCCAGGCGGCCCGAGCACAAGCAGCAGCGGCGCGAGGCCATCCTCGCCGCCGCCCGCGAGCTCGCCCGCACCTCCGGGGTGCGCAACGTGAGCCTGGGCGCGGTCGCCGAGGCCGTGGGGCTGGCCAAGTCCAACATCGTGCGTTACTTCGGCACCCGCGAGGAGATCTACCTGGAGCTGCTCGCCGACGAGTGGCGCCAGTGGGCGGAGGCCGTCGCCGAACGGCTGCGCACCACCAGCGGCACGACGAACGCCGTGACCGCGCTGGTCGAGACGATCGTCGAGCGGCCGCTCTTCTGCGACCTACTCAGCCACGCCTCCACCAGTCTCGAACACAACGTGTCGGTCCCCGCCGCACGCGCGTTCAAGCACGCGGTGCACGCCCGGATCGCCGAGATGGGCGCCGCCATGGCCGGGGCGACCGACCTGACCGAGCGCGAGGGCGGTGAGCTGGCGGCAGCCTGCAGCGGGCTGGCCGGAATGCTCTATCCGGCCGCCAACCCGCCGCCCGCGCTCGCCCAGGTCTACGCCGAGGACCCGGAGCTGGCCGCCGCGTGCCCGGTGCTGCTGCCCACGCTCGTCCGGGCGCTCTCGGCCCTGGCCGCCGGGCTGCCCACCCTCAGGGAAGAGTGAAAGTTTCACCTCTCTCCAGGCATTCTTCCGCGATCGCGTTCGTGTCGCTGTACATCGGGACGGTTTCCGCAGGACCATGTGCGCCGGACCTAACCGGTTAACAGGAGGGCACCCCCCATGACCAAACGACTCGGGCTCGCGGCGGCGGCGCTCCTGTCGCTGCTCGTCTCGATGCTGATCGCCCCGGCTCCCGCGCACGCCGCGGTCGGGCTCCGGGTCAGCGGCACCAGGATCCTGGAGGCCAACGGGAACGCGTTCGTCATGCGCGGCGTCAGCCACGCGCACACCTGGTACACGAACCAGACCAGTTCCTTCGCCAACATCAAGGCGCTGCGCGCCAACACCGTGCGCGTGGTGCTCAGCGGCGGCCGATGGACCCCGAACAGCGCCTCCGACGTGGCCAACGTCGTCTCCCTGTGCAGGCAGAACCGGTTAATATGCGTGCTCGAAAACCATGACACCACCGGGTACGGCGAGCAGAGCGGCGCGTACACGCTCGACCAGGCGGTCGACTACTGGAGCAGTGTCCGCAGCGCCCTCACCGGCACCGAGGACTTCATCATCGTCAACATCGGCAACGAGCCGTACGGCAACAACAGCGTCTCCGCCTGGACCGCCGCCACCACCAGCGCGATCACCCGGATGCGCGGCCTCGGCTTCCAGCACATGCTGATGGTGGACGCGCCCAACTGGGGCCAGGACTGGCAGTTCACCATGCGCAACACCGCCCAGACCGTGGCGAACGCCGACACGCAGAAGAACACGGTGTTCTCCATCCACATGTACGGCGTCTTCGACACGGCCGCCGAGATCACCGCCTACCTGGACGCGTTCCAGACCGCCGGCCTGCCGCTGGTGATCGGCGAGTTCGGGCACAACCACTCCGACGGCAACCCCGACGAGGACACGATCATGGCGCAGGCGGTGTCGCGCGGCATCGGCTACATCGGCTGGTCGTGGAGCGGCAACGGCGGCGGCGTCGAGTACCTCGACATGGTCACCGGCTTCAACCCGGCCGCGCTCACGTCCTGGGGCCAGCGCATCTTCAACGGCGCCAACGGCATCACCGCGACCTCCCGCGAGGCCACCTTCTTCAGCGGCGGCGGCACCGACACCACCGCCCCGACCGCGCCCGGCACCCCGTCGGCCTCCGGCGTCACCGCCAACGGCGCCAACCTGACCTGGACGGCCTCGACCGACGCGGGCGGCTCGGGGTTAGCCGGGTACGACGTCTACCGGGAGCAGGGCGCCACCGACCCGCTGCTCGGCTCGTCCACCACCAACTCCATCACCCTGACAGGGCTGACGCCGTCCACGCAGTACCAGGTGTACGTGCGGGCCCGTGACGGGGCGAGCAACCAGTCCACCGCCTCGGCCACCACGACCTTCACCACCACGTCGGGCGGCGGCACCGGCGGCGGCTGCACCGCCGCGGGCACCGTGCAGAGCCAGTGGGGCGGCGGGTACGTCGTCCAGCCCGTCACGGTCACCAACACCGGCACGTCGGCCATCACCGGCTGGACCGTCACCTTCACCCTGCCCGCCGGGCACACCCTGGCCGGCTCGTGGAACGCCACGGTGACGACCAGCGGGCAGACGGTCACCGCCAAGAACGCCGGTTACAACGGCAACGTGGCAGCAGGGGGCAACACCAGCTTCGGCTTCCAGGTGAACCGGCCCGGCGGGAACACCGCCACGGTCAGCTCCTACACCTGCGCCGCCTCCTGACAAGACCTCCGCGGGCCGCCCCCACTGCCATGGGGGCGGCCCGCCGCTTCACTCCTCGCCGTGGGTGGGAACGAGATCCAGCTCCCGCATGCGGCGGGCGCCCCATTCCCCCAGGGCGCCGAGCGCCGCGTAGAGCGCCACGCCGGCGTCCGTCAGCTCGTACTCGACCCTGGGCGGCGTCTGCTCGAACACGGTCCGCCGGACGATCCCGTCGGCCTCCAGCTCGCGCAACTGCTGGGTCAGCACCTTCTCGCTGATGCCGGGCAGGCTGCGGCGCAGCTCGCCGAACCGGCGCAGCCGCTCGTCCAGCGCCCACAGGATCAGCGCCTTCCACTTGCCGTCCACGACGTCCATGGCGGCGTCCAGAGCGCAGATGTAGGGCGGGTTACGCACCGGCCCATGATAGTCAGGCGGCGGCGCGGCGCATCCGCCACAGTGAGGCGCGCAGGTGACCGGCGAGGTCCGCGGGCACGCCGGCCTCGTCGGAGGCGGCGAGCATGGTCCGCAGGCCGGCCGCCTGCATCGCGGGGTTGTACTCCTCGGGCACGGTCTCGCTCACGTCGGCGCCGGCCACCATGAAGGGGAGCATCTGCTCCATCCACGGCTGGAGCACCTCGCGCCTGAACGTCTCCACGTCGCCGCCCTCCGCCTGCACCAGGGTCACGGCGTGGTCGGCGCCGGCGCTCATGCCGTACATGCCGCTCAGCGCCGCCATGTCGTACAGCGCCGCGAACCCGGGGTCCGCGCCCACCCAGTGCGGACGGCCGAGGGGCGCCAGCACGGGGGCGGCCCGGTCGAACAGGTCGCGCTCACCGCTGTAGAGGATGAACGCGCCGTCCGTCCCCACGGTCGGGGGCACCGCCATGATGCCGCCGGCGAGCGGCCGCGCCCCGTGCCCTTCCAGCCATCCGGCCAGCTCGCGCGCCTGCCGCGCGGAGCCGCTGGTCAGGTTGACGAGGTCGGCGCCGGCCAGTTCCCGCGCCACCGGGGCGAGCGTCTCGCGGACGCTGGCGTCGTCCAGCAGGCACACCACGGTGAGGCCGCCCGCCTCGATCGCCTCTTCGACGCTCGACGCCTCCCGCGCGCCGAGCCCGCTCGCCCTGCCCGGCGTGCGGTTCCAGACCGTCACCTCGCGGCCGGCGTGGATGAGCGCGCCCGCCAGAGCGCGCCCCATGGCTCCCAGTCCAAGAATGCTCACATCGTTCATGCGCACCACTGTTCACCGGACGCGGGACAACCAGCAAGAACGCACTTCGAAGTGCGTGGTTACCCGGAGGTTAGGACACCCCGGGCGGCGAGGTGGAGTCGCGGATGACGAGCTGGCACGGCAGCGTGTGCACCCCGGGAGTCGCCTTGCCGTCGATCGCGGCGAACAGGTGCTGCGCCGCCGTCCGCCCCAGCACCTCCAGGTTCATGTCCACGGTGGTCAGCGCGGGCCGCGTCTCGGTGGAGAGCACCTCCCAGTTGTCGTAGCCGACCACCGCGAGGTCGTCGGGCACCCGCCGCCCCCGCTCGCGCACGGCCTCCACGAACCCGGCCGCGATCTGGTCGCTGCCGCAGAACACGGCGTCGATCTCCGGCTCGGCCATCAGCAGCATCTCGGCCGCGTGCCGCCCCCACCGCTGCGACCACACCCCCGACAGGGTCTGCCCGGCCTGCTGGACGCCGGCCTCGGCGAGCGCCCGCCGCAGCCCCTCCTCGCGGTCGCGCGCCGCCTTGTAGTGCGCGGGCCCGGTGACGTGCGCGATGCGCCGGCGTCCGAGGGCGAGCAGGTGGTTGACGGCCATCGCCGCCGCGCCCACGTCGTCGGGCACGAACGAGACGTCGGCGGGGTCCTCGGAGGGCCCGTAGGCGTAGACGACGGGCACTGGCAGGTCCTTGCTCACGGACGGGCGCGGGTTCGTGCTCTCCCCCACCACGATCAGCCCGTCCACCCGCCGCGACAGCAGGGCGCGCAGGTGGTGCTGCTCCCTGATGGCGTCGCCGCGCGCGTCGCACAGCAGGACCGCCATCTCCCCGGCGCCGAACGCGTCCTCGGCCCCCAGGAGCACGGGGATGCCGAAGCGGCCGACGCTGTCGGAGGTCAGCAGGCCCACCGTCCTCGTCTGCCCCGAGAGCAGCCCCCTGGCCAGGGCGTTCGGCTGGAAGGAGAGCTCCGCCGCGGCGGCGAGCACGCGTTCGCGCGTGGCCGCCCGCACGTCCTGGCGCCCGTTGAGCGCCTTGGAGGCCGTGGCGATCGATACCCCCGCCAGCGAGGCCACGTCGTTGATGGTCGCCCGCTTACCCGCCATACGTCGAAACCCTTTTCGGTGAATTGTGAACCGCTTAGCACCTTAGCACCCATTGACATGGGCTCATGTTTCTTCTACGTTTCCGAAAACCTTTAAGTCCAGGAGCACATCATGAGACGAAGGCTGGCCGGGATCTCCCTCCTCGGTGTGTTAGCGCTCACAGCAGCGGCCTGCGGCAGTGGCGGCGGTGGCGGCGGCGGGACACAGGCGGCGGACGGTCCCGTGACCATCACCATGTGGACCCGCGCGGCGACACAGACGCAGAGCGAGCGCCTGGTCGCCGAGTACAACAAGACCCACAAGAACCAGGTGAAGCTCACCGTCATCCCCACGGACAACTACCAGCCCCGCATCGCCGCCGCGGCCGGCGCCAAGCAGCTCCCCGACGTGTTCGCGGCGGACGTCATCTTCGTCCCGAACTACACCTCCCAGGGCCTGTTCATGGACATCACGGACAGGATCGCCGCCCTGCCGTACAAGGACAAGCTCGCCCCCTCGCACATGAGGCTCGGCACGCTCGACAACCGGCAGTACACGCTCCCCCACACCCTGGACCTGTCGGTCTGGTTCTGGAACAAGGACCTGTACGAGCAGGCCGGGCTCGACCCCGAGAAGGGCCCCAAGACGCTCAAGGAGTTCGCCGAGCAGGCCACCACCGTCCAGGAGAAGCTGGGCAAGGACGGCAAGATCCACGGCACCTTCTTCGGCGGCAACTGCGGCGGCTGCTACGTCTTCACCTTCTGGCCGTCCGTCTGGGCCGCCGGCGCCCAGGTCATGAACGCCGAGGGCACGACCTCGCTGAACGACCAGCCGCCCATGACCGACGTGTTCAAGATCTGGCGCGACCTGTACGAGAAGAAGGTCACCGGGCCGACGGCCAAGGAGGAGCAGGGCCCCACCTGGACCGGGTTCTTCCCCAAGGGTGAGATCGGCGTCATGCCGATGCCGTCCACCACGCTCGGCCTGATGCCGAAGGAGATGAAGATCGGCGTCACCCCGATCGCGGGGCCCGACGGCGGCGAGTCCACGTTCGTGGGCGGCGACTCGCTCGGCATCTCCTCGACCTCCAAGAACGCCGACGCGGCCTGGGAGTTCATCAACTGGACGGTCTCCGACCAGGCGCAGGTCGAGGTGATGGCCAAGAACAAGGACGTGCTCGCGCGCACGGACCTGGCCAGCAACAAGTACTCGGCCGAGGACCCCCGCGTGGTGCTGATCAACTCGCTGGTGGCCAAGGGCGAGACGCCGTTCGCGCTGCGCTTCGGCCAGACCTACAACGACCCGCAGGGCCCCTGGCTGCGGCTGGCCCGCGAGGCCGTCTTCGGTGACGCCTCGAAGATCACCCAGCTCAACGCCGAAGTCACGAAGTCGCTGCAGCAATGACTCTGACGGCCCCACGGACGAGGCGGGCGGCGCACTCGGCGCCGTCCGCCCGGTGGCGCAGCAGGAAGGTGCAGGGCTGGCTGTACGCGGCGCCGACGGCCGTCATCGTGGGCGTGCTGTTCATCGCCCCGCTGGTGCTGGTCGTGTGGATGTCGCTGAACCGCTGGCCGCTGCTCGGCCAGGCCACCTTCAACGCGCCGGCCAACTACCTCAAGATCGCCGACAATCCGCTCTTCGTCGACGCGGTCTTCTTCACGCTGAAGTACACGGCCATCACCACCGTCCTGCTGTCGGGCGTGGCGCTGGGCCTGGCGCTGCTGGTGCAGGAGCGCAGGCCCGGCATCGCGTTCTTCAGGACCGCGTTCTTCCTGCCCGGCGCGGTCGGCTTCGCGGCGGCGGGCCTGCTGTTCTACGGGATGCTGAACAACGACTTCGGCCCGATCGACCCGATGCTGCGCGCCCTGGGCGTCACCGGCGAGCCGGTCAAGTGGATCGGCACCCCGAACATGGCGCTGTTCTCCACGATCACGCTGGTGATCTGGCGCTTCGCCGGGTTCAACATGCTCATCCTGCTGACCGGCCTGCAAGCGATCCCGGCCGAGGTGTACGAGGCCGCCAGGAGCGACGGCGCGAACCGCTGGCAGATCTTCACCAAGATCACGCTCCCGCTGCTGCGCCCCACGCTGGCGCTGATGCTGATCCTCAGCGTCACGGGCTCGCTGCTAGCCTTCGACCAGTTCTTCGTCTTCACCAACGGCGGCCCGGACAACAGCACGGTCTCCATGGTCATGGTCGTCTACCGGGACGCGTTCTTCCGCTTCGACCTCGGCGGCGCGGCGGCCCTGTCGGTCGTCCTGCTGGTGGCCCTGGTCGGGCTCAACACGCTGATGATGCGGAGGCTCCGTTGAGCCGTTACCTCACCCTGTCGGCCCTGGCGGTGCTGTTCCTGTTCCCGCTGGTGTGGAGCGGCTACGCCTCGCTGGAGGAGCCGTCGAACTACCTGGAGATGGCCCGCTTCGGCGAGGGCATCGACACCTACGCCACCAACAGCGTGCTGGTGTCGGCGATGACCGTGGGCGGCACGCTCGTCGTCTCGGCGCTCGGCGGCTACGGCTTCGCCCGCTTCGACTTCCCCGGCAAGAACCTGCTGTTCCTGGCCACGCTGGCGATCCTCATGGTGCCGTACGCGACGATCCTGATCCCGCTCTACGTGCTGCTCGGCTACCTCGGCCTGCAGAACTCGCTGGTCGGACTGTCGCTGGTGTTCGTGATGTTCCAGCTCCCGTTCGCGCTGTTCATGATGCGCAACGCGTTCGAGGCGGTGCCGCGCGAGCTGGAGGAGGCCGCGCTGGTGGACGGCTGTGGCACGTTCCGGGCCTTCTCCAGGATCCTGCTGCGCGCCGTGCGGCCCGCGCTGATCACGGTCGGCCTGTTCGCGTTCCTGGCCTCGTGGAACGACTTCTTCGCGCCCCTCATCCTGCTCAACGACGGATCGTCCTTCACGCTGCCGGTGGCCGTGGTCAGCATGACGCAGCACACGTTCGGCGCCATCGACTACGGCATGCTCCAGGCCGGAGTCATGGTCATGGCCATCCCCTGTCTCATCCTCTTCATCGTTCTGCAGCGCCACTACGTGCGCGGATTCATGTCAGGAGCTCTGCGTGGCTAATCCCGTCCTGCCCTCATCGGGCGTCCTGTCCCCCCTCGGCCTCGACTCCGTACGCGTGCTGCCCGGCTTCTGGGGCGACCGGATCGCGCTCAACAACGACGTGACGATCGCCCACTGCCAGGAGTGGGAGGAGCGCGAAGGCTGGATCGGCAACTTCAGGGGCGAGCGGCCCCGCAGGGGACGGGAGTTCAGCGACTCGGAGATCTACAAGCTGCTGGAGGCCATGGCCTGGGCCGACCACCCGGGGCTGCCCGCGCTGGCCGAGATCGTGGCGCAGGCGCAGGAGGGCGACGGCTACCTCAACACCCGCTGGACGGGCAGCCGCTACACCGACTTCGAGTGGGGGCACGAGCTCTACTGCTACGGCCACCTCATCCAGGCCGGGGTGGCGCGGCTGCGCATGCACGGCGAGGACCAGCTCACCGAGGTCGTCACCAGGGCCGCCGACCACGTGTGCCGCCGCTTCATGGACGGCGACGAGACCTGCGGCCACCCCGTGATCGAGATGGCGCTGGTCGAGCTGTACCGGGCCACCGGCGCCGAGCGGTACCTGGAGATGGCCCGCCGCTTCGTCGAGCGCCGCGGCCTGCCGGCGCTGGCCGACATCCCGTTCGGCCGCGCCTACTACCAGGACGACCTGCCCGTCAGGCAGGCGCAGGTGTTCCGCGGGCACGTCGTGCGGGCGCTCTACCTGGCCTCCGGCGTGGTGGACGTGGCGGTCGAGACGGGCGATGAGGAGCTGCTCAAGGCGGTCGAGTCGCAGTGGGAGCGGACGGTCGCCCGGCGTACGCACCTGACCGGCGGCATGGGCTCGAGGCATGCCGACGAGTCGTACGGCGAGGACTACGAGCTGCCGCCGGACCGCGCCTACAACGAGACCTGCGGGAGCATCGCCTCCATCATGCTGGCGCACCGGCTGCTGCTGGCCACCGGCGACGCCCGCTACGCCGACCTGGCCGAGCGGACCATGTACAACATGCTCGCCACGGGCGTGGCGCTGGACGGCGCGTCGTTCTTCTACGTCAACCCGCTGCAGGTGCGGGTGCCCGCGACGCCGCTCGACGGGGTCAACCACGCGGCCGAGGGCGGGCTGCGCTCGCCGTGGTTCGACGTGTCGTGCTGCCCGAACAACATCGCCAGGACGCTGGCGTCGCTGCCCGCGTACGTGGCCGCCGCGAAGGACGGCGAGGTGCTGATCCACCACCTCACCCCGGCGGAGATCAGGTCCGGGCGGCTGGCGCTGCGGGTGGAGACCGGTTACCCGTGGCAGGGCTCGGTGAGCGTGCGGGTGCTGGAGGACGGCGAGGGCCGCGTCGGGCTGCGGGTGCCCGCCTGGGCCACGGACGCCACGCTCGCGCACGTCCCGGTCTCCTCCCAGGACGCGCCGCTGCCTGAAGGCCCGGTCATCCGGCCCGTCGGCCCCGGCTACGCCTACGTCGAGGGGCCGTGGCGGGCCGGTGACGAGATCCGCCTCGAACTGCCGATGCGGCCCAGGTGGACCCTCCCCGACCGGCGGATCGACGCGCTACGGGGCAGCGCGGCCGTGGAGCGGGGGCCGCTCGTCTACTGCGCGGAGTCGGTGGCCGACGAGCCGCCGCTCGCCGCCGTGACGGCGCGCGTCGATCCGCCGGAGGAGCACGAGACGGACGGCGTGGTGGAGCTGGAGGTGGGGGCGAAGGTCAGCTCCGGCGGCGACGGCGCCTGGCCGTACGGGGCGGCGTCCGACGCCAAGCAGGGCGCGGACGTGCGGCTCCGGCTGGTGCCCTACCACCGGTGGGGCAACCGGGGTCCCGCGACCATGCGGGTCTGGCTTCCGACGATCTAGGAGATGGACGTGCGCAAACCCCTGGTCTGCTTAGCCGTGTTAGCGCTCACAGCCTCGCTGGGCGTGACGCCGTCCCACGCGGACGACGCACTCGGCATGCCGGTCTTCACAGGTGACGACCCGGTGCCGGCCGAGCCCGTGGGCTACCACCCGCGCAGGATGATGGCGGAGATCTACCAGAAGGAGAAGGGCGGCGACTCGTACTGGATCGACCGCATGCTCGCCCGCCCCGGTGACGACCCGGCGGGGCCGTGGCTGATGACGCGCGGGCGTGCGCTGTTCATGAAGGAGCACGACCCGTCGGTGCTCGGCTTCGGCGGGTACGTGGCGTACTGGGAGAGCATCGACAACCGCGACGCGTACGAGATCTCGCTCGGCGCCCCGCTCACCGAGGACGTCTCCAAGCGCCTGCAGATGCCCAGCCATTGGACCGGGCAGTACGCGGGCGACGGGCTCGCCGTCGGGGTCAAGAAGTTCATCACCCACGAGAACGTGGCCGTGACCACCCTGGAGATCACCAACACGGGCACGGAGGCCCGCTCGGTGCCCGTCACCGTCACCTCCCCCTACGCCAGGAACGCCGACGGCGACCGGGAGCTGACCGGCGCGGTCTGGGCCAGGAACAAGCTGACCACGATCTTCCCCAGGCTCAGCGGCGACGGCCTGAAGGCGTCGGACGGCACGCTGAAGGGCTCGCTGACCGTCGAGCCGGGCAAGACCGTCCGCACCAAGGTGCAGATGGGCTTCGTCACCCAGGAGCTGCCCAGGTCGCGCGCCGAGTACGACGGCTACAAGGGCCGCTCGCCCGAACAGGCGCTGCGCCGCCAGCTCCAGGACTACAACGCCTGGTGGGCGGAGAACCTGCCCTACATCGACGTGCCCGACGAGAACATCAAGAAGTTCGTCTACTACCGCTGGTGGCTGATGCGCTTCAACTTCCTCGACGCCGACATCCCGGGCAACGACTACCAGTTCCCCACGTCGGTGGAGGGGGCGCTGGGCTACAACAACGCGATCGTGCTGACCGTGCCGATGTTCGTGCAGGACCTGAAGTACCTGCGGGACCCGGTCTACTCCTACGGGCCGTGGGTGTCGGCGGGCGAGGTGTCGCGCAACTCGAAGTACACCGACAACCCCGGCGACCCGGAGAACTGGTCGAACAGCTACACCCAGTACATCTCGGCCGCCGCACTGGAGAGCTACCAGATCCACGGCGGGCAGCCGTCGATCCTGCGCAACCTCGCCAGGTACGCCGAGAAGGACGTGTACGGGCAGCTCGACGCCTACGACTCCAACGACAACGGCGTCATCGAGTACGACTGGGAGGCCATGACCGGCAACGACGCCGACGCGGTGTCGTTCCACTACTACGACCGGGCCAACGAGCGGCTCGAAGGGGCCTACGTCTACGCCAACGCGATGGCGGCGGCGCAGGCGTACGAGCTGTCGGGCGACGCCGCGAAGGCCACGGAGCTGCGCGGGGTCGCCGACAAGGTGCGCAACGGCATCCTCACCCTGCTGTGGGACGAGCAGAACAAGCTGTTCAAGCACCGGGACCTGCAGACGGGCAACCTGATCCCGTGGAAGGAGTCCAACAACTACATCCCGTACGCGACCGGCCTCGTCCCCACCGATGACCCGAAATATCGGGAAGCCTTGAGGTTGTGGGCCGATCCTGCGGAATATCCGATCTTTCCGGCGTACACGGCCAACCAGAAGGACAAGGCGGAGGCCGCCGCCGCAGGTCACCCCGGCACCAACAACTTCTCCCAGATCAACTCCACCAGGAACTTCGCGCTGTTCTCCAAGGCGATGCGCCAGTACGACACCCCGTACATCACGGCCGAGCAGTACAAGCAGCTCCTGTACTGGAACGCCTGGTCGCAGTACGTCGGCGGCGACACCCGCTACCCCGACGCCAACGAGTTCTGGGCCAACTGGAACCCGCAGACCAAGAGCATCGGCTACCGCTCCTGGATCCACCACACGATCCTGGGCAGCAGCAACTGGACCGTCATCGAGGACGTCATGGGCCTGCGCCCGCGCTCGGACGGCAAGGTCGAGCTGTGGCCGGTGGACATCGGCTGGGACCACTTCACCGTCAACGGCATCGACTACCGCGGCGCCGACCTGAGCATCGTCTGGGACAAGCCGGGCGACGGCACCCGGCACTACGCGGGCGTGCCCGAGGGCTACTCGATCATCATCGACGGCAAGCGCAAGGTCACGCTCTCCGGCCTCGCGCACGCCACCTGGGACCCGAAGACCGGCAAGGTCGAGGGCGGGAACGTGGTGCACGCCGAGAAGGCCCCGTCGCTGAAGTCCCCCACCGAGGTCAGGCTGACCGGCGACCGCGTCGAGGACCTGTTCCAGAAGGCCGGCGTGGACCTGCGCTCCACCCGGCAGAACCTGGTCAGGTCCGCCACCGCCTCCGACGGCTCGGCGGCCGGAGCCGTGGACGGGTTCACCATCAACGAGCCCTACTGGGGCGGCGGCGACTGGCTGGAGGTGGACCTCGGCGCGGCGCGCAAGGTGGACACGGTGCGGCTGTACTTCTACAACGACCGCAAGACCCGCCTCGACCCCGCCCTCTACACCCTGCAGTACCAGGACGGCGGCACCTGGAAGGACGTGCCCAGACAGGACAGGACCCCGCCCTACCCCCGGGCGAACCTGAACGAGATCCGCTTCCCCGCCGTGACCACCGCCAAGCTGCGGGTGCTGGCAGGGGGCGCGAGCGTGAAGGAGGTGCAGGCCTACCACACGGGCGTGTCCGCCGGCCGCGTGTCCAACCGGCCGCCCCAGGTGGTGCCCGTGGTCGATCCCGCGTTCACCCGCCCCGGGCAGGCCAGGATCGAGGCCGTGGTCAAGGACGACGCCCTGCCCAAGGGCACGCTGAGCATGCAGTGGTCCAAGGTGTCCGGGCCCGGTGAGGCGTACTTCACCGAGCCGACCGGCCCGGCCACGGTGGTCGCGTTCTCCGCGCCGGGGGCGTACACGCTGGAGCTGGCCGCCACGGACGGCGCCAGGGCCACCGCCGCCACCGTGCACGTCACCGCCACCGACCAGGCCACGCAGGTGAACATCGCGCCCAAGGCCACGCCCACCGCCTCCTACACCTCACCCTGGGAGCGCGTCACCGCGATCAACGACGACATCGACCCGCCGCGCTCCAACGACGGCGCCAACCCGCGCTGGGGCACCTGGCCGCAGCAGGGCACGCAGTGGGTCCAGCTCGACTGGCCCGCCCCCGTCCAGGTGAACAAGGCGGAGGTGTACTTCTTCGACGACGGCGGCGGCGTGCGCGTGCCCGCCTCGTGGAAGATCCAGCAGTGGGACGGCGACTCCTTCGAGGACGTCACCGGCGTCGAGTCCTACCCGGCGGCCGTGGACGCCTACAACACCGTCTCCTTCGACACCGTCACCACCTCGCGGCTGCGCGTGCAGCTCGAATCGGGTGCGGCGTCGGTCGGCCTGCTGGAGGTCAAGGTGTACGAGGTGCCGCCCGACTCGGTGCGCCCCGTGCACGTGCCCACTCTGGTGAACACGCTGCCCGAGCTGCCCGCCACCGTGGAAACCGGCTATGCCGACGGCTCCCGTGGGCAGGCCGCCGTCACCTGGCAGCAGGTCACCCCTGAGCAGGTCAGGACCGGCGGCACCAGCTTCACGATCACCGGCCTGGCCGAGGGGGTGCGGCAGCCCGCCCAGGCCACCGTGTACGTCCGCGCCTCCTCGGCGGTGACGATCACCTCGATCGCGGAGGAGGCCGTCACCACCCGGGCCGGGGTCGCGCCGGTGCTGCCCAGGGCCGTGGTGGCGACGTACAACGACGGGTCGAAGGACAGCTCGGTGGCCGTCACCTGGGAGTCCGTCGATCCCTCGCGGTACGCCCAGCCGGGCACGTTCACCGTGACCGGGCAGGTTGCGGGCACAACTGTGACCGCGAAGACCACCGTCACCGTCCAGTAGCGCCTATTCTGTCCTGGCCCCGCCCGTTTCGCGGGGCCAGGACAGGAGCGGGGACAGAGCACGATGGCCGAACTCGCGGAGCATCAGCGTGGACGCCTGACGGGCCCGTTCGTGGTCGCGTCGGTCATGGCCGTGGCCTCGCCGATCCTGTCCGTGACGACGTACCTGGTGTGGGCACGGCTGCCCGCGGCGTGGGCGCCCGACGTCACCGTCAGCCCCCAGTCGGCCGTCACCTTCACCTTCCCGGCCGTCGGCGCGTTCCTCATCTACCACCGGCCCCGGCTCAACATGGCCTGGCTCATGTGCGTCGGCGGGCTGGCCGCGGCCGTCAGCGACGTGTCCAGCGCGCTGATGTTCCACGCCGCCGCCGGCGGCGACCTCGCGCTGGCGGGATGGTTGCGGGTGCCGCTGCGGCTCGGGTGGGCGGTGTGCGGGCTGTCGCTCACGATGGTGCTGCCGCTGTACTCGCCGGACGGGCGCCTGCCGTCCAGGCGGTGGCGGCCCGCCCTGTGGCTGGGCTGCGTCTCGATCAGCGCCGCCGCCGTCCAGTACCTGTTCAGGGCGCCGCGCGTGCAGGGATACCCGTACCCCTCCGTCATCCCCAACCCGCTGCGGATCCCGGCGCTGACACCGTACGCGGAAACGATCGCGACGGTGGGCTGGACGGGCATCTACCTCGCGATGGCCCTGGCCGCGCTGTCGCTGGCGTCGCGGCTGCGCGGGGCCGGCCCGGCGGAACGGCGGCAGATCGGCTGGCCGCTGTTCGCGTTCGCCGGATACATCGTGTTCCTGATCGCCGCCGCGATCTCGCCGGTGTTCATGTGGCCGGCCATCGCCTGGGCGGCGGCCATCCCGTTCGCGGTGGCGTTCTCCGTGATGCGTTACCGGCTCTACGGCATCGACACCGTGATCAGCCGGGCCATCGTGGCCGCCGGCGTCATCGTCGTCGTCAGCCTCGTCTACTTCGGCGTCGGCACCCTGTCGAGCCTGGTCGTCTCCGGCTACCACCAGGTCGCCGGGGTCGCCGCCGCGCTGTTCGCCGGCGCGTTCTTCCAGCCGCTGCGGCGCGCGCTGCAGCGGGCCGTGGACCGGCTCCTGTACGGCGCCGTCGGCGACCCCGGCGTGCTGGCCGAGCGGCTGACCCAGGCCGTGCGCGGCGCCGACCCGGCCAGAGCACTGAACTCCGTGGTCAGCGTGCTGCGCGACGGGCTCGCCGTCGAAGGCGTGGCCGTCGAGGTGGCCGACGGCGAGCCCCGCTACGTGGAGAGCGGCCGCGTCGGAGCGGAACCCCGCGAGGTGCCGCTGGTCTGGCACGGGTCGCGGGTCGGCCGCCTGCTCGTCGGGCCGCCGGGGCCGCGCCGCTTCCCCGCCGCGCACAACGAGCGCGTGCTGGCCACGCTCACCCCGTACGCGGCGGACGTGGCGCACGCCGTGCGCATGGCGGCAGACCTGCAACGCTCCCGCGAGCGCATCCTGACCGCCAGGGAGGAGGAGCGCCGCCGCCTGCGCCGCGACCTGCACGACGGCCTCGGCCAGACCCTCTCCGCCATGGCCATGACCATCAACATGGCCCGGCTCAGCCTCAAGAGCTCCCCCGAGGCGGCCGACGAGCTGCTGCGCGAGCTGCACGCCGGCATGAGCGCCGTGACCGGCGACATCCGCGAGCTCGTCTACGGCCTGCGCCCGCCCGCCCTCGACGACCTCGGCCTCGCCCGCGCCGTCCGCGACCTGGCCGGGCAGTCCTCGCCCGGCACCGAGATCGAGGTGGCGGTCGAAGGCGACCTGGAGGACCTGCCCGCCGCCGTGGAGGTGGCCGTCTACCGCATCGTCCAGGAGGCGCTCACCAACATCCGCCGGCACGCCGAGGCGTCCCGCGCCCGGATCGCGCTGCAACGGGAGGAGCCGATGTTGCGCGTGCTGATCGCCGACGACGGCAAGGGCCTGCCCGCGTCGCACCGCGCGGGCGTGGGGCTGGGCTCGATGCGGGAACGGGCGGCCGAGCTGGGCGGCATCTGCGTGGTGACCGGTGAGCCGGGGGCGGGCACCCGGGTCGAGGTCATGCTGCCGCTTCTGACCGCCGGCATGAGCATCCGCTCATGACGGGCGCGGCCTCCGGTTTGGGAGGTCATGGCCGGAGCGGCGCATGGTGGCCCGCATGACCGGAACGTCGCGGGTCGCCGTCGCCTTCGCGGAAGTGGCCTGCGCGCACACGGGTGCCTGAGTGGTGGTTTCCTATACGCATGCCTGATCTGGTAGTCGACGGCGGCGACAAGCTCTGCGTGCAGTTGCTCATCGAGCTGCGGGCCCACGTACGCGCCGCGGGGCCGGGCGCCGTGATCCACCTGATCGCCACCGACCCCGCCGCCCCGGTGGACCTGCCCGCGTGGTGCCATCTGACCGGGCACACCTACCTGGGGCCGGTGGAGGGCTCCCGGCGGCCGACGTTCGCGCTGCGGGTGGCAGAGGCCGCCAACGAGACTCAGGATTCCCGGCCCTGGCACGCGACTTAAGCGGTTAACGGATGCTGTGCAGGGGCACCATGCCAGTGTCCTAGAGTGTGGAGGGTTATCCGGTTCAGAGAGGGAGTCCGGTGAAGCGACCGACGATCGCCGACATCGCCAGCCGGGCCGGCGTGTCCAAGGTGGCGGTCTCCTACGCGCTCAACGGGCAACCGGGGGTGTCGGAGGCGACCCGGGCCAGGATCATCGCCATCGCCGACGAGATCGGCTGGCGTCCCAACAGCGCCGCCCGCGCGCTCAACGGCGCCAGGGCCAACTGCGTGGGCCTCGCGTTGTGCCGCCCGGCCCGCATCCTGGGGGTCGAGCCGTTCTTCATGGAGCTGATCAGCGGCATCGAAGGGGTGCTCGGCGACCGCTCGTACGCGCTGCTGCTCCAGGTCGTCACCAGCCACCAGCAGGAGAGCGAGGTCTACCGCCACTGGTGGGGCGAGAGCCGCATCGACGGCGTGTTCCTCGTGGACCTGCACTACGACGACTCCCGCGTGGCCGAGCTCGAACGGCTCGGCATGCCGGCCGTGGTCATCGGCCACCCCTCCCAGTCGGGCTCGCTGTCGGCCATCTGGTCGGAGGAGGGCGAGGCGGTCCGCGAGACCGTCGGCTACCTGAGGGCGCTGGGGCACCGCCGCATCGCACGGGTGGCCGGGCTGCCCGAGCTGGTGCACACGACCGTACGCGACCAGGCGTTCACGCAGGCGTGCGAAGGGGTGGCGGAGCACGTCATCGTGCACACCGACTACACCGGCGAGGAGGGCGCCAGGGCCACCAGGCGGCTGCTCAGCTCGCCCGACCGGCCCACCGCCATCGTCTACGACAACGACATCATGGCCGTGGCCGGCCTGTCGGTGGCGCAGGAGATGCGGGTGGAGGTGCCCGGCGACCTGTCCATCGTGGCCTGGGACGACTCGCCGCTCGCCCAGGTGGTCAGGCCGCCGCTGACCGCGCTCACCCGCGACATCCCCGCCTACGGCGCGCACGCGGCGCAGCGGCTGCTCGCGCTGATCGCGGGCGAGGACGTGCCGCCGTACGAGGACCAGGCCGCCATCCTCACGCCACGTGGCAGCACCGGGCCCGCGCCCTCGCCTTCGTGACCCGCTCGGCACGTGTCGCGGGCCGGGACCGCGGCTGGCAGACCGCCCGTCCGAGCCCGTGACACGTGCCGTCCCCTCCTTGCGGCATTTCTCCTGGGAGCCGCCCCAGCGTCCCCCGCGCCAAGGCGACTCCATACTCCCCGAGGCACGGATGTACGCCCTGAGTACCTCCATACCTAAACGAGATGGGAAATACGGCGAACTGTGACCATCTCCAATGTAACACAAAGTTAGATATTCATTACTCTATGCGATTTTTGCAGCTAGATGGGCTAGAGAAGGAAGGGCGGTGCGTCAACCGGACGCATCTCGACAAAGAGAGGAGAACGTGATGGACAAGCAGGCTCCGTACCTGCCGCCGAGTCTGGAGGAGGCGGGCGACTTCGCGGAGGTCACCCGCGGCCACGGGCCGTACCACCGGCGCGACTGGCGTCGTCGCTACTTCGGCTGAGGGTGTGATCGGTGCCGATGCGTGCGGATGACTGGTTCGCGGTGCTGCCCGACAGCGCCGCCGCCGACGTCGCGGTGACTGGGCTGGTGCGGTCGCCAGGGGTCGTGGTGGTCCTGCGCCACCCCTCCGGCCGTCCCTGCCTGATCGGTGTCTTCACCGCGCCGGCGCCCGTCTGCGTGACGCTCGGCCCGATCCAGGTGGCGGTGATCGGCCACAGCCCGGTCACCGCCACCGACCTGGAACGCCGGGCGGCCCGGCTCACCCGCCACGGCACCGCCGAGGACGTGGTGGCGGGGCTGCCCGGCAGCTTCCACCTGGTCACCGTGATCGACGGCGCGCCGCGGGTCCGGGGCGACGCGGCCGGCCTGCGCCGTGTCTTCCACGCCCGGCTCGGCGGCGTCATGGTGGCCGCCGACCGGGCCGACGTCCTGGCCGCCTGGTGCGGCGCCGAGGTGAACCGGGACCGGCTGGTGGCGCGCATGCTGACGTTCGTGCCGCCGGCCCTGTCCGGCTCGATGTGGACGGGCGTGCACGCGGTCGAGCCCGGCCAGGCCGTGCGCCTGTCCCGTGACGGGTCGGTGCGGGCCACGCGTTGGTGGCAGCCGCCCGAGCCCGAGCTCGGTCTGGGTCAGGGCGCGCCGCTGCTGGGCCAGGCGCTGGCCGACGCGGTCGCCTGCCGCGTCCGCGAGGGGCTGACGGTCGCGGCCGACCTGTCCGGCGGGCTCGACTCCACCCCGCTCTGCTTCCTCGCCCAGACCGCCCTGCGCGAACGCGCCACCCAGCCCACCCGGTCCGGGTGCGGCGGCCGGCTGATCACTGTGCGGTCCGGCGCCCGCGACCTCGCCCACGACGACGAGCGCTGGGCCCGCCAGGCCGCCGCGCTGCTGGACGGCGAGCACCTCGTGCTCGCCCCCGGCGAGCTGCCCGACCGGTACGCGCGCGTCGCCGAGCCGATCACCGGCCTGGACGAGCCGCTGGGCGTCCTGTCCACCGTGGCGAGCGACCTCACCGTCGCCGCCCGGCTGGCCGCGCACGGCGCGAGCGTGCACCTGACCGGGCACGGCGGCGACGAGGTCACCCTGCCGCCGCCCTGCTACCTGCACGACCTGGCCGGGCAGCACCCCCTGGCGTGGTGGCCGCACCTGCGCGAGCGCCGCGCGAAGTCCCGCTGGCCGCTGGCCGCCGGCCTGGCCGCGCTGGCCGAACGCCGCTCCTACCCGTCCTGGCTGGCCCGCCAGGCCGACCGGCTCACCGCGCCGTACCCGCCCCCGCACCGGCCCGACCTGGGCTGGGAGTGGCCGTCCCGGCTGCCCTCCTGGACGCACCCCGACGCCGCCGCGACCGCCGCCCGCCTGTTCCGCGAGGCCGCCGCCCACGCCGAACCGCTGGCGGGCGCCCGCGCCCAGCACCTGACGCTGGCCGCCATCCGCGACAGCGCCGCCGACCTGCGTCTCGCGCAACGGCTGACCGCCAGGTACGGCGCCGCCATGCACACCCCGTACCTGGACACCCCGGTCATCGACGCCTGCCTGGCCATCCGCGTGGACCACCGCGCCCGCCCCGGCGCGTACAAGCCGCTGACCGTCGCCGCCATGACCGGCCGGGTGCCGCCCCAGTGCCTGAGCCGCACCACCAAGGGCGAGTTCTCCGCCGCCTTCTTCGACGGCCTGCGCCGCCACCGCGACCAGCTCCTGGCCCTGGCCGAGGACTCCCGGCTGGCCGCACTCGGCCTCGCCGACCCCGCCGCGCTGCGCCGCGCCGTCCTGCGCACCCCCACCACCGACGATCCAGGCGACGAGCTCGAACGGTTCATCGCGATGGAGAACTGGCTGCGCGCCCTGCCCCCACCACCCCGCACCCGGCCCGCACAGGAAGGTCCCGACCGATGAGGCTACGCCCCGGCGTCACCATGACCCAGGCCGACGACGCCGCCGTGCTGCTCGACGAACGCAACGGCCGCTACCGCCAGCTCAACGCCACCGCGGTGCTCGTGCTGCGCAGCCTGCTGGCGGGCGACAGCCCCGCCGAGGCGGCCCGCGAGCTGACGCGTGCCCACCCGGGCGCCGCGCCCACCGCCGAGGCCGACGTCGAAGCCCTCCTCGCGCTGCTGCGCGCCGCCGACCTGATCGACGAGACGAGGCATCCGTGAGCGTTTCCATGACCCCGGCTCCCCGCACGCGCCTGCCCTGGTGGCGCCGCCCGCCCGTGCTGGCCGCCGTGGGCGCCGCGCACCTGATCGGACGGCTGCCGCCCGCCCGGATCCGGGCCGTGCTCGAACTCGCCCGGCGCGGGGCCGCGCCCGCGACCGCCGAGCAGGCCAAGGCCGCCAGGGACGCGGTGATGGCCGTCAGCCTGTCCTGCGCCGGTGAAGGGTGCCTGCCGCGCTCGATCGCCACCGCGCTGCTGTGCCGGTTGCGCGGCTCGTGGCCGACCTGGTGCGCCGGGGTGCGGGTGCATCCGTTCGCGGCGCACGCCTGGGTCGAGGCCGGCAACCGGCCCATCGACGAGCCGCCCGCGAGCTACCACCGCACCATCGTCGTCCCTCCGCTCGACCCCCACCGCACCGTCGCCCCGCTGCCGAGCCATCCCCGCACCGCCGACCCGCCGCCCGACCACGGCCGCGCCGCCGTTCCGCCGCCGAGTCCGCCTGGTGATGACGGCGTCGGCCGCCGCGCCGGGTCCTGAGCCGCCGGAGCGGGCCGGCGTGCCGAGTCCTGAGCAGCCGGAGCGGGTCGGCGTGCCGGGTCCTGAGCAGCCGGAGCGGGTCGGCGTGCCGAGTCCTGAGCCGCCGGAGCGGGTCGGCGTCAGGCATCTGCTGCGGCTCACCGGCGCGCACCGCCCGGCCATGGCCGTGGCGGCGGTGCTCAGCCTGATCGGCACCGGGCTCGGCATGGCGCAGCCGCTGCTGGCCAAGCACGCCATCGACGCCGCCGGCGCCGGCCGCCCGTTCGGCGTGGCCCTCGCCGCGCTGGCCGCCCTGTTCGCCGCGCAGGCCGCCGTCGAGGCGTCCAGCCGTTACGTGCTGGGCCGCACCGCGGAGCACCTCCTGCTGCGCCTGCGCACCGCGCTTATCTCGCGGCTGCTGCGGCTGCCGATGGCCGAGTACGCCCGCCGCCGCAGAGCCGACCTCGTCACCCGCGTCACCGCCGACGTCGGCCAGTTGCGCGAGGTCGTCGCCGACACCGCCGTGGACGTCGCCACCAGCGCGCTGACCGCCGCCGCCGCCATCGCCCTGATGGTGTGGCTGGACCCGGTCCTGTTCACGTTCATCCTGGTCGTGATCGCCATCGCCGCCGCCCTCGTCGAGACCGCGCTCTCCGGCATCCGCACCGCGTCCGAGCGGGTGCAGGCGGGGGTGGGGGCGGTCGGCGCCGAGCTCGACCGCGCGCTCAGCGCCATCCGCACGGTGCGGGTCTGCCGGGCCGAGGAGCGGGAGAGCGCCGCCATCGGCGCCGCCGCGCGGGAGGCCTGCTCGGCCGGGGTGCGGGCGGCGAAGCTCACCGCCGTCGTGCATCCGGTCATGGCGCTGGCGGCCAACGGCTCGTTCCTGGTGATGTTGTTCGTCGGTGGCATCCGGGTGGCCACGGGGACCACTTCGCTGGGTGATCTCGTGGCCGTGCTGATGTACGCGCTCTATCTCGTGATGCCCGTGGCCGCGCTGTTCGAGGGTCTCGCCACCGTGCGGCGGGCGCTGGGAGCGCTGCAACGCGTCCACGAGATCATGGAGCTGCCCGTCGAACGCGACCGCCCCGAGCCGTCCTGCGCACCCGAACGGCCCGATCCACGCGGCGGGTGCGACCGCCCGCCCGCGGGCGGCATGCGCGACCGCCCCGATCCGGGCGGCGCCTGCGATGGTGCCGGGCGGCCGCCCGCGCTGGCGTTCCGCGACGTGTGGTTCGGCTACCCGGGCCGCCGCGTGCTGCGGGGCGTCTCCTTCAGCGTCCCTGAGCACGCCCACATCGCCCTGGTCGGCGCCTCGGGCGCGGGCAAGTCCACGATCTTCGCGCTGGCCGGCCGGTTCCACGACCCGGACGCCGGCGTCATCCTGTTCGACGGCGTCCCCGCCGACCGGCTCGGCCGGCACGCCTGCCGGGCCCGCATCGGCGTGGTGGAGCAGGACGCCCCGCTCCTGCACGGCACGCTGCGCGACAACATCGTCTACGCCCTCCCGCACGCGGACGACTCCCGCGTCGAGCACGTCGTGGACCTGGCCGGGCTGCGTCCCGTGGTCGAGCGGCTGCCCGGCGGGCTGGACTCGCCGGTCGGCGAGCACGGCGAGCTGCTGTCCGGCGGCGAGCGGCAGCGCGTGGCCATCGCGCGCGCCCTGCTGCCCCGCCCCCGCCTGCTCCTCATGGACGAGCCCACCGCCCACCTCGACCCCGCCGCCGAAGCCGCGCTCGCCGCCGCCACCGCGGCCCTGGCCGGGGAGAGCGCCCTGCTGACCATCGCGCACCGGCTGTCCACGATCCGCACCGCCCACCGCATCCTGGTGCTCGACCAGGGCCGGGTGTCCGCGGAAGGCACCTACGACGAGCTGCTGGCGACCAGCCCGGTCTTCCGCGCGTTCGCCCGCTGAGCTGTCGCGCCGGGCGTCACCTCAGCAGAATGTGCTGCGACGGATAGGTACGGGAGGGTTCGCGATGAGATTTCGCACCACGATCGAGCTGAACGGCAAGACCGCCACCGGCTTCGAGGTGCCCGCCGAAGTGGTCGACGAGCTGGGCGGCGGCAAGCGGCCCGCCGTGACCGTCACGATCAACGGTTACGCCTACCGCAGCACGGTGGCGACCATGGGCGGGCGTTTCATGATGCCGCTCAGCGCCGAGAACCGGCAGGGCTGCGGCGTGGCGGCGGGCGACGAGGTCGAGGTGGAGGTCACACTGGACACCGCACCCCGCGAGGTGACGGTGCCCGACGACCTGGCCGCGGCACTCGACGCGGCGCCCGAGGCCAAGAAGTTCTTCGAGAGCCTGTCCTACTCGCGCAAGCGGTGGCACGTGCTGAACGTCGAGGGCGCCAAGAAGCCCGAGACCCGGCAGCGGCGCGTCGCCGACACGGTGGCCAAGCTCGCCGACGGAGTGGGCTGACGGCCGTGACGCGTGGCCTGACCGCCTGCGAGAGCGCGGGCTGACGGCCATGACGGCGTGGCCTGGCCGCCTGGAAAGTGCGGGCTGACGGCCTGGACGGTGCGGGGCTGCGGCCGGAATGTCACAGGGGCGTAACGCGAGACCTGGCGGGTAGGCGGGCGAGTATGACTGAGGGCTTTGACACCGACATGCTGTGGGAAGAGTTCCACCGGGCGGTCAACATGAACTCCGAGGAGCTGCGCGCGTACCTGCTCGCCGACGCCTCCGACGAGGAGGGTTTCCCGCCCGACCCCGACCTGGGCATCGACGAGCTGGGCCGGGGCGTGCTGCATGTCCTGAGCAAGCGCAAGGGCGACCTCACCAAGAGCGATCTCGACGTGATGCGTCAGGTCGTGGAGCTGGTCGAGACGTTGGGTGACCGTACGGACGACGACTCGCGGCGCGAGCTCATGTCCGTCGGTCACGACCCACTGAGAGGATGACCCGGATGGTCAAGCCACACCCGTGGATCGAGGGCTACGTACGCGCGTGGAACTCCAACGATCCCGACGACATCGCCGCCCTGTTCACCGAGGACGCCGTCTACTACACCGAGCCGTACAGCTCGCCGTGGCAGGGGCGCGACGACATCGTCCGCGAGTGGCTGGGCCGGCAGGACAAGCCTGGTGAGGCCACCTTCGAGTGGCATCCGGTGAGCGTGACGGAGGACGTGAGCGTCATCCAGGGAGTCACGACGTACCCGGACAAGACGTACAGCAACCTCTGGGTGATACGGTTCGCTCCCGACGGGCGATGCCGGGAATTCACCGAATGGTGGATGCGGCACGATGCCAGATGATGCAATGGGCCGAACCGTCTTCACCCGAGGAGATCCGTTGAGAGACAACCTCGACCTCGCCGCGAGCGCCCAGGAACTGGCTGACGCCGCCCCGACGGGATCGATCGACCGCGCCGCCGCCTCGTCCGTGGCGATCACGCTGGCCACCACCCGCGACATCGACGACGCCAGGCAGACCCTGGACGGCGTCTCGCCCGAGGAGGTCAGGCAGGCGGCTCTGGCGCTGTTCGAACGTCTCTCGACCCAGTAGTGATCGCACCCAGGTGGCCCACCAGCTCGTCGATCTCGCTCGCGTACCGCTGCGGGAAGGAGATCCCGGCCTGCGTACGATGATCGGCCTGTCCCACCCGGACACGGTCACGCCGCCGCCGATCCGCACCTCCGTCCCGATCGGGCCGTGGCCCAAGGCCAAGGTGTTCTCCTGACGGTTGCGCTCAGCGACCGCGGCGAACACTGTGGAGACATGCCAGGCGTCGACACGCTGAGCGGCCTGCTGGAGGCCGTCGCCGAATTCCGCACGGACGACTACGAGCTGCCGGTCGGGAAGACCGCGCTCGACCGGGCCAGACGCTCGCTGGAGGAGACGGGGCTGCTGCTGCTCGGCGAGGTGCACGGCGTCAGGGAGAACCCGCTGGTCGTCCTCGGGCTCATGCGGGCACTCGACCTGACCCACCTCGCCCTCGAATGGCCGGAGAACCTGAAGCCACAGCTCGACGTCTACCTGTCCGACGGCACGGGGCTCGACCATCCGCTGTGGTGGCTCGGCGACGGACGCGTGACGGCGGGGCACTTCGCGATGCTCAAGGCCATCCCCGAGCTGTCCGTCACGCTGTTCGACGGGGGCATGTTCACCGGTGACTGGTCGCAGCGGGACGCGCTGATGGCGGAGCGGGTGCTGGCCGCGCGCATCGAACCCGCGCTGGTCGTGGCCGGCAACGCCCACACGCTCACCTCGCCGACCGAGCTGGGGCTGCCGATGGGGGCCTGTCTGGCCAGCGCGCGGCCGGCGGTGGAGAGCGTGCGCATCCAGTACGGCAACGGCAGCTACTACAACATCGAGCCGCGGGTGAGCAGGGGGTACGCGGCCGTGGCCGGGCTGTACGCGACCGAGGAGGAGCTGCTCGTGGGGCTGCCCGAGTTCAGCGAGGCGACGGTGCCGCACCTGCCCGTCGAGCTGCTGCGGGACCGGCTCGGCCTCTGAGCCCGTACGGGACGGGTGCGTCGGGTGCGTACTGTTGACTCGGCGCGCGGTCGTGGAGGGTGGATGCGGGTCGGGATTCTGGGGCCGCTGCGGGTGGCGGGCGGCGAGATCGGCGGCGCCCGGGTGCGTGCGCTGCTGGTGCGGCTGGCGCTCGACCCCGGCCGGGTGGTGACCGCCGACCGCCTGATCGGCGACCTGTGGCCCGGCGACTCGCCCGCGCATCCGATGGCGGCGCTGCAGTCGCTCGTGTCGAGGGCGCGCAGGGAGGCGCCGGGGCTGATCTCCTCGCATCCCGCCGGTTACCTGCTCGACGTGCCGCCCGGTGAGGTGGACGCGTGGGCGTTCGAGCGGCTGGTGCGCGAGGGTGACGTACGTGCGGCGCTGGCGTTGTGGCGCGGGCCCGCGCTGGCGGACGCGGCCGGCCTGCCCTTCGCGGCGGGGCCCGCGGCGCGGCTCGAAGAGCTGCGGCTCACGGCCCCGGCCACCCGCCTCACCGACGATCTCGACCGGAACGCCGCCGGGATGGCGGCCGAGCGGGAGGGGCGCACCTCCGAGATGGCGCCCAACCCGACAGGGCGCACCTCCAAGATGGCGCCCGGCCCGGAGGGGCGCGCCTCCGAAACGGCGGCCGAGCGGCGAGGGGTGGTGGTGGCCGAGCGGGAAGGGCTGGTCGGGGAGGTGGTGGCCGAGCTGGAGGGGCTGGTCGCCGCGTATCCGCTGCGCGAGCCGTTCCACGCGCTGCTCGTACGGGCCCTGACCGCGCAGGGCAGGCGCGCGGAGGCGCTGGCGCTCTTCGAGCGGATCAGGACGGCCCTGGCGACGGAGCTGGGCACCGACCCGGGCCCGGAGCTGCGGCAGGCCCACCTGGAGGCCCTGCGGGACGACGCTGAGCCGCCGGCACCCAGGAGCAACCTGCCCGCCAGGCTCACGCGCTTCGTGGGCCGCCGCGAGGACCTCGATCGGGTCCGCGGATCCCTGGCGGAGGCGAGGCTGGTCACGCTCGTCGGCCCGGGCGGCGCGGGCAAGACGCGCCTGGCGCTGGAGGCGGCGGCGGGGCTGGCCGTGCGCGACGGGGTGTGGCTGGTGGAGCTGGCCTCGGCCGCGAGCGTCCGGGCGGCCGTGGAGGGCGTGCTGAAGGCGACCGACCTGGTGGCGGCGCTGCGCGGCACCGCGCCGCTGATCGTGCTGGACAACTGCGAGCACCTGATCGAACAGGCGGCGCGGGTGGCGCGGTGGCTGCTGTCCGAGGTGGCGGGCCTGCGCGTGCTGGCCACCAGCAGGGAGCCGCTGGACATCCCGGGCGAGCGCCTGCACCAGGTGCTGCCGCTGCCGGCGGGTCCCGCCGCCGAGCTGTTCGCCGACCGCGCCGCCGCGGCCAGGCCGGACCTGGTGGTGACGCGGGCGGAGGCGGAGCGGATCTGCCGCGAGCTGGACGGCATCCCGCTGGCCATCGAGCTGGCCGCCGCGCGCCTGCGCACGATGCCGATGTCGGTGCTGGTCGAGCAGCTCGGCGACCGGCTGACGTTCCGCGGCGGCCGTACGTCGGAGCCGCGGCACCGCACGTTGCGGGCGGTCTTCGACTGGAGCTGGAACCTGTTGTCGGAGCGTGAGCGGGAGCTGCTGCGCGGCCTCACGGTGTTCTCGGGCGGCGCCACGTACGAGGCCGTCTCGCGGGTCTGCGGCGGCGATCCCGACCTGCTCTCCTCGCTGGTGGACAAGTCGCTGATCGCGGTGTCCGGCGACCGCTACACGATGCTGGAGACCATCAGGCAGTACGCCGCCGCCGACCTGCCGGAGCTGCGCCGCGAGCACGCCCGCTACTACACGGAGCTGGCCGAGAAGGCGGAGCCGCACCTGCGGACCGGGGCGCAGCTCGCCTGGCTGGCGGTGCTGGACGCCGAGCGGGACAACCTGGACGCGGCGCTGCACCGCTCCGACGACCCGCTCAGGCTCATCCTGCCGCGCTTGCTGTCGTGGATCGTGCGCGGCCGGTGGCGCGAGATGACAGAGCAGGCGGCGGCGGTGCTGGCCAGGGTGGGCGCGGCGGCGCCGCCTGGGCGGGAGCTGGCGCACGGGCTCTGCGTGGTGCTCACCGGGGGCGGGGTGAGCCGGGTGGTGCGCGAGTCTGACCATCCGGCGGCGCTGAACGCGTACCTGCTGGGCGGCAGTTTGACGACGCCCGCCGAGGCGGTGGAGCTGGCGGAGCGGGCGGTGGCGCGGCTGCGCGACCACCCCGACGTGTGGACGCGGTCGGCGGCGCTGCTGGCGGCGGGAGTCACGCGGTTCGAGTACGGCGCGGTGGCGGGCGCGGAGGACCTGCTGGAGCCGGCGCTGGCCGGGTTCCGCGAGACCGGCGACCGGTGGGGGCAGTGGGCGTCGCTCTACTGGCTGTCCCTGGTGGCGGAGAACCGGGGCGACTTCGCCGCGGCGGTGGCGCTCGGCGAGGAGCCGGAGCGGCTGGCCGCGGAGCTGTCAGGGCTGGAGACGCCGCTGGGGCCGATGACGTTCCTGCTGCGGCTGGGGCAGCTCAAGGGGCGGGCCGGTGATCGGGAGGGGGCGGCGCGGGCGCTGGATCGGGCGTGGGCCGCCGCCGAGCGTTGCGAGGACCAGGACATGATCGCCCGGGTGCTGCACGCAAGGGCCGAGCTGGCGCGGCGCGGCGGCGACCCGGGTGAGGCCGCGCGGCTGCTCGGGCTGGCCATGGCGCTGGGGGTCGAGACGACTCCGCAGTTCGGGGCGTTGCTGCGGGTGGAGCTCGCCCGGGTGAGCGAGTCACCGGCGGCGCCGCTGCGGCGGGCGCTGGAGCTGATGGCGGGCTGCTCCGACAGGACCGTTCGGGCGGCCGTGCTGGAGGGGGTGGCCGAGCACCTGGCTCCGCTGCCCGCCGCCGAGCTGCTCGGGGCCGCGCGGGGGTTGCGCGGCGTCAGGGAGTCGGCGGATCCGCACGTCAACGGGCTGGTGGACAGGTGCGTGCGGGCGCTGGGCGCCGACGTCTGCCAGGCGGCGCTGGCGCGGGGCGCGACACTGCCCGAGCCCGAGAAGTACGCGCTGGGACGGCTCGCGCCCGCATGAGGAGACACGCGCCATCAGGGCTCGCGCCCGTATGAGGAGACACGCGCCTCAGGGCTCGCGCCCGCGTGAGGAAACACGCGCCATCAGAACTCGCGCCCGCATGAGGAGACACGCCGATCAGGGCTCGCGTCCGCGCGAAAAGGCGCGCCGATCATGGCTTACGGCCGCATGATGGGGCATGGCCGATTGTGGCGGATTCCTCTCCCCCGGCCGGAGCTACGCGCTTCCGGTTTGGCGGCGGATGCGCCAAGGTTAGGGCAACTTGCACCGCGAGGTAAGGAGAGCAGTGGCCAGTCCTGGCACCATCGACACTCGAGGCAGTGACTTCGCCCGACTAGCCCATCGCATAGCGGACGCCGGTCTCCTCGACCGGCGTCCCTTTTATTACGCCATCCGGATGAGCATCATGGCCGCCGTGTACGCGGGCGGCTGGGCTCTGTTCGTCTGGGTAGGCGACTCCTGGTGGCAACTCCTCGTCGCGGCTGCACTGGCCGTGATCTTCGCTCAGCTGGGCTTTCTCGCCCACGATCTCGGGCACCGGCAGGTCTTCAGGACGCGCCGCCCGAGCGACGTCGCCGGCCTGATCATCGGCAATTTGGGCGTCGGTCTCGGCTGGGGCTGGTGGACGACCAAGCACAACAAGCACCACGCCAACCCCAACCACGAGGACCACGACCCGGACGTCTCACCCGCGGTGATCGTCTGGTCGCAGGATCAGGCGAGGCGGAGCGCCGGCTTGCCTCGATTTATCGCGAAATATCAGGCTTTCTGGTTCTTTCCGCTGCTGACGCTGGAGGCCTGGCACCTGCACATCGCCAGCTTCAAGGCGCTGTTCCAGGGGACGGCCAAGCGGCCCGCCATCGAGCTGACGCTCCTCATCACGCACGTCGTGGTCTACTTCGGCGCGGTCTTCGCCGTGCTGCCGTTCGGCAAGGCGCTGCTGTTCCTGGCGGTGCACCAGGGGCTGTTCGGGGTCTATCTCGGCTCCACGTTCGCGCCCAACCACAAGGGCATGCCGGTGCTGACCAAGGAGGACAAGCTGGACTTCCTCCGCAAGCAGGTGCTGACCTCCCGCAACGTGCGCGGCAACCTGTTCACCGACGTGGCGCTCGGCCAGCTCAACTACCAGATCGAGCACCACCTGTTCCCCAACATGCCGGCCCCGAACCTGCGCAAGGCGCAGCCCATCGTGGAGAGCTACTGCGCGGAGATCGGCGTCGACTATCTCCAGACCGGCCTCATCGAGTCGTACGGGCAGGCCCTGCGGCACCTGCACGAGGTCGGCGCCCCGCTGCGCTGACCTCATCCATGGGCGCCCCTCAGCGGGCGCCCTCCTCCTCCAGCCGCTCGATCAGCCGGTCACGGCGGCGTTCGAGCCCGGCGATCAGCTCGACCTGCTCGTCCGCCTGGCTGATCATCGCCGAGATCTCCACCTGGTCGGTCGCGCCCATGTCCCTGATCTGGTCGCGCACCTCCTGGTTCTCGGCCCGCAAACGGGTGAGGTCCTCTTCGACCCGCTGAAGTTCGTCCTTAGTGCTCATTCAACGGCTCTACCCAGAAGAGCGTAGAGAATGAGGGCATGCGCAGGCCGTCACCCAGCACGATCGTGTCACTCGTCACCATCGCCGCCGTGCTGGCCGGCTCGTTCTTCGCCTTCGGCAACTCCGGCCGGCTCAACGCGCTGGACGTCGTGCTGCCGCTGATCGCCTGCGCCGCGCTGCTGGCGCGGCAGCGTTACCCGGTGGCGTCGCTGGTCGTGATGACGGTGTCCGTGGCGGCGTACTACCCGTACGCGGGGCTGGACGGGCCGCTCATCGTGATGCTCTTCGTCGCCCTCTACACGGCGGCCGACCGGGGCCACCTGGTCGCGGCCATCGCCACGGGCGCGGCGGCGCTGCTGGCCATGGGGCTCGGCGAGACCGGCGGGGTCAGGCACGTGGACGACAGCATGTTCCTGATGATCACCGGCTGGGTGGTCGCGTCCATCGCGTTCGGCGGGGTCACCCGCAACCGCCGCGCCTACCTGTCGGAGGCCCGCCGGCACGCGCTCGACGCCCTGCTGACCAAGGAGGAGGAGGCCAGGCGGCGGGCCAGCGAGGAGCGGCTGCGCATCGCCAGGGAGCTGCACGACGTGCTCGGGCACAACATCTCCATGATCAACGTGCAGGCGTCCGCGGCGCTGCACGGGATCAGGAAACGGCCGGAGGACGCCGAGGCGGCGCTGCGGACGATCAAGGAGACCAGCAAGGACACGCTGCGCGAGCTGCGGAACACCCTGGGCGTGCTGCGACAGGTGGACGAGGACGCGCCGGTCGCGCCCGCCGACAGCTTGGCGCGGGTGGACGCGCTGGTCGCGGCGTCCGGGCTGAAGGTGCGCACGGAGCTGTCGGGTCCGCTCGACGACCTGCCGACCGAGGTCGACCTGGCCGCCGCCCGCATCGTCAGGGAGGCGCTGACGAACGTCTCCCGCCACTCGGGCACGGAACAGGCCACGCTCACGATCGCCAACGCGTCCGGAAATATCATCATCACCGTGGAGGATGACGGGCCAGGCGCCACCTACGACGGAGGCAGCGGCTTCGGCATCCAGGGCATGCGCGAGCGCGCGACCGCGCTCGGCGGCACCCTGGAGACCGGCGCACGCCCCGGGGGCGGCTTCCGCGTCACCGCCCGCCTGCCACTGACCCAGCCGACGAACGGGGCCCGATGATCCGCGTACTGCTAGCCGACGACCAGACCCTGGTCCGCGCCGGGTTCCGGTCCATACTCAGCGACGAGGACGACATCGAGGTGGTGGCCGAGGCCGCCAACGGCGCGCAGGCCATCGACGGAGCCCGGGAGCACCGCCCCGACGTGGTGCTCATGGACATCCGCATGCCCGAGCTGGACGGCCTGGAGGCCACCCGCCGCATCGCGGGCGACCCCGCGCTCGACGGCGTCAAGGTGATCATCCTGACCACGTTCGACCTCGACGACTACGTGTACGGCGCGCTGCGCGCGGGCGCGGGCGGCTTCCTGGTCAAGGACACCGAGCCGGCCGAGCTGATCCACGCCGTCAGGGTCGTGGCCAGGGGCGACGCGCTGATCGCGCCGTCGATCACGCGACGGCTGATCGCCGAGTTCGCCGGCCGGGTCAAGCGCCCCGAGCCCGGCCCCGAGCTGAACGCGCTCACCGAGCGGGAGCGGGAGGTCATGACGCTGGTGGCGGGCGGCCTGTCGAACGACGAGATCGCGGCCCGCCTCGTGCTCAGCCCCGCCACGGCCAAGACGCACGTCAGCCGGATCATGACCAAGCTGCGCGTGCGCGACAGGGCGCAGCTCGTGGTCATCGCGTACGAGGCCGGCATGATCACGCCGGGCTGGCTTACTCCCTGAGTCGTACGCCGGCGGCCCTCGTGCGACCGGGGAGGTAAGGCGAGAGCACGCCCCGGCATGACGCGGCGGGCGCAGCCGTACCGGGAGGGTCTGCGGTATGGACATCGTGGACCTCGCCCGCCTGCAGTTCGCGCTCACGGCCGGCGCGCACTTCCTGTTCGTGGCACTGACGCTCGGGCTGGCGACGCTGGTCGCCGTCGTGCAGACCCGCGCCACCTTCGGCGGCGATCCCGTGCACCTGCGAATGACGCGGTTCTGGGGCCAGCTCTACATCATCAACTACGCGATGGGCATCGTCACCGGGCTGGTGATGGAGTTCCAGCTCGGGCTGTCGTGGAGCGGGCTGACCACGTACGCGGGTGACGTGTTCGGGTCGGCGCTGGCCATCGAGACGCTGGTCGCGTTCTTCGTGGAGTCCACGTTCCTGGGATTGTGGATCTTCGGCTGGAACAAGCTGAACCGGTGGGCGCACCTGGCGCTCATCTGGGTGGTGACGCTGACCGCGTACGCGTCGGCGTTCTGGATCATGGTGGCCAACGGCTTCCTGCAGAACCCGGTCGGGCACGTCGTGGACGGCGGCCGGCTGCGGCTGACGGACTTCGGCGCCATGGTGGCCAACCCGGCGGCTCAGGTGGCGTTCGGGCACGTGCTGTTCGGCGCGATGATCGTGGGCGGCTTCTTCATGGCCGGGGTGAGCGCGTACCACCTGCGCAAGCGCACCGCCGAGCAGGACCTGTTCCGCAAGTCGCTGCGGATCGGGATCGGCGTGGCGCTGCCCGCCCTGCTGGTCACGGCGACGTTCGGCGGGCTCGGGTTCGAGACCATGCAGCCCACGAAGGTCGCCGCCTGGGTGAACGACCCGGAGCGGCTGGCCGCCGCGCAGGCCGAGATGGTGGCCAGGTTCGGCCCGGGTGACTACCTGCCGCCCGTGGAGGCGGTGCAGACAAGCGGCATCACGATGATGACGCTGTTCGCGCTCATGCTGTTCGTGGCGGGGCCGAGCTTCCTGCTCATGCTCATCAGGCCCGTCGTGCGCGGGTTCAGGGTGTGGCACTGGCTGCTGACGCTGATGATCCCGGTCCCGTTCGTCACCATGCTGGCCGGCTGGGTCTTCCGGGAGATGGGCCGCCAGCCCTGGGCCGTGTACGGGCTGCTGCGGACGTCCGACGCCATGTCGCCGGTGACCGAGGGTCAGATGGTGTTCTCGCTGGCCGCGTTCGTCACGGTGTTCACGATCCTGATCGCGGTCAACTACTGGCTGCTGGCCAGGCAGGCGCGGCGCGGGCCCGGCGCGGTGGCGCTGGGCGACCGGCCGGTCGACACCCCCGTTCCTGCTCCTTCGTTCTAGGGGACGCTCGTCATGGAGATCTTCGTTCTGGCCTTCTTCGCGCTCGGTTACCTGGTGCTGGCCGGCGCCGACATCGGGGTCGGCATGGCTCTGCCGTACCTGGGCAGGACGGCGGGCGAGCGGCGCGAGGTGATCGCCGCGATCGCGCCGTTCTTCCTCGGCAACGAGGTGTGGCTGGTGGCCACGGCGGGCGTGCTGGCGGGGCTGTTCCCCACGCTGGAGGGCGAGCTGCTGCACGGCAACCACACCGTGGTCGTGACGCTGCTGCTGGCCTGGGTGGTGCGTGACATGGGGCTGTGGCTGCGCGGGCGGCTGCCGGGGGCGCGCTGGCAGGCCTGCTGGGACGGCGCGATCGTGGCCGGTAGCTGGGGCCTGGCGCTGAGCTGGGGCGCGCTGCTGGCGCACGTGCTGCTCGGCATCGAGGGGCCGGTGGCGTTGCTGCCCGCGCTGGTGCTCGCCGTGGTGTTCGGCACGCACGGGCTGGCGTTCGCGGCGCTGCGGCTGCGCGGCACGTTGCGGGCGCGGGCGGCGGTGCTCGCGGGCGGGGCCGGCGAGGGCCGCACGTACGCGCTGACCTCGGCGGTGCTGGTGGCCGTGGGGGTGCTGGCCGGGCTCCGGCTGCCGCTGGAGCCCGGCACGTCGGGGCCGCTGCTGGTGCCGGTCGTCCTGACTCTGATCCCGTTCCTGGTGGCGGCCCAGGCGTGGGTGTGGTGGACGTTCAGGCACCGGGTGACCGGCCCGTCCTATCTCTAGAAGAGCGGCACTCCGTCGCGGGTCAGCTTCCAGTTGGCGGCGGCGAAGCCGGCCGGGTCGATGGTGCCCTGGGCGGTGGCGTACTCGATCAGCGCCTGCCGGATCTCCACCTGCGCGTTGTAGAGCACGGGGGCGGTGGTGACGTGCGGGAAGCCGCCGCCGCCCGACTGGCGGTAGTTGTTGATCGCGACCAGGAACTCCTTGTCCGCCGGGATCGGCGCGCCGTCGTAGGTGAGGTTCGCGACGCGCTGTCCGGCGGGCTTGGCCACGTCGAGGTCGTAGGAGACGCCGGCGAGCTGGTCGTAGTTGTAGTCGGGGGTGTTGTTCGCGTTGGTCAGCTTGGTGACGTCCACCGGGTCGCCGGGCGCGAGCTGGTTGAAGTACTTGGCGGAGTACTCCAGGTAGTCCTTGATCTGCGCCCCGGTCAGCTTGACCGCCATCAGCGTGTTGTCGTAGACGTACAGGCCGGCCACGTCCCTGACCCGGATGTCACCGGCGGGGAAGACGGCGCTGCGGCTGAACGGCGCGGCGATCGACAGCACCGGCAGCGTGTTGTCCGGCAGCGCCCGCTTGACCGTCTCGATCTGCACGTGCTGGATGTAGTCGAGGATCGGCGTGTCCTGGTACGGCGACTCGGCGGCGGAGAGCTGCTGCGCCGACTTGGCCACGACCGTGTTGACGTAGCCGACCGTGGTGTCGTGCTGCGGCTTCAGCAGCGCCACGATCTTCGGATCCTCGGGGACCGTGTTCGTGTTGATCGTGGCGGACGACTTGCCGGTGACCACCCACTTGCCGCGCTGCTTGGTGAGCTGGAAGTCCAGCCGCGACAGGCGCTGGCCCCACTTGCCCGGCTCGGTGAGCAGCACCTGCTTGCCCGTGACCTTGTTGGTCACGAACCGCTGGGCGACCTCGTTGTGCGCGTGCCCGAACAGCACCGCGTCGATGCCGGGCACCTGCTCGGCAACCATCGCCGAGGCGTTCTCGACCGGCAGGTCACCGCCATATGACGACATGCCGTTGTCGCCCGCGTGCGCGGTCACGACGACCACGTCCGCGCCGAGGCTCCGGATGACCGGCACCCACTTCCTGGCCGACTCGACCAGGTCGGTGAAGCGCAGCTCGCCCTCGACGTTGGCCTTGTCCCAGATGGCCACGCCGGGGTTGGTCAGGCCCAGCACGCCGACCTTGACCGGCTTGTCGCCCTTGACCTTCATGCTCTTGATCACGAACGGCTTGTACGCCGGCAGCCCCGACCTGTCGTGCACCGCGTTCGCGCCGAGCACGGGGGCCTTCATCTGGTCGATCCAGGTGGCCAGCAGCGGCAGACCGTAGTTGAACTCGTGGTTGCCCAGCGTCACGGCGTCGTACCCGATGGCGTTCATGGCCTGAGCCATCGGGTGGGTCTCGCCGGTCTCGGTGATCGGCTCGACCTTGGCGTAGTAGTACGCCAGCGGCGTGCCCTGGATCGTGTCCCCCGAGTCGAACAGCAGCGTGCGCTCCGCCCCGCGCTCGGCCCTGATCTGGTTGACCAGCGAGGACACCTTGGCCAGGCCGACGTGGTTGCCCTGGCTGTCGGAGTAGGCGGCGTCCTTGAAGTAGTCCCAGTTGAGGGTGTTGCCGTGGAGGTCGGAGGTGCCCATGACCGTGACCGTGACGGTTTTCGCCGGCGCGGCCTGCGCGGGGAGTGCCACCAGGGCCAGCACGCAGGTCGCGGCGGCCCCGGTGAGGGCGAGCTTCTTGGTCTGCATGGTGCGGAGGTTAATCGGGACAAATCACTCATTGATTACACGAGTGATGAAATCTCGGATCAGTGCGGTGACCTCCTCCTACGAGGACCTGCTCGCCATCGCCACCCTCGCCATGTCCGCCTATCCTCAGGCGCGCATGGTCACAACGACTTGACCGAGGCGTCCTCCGGCGGGATCTCCGGCGGCGAGGCACGCAGCCAGCGGCAGCCGTGCGGGTCCATCGGCAGCCGCACCACGCCCTGCTCCGACACCTCCAGCGTCCCGTCCACCAGCAGGTCCGTGAGCAGGTGCCGCTCCAGCCCGTCCAGCCGCAGCTCCACGTCCTGAGCCGTATCGCACAGGTTGTGGGCGACCACCACCGTGGCCCCGTCGGCGTCGCAGCGGTGCGCGAAGACCGCCGGATGCCCCGTGTCGAGCACGGTGTACTCGCCCCACGCCAGCTCCGGGCACTCCCGGTAACGCTCGATGAGGAGCTGGAACCAGCGCAGCAGCGACCCGGTGTCGCGCTTCTGGCCGGCCACGTTCACCCGGTCGGGGGCGAAGGAGCCCTCGGGGATCTCGCGGACCGGCTCGGCCTGGCTGAACCCGCCGTCCTCTGACCACTGCATCGGGACGCGGACCGCCATCCGGCCCTCCTCCTCCAGGTTCTCCCCCATCCCGATCTCCTCGCCGTAGAAGATCACGGGCGTGCCGGGCAGCGAGAACAGCAGGCTGTAGGCCATCTTGATGCGCCGCAGGTCGCCGCCGAGCATCGTCGGCAGGCGACGGCGCAGCCCCCGCCCGAAGATCTGCATCTCCTTCTCCGGGCCGAACGCGCGGAAGACCTCCTCCCGCTCCTCCTCCGTCAGCTTGTCGAGGGTCAGCTCGTCGTGGTTGCGCAGGAACATCGCCCACTGGCAGTCCTTGGGCGGCTTCGGACGCTCGCGCAGCGCCTCGGCCAGGGGCGTGGCGTCGTTGCGCGCCAGCGACAGCCAGGCCTTCTGCATGCCGATGAAGTCGAAGCACATGGTGATCTGGTCGCCCAGCCCGTCACCGAAGTAGGCGATCAGGTCCTTGTACGGCACGTTGACCTCGCCGAGCAGGATCGACCCGCCCTTGCGCCGCGTCATGAACGCCCGCAGATCCGCCAGGAACTCGTGCGGGCTGGCCAGCCTGGGGTTGACGTTCTCGATGAGGAACGGCACCGCGTCCACCCTGAACCCTGACAGCCCCAGCTCCATCCAGAACCCGAGAATGCGCGTGATCTCGTCCCTGACCTCGGGGTTGCCCACGTTCAGGTCCGGCTGGTGGCGGTAGAAACTGTGCAGGTAGTACTGGCTCGAACCCTCGTCGTACTCCCAGACGCTGTCCTCCTTGTCCGGGAAGACGATCTGCTCGGGGTTGTCGGGCTCGGGCTTGTCGGACCAGACGTACCAGTCGCGGCGCGGCGAGTCCCGCCCGGACCGCGCCTCCTTGAACCACGGATGCTGGTCCGAGGTGTGGTTGACGACGAGGTCGGCGATCACTCGCAGGCCTCTGTCGTGCGCGGTCCGCATGAACTCCACGAAGTCGCCCAGGGTGCCCAGGCGCGGGTCGATGCTGTAGAAGTCGGTGATGTCGTAGCCGTCGTCCTTGTTGGGGGTCGGGAAGAACGGCATGAGCCATAGACAGGTCACGCCGAGCCCCGCGAGGTAGTCGATCTGCTGCGTCAGGCCTCGGAAGTCGCCCACGCCGTCGCCGTTGCCGTCCTTGAACGTCTCCACGTCAAGGCAGTACACGACGGCGTTCTTCCACCAGACGTCGGAGGTGTACGTCAGTCGCATCCGTTCCCGCTACCCCGGGCGGCGCTCCTCATGACATCGTTGCGGGAGAAGGGGAGGTAGCGAACATGTCGTTCACCGACGAGGAGATCGCCTACCTGCGCTCGCAGCCGCTCGCCCGCCTGGCCACAGTGGCCGGCGACGGGCAGCCCGACGTGGTACCGGTGGCGTTCGAGTTCGACGGCACGCACTTCTGGATCGGTGGCGCGGGCGCGCAAGTGCTGCGCACCAGGAAGTTCCGCAACATCGGCGCGGGTGGGGTCAAGGTGTCCCTGGTGGTGGACGACCTGGTGTCGCTGCAGCCGTTCGTGGCGCGCGGCATCCGCGTGTACGGCGTCGCGGACGAACCGGTGGAGCGGGCCGGCATGGTCGGGCCGGGCATCTACAGCCGCGTCACGCCGGCCGTCTCGTGGAGCTGGAACCTGTCCGGCGAGCCGGTGGGCGACACCTGGTACGACTCCCGCCGCGCCGAGCACTAGCGCTCCGACATGGCCGCCTGCCTGGCCCGCAGCGCGATCTCCAGCTCGAACCGGATGTCGGGGTCGGCGAGCTGGTCGCCGTACAGCTCTTCGAGCTGCCGCAGCCGGTAGCGCACGGTCTGCGGGTGCACGTGCAGCTTGGCCGCCACCTCGCCGGCCCCGCGCCCGTGCCGCAGCCACGCCAGCAGCGTCTCCGCCAGCCGGTCCTGCTGCGTGGGACGCAGGTGAGCAAGGGGGGCGAGCCGCACCTCGGCCAGCGCGCTGACCAGTTCCTCGTCCTTGAACACCACCAGCGTGGCCAGGTGGTCCTCGCACCTCAGCAGCCCGCGGGGCAGCACGCCGCGCCGGGACAGGTCGAGCGCCTCCCCCGCCCAGCGCAGCGAGGACGCGGCGGCGTCCAGGGGCACGGCGGGCCCGATGGCGGCGCGCTGCCCGCGCAGGGCGTGCTCCAGCATCTGGCCCTGGCCGGGCCCCGCCGGGTCGGGCACCAGCAGGCACGGCAGGGGCCGGCCTGGCCCGGCGAGCACGTCGGGCGGCAGCGGGGGCACCCGGCAGGCGCCGTGCTGGTCGTCGAGCGCCACGCAGGCCACCGTTCTGGGCAGCCGCCAGGCGGCGGCCTTGGCCAGGTCGGCGATGGCGTCCGGGCTGGCGGGCGGCTGGCTGAGCAGCAGGTCGAGCAGGCGGGCGCGGCGGCGCTCCATCTCGCCCGCCTCGTGCGCCCTGGCCTCGTCGTAGCCCTCGGCGGCGGCGTCGGCGAGCCGGTCGAGGTGGACGAAGACGGCCTCACCCAGCTCGCACAGGGATCGGGGTGACAGGCCGAGCGGGCCCGCGATCTCGGTCAGCCGCCGCCAGCCGACCCGCGCCCCGAGCCGCATCGCGGCCTGCAGCGGCTCCAGGTTGCGGCCCTCCGCCGCCTCCCCCTTGCCGATCATGCGGAACGGCTCGGGGTCCCACGGGGCGTCCGGGCTCTCGATGCGGTCGAGAAAGCCTTCGATGGCCTGCTCGACCGCCATGCGCACGACCTTGATGTAGATCTCGTCCGATGGCCGGGCGTACTCGGGGATGCGGGCCTGGATCTCCTCGATGACCTCCTCGGAGACCGGCCCGATGCCCGACCTGAGCGTTTTCACGATGTCCGCGGGTGTACGGCTTTCGCTGATGTCACTCTTGATCGCCATCGTCCCTCCTGCCGCCATTGTGTCCCAGGCAACAGAAGAATGTGTAGCAAACGCTTGTTTCTTATCACTTCTGGAGGAACGCGCTGAACTCCGCCAGGTCGATCAGGCCGTCGCCGTCCTTGTCCAGCTTGAGCACCCCCTCCTGGGCGGCCTCCAGCGTCACCGGCTGGCCGAGCACCTCCATCAGCCGGACCAGCTCGACGGCGGAGATCCGGCCGTCCTTGTCGGCGTCGATCAGGTCGAAGGTGGTGGCGAACTCGCTCATGGGGGGCACCTTTCTACGTCTCGATCTCGGGTCAGACCTTAGTGGTCACCTGTCGCAGCGCGTCGATGAATGCGAGGACTTGCGCACTCGCGTCCCCTTCGCGCCAGGCAATGGCCAGTTCCCCGGGAGGCAGCCCTGTAACCGGCCGGTACGTCATCCCCGGCCGCTTGTAGAGCGCGGCGTTCCCCTCGGCCACCAGCACCACCCCGAGCCCGCTGATCACGGCCTCGAACACCTCCTCAGGCGTGTTGGCCGTCACCCCGACCACCGGCTCGTCGTCGCGCGCGTCGAGCCCGAGCCAGAAGTCCCGCAGCGGCCCCGCCGCCCTCGGCAGCGCGATGAACGGCTCCCCGCGCAGCGCCTCGAACGGGATCTCCGCCAGCTCCGCCAGCGGATGATCGGCGGGCATGGCGACCCCGCGCCGCTCGGTCGCCAGCACGTGCGTCCGCAGCCCCGGCGGCACGGGCAGCCAGATGAACGCCACGTCGGAGGAGCCGTCGGCCAGCCCGCCGCTGGGATCGTCCCAGCCCACCAGCCGCAACGACACCTCCCAGCCCGGCATCGCCGCGCGGAAGCGGCGCAGCGCCTCCTGCTGCAACCCCCGGCCCACCGCCGTCTGCAGGCCGATCACCAGCGTGCCCGTGGGCGCCGCCGCCCGCGCCTGCTCCACCCCCGCGTTCCAGCGCTCGATCAGCTCGCGGGCGACCGGCAGCAGCACCGCGCCCTGCCGCGTGAGCGCCACCCCGCTGGGCACCCGGTCGAACACCTTGAAACCGAGCTGCCGCTCCAGCACCCCGAGCTGCTTGGACAGCGCGGGCTGCGACACGAACAGCCGCTCGGCGGCCCGCGTCACGTTCAGCTCCTCGGCGACCGCCACGAAGTACCGCAGATCACGCAGATGCACGTCCATAGCCACTGGTTATAGCAAAAGGTCTTGGACTCGGGACGGGGCGCCACGACAGGATCATGACCATGAAGACACGCACTCTCGGCAACTTGCAGGTTCCCGCCATCGGCTTCGGCGCCATGGTGCTCTCCCCCGGCGTGTACGGCGAGGTGGACGACGCCCGCGCCGAGGCGGCGTTCAAGACGGCGCTGGACGCGGGCGCCACCCACGTGGACACCAGCGACGCCTACGGCGCCGACGGCCACAACGAGCGCCTGGTCGGCCGCGCCATCAAGGGCCGCAGGGACGAGGTGGTGGTCGCGACCAAGTTCGGCCTGGCGATCCCGGAGGGCGAGGCGAGCCGCTCGTACCCCGTCGGGTACGCCTTCAACGAGCTGCGCGTCAACGCCGAGCCCCGCCTGGTGCGCGGCTACGCCGAACGCAGCCTGCGCAACCTGGACACCGACGTGATCGACCTCTACTACGCCCACTACCCCGACCCCGGCGTGCCCATCGAGGAGACCACCGGCGCGATGGCCGAGCTGGTGCGCGACGGGCTGATCAAGCACATCGGCCTGTCCAACGTGACCGCCGCCCAGCTCAGGGCGGCCCACGCGGTGCACCCCGTGACGGCCGTGCAGAACGAGTGGTCGATGTGGCGGCCGGTGGACGCCGAACTGCTCGCGGCGGCACGCGAGCTGGGCGTCGGGATCGTGGCGTGGAGCCCTCTCGGCAACGGCTTCCTGACCGGCACCGTGCAGGAGCTCGGCGAGGGCGACTTCCGCCACAACGCGCCCCGCTTCGCCGCCGAGAACCTCTCCGGCAACAACGACCGCTACGCCCCCATCAGGACACTCGCCGCCAACCTCGGCATCACGCCCGCCCAGCTCGCCCTGGCCTGGCTGCTGCACCAGGACGAGCACGTGGTGGCCATCCCCGGCAGCCGCACCCCGTCCCACATCGTGGAGAACCTCGCCGCCGCCGACGTCACCCTCCACCCCGACACCCTGGCCAGGCTCGACGAGGCGCTCGCCAGGTTCGAGGTCAGCGGCGGGACCCTGCTCTGATCAGATGACGGGCGTGAGCCTGCCCCGGACCGGGGTGGCGAGCCAGACCGTGGCGATCGCGGCGTACAGGGCGAGCAGCGCCGTCCCGGGGCTCGCGGTGAGCGCCGAGGCCGCCACGGCGACGCCCAGCAGGCCCGCCCAGCCGTACAGGATCGCCCGCCCGACCGGCGACCCGGTGTGGGCGGCCTCCTGGACGGGCGTGACCAGAGCCATGACGGCCGCGCCCGCGAGGCCGGCCACCTCGTCCCCCAGCCCGATGCCCAGCCCGAGCAGCGCCGCCCCGGCCGCCACCAGGCCCAGGCAGCCCACCGCCACCCGCGCCTCGGCCCCCTCGAACAGCAGCCGGGTCGCCCTGCCGCGAGCCAGCCGCACCATCGTCCACGCCTCGGCCACCCAGCCCACCCAGTGCAGCAACGCCAGGATGACGAAGACCGCGATGACGGGCGGGATCACCGGCAGCAGGAAGATCAGCCGCCAGCCCTGCGGGAACCTGCCGCGCAGCCACGACAGCCGCCGGTAGACCGGGTTGCGCTGCTTGAGCGCCGACACCAGCAGATCCCGCGCCGCGCCGAACCCGGGATCCAGCCTGAGCACCTCGCGGAAGCTCTCCGCCGCCCTCCCAGGCGCGCCGAACCTCAGCTCCGCCTGCCCGTACACGAAGTGCGCGGTCGGGCTCTCCGGATCGATCCGTACGGCGTGCGCGGCGGCGGCCCTGGCCTGGGCGGCGTCACCCAGGTTCGTGTAGGCCAGCGACGCCAGGCTCACCAGGTCGCAGTCCTCCGGCTCGATGCTCAGGCCGTGCAGCGCCGCGTCCACCGCCGGCTGCCACTCGCCTTTCAGCAGGTGCGCGCGGGCCAGCACCTCCCAGGCCGGAGCGTACTCGGGGGAGATGTCCAGGGCCGTCCTGATCGCGGCCACGGCGTCGTCCGGGCGGCGGGCCCTGTTGTACACCTGGGCGGCGGCGTAGTGGGGCAGCCACTGGTCGGGGGCGAGCCGTACCGACTCCTGCGCCTCCTCGACCGCCTCGGCCACCTGGCGTTGCTCGATCAGGGCGAGCGACAGGAGGGCGTGGCCGTCGGTGTGCTGCGGCTCCCGCGCCAGCAGGCCGCGCAGCTCCCGCTCGGCGTCGGCGGGCCGCCGCAGCCGCAGGAGCGCCCGCGCCCGCTCGATGGGGTCGGCGACCCCTACCACTTCGCCTTCACCCAGGGCATCAGCTCGTCCCAGGCGCCGGAGTCGTTGGCGTGCATGACGTAGTTGCGCGCGGTGCCCATCCACTCCCGCACCGCCGTCGGCCGCACGCTCCTGGCGGCGGCCAGCAGGTCCTGCGTGGTCAGCGGGATGGGGCGCCCGGCGCTGAGCGACTGCTGCAGCTTCGCCTCGACCGCCCGGTCCACCACCCCCTTCAGGTCCGCGCCCACGAAGTGCTCGCTCGCCTGCGCCACCGCGTCGTAGTCCATCTCGGCCAGCGGCTTGTCCCTGCACAGGATGCGCAGGATGGCCGCGCGCGCGTGCTGGTCGGGCGGCGGCACGAACACCGGCTGGTCGAGCCGTCCTGGACGGCGGAAGGCCACGTCCACGTACCAGGGGGCGTTCGTGGCGGCCAGCACCAGCACGCCCTCGTTGGCGTCCTGGTCCACGCCGTCCAGCTCGGACAGGAACTGGTTGACGAGCTGGCGGCCGTGCGCGCTGCGCATGTCGGAGCGGCGGCCGGCCAGCGCGTCCACCTCGTCGAAGAACAGCACGCACGGGCGGTTGCGGCGGGCCAGGTCGAACGTGGCGCGCAGGTTGCGCTCGCTGTTGCCGATGTACATGTCGAGGATGTCGGCCAGGCCCACGTTGACGAACGCCGCGCCGAGCTCGCCGGCCGCCGCCCTGGCCAGGTGGGTCTTGCCCGCGCCCGGCGGGCCGTACAGCAGGACGCCGCCGCCGGCGCGCTTGCCGAACGCGGCGAACATCTCCGGCTGCTGCATCGGGAGGAGCAGCTTGATGCGCAGGGCCTCCTTGACGGCGTCCATGCCGGCCACGTCGGCGAAGGAGACCTTCGAACGCTCCACCTCCGCCGTGGTCGTGTCGCCCGGGAGGGGGACGGAGGGGAGGAACGGCGACTCGGGGCCGGGCGGGGCCGGCGTTCCCGTGGCGGGCGGTGAGGGGGCGGGGCGGGTCGAGCCCGTGATCCGCGCCTCCAGCGCCGGGTCGGCCACGGACGCGTCGCGCGAGGTCGCCTCGAAGTACCGGAAGGCGGCCCGGCCCGTGTCCCCCTCGCCCAGCAACGCCCTGGCCGCCAGCACCCCCACGGCGGGCGGGTAACCCGGTGCGGCCAGCAGCGGCTCCAGCGCCGCCATCGCCGCCCCGAAGGCGCTCTGGCGGATGAACGCGTCCGCCAGCCCGGCGATCAGCTCCGGGTCCTGCGGGGAGAGCGCGAGCGCGGCGCGGAACTCGGCCTCCGCGTCCGCCAGGTACCCCTTGGCGAGGAGCTGACCGGCCAGGAGCCGCCGGAGGGGGAGGTTGTCGGGGGAGAGACGCGCCGCCTCGCGGAGCGCCTGAAGGCCGGCATCGTCGGGCACGTGCCGTTCCCTTCTGTCGCAGGTTCGGTCATCTCGGACTACGCAAGATACCGAATCCCGGCGTTCCGCTCCGCGATGGTCCCCATGGGCATCAGCGCGGGCGGAACAGGCGCAGGCGGTCCTCGCCCACCCGCTCCCGCAGCTCGTGATCCTCGACGCCCAGCCCCTCCTCCGGGGCCAGCGCGAGCACGCCCACCTTGCCCACGTGCTGGTTGAGCTGCACGGCGCGGGTCGCGTCCGCCGCCCCCGTGAGCGGGTACACGGCGGAGAGCGTCGGCTGGAGGAGGCCCAGCGAGATGAGCCGGTTGACCTCGTGGCACTCCTGGTAGTTCGCGCCGTGGGAACCGATGATCCGCTTGAGCTTCATCCACAGGTGCCGGTTGTCGTACTCGTGGGCGTACCCGCTGGACGACCCGCACGTCACCACCGAGCCGCCGCGCCTGGCCACGTACACGGAGGCGCCGAACGTCTCCCTGCCCGTGTGCTCGAACACGATCGCCGGGTCCTCCCCCACCAGCCGCCGGACCTCCGCGCCCAGCCGCCGCCACGCCTTCTCGTCCGCCAGGTCGTCAAACTGCCCGCGGTCGATCACGTGCGGGCAGCCCATCCCGCGCAGCAGCTCCGCCTTCTCCGGCGAGCTGACCACGCCGACGGGGATGCCGCCGCCGCCCAGCACGAGCTGCACGCCGTACCCGCCGAGGCCGCCCGTCGCGCCCCACAGCAGCACCACGTCGCCCTGCTTCATCCGCGCGCCGCGCTCGCCGACCAGCATCCGGTACGCGGTCGAGGCGCACAACATGTTGCAGGCCGCCTCCTCCCAGGTCAGATGGCGGGGCTTGGGCAGCAACTGGGTGGCCTTGACCACGGCGAAGTCGGCCAGGCCGCCGAAGTTCGTCTCGAAGCCCCAGGCCCGCAGGTCGGCGGCGAGCATGCCGTCGTGCTGCACGACCGGGTCCTCGCCGTCCACGTACGCGGGGCTGGTCACCACCCTGTCGCCGACCCGCCAGCGGCGCACCGCCGCGCCGGTCCTGACGACCACGCCGGCCGCGTCCGAGCCGAGAACGTGGGTGGGCAGGTCGTGCCGCGGGTCCGTACGCCCGAACCGCTCCAGGAACGCGAACGTCGGGATCGGCTCGAACATCGCCGACCACACCGTGTTGTAGTTGATCGCGCTGGCCATGACGGCGATGAGCACCTCGTCCGCGGCCGGCTCCGGCATCGGGACCTCGCCGACGTGCAACGTCCTGCGCACGTCCTTGTCGGGCTCGTCCTGGTCGAACGTGCCCACCTCGTCCTTGCGCAGGTGGGCGGCCCGGTAGGTGGTCGGCACGTCCAGGCGCGCCAGCTCGGCGGGCTCCGCGCCTGCCACCACTGCCTGTGCCAGCGTCATAGCAGTCCTCCCAGGTGCTCGGCGATGACCTCGACGTGAGGGGGATCGAGCAGGTCGAGGTGGTGCGCTCCGGCGATCTCGACGATCTCCAGATTCGTGCAGTACGGCCCGAAGCCCCTGGCCGGGTCGCCCTCGTGGGCGTAGCGGACGTCCCGCACCGTCCAGGGGGTGGGCTCGGTCGAGCGGTAGAGCACGACCCGGCCGTGGAACGGGGCGCCGGGGCGGTAACGTTCGATGGCCCTGGTGTCCTCGTGCGAGGTGAGCTGGTGCCGCAGCACCGCGGCGGGCAGCGCCCTGGTGGCTCCCGACGCGGCCATCCGCTCCATCACCAGCGCCGTCCTCGCCTCGTCTGCCAGATCGAGCAGGTCCGCGGGGTCCAGGTCCACCTCGACGCCGTACGTCCGGCTCAGGTGGGCCGCGAAGTCCGCGTAGCGGCGGGCCTCGATCTCGCGCCGCGCCGCCTCAGGCACCTCCTCGGGCAGGCCCGAGTCGATCATGGCGACCAGCTCGACGTCCGCCTCGCCCAGCCTGCGGGCGATCTCGAACGCCAGGATCCCGCCGAACGACCACCCACCCAGCCGGTACGGCCCCGGCCCCGCCTCCCTGATCGCCTCCACGTAGCGGCCGGCGCGTTCCGTGACGCCCAGGGAGCCGTCCAGGCGCTCCAGGCCGTGGACGGGGATGGCGGGAAGGCGGTCGGCGAGGAGGGCGTAGACGCCGGTGGTGCCGCCGGCGGGGTGCGCCAGGAAGAGCGGCCGCCGGGCGGGGGCGGCGGCGTTCAACCGCCGCACCAGCGACCGTTCCGCCTCCGCCTCGTCCATGCCCCGCACCACCTCGGCCAGCTCCGCCACTTGCGGACTGCTCGCGTGCGGTGGCGGGACCGGTCTGCCGAGCTCCTCGCTCAGGAGGGCGATCGCCTCGGGCAGGGCGTGCGGCGGGACGGGGTCCGTCACGGACGGCTCGCGGCCGAGCACCCTGGCGAGCACCCGCACCACCTGCCGCTCGGCCGCGTCCCTGGCCCCGACGGGCGGCGCACTCGCCGTCAGCCCCAGCCCGGCCACCACGGCGCCCGCGAGCGTCCCCGCCGTGCCTCCTGTGAGCATCGGCGCGGTGGCCACCGTGACGCCGAAGTCGTGCTCGATCGTGCCGCGCAGCCGGGTCGCGGCCAGCGAGTCCAGCCCGAGGTCCGTCAGCACCACGTCCTCGTCCAGCGCGTCGGCGGCCACCCCGAGCACGACGGCCACCCTCTCCCGCACCCGCGCCGACACGACCTCGGGCGTGAGCGCGCCCAGGTCCAGGGGCGCGGCGGCCGGCGGCTGAGCACCCACCACCTCGGCGAAATACGGAATGCGGCCGATGGCCGGAAATATCGTGACTGCCTGCTTCGCGTTCACGTTGACCACTCCGGCCGACGTCCCGCCCCGGATCAGCTCCTCCAGCGCCTCCAGCCCTTCCTCCGCCGTCAACGGCTCCACGGCGGGCAGCGCACCGGCGGACGTCCCCGCCCACGGCCCCCACGCGATCGCCAGCCCCGGCAGTCCCTCCGCCCGCCGCAGCTCGCACAGCCCGTCCAGCCAGGCGTTCGCCGCCGCGTACGCCGCCTGCCCCGGCGAGCCGAGCACCCCGGCCGCCGACGAGAACGCCACCCACCAGTCCAGGTCCAGCGCCTTGGTGGCCTCGTGCAGGCGCAGGCCGCCGTCCACCTTGGCGGCCCACACGCGCTCCAGGCTGTCCCGGTCGAGGTCCGCGATCAGGCGGTCGTCCAGGACGCCCGCCGCGTGGATGACGCCGCGCAACCGCATCCCTCCGGCGGTGGCCGCCGCCACCAGCCGCTCCGCGGTGCCGGGCAGCGCGAGGTCGCCCGTCACCACCTGGACGATCCCGTCGGCGGCGGCCTCTGACCGGCCGTTCACCACGACCCTGGTGGCGCCCCGCTCGACCAGGCGGCGGGCGGCGAGCCTGCCCAGCCTGCCGGTGCCGCCGGTGATGAGGTACGCGCCCGGCCCCGCGACGGGGTCCGGCCCGGTGCGTGACGGCGAGATGCGGCGCAGGCGGGCCGCGTATCGCACCCCGCCGCGCCAGGCCACCTCGTCGTCCGCCCCGCCCTTCAGCTCCTCGGCCAGGTCCGTGAGGTCGTCGAAGTCCACGACGGCGGTGGTCCCGGGGCGTTCGAGGGCGAGGACGCGTACCAGCCCGCGCAGCGCCGCCGCGCCCGGGTCGGGCCGCTCGCCCTCCAGGACGGCCTGCGCCCGCTCGGTCCCTATCGTCACCCGGCAGCCTCGCGCGACGAGGGCGGCGACGTCCAGGATCACCCGCCGCGCACCCGCCGGATCCAGCCCCCGCGAAGGCAGCACGAGCACGGACGCCCCGCCGGGAGGCGGCGCGCCGGCGCTTCCGCCGCGTGGCACGGCGCCTTCGCCGCGCGGTGGTGCGAGGAGCGTGGTGGCCGGGCCGAGCAGGGAGTGGAGGCGGGCTGCCCGCGCATCCCCCTCATCGGCCAGGATGAGCCATGCGCGGGACGAGCCCGCCTCCCGTGGTGGCACGGCGGCCCAGTCCCGTACGACCAGTCTGCCGTCCAGCCCGTTCGGCCGGGCCACCGGGGGCACGGGCCCGGCCCAGTGGCGGACGTGCCGCCACGGCGCGAGCGGCACGTCCACGACGCGCCCCGACGTGCGCGGGGCGACGGCTACGGCGGCGGTGGCGAGCTGGGTGTGCAGGTCGCCCGTGGTCAGGACGGCGGTGGGCGGCAGGGTGCCGCGCAGCGCGCCGGTCAGCACGGGATGCGGGCTCACCTCGGTGAAGAGGGTGAAGCCGTCGTCGGCGGCGGCACGCACGGCCTGCATGAGCCGCACGGGACGGCGCACCCCCGCCGCCCAGTACGCCGCCTCGAACACGGGCGCCTCACGGGGGTCCTCGAACACCACCGAGTAGTACGGCACCAGCGGCTTGCCTCCGGCGACCCCCGCCAGCTCTTCCCTGAGCACCGGCAGCAGCGGCTTGACCTGGGGCGAGTGCCCCGCTCCCTCCGCCGTGAGCGTCCTGGCGAACAGCCCTCGCTCCGCCACCGACGCGGCGAACGCCGCCACCCGTTCCGGCTCCCCCGTGACCACGCACTGGCCGGGCGCCGAGTACACCGCCACGTGCAGGTCGGGCGGCACCTCGGCGGCGTCCACGCCCAGCACGGCCATCGCGCCGCCGCCGCCCAGCTCGCCGAGGAGTCTGGCGCGCGTGCAGATGACCTTGACGGCGTCGCGCAGGGAGAGGCCGCCCGCCACCACGGCCGCCGCCACCTCGCCCATCGAGTGGCCGATCAGGGCGGCCGGTTCGAAGCCGTAGGCCCGCCAGGTCTGGGCGAGGGCGAGCTGAGCCGCGAAGAGGACGGGCTGGATGGTGGCCACTCCGGTGGGGAGCGGGTCGTGCAGGTCGATGCCGGCCTCGGCGGCGAGCAGCGGGGAGAGGGCGTCGAGCGTCCGGCGGTATGCGGGCTCGACGTCGTAGAGGCCCAGGTCGGGTGGGTGGGGGCGGTAACCGCCGAAGACCCACACAGGGCCGGTGCCGGTCGCCTGCGCGGGGCGTATGTCACGCAGCCGCCTGGCCAGTTCGGCGGCGTCGCCCGCCACCACGGCGGCGGCCGTCCTGCCGCGTCCGGCTCGGCGGGCGAGGGTGTGGGCGACGTCCCGCAGGTCGGTCGCGGGTTGCCAGGAGGCCAGGGCGCGGGCGTGGTCGCGGACTCGGTCCTCGGTGATGTCGGTGAGGAGGAAGACGTGCTTGGCCGTGGTCCTGCGCGAGACGTCACCGGGGCCGGTGCTGGTGCTGACTCCGTCCAGGACGACGTGCGCGTTCGTCCCGCCGAAACCGAACGCTGACACCCCCGCCCGAGCATCCGCCCGAGGCCACCCCATCGGCTCGGTGACGACCCGCAACGTCTCCCACGGGATGTGCGGGTTGGGCCGCCGGAAGTGCAGGCTGGGCGGGATGACGCCGTGGTGCAGGGCGAGCACGGTCTTGATCAGCCCGGCGATCCCGGCGGCGGCCTCCAGGTGGCCGAGGTTGGTCTTGGCGGAGCCGAGGAGCACCGGCGTGCGGATGGCGGCGGCGATGGCGCGGGCCTCGATCGGGTCCCCGAGGAAGGTGCCCGTCCCGTGGGCCTCGATGTAGTCGGGGCCGCGATCCCCGTACACCTGCCGCAGCAGCGCCTCCTGCGCCTCCGGGTTGGGCGCGACCAGGCCGTTGGAGCGGCCGTCCTGGTTGACGGCGGTCGCGCCGACGAGGGCGAGCACGCGGTCGCCGTCGCGGATGGCGTCGGCGAGTCGTTTGAGCACGACCACTCCGCACCCTTCGGCCCGCACCATCCCGTCGGCGGAGGCGTCGAACGCCTTGCACCGCCCGTCGGGCGCGGTGCCGCCGCCCCGGTCGAAGGCGAGGGTGATCACCGGGGAGAGCAGCAGGTTGACGCCGGCGGCCAGCGCGAGGTCGCACTCGCCGGCGCGCAGGCTGGAGACGGCCAGGTGGGTGGCGACGAGGGAGGAGGAGCAGGCGGTGTCCACGGCCATGGAGGGGCCGCGCAGGTCGAGCAGGTACGACAGGCGGTTGGCGCCCATGCCGAGTGCGGCGCCGGTGGCGGTCCAGGCGTCCACGGCGGCCAGGTCGGAGGTGGTGAGGTAGGCGTACTCGTTGCCGGAGATGCCGGTCCACACCCCGGTGCGGGTGCCGGCCAGCGAGGTGGGCGCGATGCCGCCGTGTTCGAGCGCCTCCCACGCGGTCTCCAGGAGCAGCCGCTGCTGCGGGTCCATGGCGGCCGCCTCGCCCGGCGCGATGCCGAAGAACTCCGCGTCGAACCCGGCCACGTCGTCGAGGAACCCCCCGTGCCGCGAAGCGCCCGTCTCGAAAGGCGATCCGCCGTGCCGCGAAGCGCCCGCCCCGGAAGGCGACCCGCCGTGCCGCCAAGCGCCCGCCTTGCGGCTGAACGCCTCCCACCGTCCCGCGGGCACCTCGCCGACCGCGTCGCGCCCTTCGACGAGCAGTTCCCAGTACGCCCCGGGCCCGTGCGCGCCGGGGAAGCGGCAGCCGACGCCGACCACGGCGACGGGTTCGCCGGCGGGGGGCGCGGCGCGTACGGGGGTCTCGGGGGCGGCCAGCGCGCGGGCCAGGCGGTTGACGGTGGGGTGCTCCCACAGGAGCGTCGGGCTCAGCTCCCGGCCCAGCAGCTCGCCCAGCTCGGCCGCGACGGCCACCGACTCGCGCGAGGAGAGCCCGTACTCGCCGAGGGGCCGGTCGGGGTCCACGTGCTCGCCGAGCCGCTCGGCGAGGAAGCGGCGGATCTCACCTTCGCCGGGTACGTCCATCTGCGCTCCCATGCAACCGGGGTGATCGGCCAAGATACCCACGGGTCAGGGGCGGGGGTCAGGCCCGAACGGAACATTCCTCGGCCGCGTTTTGTCACGCGGGTGATGATTTATCCGCCGCCGCGCATCGAGAGCCGGATTTTCGTACGGACGCTCATAGCCCCGCCACCGCGACACCGCCTACCCTCGCCTGCACTCCCGGCGAAGGAGCCCGACCATGCCTTCACGCACGCGCCGCCTGCCGGCCGTGGCGATGGTGCCGCTGCTCGTCCTGTCCACGCCCGGCGTCGCCACCGCCGACCCCGACTGGTCGCTGGTCCCGGAGGGCGCCGAACCCTCCGCGAGTCCCAGTGCCCGGCCCGCCCGGGACACCGGCTACCTGCCCTGGCAGAAGGCGCTGCCGGGCCAGGCCAGGGTGGTGCGCGAGCGCCGCCTCGACGCCCGCACCCTGGACGTGCTCATCTCCTCCCCGTCGGTCGGCCGCATGCTGCCGGTGCGCCTGCTCCTCCCCCAGGGCTGGTCGAAGAGCGCGCGGCGGACGTGGCCGGTGCTGTACCTGCTGCACGGCGGCGCGGACGACTACACCTCGTGGACCCGCATGACCGACGTCTCCACCTACACCGCCGACCTGGACGCCATCGTCGTCATGCCGGAGGCGGGCCGCGCAGGCAACTACTCGGACTGGCACAACGGCGGCAGGGGCGGCCCGCCCGCGTGGGCCACGTTCCACACCTACGAGGTGCGCAGGCTGCTGGAGATCGGCTACCGCGCCGGCACCCGCCGCGCGATCGCGGGCCTGTCGATGGGCGCGTACGGCGCCGTCAAGTACGCCGCCCGCTACCGCGGCATGTTCCGCTTCGCGGGCGCCTACAGCGGCATCCTGGCCACTCGCCTGCCCGGCATCCCGGCGGTCATCATGAACGCCCAGGCCAGCGAGAAGCAGGACCCGCGGGCCCTGTGGGGCGACCCGGAGCGCGACAAGCGGGTGTGGGCCGCCAACGACCCCCTCGCCCTGGCCGCGAACCTCAAGGGCGTCAGCCTCTACCTGTCCAGCGGCACCAACAGCTTCAACGGCCCGCTGGACCCGCCGGGCTCGCCGTGGCATCCGGCGCACCTGGGCGAGCCGATCTCGGCGTACACGGGCAAGGCGCTGAGCAAGCGGCTCAAGCGGCTGGGCATCCCGCACACGCTGCACCTGTACGGGAACGGCACGCACACGTGGCCGTACTGGATCAGGGAGTTCAAGAGCTCGTACCCGATGATCCGCAAGGCGCTCGGCGCCTGACGACCCGGGCTTCCCGGTGCGGCCGATCGTCAAGGCCGCTTCAGGCGACGACCGCGCGCACGTCCCAGCCGGAGCCGCGCCGGTGCAGCTGGGGCATCAGGCCGGCCATGCCGGGCCGGCCGCGCTCGCGCCAGTCGCGCACCCACGCGTAGAGCCGCTCGGTCGCGGCGGGGTCGCCCGCCAGGAACAGGTGGCCGGCGGAGCCGACCAGCGCCACGCCGTCGGGCTGTGAGCAGCCGACGCCCCAGCCCTGGTCGCCGAGGGCGGCCGTGGTCAGCCCGTCGGGGCGGGCGGCCATGAGGTAGGCGTGGAAGTCGACGACGCCCGGCCAGCCCGGCTCGCCGCGCCCGTCGGTGATCATGAGTTCGAGCAGCCGCATGCCGACGAACGGCTCGTGAGCGCGCAGCCACTCGGCGGCCACCCACCACATGCGGCCGGCCGCGTCGCGGGTCAGCGCGTCCACGCCGTAGGAGGGCACCGGCCACTGGTCGTGCGGCTCGGGCCTGGCCTCGGCGAAGCCGCCCGGCATCAGCAGGTCGGCGGTGAGCTGGGCGGCCGTCGGGCCGCGGCGCAGGCGGACCACGCCCATGGCGCGGGCCAGCGGCGCGAGGTGCACCGGGCTGACGATGACCGCCCCAGGCACGGCCTGCCGTATCCAGACGTCGGGGACCCGTACGGGCGCGACCCAGGCGATCACCCGGTCGTAGCGCGCCTCAGGAGCCCAGCGGGTGCCGTCGCCGGTCACCAGGCGCACGTTGTGGCAGCCGTCGCCCTCCAGCAGCCGTGCGGCCCTGCCGGTCAGCCGGGGCTCGATGTCGACGGTGGTGACCTGGCCGCCCGGCCTCACCAGCCGCGACAGGACGGCGGCGGAGAAGCCCGACCCGGTGCCGATCTCCAGCACGCGGTGGCCCGGCTCAGCCTCCAGTCGTTCGAGCATGGCGGCGACCACGGCCGGGTCGGCGGGCTGCGGCAGCCGCGCGCCGCCGGGCAGGAGGGTGTAGGCCCTGCCGTCGACGCTGGCCAGGGCGCGTCGCACGGCCTCGCCGGCGAGCGCGTCCCCAGCCTGCGTCATCCGGAACATCGCCTCCTACGGGACGTCGAACGTCTTACGGTTGCCGGCCCCGATGACCTCGATCCCCTTGGTGCCGAGGATGCCGTCGAGCGGCAGCGACACCGTGTAGGGGGCCGTGGCGGGCAGCCCGATGCCGGGCAACGAGCCGATGACCTCGATGCCCCAGTACTCAGGCTGCTTGATGTAGACGAGCGGGGACAGCGAGACCGTCATGTTGATGTATGGCTTCGTCCCGCTGACGATGAGGATGAACGACTTGGGCACGATGCCGGGAACGACCCGCGCCTCCTCGAAGTCGATCAGCCTTACCGATGACGGCGCGGGCAGTTCCGCGAAGTTCTCGGCCATGGTGAAGCCCCCTTCGTAACAGGTGATACCCCCACGCGGGCCACCACCTCCCACATCCGGCCGGTGACCCGTCCCATGGCTCAAACTCTCATGCCCTCCCCGAGTGACGACAGGGCCACCGGGCACCCCCACGAGACCCTAACGGCCAGGACACAGCTTCCTGAGCACCACCAGCTCGCTGCGGTGGTCGGCCCCGATCGGCTCCCACGCGGCGGGCCTGATGCCGGCGCCCATGAGGGTGGCGCCGTGCCAGTGGGACCCGTCGGACTCCAGCTCGTACAGGGCCTCCGGGTCGAGCCCGGTGAGCCTGAGCGTGCGCGGCCCGCGCTTGGCGTTGCCGAGCGGGTTGTAGACGAGCACCACGACCTGGTCGTCCAGGACGTACTGCACGGCTGAGCGCTCCTGCCCCGGCGTGCCCGCCAGCCGGTACTGCGCCCCGTGCTGCACGGTCCTGCGCACCCGCTTGTACTGGGCGATCAGCTCGGCGGCCGTCTCCAGCTCGCTCGCGGACCACTCCGTCAGGTTCCCGCCGACGCCGAGCACGCCCGCCATGGCCACGTGGAAGCGGTAGCGCAGCGGCATCTCGCGGCGGGTGGTCGGGTTGGGCGAGTCGGTGACCCAGGCGGACATGGCGCCGGCCGGGTAGAGCTGGGAGAACCCGTGCTGCACGGTCTGCCGGTCGCGGGCGTCGGTGTTGTCCGACGGCCACACCTCGTCGGTGTAGCGCAGGATGCCGAGATCGACCCGGCCGCCGCCGCCCGAGCACGACTCGATGCGCAGCCCCGGATGCCGCTCGCGCAGCGCCCGCATCACCTCGTAGACGCCGCGCGTATGGTCGATCCAGACCCGGTCCTGGTCGCCGCCCCGCTCCGGCCAGCCGGCCTGGGTGAACGGGCGGTTCATGTCCCACTTGAGGTAGTCGAGGCGCAGGTCGGTGACGAGGCCGTCGAGCCAGCCGATCGCCCACTCGCGCACGTCGTCGCGGGCGAAGTTGAGCACGAGCTGACCGCGCTTCTCGTCGCGGCGGCGGTGCTCCATGTGCAGCGCCCAGTCGGGGTGCGCGCGGTAGAGCTCGCTCTCCTTGCTCAGCCCCTCCGGCTCCACCCACAGGCCGGCCAGCATCCCGAGGTCGCGGATGCCGTCGAGCATGCCGCGCAGCCCGTCGGGGAAGCGCTCGCGGTGGGGGAACCAGTCGCCCAGCGAGGTGGTGTCGTCGTCGCGGCGGCCGAACCAGCCGTCGTCGATCACGAACAGCTCGACGCCGAGCGAGGCGGCGGTCTTGGCCAGGTCGAGCTGGTGCGCCTCGGTGACGGCGAACGTGGTGGCCTCCCACGAGTTGTAGAGCACCGGCCGCTCCTCGGCGGGGGTCGGCAGCACGTGGCCGCGGGCGTAGGCGTGCCACGCCCTGCTGGCCCCGCCGAACCCGCCGTCGCTGTAGAGGCCCAGCGCGGACGGCGTGACGAGTTCCTCGCCCGGCGCGAGCGTCCAGCGCAGGCCGTCGTGGCCAAAGCCGCCGGAGACGCAGGCGCCGCCCTCCGGCCGCTGCGTGGTGGTCAGCCGCCAGCTTCCGCTCCAGGCCAGGGCGACGCCCCAGACCTCGCCGTGCTCCTCGGTCGCCGCGCCGGCGTCGATCATCACCCAGGGGTTGGCCGTATGGCTGGTGATGCCCTGGCGGCTGGTGAAGACCAGCTCGCCGACCGGCAGCGGGCCGCGCTGGAGCTGCGTCTCCTCGGCCCACGCGCCGAACACGCCGCTGTAGCGGTAGGCGGGGGCGTCGGGGACGAACCAGTTCCCGGAGTCCAGGCGGGTGACCACGGCCTCGGCGCCGGCCCTGACGGTGGTCCAGCGCTCGATGACGTCGGTGTCGTCGCGCACCCGCAGCGACAGCACGACCTCGAACGGGTGGTGGGCGTCGGCCAGCAGCACGTCCAGCCGCTCGGCGCCGCCTCCCTCGTCGTGCCGCCGCGAGCCGGTGAAGCGCAGCTCCACCGAGCGCGTGTCGCCGAACGCGACCTGCAGCGAGGGCGAGCCCCACCGCTTGCCGCCGTCCACCGGCAGCAGCTCCTCGATCTCGGCGGGCGTGGAGAAGCTGGAGACGTGCCGCTTGGGCAGGGCGGTGACCTGCCGCGCGGCCTCGGCTGACAGCCGAGGGCCCCAGTACGTCTGCCGTGGCGCGGCCTCCCCGGTGTCCGGGTCGAGGTCCACGCCTATGACGTACGTGGAGGCGGGCGTGGTGAGCGCCCAATGGTGGTCGTCGAGCGGGATTACAGGCATCGGCGTCCCCCGAGCTGCTGGATCGATCAGGCGGCTGGAGACTAACCCGCTTTAATGCACGCGGTCAATGAATACTTGGCTGAACAGCCACGAAGTTGTGATCCGCGCCACGTCTTTACTTGACAAGTCCAACAAATAGCCCCAACCATGTCCCCGTGTTCTCACACACCGCCACGGACCCTGTGCGCCTCACCGACGCCATGCGTTCCGTGTTCGTCGAGCTGCTCGTGCACGGCCCCCTGTCCAGGGCGGAGGTGGCACGGCGGCTCGCCCTGTCGCCGTCCGCGCTGACCAAGCTGACCAGGCCGCTCATCGAGGCGGGCTACCTGCTGGAGGCGACCGGCGAGGAAGGCCCGGCGACCGTCGGGCGGCCCTCGCAGCCGCTGCAGGTGGATGCCTCCCGCATGTCCTTCGCAGGCGTCAAGCTCACCGAGGACGAGCTGTTCGCCGTGCGCACCGACCTGGCGGCCACCGTCCAGGCCGAGACGTCCAGGCCGCTCGCCGGCCACGACATCGACCACGTGCTCGGCCAGATCGCCGAGGTGGTCGCGGAGCTGACCGTGCCCGGCCGGCCCCTGTCGGGCGTCGGCATCAGCCTGGCCGGCACCGCCACGCCCAGCGACCCCGTCGTGCACACCTCGCCGTTCCTCGGCTGGAGCCAGCTACCGCTGGCCGAGCTGGTCGAACGGGCCGTGAACGTGCCGACCGTGCTGGACAACGACGTGCGCGCGCTCACGGCGGTGCAGCAGTGGTTCGGCGAGGGCGTGGGGCACTCGTCGTTCGCGCTGGTCACCGTAGGCGCGGGCATCGGCTGCGGGCTCGTCGTCGGCGACCGCCTGGTCACCGGGCAGTCGGGCGCCACCGGCCTCGTCGGGCACCTGCAGATCGACGACCGCGGCCCCCTGTGCGAGCGGGGACACCGCGGCTGCGCCCGCGCCTACGCCTCCTCCCCCTCCATCCGCCGCTCGATCGCCACCACGATCGACCGGCCCGAGCTCACCTTCGACGACTGCCTCGCGCTGGCGGCCGACGGCCACCCCGTCGCCCGCCGCGTGCTCGACGAGGCGGGCGCCGCCCTCGGCCAGGTCGTCGCCACCGTCGCCAACATCACCGGGCCCGAGCTCGTCGTCCTGTCCGGCGAGTCGGTCCACATGTACGACGTGTGCGCGGGGGCCTTCCACACCGCCCTCGCCGCCCACACCCACTGGACGGCCGCCCCCGTGCGGGTCGCCGTCAAGCCCTTCGCCTTCAACGAGTGGGCCAGGGGAGCGGCCGTCACCGCTCTCCAGCATCTGCTGTTGCACCGCTGATCAACCGCCGGCGGGCACTAGGAGGTCGAATGACCAGTGATACCGTCCGCGCCGCCCCCCGCACCCCGTCCGGACCAGTGCCAGGGACAGTGCCCTCAACCCCCCGTCCGCCGCTCCTACGCCGCCTCGGCGACCTTCCCATCGCCGTCCTGTTCGTCCTCCCCGCAGCCGTCGGCTTCGCGCTCTTCTACCTCTGGCCCGCCATCCGCGGCGCCTACCTCAGCCTGACCAAGTACAACGTCCTGACGCCGCCCCGCTTCATCGGGCTGGAGAACTACGAGAAGCTCTTCGGCGACCGCCTGTTCTGGAACGCGCTGAAGGTCACCGCCGAGTACGTGGTGCTCAACATCGTCTCCCAGACGGTGATCTCCATGCTGCTGGCCGTCCTGCTGTACCGGCTGACGAAGTCGATGATCGTGCGCGGGATCGTGCTGCTTCCCTACCTGGTCGCCAACGTGATCGTGGCCCTCCTGTGGTTCTGGATGCTGGACTTCCAGCTCGGCGTGGTCAACAACGTCATCGAGTGGCTGGGCTTCGACCGGGTCGCGTTCTTCGGCTCCGACCTGGCCATCCCGACCATCGCGGGGATCAACACCTGGCGGCACATGGGCTACACGGCGCTGCTCATCTTCGCCGGGCTGCAGATGATCCCGCCCAGCGTGTACGAGGCCGCCGCCATCGACGGGGCCTCCGAGTGGCGCACGTTCTGGCGGGTCACGCTGCCGCTGCTGCGGCCCGTGATGGCACTGGTCATGGTGCTGAGCGTGATCGGCTCCTTCCAGGTCTTCGACACGATCGCGGTCACCACGGCGGGCGGGCCGATCAACGCCACCAGGGTCATCTACTTCTACATCTACGACCTGGCGTTCAACCGGTTCAACTTCGGCTACGCGGCGGCGCTGTCGTCCGTGCTGTTCGTGCTGCTCGCCGGGGTCGCGTACCTGCAGTTGCGGCTGTCCCGCGCCGGCGAGTCCGATCTGAGGAGTTCGTGATGGCCGGGATCCGCTGGGGCCGGGTGGCCGGCTGGGCCGTGCTCGTGGTGGTCATGCTGGTGACGCTGTTCCCGTTCTACTGGATGTTGCGCACGTCCTTCTCCAACACCCGCGCGCTGGCCGCAGGGGCCGCCGACCTGCTGCCCGTGGACTTCACGCTGGGCGCCTACCGCCGGGTGCTCGGCCTGTCGAGCACCGCGGAGGCGGTGGCGGAGGGCGGGTCGAGCGGCACCGTCAACTTCTGGCTCTACCTGCGCAACTCGATCATCGTCTCCACGGTCACCACGGCCGGGCAGGTCTTCTTCGGCGCGCTGGCCGCCTACGCCTTCGCGAGGCTGCGCTGGCCCGGCAGGAACGCCGTCTTCACGCTGTTCGTCACCGCGCTCATGGTGCCGCCGATCTTCACCACGCTGCCCAACTTCGTGCTGATCAAGGAGCTGGGGCTGCTCAACACGTTCGTCGGGATCGTGCTGCCGCACCTGCTCATGACGCCGTTCGCGGTGTTCTTCCTGCGGCAGTTCTTCCTCGGCATCAACGCGAGCGTGGAGGAGGCCGCCCGCATCGACGGGGCCGGGCACGTGCGGACGTTCTTCCGCATCGTGCTGCCGATGAGCCGCGGGCCCATCGCCACGCTGGCCATCCTCACCTACATCACGAGCTGGAACGACTACTTCTGGCCGCTGCTGGTCGGCAAGGCGGAGAACGTCCGGGTGCTGACCGTGGCGCTGGGCATCTTCCGCTCCCAGACGCCGCAGGGCAGCCCCGACTGGGCCGGTCTGATGGCCGCCACCCTCTTCGCCGCACTGCCGATCATGGTGCTGTTCGCCGTGCTCGGCCGCCGCGTCATCGACTCCATCGGCTACACCGGCGTCAAGTGAGCGCCGCCCCCCACCACGGAAGGTTTGTTGTGATGAAGCGTTGTCTTGCTGTCACGGGAGCGGCGGTGCTGCTGCTGACCGGCTGCGGCGCCCAGGAGGAGCCCCAGGCCGCCGCCGGGCCCGCCACGATCGACTACTGGCTCTGGGACACCGCCCAGCAGCCCCAGTACCAGGCCTGCGCCGACGCCTTCCACAAGGCGAACCCCGACTACACGGTCAAGATCACGCAGTACGGCTGGGACGACTACTGGAACACGCTGACCACCGCCTTCGTCTCCGGCACCGCCCCCGACGTCTTCGTCGGCCACCTGTCGCGCTACCCAGAGTTCGCCGCCCAGGGCCAGATCATGCCGCTCGACGACCAGGTCACCAAGGACAAGCTGGACCTGTCGCTCTACCAGGACGGCCTGGCCGACCTGTGGGTCGCCAAGGACGGCAAGCGGTACGGGCTGCCCAAGGACTTCGACACCGTGGCGGTGATCTACAACACCGAGAAGCTCAAGGAGGCCGGACTCAAGCCCGAGGAGATGGCCGAGCTCAAGTGGAACCCGCAGGACGGCGGCACGTACGAGAAGGCCATCGCCCGCCTCACCGTCGACAAGAACGGCAAGCGCGGCGACGAGCCCGGCTTCGACAAGAAGAACGTGGCCGTCTACGGCCTCGGGCTCAACGGCAGCGGCGCCGGCTTCGGGCAGACCGAGTGGAGCCAGTACACGATGAGCAACGGCTGGCAGTACGGCGACAAGAACCCGTGGCCCTCGAAGTTCAACTACGCCGACCCCAAGTTCAAGGAGACCATCAAGTGGTTCTCCTCGCTCATCGACAAGGGGTACATGCCGACCATGGACATCGTCAGCTCCGGGGTCGGGCAGATCGACGCGTACGGGGCGGGCAAGTACGCGATGGTCACCGAGGGAAGCTGGAACACCAAGACGTACTGGAACCTGAAGGGCGTCAAGTCGGCACTCGCCCCCACGCCCATCGGGCCCACCGGTAAGCGGGCCAGCCTCTTCAACGGCCTGGCCGACAACATCTCGGCGTCCACCGACAACCCGGACGCGGCGTGGGCGTGGGTCAAGTTCCTCGGCTCCCCGGCCTGCCAGGAGGAGATCGTGGCCAAGGAGGCGATCGTGTTCCCGGCGATCAAGACGGCCACGGTCAAGGCCGAGCAGGCGTTCAAGGACGCCGGGATCGACGTCGCGCCGTTCACCATGCACGTCGAGCAGGGCACCACGCACCTGGCGCCGATCGCCGAGCACTGGGCCGACATCACGGCGACGATGACGGAGACGATGGACGCCATCTTCTCCTTCAAGGCGGACGTCAACTCGCTCGACCAGGCGAACGCCACCGTGAACGGTTACTTCGGCTGAGAAAGACATCAGGGCCGGGCGCCGCCGCGTGAGGCGGCGCCCGGCCCTTCTCGTCGTTCGAGGCTCAGGAGGTGTGCAGGTACACCTGGCCGAACACCTCAGACAGGTTCTTCAGGTCCGTGGCCATGTCGACCTCGGGGTGGGCCGGGTCGTAGACGGTGGCCAGCCGCGGCTTGATCGTGCCGAGCTTCTTGAGCTGGTCCCACGTGGTGTTGGCAGCCCACTTCTCGCCGTACACGCGGCTGACCTGCCCCTGGTCGTTCTGCCAGCGCGTCCACAGGGTGACGGTCTCGGCGGCGTCGGCCCGCAGCGGGGCGGCGATCTTCGCGGCGATCGCCTGGGTGACCTGCTCCTCGGTCATCGCGGAGGAGCCGGCGGCGGCGAACGAGGCGTCCTCGGCGGAGATCTGCGCGTAGGCGTCCCAGGCGCGGGCCTCAACCTGGGCCCACTGGTTGCGCTGCGCGGCGGTGGCGTCGATCTTCCAGGTGGCGTACTCGGTGGCGAAGTGGCCGCTGTCGAGGGCGAGCTGGTCGAGGTAGCCCTTGCTCAGCCAGGCGCCGATGCGCTCGGGGTCGAGCAGCGGGTACTTCTTGGTCAGCTCCGCCGTGCAGGTCTGGTCGGTGCCGCAGCCGAGCACCGGCACCACCGTGTGCGCGGCCAGCTTCTTGCCCGGCAGCAGCGTGCGCAGCGCGGTCGCCGTCTCCGACACGAACTTGTCCAGCTCGTCCGCCGTGGCGAAGGTCTGGTTGTAGCCGAGCTGCGAGGTGAACCTGACACCCACGACCCCGGGCTGCGTGGCGACCAGCGCGGCGATCTTCTTGGCGGCCTCGGTGAGCTTGCCGGCCTTGTAGTCGTCGGCGAGCTCGGTGTCGATCCAGACCCGCATGGTGGTCTGGGTCTGGGCCATGGCCTGCGTGGCCTGGCCTGCCGGGGTCGCCTGGGCGGCGGTCTTCTCGGCCTCGGTGATCGTGTTCGGGTCGACGTAGCACTGCTCGCCGGTCTGGCACTCCGGCGTGCCGCCGTCCTCGGCGCCCGGCACGTCAGGGGAGTCGACGTCGTGGAGCTGGCCGTCACCCTCGGAGTCGGTCGGGCAGGAGTTGCCCTCCTCGCTGCAGTCGATCATGATCGGCGGGATCGGCGCGGCGTCCTGCAAGTTCTGGCCGTCGTCGCCGAGCCAGAACATCGCGGTCTCCAGCGCCTCCTCCGGCGTGTTCATCCAGGTGCACACGACGTACGACGGGGTGCCGGCGGGCAGCTCCTCGTTGCACTTCCTGTCGCCGTCCTCGGAATACGCCGGGGCACCGATGCCCAGCAGCGAGAGGGTGAGACCGATGATGAAGACCTGCCGTAGCCGCCGTCTCATGGCACCTAACTTCCAGGGGGTGATCGTGGGCATATGAACAATATCCGGACGATCAAGGACGATCAATGAGATCCACGGCGTTCTTCACGCCATGCTCAACATGCAGTAGCCGTCCCAGTCGTGCGGCGTTTCCCCGATATTCACGTGAGTCGATCAGCCGCGCCGCCAGCCCGTCCCTGGTCAGCCCGGTCACGGGCAACGGCCGCGGCCCCGCGCCCAGCGCCGCCACCCGCCTGGCCCAGAACGGCTGATCCGAGAAGAACGGGCACACCACATTCGGGACCCCCGCTGCCAGCGCCGTCCCCGTGGTGCCCGCGCCGCCGTGGTGCACCACGGCCGCCGTCCGCGGGAACAGCCACTCGTGCGACACCTCCCCCACCACCCGCACGTCGTCGTCCTCCGCCACCGGCAGCCCCTGCACGACCCCTCGCATCCGCGCCCGCCGCAACGCCCCGGCCACCTCGGCCGCCACCCGCTCCGGCTCGTCCGGCACCATGCTCCCGAACCCCACGAACACCGGCGCGGGCCCGGCCGCCAGGAACTCCTCCAGGCCCCCGCACCCTCCTCGACCGGGGAGCCGCCAGTAGCCGGTCAGGTGCACGTGCTCAGGCCAGTCGGCGGGCCTCGGCACGACCAGCGGGCTGACCCCGCACAACACCGGCACCCGCGCCCGCCGATCCGCCGCGAACGGGCTGCCGCGCAACGGCCTCAGACCCCAGACGCTCGATCGCAGCCGGTTCACCATGCGGCCGAGCAGCAGCCAGCCGAGGCGCTCGATCAGCGCGTAGCTGGCGCGGTTGGCCAGCGGGCCCAGGGTCGTCAGCGGGATCAGGGGGTTGGGGAACTCGCGGGTCGGCTCGCTGGGCTGGAAGTGCAGGATTGCGTACGGGGTGCCGTACCGGTCGTGCAGGTGCCTGCCGAAGGCGCCCAGGGCGGGGGCGAGCACCAGGTCCGCGGGGGCGCAGGCGGCGTCCACCTCCTTGACGAGGGTGGCCGCGAGCGGCTCCACGACGGTCCTGAAGCCGCGGACGAAGCCGAGCGGGCCGCTCCTCAGCCAGCGCCGCCCCTCCTCGCTCGCCACGACCTCCGCTGGATCGACGCCGAGAGGAGCGAATGTCACACCCGGCCCTGCCTGGGAGGCGTATCGGGCAGGTGCGACGAGCGTGACCGGGTGACCGCGCGCCGCCAGCCCATGGGCCAGCGCCGCGCACGGCTGCACGTCCCCTCGCGACCCCAGCCCCAGCACCGCCACCCTCATGACGCCGCACCCCTCATGCGCGGAGCCGCCCTCATGGCAGGGTCACCAGGCTGATCAGCGCCCCGGCCAGCACCAGCCCGGCCGCCACCAGCAACCCCACCGCGTACCCCGCCGCGAACCCACCGGCCGCGTGCACGATCACCCCCACGGCCGCGATCCCGAACAGTCCCGAAATTTCACGACTCACTGAGAAGATCCCGCCCGCCACCCCGGCCCTCGGCTCCGGCACGGCCCCCAGCACCGCCGACCCCAACGGCATGGTCAACGCCGATCCCACCCCGATGGCGCACACGGCGGGCAGCAACCGCCCCCACCCGTCCCCCGCCTCCAGGGTCGCCGCCAGCGCCATCCCGCCGGCCACGAGCACCAGCCCGGCGGCCACCGTACGACCGGCCCCGAGCCACCGCTCCAGAAGCGGCACGACCGGCGTGACGAGCACCACCAGCAGCGCCAGCGGCACGAACGCCATCCCGGAGTCCGTCGGCGTGAACCGGAGCACCCCTTGCAGGAAGATCGCCGTGTAGAAGAACACGCCGTTCACCCCGAGCCCCCACAGCACCTGCGCCGCCACCCCGCCCGCGAAGCTCCGCACCCTGAACAGCGCCAGGTCCACCATCGGCTCGCGGGCCCGCCGCTCGGCCACCACGAACGCCGCCCCGCCACCGGCGCACACCAGCACCGCCGCCACGACGGCCGGCGACGCCCATCCGTGCGCGCCGCCGTGAATCAACGCGAACGTCCCGGCCGCCAGGCACACCACCGACGCCACCACCCCGGCCCCGTCCAACTCCCGCCCACCGACCGGACGTGGACCTGGCGGAACGGCCACGGCGGCCAGCGCCATGATCACGGCGCCCAGCGGCACGTTGGCCAGGAACACCCAGCTCCAGTGCAGGTGCTGGCTGACGTACCCGCCCGCCACCGGCCCCAGCGCCAGCGCCGCCGCCCCGGAGGCCATCCACACGGCCACCCCCATGGACCGCTGCCGCTCCTCCCGCCCGGCCAGCGCGGCCAGCGTCGCGGGCAGGATCAGCGCCGCCCCGACCCCCTGCGCCAGGCGGGCCGCGATCAGCACCCCGATCGAACCCGCCAGGCCCGCCGCGAGCGAGGCCGCCGCGAACGCCGCCAGCCCCGCCAGCAGCACCCGCCGATGCCCGTGAACGTCGGCGAGGCGGCCGCCCGCGAGCATGAGGCCCGCGAACGTGAGGATGTAGCCGGTCGCCACCCATTCCAGGGCGGCCAGGCTCGCGTCGAGGTCGCGCTGGATGGTGGGGATCGCGACGGTGACGACCGTGTTGTCCAGCGTGGTCATGAAACCGGCCAGGCCCGTGACGAGGAGCAGCGGCCAGGCCCTGGTGCGTCGCTGGCCCGTCGTGGTGGCGGTCAGGCTCACTCGTCCACCTCCTCCCAGGTCCAGCCGCCGCCCGGCAGCGGGCGCACCACGCGGGCCCGCTTCTCCACCACCCGGACCCAGCCCGGCCGCTGCTCGGGCCGGCTCGCGGCGGGGCGGGGGATCGGGGCGGGGAGCGGCACGGGATCGGTGTCCGCGCCGAAGACGGCCGGCCGCCCGTTGAGGGTCACCGCCGGTGGTACGGCCTCAGGGGGCGGCGTAACGGCACGCGACGACGCCGCACCAGCCGACGCCTCATCGGCAGGCGACGCAGCGACGATCGAGCGCGGCGCAGCCCCGCGCGCCGGCGCAGACGCGGGTGCAGGCCCGGGTGCAGGCGCGGGGGCGGGGGCGGGGGCGGGCTCGCGGAGCGCGATGCGCCGGTGGAACCCCCGCCACGACCGCGGCAACCACCAGTTCACCCCACCCATCAACCGCATAGAAGCAGGCACCAGCAGGGCCCGCACCAACGTGGCATCCACCACGATCGCCACGAACATCCCCACCCCGAGCAACTTCACGATCGTGATCCCAGCGGTGGAGAACGCCCCGATCACCACCAGCAACAACAACGCCGCACTGGTGATCACCCCGCCCGTCTGCTGCAGCCCCGCCGCCACCGCAGCCGTGTTGTCCCCCGTCCGCTCCCACTCGGCCCGCACCCGCGACAACAGGAACAGCTCGTAATCCATGGACAACCCGAACACCACGGCCAGGATCAGCACGGTGACGGTCGCCTCGATGGCGCCGGTGGAGGTGAAGTTCAGGGCGGCGGCGAGGTGCCCGTCCTGGAAGGCCCACACGATCACCCCGAACGACGCCCCGATCGAGAGCACGTTCATCAGCAGGGCCTTGATCGGCAGCACCAGCGACCCGAACGCGGCGAACAGCAGCACCGCCGTGACGGAGCAGACGACCAGCGCCATCCACGGCAGCGTGGCGACCAGGCTGTCCTGGAGGTCGAGCTGGGCGGCGGTGGGCCCGCCGACCACGACCCGCCGCACGTTCGGCTCTGGCGGGAGGCCGCGGATGGCCCGGACGAGCGCCCTGGCCTGGTCCGACATGGGGTCGGCCGCGTACCGCACGGCCAGCCGCACCGCCCCGTTGTCCTGGGACAGGCCCGCGACCTCGACCTCCGTGACGGCGGGCAGCCGTTCCAGGCGCCGCACCAGCGGCCGGACGTCCACGGGGCTGACGGGGGTGACGGCGCTGATGGGGGTGTGTCCCTGGCCGAGCGGCCCTGGGAGGGGCGGGTCGTCGGTGAAGGTGCGTTCGACGAGGACGTGCACGTCGATGGCGGCCATGGCGTTGCGGGCGAAGTCCCGGTCGAGGGTCTCGGCGACGCGGCGGCTCTCGGAGGCGGCGGGCAGCACCCTGTGGTCCACGTTCCCGAACTTGACGTGCAGGAACGGCACGGCCAGCCCGACCAGCACGGCGGTCACCGCCACCAGGTACAGCACGGGCCGCCGCATGACGCTGGTGGCGACGGCGTGCCACAGGCCGCCCTGCCTGCGCGGCCCGAAGTCGGGCGTGATGCGGAGGGCGTTGACGCGCGGCCCGAGCACGCCGAGCACGGCGGGCAGCACGATCAGCGCGGCCCCCACGGCGACGAGCACGACGGCGGCGGCGCCGAGCCCGATGGAGCGCAGGAACATCTGTGGGAACAGCAGCAGCCCCAGCAGCGCCGTGGCCACGGTCAGCCCGGAGAAGGCGACGGTCCGCCCGGCCGTGGCCATGGTGCGCACGACGGCCTGCTCGTTCGTGGCGCCGCGGGCGATCTCCTCCCTGAACGCCTTGAGCACGAAGAGGGAGTAGTCGATGGCCAGGCCGAGGCCGAGCATGGTGACGACGTTCAGCGAGAAGACGGACACCTCGGTGACGGAGGTGAGCAGCCGCAGCAGCACCAGCGCGCCGAGGACCGCGAGCAGCCCCACGACCAGCGGCAGCCCGGCGGCGACGAGGCTGCCGAAGACCACGACGAGCAGCACCAGCAGCACCGGCATGGAGATGGCCTCGGCGCGGGTGAGGTCGGCGGCGGTCTGGTCGTTGAGCTCGTCGAGGAGGGGCACGGAGCCGCCGATGGACACGTACAGGTTCTCGACGTTCCTGAGCCGGTCGGCGATGGCGGCGTAGGCGCGCTGCTCGTCGCCCTTGAGGGTGACGACGGCGTACGTCGCGTGCCCGTCGGCGGAGACCATCTTCTTCGACCCGGTCGTCCAGTACGTGGCCATCGCCCGCACGTACCGGCCCGGCAGCGCCCGCAGCGAGTCGTGCACGGCGGCCTTGTAGCGGGCGTCGCGCACCTTGACCGCGGGGTGCCGGTAGAGGACGACCACGTCGGGGGCGTGGCCGCCGTACCATTCGTCGTTCCAGCGGGCGGCGGTGGTGGAGTCGGCGCGCGGGTCCTCGAAGCCGCCGTCGGCCATCCGGCCGAACAGCTCCAGCCCGAACGGGGCGACGAGGACGGCCGCCGCCAGCGTGAGCGCCAGCAGCGTCCACCGGCCCCGGTAGACCAGCCGCCCCGCCGACTCAAACAAGCAGACCCTCCAGGTACGCCTGGAGCGCGGCCCGCCGGGCGATCTTTCCGCTGGACGTCCTGGGGATGGTTCCGGCGGTGGTCAGCACGAAGTCGTGCACCGATAGTTCGTGATATTTCCGGACGGCAGCCCGTACGGCCCGCCCGACCTCCTGCACGTCGGCCGCCTCGCCACTGCGCGACCGCTCGGCCACCACCACGAGCCGCTCCCCCGCATCACCAGGCATGCCGAAGGCCGCGACCCGGTCCCGCCGCACGGCCGGGTGCGCCTCCTGCACGGTGGCCTCGATGTCCTGCGGGTAGTGGTTGCGCCCGTCCACGATGACCAGGTCCTTGATCCGCCCGGTGACGTACAGCCGCCCGTCGTGCAGCACCCCCAGGTCCCCGGTGCGCAGCCAGGTGCCCTCCTCGCCTTCCAGCACCGCCCCGAACACCTCCGTACTGCGGGCGGCGTCCCGCCAGTAGGCGCGGGCCACGTTCGGCCCCTGCACCCAGATCTCGCCCACCTCGCCATCCCGCAGCGCCCCGCCGGACACGATGCGGACCCGCTGACCGTGAGGACGGCCGCAGGACACGAGCCGGGAGCCGGTCTCGGCGGGCACCGCGCGCCCGTCGCGCAGCGCGTCGCGGTCGAAGACGGTGGTCACCGGCCGCTCGTCGCGTCCGGTGGCGGTGACGAAGACGGTGGCCTCGGCCAGCCCGTACGCGGGCGTGTGCGCCTCGGGCCGCAGCCCGCACCCCGCGAACGCCGTGTCGAACGCCTCGATCGCCTTGAGCCGCACCGGCTCCGCCCCGTTGAGCATGACCGTCACCCCGGACAGGTCCAGCCCGGCCTTCTCCTCGGCGGTGACGCGGGCGGCGGTGTACTCGTAGGCGAAGTTGGGCCCGGCGGTGAACACGTCGCCGTACTCCGACAGCAGCCGCAGCCACCGCACCGGCCGCATGACGAACGCGACGGGGTCCATGAACGCGGCCAGGTTCCCGCCCATCATCGGCATCGCGACGGTGGCGACCAGCCCCATGTCGTGGAAGAGCGGCAGCCACAACGCGGCCACCGAGGTCCTGGGCCTGGCCCGGAACAGCTCCCAGAGCTGGGTGGCGTTGGCGGTGAGGTTGCCGTGGGTGATCTCGACGCCGGCGGGCGCGCGGGTGGAGCCCGAGGTGTACTGCAGGTAGGCCAGGTCGTCCGGCCCGGCGGGCTCGGGCTCCCATTCGTCGGCGAGCAGGTCGGAGACGGTGTCCACGGCGAGCACGTGCTTGGGCGCCTGGGCGGTGGCCAGGAAGTCGGCGACGCCGGGGAGCGCGGCGGTGGTGGTCAGCACGATGAGGGGGTCGGCGTCGGCGTACGCCCCGGCGAGCCGTTCGCCGTGTCCGGGCAGCCCGGGTGCGAACAGCGGCACGGCGACGAGCCGCGCGTACATGGCGCCGATCATGGCGACGACGTAGTCGAGCCCCTGCGGCACGAGGACGGCCACGCGGTCGCCGGGCCTGGCCAGCTCGCGCAGCCGCACGGCCAGCGCCCTGGCCTTGAGGTCGGCGCGCGCCCAGGTGAGCGTGTGCCGCGCGCCGCCGCCGAGGTGGTCGACGAACGTGTACGCGGGCGCCTGCGGGATCTCGCGGGCCCAGCGGGCCACCTGTGCGAGCAACATGTCGTCGCGCATGCCTGGTCCCCTCGCCGTGAGCAGGACCAGCAAATTACGGGAGAAGCGGGCGCGATTCTTGCCAGGCGTCACCACAATCCGCGACGGATGTTGTTGCCGAAGTGACAAGGAATAAGCACACGACACGGCGGATTCCGTGCGGCAGAATGGCAGAGTTTGGCTGCTTTCAGGGGGTTTGCGAAAATGCACGGCAATCTAGGCGATCTCGGCCTGCTCAAGGACCGTCGCTTCGCACTCCTGCTGTCAGCCCGCACGATTTCCGTGCTGGGCAGCGCGTTCGCCCCTGTCGCGCTCGCGTTCGGCGTGCTCAACCTGCCGGGCGCCGACGCCTCCACGCTGTCGGCGGTGCTCACCGCCGAGGCGCTGCCCATGATCCTGTTCATGCTGGCGGGCGGCGTGATCGCGGACCGGCTGCCGCGCCACCGGGTGATGATGGCGGGCGAGTTCCTCATGGCGACCGGGTTCTTCTGCCTGGGCGCGATGCTGCTCACCGGCTGGACGCCGCTGCCCGCGCTGATCGCCGCATCGGCGCTGGCCGGGGTTGCGACGGCGGTCACGTTCCCGGCGCTGACCGGGATCATCCCCGAGGTCGTCCCCCTGGAGCGGCTGCAGACCGGAAACGCGCTGCTGGGCCTGGGCGCGAACGCCTCGCGGGTCGCGGGCGCGGTGCTCGGCGGCGGCATGGTGGTGCTGTTCGGCGGAGGCTGGGCGCTGGTGATGAGCGGCGCGATGTTCGCGGTGGCGGGCGTGCTGGTCGCGCTGCTGCGGATGGAGCCCGGCGACCGGCAGCGCGGCGAGTCCCACTCGGTGCTGGCCGACCTGCGGGACGGCTGGCGGGAGTTCGCCTCGCGGCAGTGGATCTGGGTGGTGGTCGCACAGTTCTCGCTGATGGTGATGGCCATCCAGGCGGCGCACGGCGTGCTCGGCCCGCTGCTGGCCAAGCAGAGCCTGGGCGGCCCGCTGGCCTGGTCCGGGTTCCTGGCAGGGGAGGCGGTCGGCACGATCGCCGGGGTGCTGATCTCGCTGCGGCTGCGCCCGAGCCGCCCGATCCTGGTCGCGGTGCTGCTCTGCCTGCCGACCGCGCTGCCGTACCTGCTGCTCGGGCTGGACGCGCCGCTGTGGCTGATCGTGGCGGGGGCGTTCGTGTTCGGCGTGTGCTTCGACGTGTTCGGCGTGCTCTGGCAGACCACGATGCAGCGGGAGATCCCGGCGGAGTCGCTGTCGCGGGTCAGCTCGTACGACATCCTCGGCTCGATGATGTTCGGCCCGATCGGGCTGCTGCTGGCCGGCCCGGCGGCGGGCTGGTTCGGCACCGAGGAGTCACTGCTGGGCTGCGCGGTCATCGTGGTGGTCGCCACGCTGGCCGCGCTGCTGTCGCCGGGGGTCAGAAACCTGCGCGCGCCGCAGCCGCAGGCGGCCGCTCACGCCGATCTGAAGTAGGCGTTGGCCCTGGGCTGGAACATCAGCGTCACCGCCCCGAGCACGGCCAGCACGTGCAGGATCCTGCTGGCCGCGAAGACCCACGCCATCGCGTCGGCCCCGGCCATGGCCTCGGTGATCGAGCCGCCCGCGATCAGCCACTCGATCGGCCCGAGCACCAGCGAGAGCGTGCCGAGCACGCCGAGCGTCCCGGCCAGCGTCCAGCGGGCCCAGTTGGCGCCGTCCTTCAGCTTCAGCGCCAGGAAGACCGCCCCGGCGAACACGGCCAGCCGGAACCCGGCCTGCGGCAGCAGACCGAGCACCGGCGTGCCCTCGTACAGCAGCCTGCCGACCATCAGCACGGCCTCGAACGCGCCGAACGCGACGGCCGACAGCCAGAGCATGACGGCGGTGTGCACGACGGGCGGGGCCGTCTCGGTCCTCATGACAGTGGTGCTCATGGTGGAAACCTCCGGAGAAGTGGTGATACCGCAGTCTCCGTCGCGCACCCCGCTCGAATCATGCCCGCGCTCCCCCGACTTGCGGTGGGGCGCGCCCTACCCCACCTGGCCGCTGGTCCGCAGGCCACGGGTAGGGAGACGCTCCCGCGGCCCGAAGCGCGGCTCCGGCGCGTGCTCGCCGTCCAGTACCCCCGCCACGTACGCGGCCAGCGCCGGCCCGTGCTTGAACCCGTGCCCCGAGTCGCCGCCCAGCAGCCACACGCCGGGCGATCTCTCGATGAGCAGCCACTCGGCGTCGGGGGTGAGCGAGTACTGGCAGACCTGGCTGAACACCACCGGCGCCTGCGCCAGCGCGGGAAACCTGCGGCCCAGGTAGCTCGCGGCCCGCTCGACGCTGTCCGCGTCGACCTGGCGGCTGCCGTGCTCGGGGTCGTACGGCCGCCCCTCCGCGTCGGAGGTGGACTTCATGCCGACGCCGTCCACGTCGCCGTGCCCGTAGGCGGAGGCGTCGTAGTCGACCCAGGCCGGGGTCTCGGGGACCGACCAGGCGGGCGGCACCGCGAAGTGCAGCGTGTCCTGCTTGGTCACGGTGATCGGCAGGCCGTCGAACAGGCGGGGCAGCCAGGCGCCGCACGCCCACACGACCCGGTCGGCGCGGTGGACCTCGCCGTCGATCTCGACCGCGCTCTCCTCCGGCACGGGCAGCGCCCGCGCCCTGACCAGCCGGACGCCGGCGTCGAGGGCCAGGCCGGCGGTGACCTGGGTGGCCCGCCTGGCCCTGATCACGCCCGCGTTCGGCTCCCAGAGCAGGAAGCTGAGTCCGTCGCCGCTGAAGCTGGGGAAGAACCTGCCGCCGTCGGCCGGGTCCAGCTCCGCGCACTCGATGTCCAGGCTCTTCAGCACCTGGGCGCTGGCGCGCTCCCACCCGTCGGGGGTCCTGGCGAGCCACACCATGCCCGCCTCCAGGTACAGCTCCTCCCCGGCCCGCTCGCCGAGCCGCCGCCAGCCGTCCCTGGCCTCCCAGGCCAGGCGGGCGTACCAGTCGTCGGCTCCGTGCGCGCAGCGCAGCAGGCGGGTCTCACCCGCGCTGGCCTGCCGTACATGCCCCGGCCTGTGCTGCTCGACCAGCGTCACCCGCCAGCCGGTTTCGGCCAGCCGCAACGCCAGTGACGACCCCCAAATGCCCGCTCCGACCACGATGACCGATTTCATGAGACCACCGTGACCGGTAACCGGGCCCCGCCACAAGACTCAGACGATGATGAGCCGCACGACCACGCCCGCGCAGTTGCCCGCCACGCAGACGCGCACCGGCACCTCGGAGATGCCGGGCGCGGCGGGGACGCCGCCCACGTGCCCGTCGGGGCCGATGCTCACGCCCTCCGGCACCTTGTCGTGGTCGGTCACGGTAAAGGTGGGCACCACCCCGGCGGGGCCGCCGTTGATGCCGATCTCGCCGTTCAGCGCGGTGCCCGCCTTGCCGGGGAAGGTCAGCTCGCGCGGCTCCCACGGCACGTTGGCCAGCACGACGAGCGTGACGTCCTGCTCGCGGCACGAGCCTCCCGAGCAGACCTGCACCGTGGCGACGAACGTGCCGGAGCGCTGCGGCTTGCCGTACAGCCGGCCGCCCTGGTCGACCTGGACGCCGACCGCGAGGTAGGCGGGGCGGAAGGTGACGCCCTTGGCCGTGGGCAGCAGGAACTGGCTCACCTCGATGCCGACGGTGACGTAGAACGTGTCCTCGACCAGGCTCTCGTCGGCGGGGGTCTCCCTGGACACCTGGACCATGGGGGTGGTGAGCGACGGCATGGCAGGCGAAAGAGCACACATCGCCGCCCCGGCAAGCAGGAGAACCCACCTTTGCCGCATCATTACCCCCCGGCTCTTCTACGCCGATACGTACCCCCTTCACCGCGGAGCGTCACTCCATAATCGGTCGCATGGCCGCTGAATCAGCTCAGACCCTGGAGCGCGGGCTCCGCCTGCTCCGACTGCTCGCCGACGGCAAGGGCGGGCGAACGCCGACCGAGCTGAGCGCCGAGCTGTCGCTCAGCCGTCCCGTGGTGTACCGGCTGCTCACGACGTTGCTAGGCGAGGGTTTCGTGCGCAGGGACGCCGAGGGGCGGGTGCATCTCGGGTTCGGGGTGCTGGCGCTGGCCCAGGCCGTGCAGCCGCTGCTGCGGGCGGCGGCGGTGCCGACGTTGCGGCGGCTGGCCGAGCAGGTGGGCGCGACCGCCCACCTGACGGTGGCCGAGGGCGACGACGGGCTGGCCGTCGCGGTGGTGGAGCCGTCCTGGACGCGGATGCACGTGGCCTACCGCGAAGGCTCGCGCCACCCGCTGGCCAGGGGCGCGGCGGGGCAGGCGATCCTGGCCCTGCGGGAGGGGCGGCACGACTACTTCGTGACGGAGGGGCAGTTGCAGGAGGGGGCGCGGGGCGTCGCCGCGCCCGTGACCGGTCTGCCGTGGCTGGAGGCGTCGGTGGGGGTGGTGACGTTCGGGCCGCTGGACGATTCGACGGGAGCGCGCGTGGTGGCCGCGGCGGCCGAGCTGGCCGCGGCCCTGGGTTGACATCTTCACGGCGATAGCGGACGGTAGTCACAGATAGAGGACACATCCGTCCGATAGTCGGACAGGTATGGAGGGGCCGATGCCGTACTACCGGCTCGTGGGAGAGGTGCCGAGGAAGCGGCACACGCAGTTCAGGCGGCCGGACGGCGGCCTGTACGCGGAGGAGCTGATGGGCGAGGAGGGCTTCTCGTCCGACTCCTCCCTGCTCTACCACCGCCACCTGCCGACCGCGATCGTCAAGGCCGAGGCGGTCACCCCGGCCGCGCAGGCGCGACTGGAGCCCAACCTGCCGCTCTCGCCACGCCACTTCCGCACCCAGGACCTGGCCAGCGCCGGCGACCTGGTCAGCGGGCGGATGACACTGGCGGGCAACGGCGACGTCCGATTGTCGTACGCGACCAGCGACCGGCCCAGCGAGCTTTACCGCAACTCCATGGGCGACGAGTGCGTGTACGTCCAGCGCGGCCGGGTGCGCTTCGAGTCCACGTACGGCGTGATCGAGGCCGCGGAGGGCGACTACGTGGTCATCCCGACCGGCACCATCCACCGCTGGGTGCCCGAGGGCCAGGTCAACGTGCTGGCCATCGAGGCGGCCGGGCACATCAGGCCGCCCAAGCGCTACCTGTCGCAGTACGGCCAGCTCCTGGAGCACGCGCCCTACTGCGAGCGCGACCTGCGCGCCCCGTCGGAGCCGCACGTCGCCGAGGGCGAGGAGGTGCCCGTCCTGGTCCGCACGCGCGGCGGGCTGACCAGGCTCGTCTACCGCCACCACCCGTTCGACGTGGTCGGCTGGGACGGCTACCTCTACCCGTTCGCGTTCAACATCGACGACTTCGAGCCGATCGTGAAGAAGACGCACGCGCCGCCGCCGGTGCACCAGACGTTCGAGGGGCCGGGGTTCGTGATCTGCTCGTTCTGCCCCAGGCCGCTCGACTACCACCCGGAGGCCGTGCCGATCCCGTACAACCACCACAACGTGGACTCCGACGAGTTCATGTTCTACGTCGGCGGCGACTACTCGGCCCGCGCGGGCTCCGGCATCGACGTCGGCTCCGTCTCGCTGCACCCGGCCGGCTTCACGCACGGGCCGCAGCCAGGCGCGGTGGAGGCGGTGATCGACGCCGTCTCGCGCGGCGTCACGACGACCAGCGAGGTGGCCGTCATGGTGGACACCTTCCGCCCGCTCGACCTCGGCCAGGGCGCGCTGTCCTGCGAGGACCCCGGATACGCCTGGACCTGGGCACGATGACCATCTCAACGGACACGAGCCTTTTCACCGCACTGGTGGACGACGCGGGCCTGTTCCCGCCGACGTCCCTGCACATGGACGAGGCCCTGGCGCGCAACCGCCGCGACCTGGAGCGCGGCAGCCAGGTGCTCACCCACCGCTTCCTCTGCCCGGCCAGCCGCCTGGACCGGCTGCGCGGCATGGACTACCGGCCGCGCAGGATCGGGCTGATCGCCGACACCAGCACGCTGCCCGACTGGGGCGACCTGCCGGTCGACTACGTCGAGATGCCGCTGCCGCCCGACACCTCCGTCGAGGAGCTGGCCGGACGGCTCGCGCTGCGCGACGGCGTGCGGCTGTTCGCCGAGGTGCCCGCGCGCAAGACCGCCATGGACGTGCCCGGCGGCGTCGGGCTGAAGGTGCGCTGCGGCGGCGCCACGGCCGAGGCGTTCCCGCCGGCGGAGCACCTGGGGCAGTTCATCAAGTCGTGCGCGGAGAACGGCATCCCGTTCAAGGCCACGGCCGGGCTGCACCACGCCGTCCGCCACTTCGACCCGTCGCTCGGCGTGGACCGGCACGGCTTCCTGAACCTGCTGCTGAGCGTCTGCGAGGCGGTGGAGGGCCGCGACCCGGTGCCCGTGCTGCGCACGACCGACGTCGGCCACCTCGTGCGGATGGCGAACGCCGTGCCGCGCGAGACGGCGGAGCGGGCCCGCAAGCTGCTGGTGAGCTACGGCTCGTGCAGCACCAACGCGCCCATCGAGGACCTTCGGACACTGGGGCTGATCGCATGAGCTGGGGCGTGGACAACCTGCCGTACGGCGTCTTCTCCTGCCCGGGGCAGCAGCCCAGGGTCGGCGTCCGGTACGGAGACAAGGTGCTCGATCTGGCCGCCGCCCTGCACGACGAGGTCTTCGCCGCCCCGTCGCTCAACCCGTTCATGGCCAGGGGCCGCGCGGCCTGGCACGACACCAGGGCGCTGATCCAGAACAAGCTCACCACCGACAGGTCGGTCACGGAGCGGCACCTGATCTCGCTGGACCAGGTGCGGCTGCACCTGCCGTTCGAGGTGGCCGACTACGTCGACTTCTACTGCTCGATCGACCACGCGAGCAACATCGGCAGGATCTTCCGTCCCGGCTCCGAGCCGCTGCAGCCGAACTGGCGGCACCTGCCCGTCGGCTACCACGGCAGGGCGGGCACGGTCGTGGTGTCGGGCACGCCGGTCAAGCGGCCTCAGGGGCAGCTCGGGGCCGGGGTGTTCGGGCCGTGCGAGAAGCTCGACGTCGAGGCGGAGCTGGGGTTCGTGGTCGGCGTGCCGACCTCGATGGGCTCGCCCGCCGGGGCGTTCGAGGACCACGTGTTCGGGGTGACGCTGGTCAACGACTGGAGCGCGCGCGACATCCAGGCGTGGGAGTACGTGCCGCTGGGGCCGTTCCTGGCCAAGTCGTTCGCCACGTCCGTCTCGCCCTGGGTCACGCCGCTGGAGGCGCTGCCCAGGATCCCCGGCCGGGAGCAGAGCCCCGAGCCGGCCGGATACCTGCGCAGGCAGGGTGACTGGGGCCTGGACATCGCGCTGGAGATCCTGCTGAACGGGGAGGTCGTGTCGCGGCCGCCGTACTCGGCGATGTACTGGACGCCCGACCAGATGCTCGCGCACCTGACCGTGAACGGAGCCTCGCTGCGGACCGGCGACCTGTTCGCCAGCGGCACGATCTCAGGGCCCGAGCAGGGCCAGCGCGGCTCGCTCATCGAGCTGACCTGGAACGGCGACGAGCCGATCAAGCTGCCGGGCGGCGAGACGCGCACGTTCCTGCAAGACGGCGACACGGTGACGATCAGGGCCACCGCAGCCGGGCTGAGCCTCGGGGAGGTTTCCGGAACTGTCGGATAGCTGACTCGGCGTGCTTGCACGGTGACTCACCGCTACCCTGGGACGACCCCTTCCCTCGGAAAGCAGGAGTTCCATGCGGCATGCCGCGACCCTTTGTGTCGCCTTTGTCCTGGTCTGCGGGTTCTTGCTCCTGGTCAGCGGCTGCGGCTCGGCCCCGGCCGAGCCGCCCGCCTCACCGCCCGTGGTGCAGGTCTGGCCGCCGTTCGACTCCAAACGCGCCCGCACCGACCGCGGCCTGATGGTCAAGGTGCAGGGCGGCACGCTCACCCAGGTGCTCGTCTACGAGGGCGGCGAGCCGGTGCCGGGCAAGCTCGACGACACGCGCACGACCTGGCGCACCGATTGGACCCTGCGGCCGGGGGCCGAATACACCGTGACCGCCACCGCCACCCGCGAGGGCGCGCCCGCTACGGTCGCCATGGGCCGCATCCGCACCCGCACCGCCGCCAGGACGTTCCAGGTGGCCGCCACCGCGCCGCTGCCCGGCGAGACGGTCGGCGTCGGCATGCCCGTCGTCATCGACTTCGACGCGCCCATCGAGGACAAGGCGGCCGTCGAGCGCGCGCTCGAGGTGCAGGCCGAGTCGCCGGTCGAGGGGGCCTGGCGGTGGACCAGCGACACGCAGGTGGTCTACCGCACCCGGCGGTGGTGGCCGTCCAGGCAGCGGGTCACGGTCACGGCGCACCTGGCCGGCGTGCGCGCGGGCGACGGCCTCCACGGCGCGACCGACTCCACCTTCTCCTTCCTCGTCGGACGCAGGCAGACCAGCTCCATCGACACCAGGACCCACCAGATGCTCGTCCTGCGCGACGGCAAGCCGGCGCAGCGCATGGCCATCAGCGCCGGCATGGCCACCACCACCGAATACACCACGACCAGCGGCATTCATCTCACCATGGACAAGGGAAACCCGGTGCGCATGATCTCCCCCGGCCGCGAAAAAGGTGATCCCGGCTTTTACGACTTGATGATCGACCACGCCGTCCGCATTTCCAACAGCGGCGAATACGTGCACGCCAAGGACAACGTCTGGGCCCAGGGCCGGTCCAACGTCAGCCACGGCTGCGTCAACGCCAGGCCCGACCAGGCCGCCTGGTTCTACGCCACCTCACTGCGCGGCGACCCGGTGACGATCACCGGGACCGATCGCATCCTGGAATGGGACAACGGATGGGGTTTCTGGCAACTCCCGTGGGAGAAATGGCAACAGGGAAGCGCTCTGCGGGAAATGCGCGACGCAGGTGGATGGGTGCCGAAGAGGTGATATCAGGATTACGGTAGAGAGGGGAGGAACCACTCGCGGACACAGGCCCGTTGTCCCATCAGGAGGGCCAGGACATGGATGAATGGATCATCTGGATAATCCTCGCAGTCGTCCTCGGCGTGGCCGAAATCTTCACGCTCACGGCCTCACTCGGCCTGCTGGGCGTCGCGGCTCTGCTGACGGCCGCCACCGCGGCCATCGGGTTGCCCGTCCCCCTGCAATTGATCTTCTTCGCCGTGTCCTCGGCGGCCGGCCTGCTGGTGCTCAGGCCGATCGCGATGCGTCATATCAACCAGCCGCCGCTGCAGCGGTTCGGCGTGGAAGCGCTCGTCGGTAAACCCGCGTACGTGGTGGCCGAAGTGACGGGCCGCGACGGCCGCGTGCGCATCGGGGGCGAGGAATGGTCGGCGCGCGCCTACGACGAGACGCTCGTGATCCCCGCCGGGGCGACCGTCGACATCATCGAGATCGAGGGTGCGACAGCCCTCGTATATCCCCGGGAGTGACTGATGGATCCGCTGTTGCTGGTCGGACTGTTCATCATACTTTTCGCGGTGATGACCCTGCTCAAAGCGGTACGGATCGTTCCGCAGGCCCGGGCCCGCAACGTCGAGCGCCTCGGCCGCTACCACCGGACGCTCAAACCGGGGCTCAACTTCGTCATCCCGTACATCGACCGCGTCTACACCATGATCGACCTGCGTGAACAGGTCGTCTCCTTCCGCCCCCAGCCCGTCATCACCGAGGACAACCTCGTCGTCGAGATCGACACGGTCCTGTACTTCCAGGTGACCGATCCGCGGGCGGCGGCGTACGAGATCGCCAACTACATCACCGGCGTCGAGCAGCTCACCGTCACCACCCTGCGTAACGTCGTCGGCTCCATGGACCTGGAGAAGACCCTCACCTCCCGCGACACCATCAACAGCCAGCTGCGCGGCGTCCTCGACGAGGCCACCGGCAAGTGGGGGCTGCGCGTCAACCGCGTCGAGATCAAGGCCATCGACCCGCCGAAGACCATCAAGGACGCGATGGAGAAGCAGATGCGGGCCGAGCGCGACAAGCGGGCCGCGATCCTGAACGCCGAGGGCCAGCGCCAGTCGCAGATCCTCACCGCGGAGGGCGACAAGCAGAGCCGCATCCTGCGCGCCGAGGGCCAGCGCACGGCCGCCATCCTGGAGGCCGAGGGCCAGTCGCGCGCCATCGACCAGGTCTTCCAGGCCGTGCACCGCAACGACCCCGACCCGAAGCTGCTGGCCTACCAGTACCTCCAGGTGCTGCCGCAGCTCGCGCAGGGCGACGGCAACACGTTCTGGGTGATTCCCAGCGAGGTCACCTCGGCCCTCCAGGGCGTCTCCAAGGCGTTCACCGAGGCGCTGCCGCGCTCGGCGGCCACGCGCGAGGAGGTTCCCGAGAGCTCGGCGGCCGAGGAGGAGGCCGCCAAGGCGGCCGAAGCGGCGGCCGAGGCCGTCGCCGACGCGCAGGAGGCGGAGAGCCCGAACGGCCCCCGGCAGATCACGCAGCGGGTCGACGAGCCCTCCCCCTTCCCCGACCTGGACAAGAAGCGGTCGGAGGCCGAACGCTGAGTGCCTGTCGCCGAGTGGGAGCTGTCAGTGCGACAGCGGCGCCTGCGTGGTGTCCACCAGCTCGCACTCGGCGATCGGGCCCTCGCCCACCCGGGCCCAGATGCCCGCGACAACGCCCCCGTTGTTCTCCGAGACGCTGAACTCCAGGACCCCCGTCTGGCCCTCCCCGATCACCCGGGGGTCGATGACGAAGCCCGGCAGGCTGTCCTCAGGCGTGGGGAACACGTGCAGCGGGGCCTCCTCGACACTGAGGAAGTGGCCGCTGCGGGGTTGCGGGCTGCACTTCTTGCCCATGGGGATGTAGTCCACGACCACGTTCGCCCCCAGGTCCCGCAGATCCTGCTCCAGCCGGTCCGGGTCCTTGGCCTCGTTGATGGTGATGTGGATCAGGCCGTCGGGCCGCTCGGACACCGCGTACGCGGGCGAGCCGCCCAGCACCAGCGGGACGGCGACCGCGGCGGCGGCGGCCAGCCCCAGCGCGGGGGCCAGAACGGTCAGGCGGCGCTTGCGCGGGGTCGTCTCGATCTCGGTCATCACGAACTCCTTGAGCAGTCGGTGACGGCCCTCGGGAAGATCGCGTTCAGCCGGCATGTTCATCGGATCTCCTCCTTGGGGCCTCGGTCACCTACTACCTGTCGGCTGCCGGGAGGCGGTTCCCCGGCAGCCGCGAGTTTCTTGCGCGCCCGCGACAGCCGGGAGCGCACCGTGCCCACCGGGATGCCGAGCGCCTCGGCCGCCTGGGCGTAGTCGAGCCCCGACCACACGCACAACGCGAACACGTCCTGCTCCTGGCGGCGCAGCCGTCCGTACGCCGCGCGCACGGCGGCCAGGCGCTCGGCGTCGTCGATGCGGCCCACGACCTCGTCGGCGAAGTCCGGCACCGTCTCGCCGGCGGGCATCCTGGCCAGCGCGTCGTCGTGCCTGCGGGCGGCCCTGCGCACGTTGCGGTGCACGTTGGTGGCGATGCCCAGCAGCCAGGGCCGCAGCGAGCCGCCCTCGGGGTCGATCTTCGCCCGTAGGCGCCAGGCCTCCAGGAAGGTCAGCGCCATCACGTCCTCGGCGGTGGACCAGTTGGCGGTCAGGCGGAAGGCATGGTTGTAGACGGCCTTCGCGCATTCGTCGAAGAGTTGCCCGAAGGCCGCCTGATCACCATCACGGATCCGGGCACGTAGTGACATATCCACATATGTCTACTGTCCGGACGCGCTCCCCGGTTCCGTCTGGCCGTTGTCGAAGTACGCCGCCAGGTCCGCGTCCAGCGGCGGCACGTCGTACGGCATGCCGCCGTCCCGCAGCGACATCGTCGCCATGTACCCGGCCGCCACGCTCATCCGCGCCGCCACCGGCGAGGTGTCCGTCGCCCCGCCTTCCCTGACGAACCTGAGGAACTCGGTCACGATCTCCGCGTCCGCGCCCCCGTGCGAGCCGGTCGCCGCCGGCACCTTGTAGGCGATGTCGCAGTCCTCCCGGTACCCGGTGGGCCCGGTGTTCCACACCTTGACCGTGTCGCCAGGCCCGTCGCCGAAGTTCTCCAGGCGGCCCTCGGTGCCGATCACCGTGTAGTTGCGCACGTAGTCGGGCGAGAAGTGGCACTGCTGGTAGGCGGCGATGACGCCGTTGTCCAGGCGCATGTTCATCACCGACACGTCCTCGACGTCCACGATGTGGTGCAGGTTCTCACGCGTGGTGGGCGGCCACTCGTACTCCTGCAGCCACCCGTCGGGCCGGGGCGTGCCGGGCTCGCGGCGCGGCAGGTCGCCGTAGAGCATGAGGTCGCCCAGGGCGTTCACCCTGCTCGTGTAGCCGCCGGCGAGCCAGTGGATCACGTCGAGGTCGTGCGCCGCCTTCTGCAGCAGCAGCCCGGTGGTGCGGGTGCGGTCGGCGTGCCAGTCCTTGAAGTAGTAGTCACCGCCGTAGGAGACGAAGTGGCGCACCCAGACCGTCTTCGGCTCGCCGATGACGCCCTTGGCGATGATGTCGCGCATCAGCCGCACCACGCCCATGTGCCGCATGTTGTGGCCCACGTACAGGCGCGTCCCTGTGCGGCGGGCGGCGCGCAGGATGTTGTCGCAGCCCTCCACCGTGATGGCCATCGGCTTCTCCAGGTAGACCGCCTTGCCGGCCTCCAGGCAGTCGATCGCCAGCCGCTCGTGCGTGTCGTCCGGGGTGTTGACCACGATCGCGTCGAGATCGGGGCGGTCGAGCAGCTCGCGGTAGTCCTCGGTGAGGAAGCCGGCCTCGAACTTGCCCGCCTGCCCCTTGAGCACGGCCGGATCGGAGTCGCACAGGGCGGCCACGACCGCGCCCCCGCCCGGCCGGTGAGCCGCCAGGGCGAGGCTCTTCCGCAGGCCGAGGCCGATCACTCCGATGCGCAGGTCTTCCACAGGTGCCCCTTCCGGCAGCGCTGATTTATCCAAGCCATCAGCTTAAATCACGCGGATCTACGCAAACATGACCAATACTGCCATCTTCCCGACACATTTCTTCAGGGCGCCTGCGTAAAGAGCCGTCGGTCGGCGTGGTCGAGCGCCAGCCTGACAGCGCCCAGCGCGATGCACTCACCACCCAGACCCGAGGCCACCACGATCGGCGGACAGAGACACGCCTCGGAGAACAGCTCCCTGATCGGCTCGATGAGCAGGTCACCGGCCTTCGACAGGCTGCCGCCGATCACCACCATCTCCGGGTCCAGCGGGTTGACCACCGTGATCAGGCCCTCGCCGAGATGGCGGGCGAAGTCCCTGACCGCGCGCAGGGCCTGCGCGTCGCCCGCGCGGGCGCGCTCGATCGCGAACTCCGCGGCCTCGCGCTGCGAGCGCATCTCGCCCGGCTCCACCGAGATCGCGTACTCGCTCATGTGCCGGTAGGCCCGCCAGTGGTCGCCGGACTGCCGCCCGATCTCGCCGGAGGCCGCGTGGGCGCCACGGTGCGGCCTGCCGCCGATGAGCAGGCCCAGGCCGAGCCTGCTGCCGGTGAAGAGGTAGACCACGTCCTGGCGGCCCCGCGCCTGGCCGCGCCAGTGCTCGGCCAGCACGGCCAGCCGCATGTCGTTCTCCACCAGCACCGGCGCCGGGATGCGGCGGGACAGCTCGCCTCGCAGGTCGAGCCCCGTCCAGCCGGCCAGTGCGACGCTCTTGACGACCCTGCCCGAGCCGTCGACGGTGCCCGTGGTGCCTACGCCCACGGCCGCCACCCCGGGCACGGTCAGCCCCGCCTCGGCCACCACCGTGCCGACCAGCCCCGCGATGGCGTCGAGCCGGTCCGCGGCGGGCATCGAGGAGTGGTGCGGCACCTGTCGCGCGGCCACGACGGTTCCGTTGAGGTCGGTGACCATGGCCCGCAGCCTGGAGGCGCCCACGCCGACGCCCACCACGTGCCCGGCCGCCGCGCGGAACCTGAAGCGCCTGGCCGGCCGCCCGCGCCGGCGGTCGCCCTGGTCCTCGCCACACTCCTCCGCCCACCCCTCGGCGAGCAGGTCCTCCACGATCACCTCGGCGGTCGGCCTGGACACGCGGGCCGCCCTGGCCAGCTCCGACAGCGTGGCCACCTCGCTCTCACGCAGGATGCGCAGGATCGCCGCCGCGTTCAGCCTGCGCAGGAGAGAGGCGTCACCGCTCTGCTGTCGCACCCGACCTCCAACCGGTTATTCCAAGAAGTTTGTCTAATTCTGCCAGGTACGGCGGTCGCGTGAAGCAGAGCTGAGGGGGCACTTAAGAACTCCTCGATGGACACGTCCCGTATCGGGCAGGCACAGTGCACTAGGTTCGTCAAGGGGGAATGGGAGCTATGAAAGCGCTGGTCAAAGAGCGGCCCGAGGCTGGCCTGTGGCTGGTGGACGTGCCCGAGCCCGAGGTCGGCCCCGGTGAGGTGAAGATCCGGGTCCTGCGGACCGGCATCTGCGGCACGGACCTACATATTCGGAAATATGACGACTGGGCGCGGCACACGCTGGAGCTCCCGCTCATCGTCGGGCACGAGTTCTCCGGCCACGTGGTCGAGGTCGCGCCCGGCGTCGAGGACATCGCCGTCGGCGACCTCGTCAGCGGCGAGGGGCACATCGTCTGCGGCAAGTGCCGCAACTGCATGGCCGGCCGCCGCCACCTGTGCGCCAACACGATCGGGCTCGGCGTCAACAGGGACGGCGCCTTCGCCGAGTACGTCACCCTCCCCGCCTCGAACGTCTGGGTGCACCGCGTCCCCGTCCACCCCGACGTGGCGGCCATCTTCGACCCGTTCGGCAACGCCGTGCACACCGCGCTGTCCTTCCCCCTCGTCGGCGAGGACGTGCTGATCACCGGCGCCGGCCCGATCGGCCTGATGGCGGCGGCCGTGGCCACCCACGTCGGCGCGCGCAACGTGATGATCACCGACGTCAGCGACGAGCGTCTCGACCTGGCGGGCAAGCTCGGCGTCTCCCTGGCCGTGAACGTCTCCCGCTCCTCCATCGCCGAGGGCATGCGCCAGCTCCACCTGCGCGAGGGCTTCGACGTCGGGCTGGAGATGTCCGGCAACCCCGTGGCGGTGCGCGACATGATCGCGGGCATGGCCCACGGCGGGAAGATCGCCATGCTGGGGCTGCCCGCCGGGGAGTTCGCCATCGACTGGGCGACCGTCGTCACCTCCATGATCACGATCAAGGGCGTGTACGGCAGGGAGATGTACGAGACCTGGTACAACATGTCCGTCCTGCTGGAGAAGGGGCTCGACCTCTCCCCCGTGATCACCGACCGGTTCTCGTACCGGGACTTCGACGCCGCCTTCGACACGGCGGCGAGCGGCCGTACCGGCAAGGTCATCTTGGACTGGAGCGAAGGAGCTCGGCTGGAGAGCGCGAGCGCCGAGCCAACGGAAGCCGAAGCGGTCGCGACCGTAGACAGGAGCCTCTGATGTTCACGAACGTGCGCCAGCAACTGCGTACGACGCTCGACGAGATCACCGAGGCGGGTTTGCTCAAGCCCGAACGCGTGATCTCGACCCCGCAGAGCTCCCAGGTGAGCGTGGCCGGCCGCGAGGTGCTCAACTTCTGCGCCAACAACTACCTCGGCCTGGCCGACGAGCCCACCGTGGTGGAGGCCGCCAAGCAGGCGCTCGACCGGTGGGGCTTCGGCATGGCCTCCGTGCGCTTCATCTGCGGCACCCAGGAGGTGCACAAGGAGCTGGAGTCCCGCCTGTCCGACTTCCTCGGCATGGAGGACACCGTCCTCTACAGCTCCTGCTTCGACGCGAACGGCGGCGTGTTCGAGACCCTGCTCGACGCGCAGGACGCGGTCATCTCCGACGCGCTCAACCACGCCAGCATCATCGACGGCATCCGCCTGTCCAAGGCCCAGCGCTACCGCTACGCCAACCGCGACATGGCCGAGCTGGAGGCCCGGCTGAAGGAGGCGTCGCAGGCCCGGCGGCGGCTGATCGTCACCGACGGCGTGTTCTCCATGGACGGCTACCTCGCGCCGCTGCGGGAGATCTGCGACCTGGCCGAGCAGTACGACGCCATGGTCATGGTCGACGACTCCCACGCCGTCGGCTTCGTCGGCCCGACCGGCCGCGGCACGCCCGAGCTGCACGGCGTCACCGACAGGATCGACATCATCACCGGCACGCTGGGCAAGGCGCTCGGGGGCGCCAGCGGCGGCTACGTCGCGGCCCGCGAGGAGATCTGCGAGCTGCTGCGGCAGCGCTCGCGCCCGTACCTGTTCTCCAACTCGCTGGCCCCCGTCATCGCGTCGGCGTCGCTGCGCATCCTCGACCTGCTGGAGACCTCGAACGAGGCCCGCGAGCGGCTGCGCGCCAACACCGCCCGCTTCCGCGGCGAGATGACCAGGAACGGGTTCGACATCCTGCCCGGCGACCACCCGATCGCGCCCGTCATGATCGGCGACGCCGCCGAGGCCGCCGCCATGGCCGACCGCCTGCTCGACCTGGGCATCTACGTGATCGGCTTCTCCTACCCCGTCGTCCCGCACGGGCAGGCCAGGATCCGCGTGCAGCTCTCGGCGGCCCACTCGGAGGAGGACGTGGACCGCGCCGTCCAGGCGTTCGTCCAGGCCCGAGGCTGAGCCAGCCACCCACCCGCGCTCGTCCAGGTGCCGGGCTCAGTATTCTCGCGTGCTATGGAGCACGGGTGATTGACACGCGGCGGTTGCGCACGCTGCGCGCGGTGGCCGACCACGGCACGGTCACCGCCGCGGCGGCGGCGCTGCACCTGACCCCCTCCGCCGTGTCCCAGCAGCTCGTCGCGCTGGAGCACGAGGTGGGGCACCGGCTGTTCACCCGTGACGGGCGCGGCGTGCACCTCACCGCCGTGGGCAAGATCATGCTGGGTCACGCCAACGAGGTGCTCGCCCAGCTCGAACGCGCCGAGGCCGAGGTGGCCGCGTACACGACGGGCCAGGCGGGCGAGGTCACGGTGGCCTGCTTCGCGACCGCCATCAGCGCCGTGCTCTCCCCCGCCATCGCCGCCCTGCGCGAGACGTCCCCGGGCGTGCACGTCCGCGTGCAGGACGCCGAGGGCGACCACAGCCTGGCCCTGCTCCTGGACGGCCAGGCGGACCTGGCCATCACGGTGGAGTACCGTGGCGCGCCCGACGCCGCCGACCCCCGGCTGTCGCGCCGCCCCCTGTACGCGGAGCCGTTCGACCTGGTGCTCCCCCGCGACCATCCCCTGGCGGGCTCGGCCACGCTGGTGTCGCTGGCCGCCGAGACCTGGATCGGCCCCTACCCGGGCAACCCGGTGCACGACGTGATCACGTTCGCCTGCCAGCAGGCGGGCTTCACCCCGAACCTCGTGCACTGCTCCGACGACTTCCGCGCCGTGGTCGCCCTGGTCGGCGCGGGGGCCGGGGTGGCGCTGGTGCCGCGGCTGGCGCTGCGCGACATGGCGCTGCCGGGGGTGGTGGTGCGGCAGACGCCGGGGCCCGAGCGCCGCGTCTTCGCCGCCGTACGGCGCGGCTCCGACGTTCATCCCCTCCTGCGCCCGCTGCTGTCCGCGCTCCGCACGGTCGCGGAATCTCTCGGAACGGGCTGAAACACTCCCCACATATCCGCACATCTCCTCAAATGTGTTCGCCGATCGGAAGGAACGCCGAATGGGGCCGTCTGAGCCCGAACAACGGTTTGAGGAGATCTACATGGCGTACTATCCCGCCGTCGCCAGCTATGTGCGGCGCCGCGCCGGGTCACCCGACGACGTCGCGGACGTGATCGCGGAGACGTTCACCACGGTATGGCGCCGCCTGAACGCCGTCCCCCAGGGGGACGAAGCCAGGCTCTGGCTGTACGGCGTCGCCAGGCGCGTGCTCGCCAACCACTTCCGCGCCGAGGAACGCCGCACCGCCCTGGCTGTCCGGCTGCGCGAGGAGGCCGCCACGTGGGCCGCGCCGCAGCACGCGCACGACCCGGCCTACCAGGCGTTCCAGCGGCTGGCCGACGACGACAGGGAGCTGCTCTCCCTCGTCGCCTGGGAAGGCCTCAGCGGGCCCGAGATCGCCAAGGTGCTCGGCTGCTCCCGCGGCGCCGCCAGGCTCCGGCTGCACCGCGCCCGCAAGCGGCTGGCCAAGGAGCTGGCCGGCCTCGACCCCGACCTCGCCGGCTACGGCAGCCGCGCCGTCTCTCTCGCGAAGGGACAGTGACCATGTCCGACCAGAACCTCACCGACGTCGTCTCCCGGTTCGCCGCGCCCCCCGTCACCTCCGTCAGCGAGGGCGCCCGCGAGCTGATGCACCAGATCATGGCGGACACCCCCGCCCCCGAACCCGCGCGGTCCCGCAGGCGGCCCGGCCTGCGGGTGGCCATCCCGGCGGGCGCGCTGCTGGCGGCCGGGGCGGTGGCGGCCACCCCCTGGCTGCTTCCCGCCTCGCCCGCCGCCGCGCTCGACATCAAGCAGGAGGGCGGCTACTACGTCATCGAGATCAAGGACCTCTACGCCAACCCCAAGGTGTACGAGCGGGAGCTACGGAGCGCCGGGCTCGACGTGACGCTGCGCGTGATACCCGCCACCGCTGCCTTCGAGCACATGGTCTTCCCCACCTCACCGGACAACCGGCACCTGACCGAGATCAAGAGCATCTACCCGCCCGGCCCATGCGAGAAGCTGGGCGGCTGCGCCATCGGCATGAAGATCCCCAAAGACTTCGCCGGAACCGCCGACATCGCCGTGCACAGGAAGGCGCGGCCGGGCGAGAAGTACCAGAGCGTCACCACGTTCAGCGCCAAGGGCGAGCCCATGCACTGCGTGCCCTACCTCAACAAGACCGTCGCCGAGGTGCTGCCTCTGCTGAAGGAGCGCGGCGTGCGGGTCAACGAGTACTCCGACTCCACGCTCGTCGGCAACGACGACGGCAGCGACATGAGAACCTCGGTGCCCGGCACCTGGCACGTCGACGGCGGCGCGCTCACCGAGCCCGGCGTGGCCTTCCTCTCGGTCTCGGAGGAGCCCATGCCGCAAGAGGAGATCGACTTCCAGAACCAGAAGTCGCAGAGAGCGTACGGCTGCTCCATCTCCTGATCTTCAGGGGTAGCGTGCGGCAGATGACGCGAAACGGGCCGGGCGGCTCTCCCTACCGGAGGCTGCTCGGCCTGCCCGGGGTCGCGGCGCAGGCCGTGCTCGGGTTCCTGGCCCAGCTCACCCAGCAGGTCGCGCCCGTCGGGATCGTCCTGGTGGTGCAGGAGGCGAGCGGCTCGCTGGCCCTGGCGGGGGTCGCGGCGGCGGCGTTCTCCGTCGGGGGCGGCATGGGCAGGCCCGTGCAGGGGCGGCTCATGGACCGGCGCGGCACCGGACCGGTCCTCGCCGTCACCGCCCTCACGCACGTGACGGCGCTGCTGGCCCTGCTGGGCTGCGCGCACGCCGGCTGGCCGTGGTGGACGATGACCGCGCTGGCCTGGGTGGCCGGGATCGGGCTGCCGCCGATCTCCGTCAGCATGCGGATCGCATGGGGACGCAGAACCGGCGACGACGGGCGCACCGCCGCCTACAGCCTCGTCTACCTGGTGCAGGAGCTGGCCATGATGGTCGGGCCGCTGCTGTTCGGCCTGCTCATCGCCGTCGCCTCCGCCTCACCCGCCCTCGGCGCGGTCGCCGCGGCGGCCGGGCTCGGCACGGTCGCCTTCTCCCGCGCGCTGCGCTCCGAGCCGGGCGCGCCCTCGCGGGGGCGAGGACGCGTCTTCGCCGACCGGCGCATGCTCGTGCTCCTGTCCGTCGTCCTGCTGCACGGCTGCACCTTCGGAGCGCTGCAGGTGGGGGTGCCCGCGCTGGCCGCCGCCCACCACGTCCCGGCCGCCACCGGGCTGCTCATCGCCGCGCTGTCGCTGGGCGGCATCACGGGCGCCGCCGCCTACGGCGCCCGGTCGTGGCGCTCCAGGGTGCCGCTGCGGCTGGCGGGGCTGATGCTGGCGCTCGGGCTCGCCCTCGCCCCGCTCGTCCTGATCGGGTCGTTACCGCTGGTGGGGGCGGTGCTGTTCGCCGGAGGGCTGGTGCTCAACCCGGCGTTGACGACGTCCTCGCTGCTGGTGGACGAGTATGCGGCGGGGGCTGAGGGTGAGGCGTTCGGGTGGGTGTCCACGGCGCTCGGGACGGGGGGTGCGGCGGGGGCTGCGGTGGCCGGGCTGGCCGGGGAAGGCCTCGGCCCCGGTGCGCCCTTCCTCGCGGCCTCCGCCTTCGCCCTGCTGGGCGCGGCCCTGACCCTCCCCCTCCTCCGCCGCTCCTGACCGCCCGTTCACGTGCCCCGCCGCTCGCGTGTGGGCGCGTTTCTAGGTGCGGGCGCGGGCCAGGTCGAGCGCCTCGACGAAGCGGGCGTACGTCGCCAGCTCCCCCTCCACCGGCTCCAGCACCAGCTTCCCCCCGACCTCCCCGATGGCCGTACGCAGAGCCTTGGCCGTACGACGGGCCCGGCGCCTGCCGCCCGCCCACGCCGCCAGCCGCGACAACAACGCGATCAGCACGCCCGCCAGCGCCCCGCCCACCAGCAGCACCGTCGGCCACGGCACCACGCCGACGGTGGGCAGCGGCGGCTCGGGCAGGCGCAGGTAGTCCAGCCCGAACAGCACCCCGAGCCACAACGCGCCCGCCAGCATGGCCGCGAACACCACCCACTGCAACGCGTTCACCGCCCGCCACCACAGGGGGCGCCTCGTGCCGACGGCGGACGTCGTGGCCACCGCGCGGTCCACCGCGTCCGCCAGCTCCTGGGCGCGCGACCTGGCCGCCTGCCGCACCGCCGCCGCCCACGGCCCGGGCAGCCCCGCGGCGGCCGCCTCGCCGACGTCCCTGATCGCCGTCTCGACCTGCGCCCGCTGGACGGCGGACGCGGCGGGCACGGAGGTACGCCCGACGATCCCCCCGCCCGGCCGCTCCACGATCTGGCTGCCCGGCCGCTCCACGACCTCCCTGCCCGACCGCTCCACGATCTCCCTGCCCTGCCCACTGGCGACTGCCCCACCCGGCCGACCGGCGGGCGTCGCACCTGACCGCTCTACGGGCACCCGGCCCGACCGCTTGCTTGACGCCAGGCCCGGCCGTTCGACGGACGCCGGTCCCGACCGCTTGCCGGGTGCCATGCCGCCGATGCGCAGCCGCCGCAGCGGGTCGGGGCGGAACCGCCTGACCCACCGCGTGACCGGCCAGCCCGTGGCGACGACGGCCCGGTGCCGGTGCCCCTTGGCCACGGCCTCCACGACCAGCGGCACCCCTGCCGCCGCACACAACGCACCCGTCAGCGCCCGCCCCGTCCCGGCCGACACCGTCCCAGCCGACACCGTCCCAGCCGATGCTCTCCCGTCCGGCGCCGTGACGGGAGCGTCGCCCTCCCCGGGCGAGCCCCCCGACGTGGCGAGCCGGTCGGCGGCGGCCGTGATGTCGGCGGCCAGCCGAGCCGACCACGACTTGCGCTCCGAGACCCGCTCCCCCAGCAACGCCCGAAGCTCCCCCACCCCCCGCCCCGTACGCGCAGACACCGCCAGCACCGGAATGCCGTCCAGCCCGTCATCGTCCAGCAGCCGCCGCAGGTCGTCCAGGCAGCGCGAGACCGTGGGCGCGGGCAGCCGGTCCACCTGGTTGAGCACGACCACCATCACGTCCCGATGCCCGGCGAGCGGCCGCAGGTAGCGCTCGTGCAGGGCGGCGTCGGCGTACTTCTGCGGATCCACCACCCACACCAGCAGATCGACCTGCTCCACCAGCCGGTCCACCTCCAGCCGGTGTGAGAGCCGGATGGAGTCGTGGTCGGGCAGGTCGAGCAGGACCAGCCCGGACAGGCCAGGGTCGGGGGCGGCGGAGTGGCGGCGCGGGATGTCCAGCCAGTCGAGGAGCGGGCCTGCGCCCTCGCCGTCCCACAGGGCGGCCTGGGCGGTGGAGGTGGTGGGCCTGGTGACGCCGACGTCGGCCAGGTCCTGGCCGGCCAGCTCGTTGTAGAGGGAGGACTTGCCGCTGCCGGTGGCGCCGGCCAGGGCGGCCACGGTGTGGTCGAGGGACAGTTCGCGGCGTACGCCGGCCCGTTCGGCGACCGTGCGCGCGCCGGACACGTCGTGCTGGGGCAGCCGGCCCTCGCCCAGGGTGGCCGCCTCCAGCAGGGCGGCCAGGCGGGTGTCGAGGGCGGGCCCCTCCTTGCGGCGCAGCAGCTTCACGGCCCCTCCTCCGCATCACGCGACGTGGGCGGCTCGTCCACGGACAGCACAGGCAGCTCCACGGTCACCGCCGCCGACGCGGGCAACTCCGCGCGATGGTCCTGGATGCGCCGGGCAGCCGCCCGCAACGCCTCCCCCGTCCCCCGATCCGGCTCCACCGCCTCCAGCCGCTCGGTGAACCGCCCCGCCTCCTCCTCCAGCAACCCCCGCACCCGTTCCCGCAGATCCTCCCGCGCCCGCACGGTCAGCGTCCGCACCGCCTGGTCCCCGAACACGGCCTCCAGCAGCTTCTGTGACAGCACGCTGGTCCCGCCCGCGATCCCCACCTCGATCCCGGTCAGCCCGCCGGTGGACGCGAACACGGCCAGCATGAGCAGCAGCCCCGCCCCGTTCACCCCGAAGGAGGCCACCCTGGCGGCGGTGCGCCGCTCTGCTCCTTCCTCGCGGACGAGGTCGAGCACGTACTCCTGCCACCCCCGCACCGCCGACTCGGCTCGTTTGCCGAGGTCGGCGGAGGCACGGCCGAGGCGGGCGGACTCGACGGGGCCGAGCCGTTCGAGCAGGCCGGGGCCGCCGGGCGCGGCGGACCAGCCTTCCAGGGCGCGTTCCGCGGCTCCGTCGGCGGCTCCTCTGATGAGGGCTTCGACGCCGCTTTCCAGGGCGTCCCTGAGCTGGACCTCCGGCACGCGTCCGGTGAAGAAGCCGACGATGCGGTCGCGCAGCCATCCGACGCGGCTCTCCAGGGAGCGCATGAGGTCGCCGGTGCCGATGAAGTCCTGCCAGCGGGCCAGCACCTCGCCGCGCAGCAGCGAGCCGTCCCGCATGCCTTCGTCGAAGTCGGCCATGCCTCCCGCGTACGCGCCCGTGACGATGGAGCGCAGGCCGTCGAAGGCGCTCTGCTGGCGTTCGACGGCGGCGGCCAGCGACGGCACCCGGGTGGCCAGGCTGTCGAGGGCCCCTGACAGGGTCTGGCGCACGACCCGTGACCGTTCGGCGGCGTCGGCGGCGAGTCCGGTGAGCCAGGCGGAGATGTCGGCGACGTGGGCGGCGGGCAGGCGGGCCTTCTCGTCGGGCAGGGCGGCCTCGGGGACGGTGAACAGGCGGGTGCCTTCGAGGCCGTTCTCGGTGAGGAGGCGGGCCAGGTCGCGGGAGACGGGCTCGACGGCCTCCGGCGGCACCCGGTCGAGGACCACGGCCAGGGCGGTGCTGCGTTCGCGGGCGGAGCGCAGGAAGCTCCAGGGCACCTCGTCGGCGTACCGGGCGGCGGTGGTGACGAACAGCCACAGGTCCGCGGCGGCGAGGAGCTGGGCGGCCAGCTCGCGGTTGGCGGTCACGACGGAGTCGATGTCGGGGGCGTCGAGCAGGGCCAGCCCGGCGCCGAGGGCGGGCGAGGTGACCACGCGCAGCGCTCCGGGGCCCTGGCCGGTGGCGCGGGACAAACCGGGCAGCACGTTCTGGCCCATGAACCAGGTGCTGTCGGCCTGGCTGACGACGAGGGTGGGCACCAGCGTGGTGGGCCGCAGCACGCCGGGCTCGGCCACGTCGGCGCCGACGAGGGAGTTGACCAGCGTGGACTTGCCCGCGCCTGTCGAGCCGCCGACGACGGCCAGGAGCGGGGCGTCCAGGGCACGCAGGCGGGGCAGCAGGTAGTCGTCGAGCTGGCCGGTCAGCTCGCGCAGCGCGCGCCGGTCGGCGTCGGCCTCGCCGATCGCCAGCGGGAACAGCTCCCCGTCCAGCGGCCGACGTAGCGACTCCAGCGCGCCCAGCAGGTCCATGGGAACCACGCTATCCCCGATCGCGGCAGGTAATCGGGACTGACCCGCGTTCCCGCCGGTGATCAGCCGGAGGCCGGCGGTTCGCGCAGGACGTAGCCGACGCTGCGCAGGGTGTGGATGAGCCGCGGTTCGACGTCGTCCACCTTGCGCCGCAGGTACGACACGTACGACTCGACCACGCCCGCGTCCCCGCCGAAGTCGTAGTTCCACACGTGGTCGAGGATCTGCGCCTTGGACAGCACCCGCCCGGCGTTGACCATGAAGTAGTGCAGCAGCTTGAACTCGGTGGGTGACAGCCGCACCTGCCGGCCGCCGCGCGTGACCTCGCGGGCCTCCTCGTCCAGCTCCAGGTCCGCCACCTTCAGCTTGTTGGCGGGCGCGGCCTCGCCGCGGGTGCGCCGCAGCACCGCCCGGATGCGGGCCTGCACCTCTTCCAGGCTGAACGGCTTGGTGACGTAGTCGTCCCCGACCCGCAGCCCGGCGATCTTGTCCTCGGTGGCGTCGCGGGCGGTGAGGAACAGGACGGGCGCCTCGATGCGCCTGGCCACCTCGAACCCGTCGAGGTCGGGCAACATCACGTCGAGCACCACCAGGTCGGGCGCGGCCCGGACGGCCACCTCCACGGCCTCCTCACCGTCGGCGGCCGTCAGCACCTCGAACCCGGAGAAGCGCAGGCTGGCGGCGAGCAGATCTCTGATGCTGGGTTCGTCGTCCACCACCATGATCAGCGCCTCGGATTTCGTCACGTACTCAGAGTGACTCAGCAGCCTGAGGGTTAGCTGAAGGGTCACTCCAAGGCGAGTGGGAGTTCGACGCGGAAGGTGGAGCCCTTCTCGGGGGCGCTGTCCACGGTGACGGCGCCGCCGTGGGCCCTTACGAGCGCCTGCACGATGGCCAGGCCGAGCCCGCTGCCGCGGTCCTCGGCTGAGCGGCGGCGGGACCGGGCGGAGTCGGCGCGGTAGAAGCGCTCGAAGACGTGCTCGACCTGCTCGGGGGTGAGGCCGGGGCCGTTGTCGACGACCTCGATGAACAGCTTGTCGGTGGCCGCCCCTGCCCGGACGATGATCGGGGAGCCTGGCTCGGTGTGCACGAGGGCGTTGGTGACGAGGTTGCTGATGACCTGGCGCAGGCGTACCTCGTCGCCGGAGACGATCAGGGCGGCGCCGCCGACGACGTCCAGCTTGATCACGCGGTCGGGGGCGATGATGCGGGCGTCCTGCACGGCGTCGGCGGCCAGCGCGAGCATGTCCACCGGCTGCATCTTCAGCGGCCGCTGCTGGTCCACCCTGGCCAGCAGGAGCAGGTCGTCCACGAGCACGCTCATCCGGCCTGCCGCCTTCTCCACGCGCTGCATCAGCTCGGCGGGGTCGGCGCCGGGGTTCTGCCTGGCGTACTCGGCGAAGCCGCGGATGGAGGTGAGCGGGGTGCGCAGCTCGTGGGAGGCGTCGCCGACGAACTGCCGCATGCGGTCCTCGGAGCGGCGGGCCGCCAGCTCGGAGGCGGACCTGGCGGCGAACGCGGCCTCGATCTGGGCGAGCATGCCGTTGAGCGACCTGGCCAGGCCGCCCACCTCGGTGCGCGGGTCGCCGTCGGGCACCCGGCGCCCCAGCTCGCCGCCGGCGATGGCCTCGGCGGTGCGCTCGATCTCGCGCAGCGGCCGCATGCTGTGCCGGACGATCGTGACCCCGGCCACGGCCAGGATGAGCAGGATGCCGCCGCCGCCCAGCAGCTCGATGAGCACGAGGCGGGTGGTGATGGCGTCGACCTCCTCCAGGCTGACCGCGACCACGAGCGTGCGCCGCTGGGCGACGACGCTGCCGAGCACCCGCCACTCGCCGTCGCCGCTGATGGCGGGCGCCGTGTAGGGGTCGGGGCCGGGCGAGCGCGGCAGCACGGGCTTGGGCTTCTGGTCCACGTCGCGGTCGGTCAGCATCGGTACGTACGCGCCACCGGGCTCCTTGACCAGGGCGATCGCGTCGGACTCGATGAGGATGGGGTGCTCGGCGGTCTCCCTGTCCTTCCTCCAGTCGCTCCTGACCTTCTTGTCCATCCGCGCGCTGAGCAGCACGAGCTGGCTGTCCACGCGGTCGAGCAGATATCCGTGCAGCACGGAGACGCTCACCAGGCCGATGAAGAACATGCCGAAGCCCAGCAGCGCCAGCATCGACGCGATGAGCTTGATCCTCAGCGGCAGGCCGCGCATCAGGGGCTCGGTGGCAGGCGCAGGACGTACCCGACACCGCGCAGGGTGTGGATGAGTCGCGGGCTCCGGTTGTCGATCTTCCGGCGGAGCACGGACACGTACGACTCGACGATGCCCACCTCGCCCCGGAAGTCGTAGTCCCACACGTGGTCGAGGATCTGCGGCTTGGACAGGACGCGGCCCGCGTTCGTCATGAAGTAGCGCAGGAGCTTGAACTCGGTCGGCGACAGCGCCACGGCGTTGCCGCCGCGCCACACCTCGTGGCTCTCCTCGTCCAGCTCGATGTCGGCGAACGTGAGCCGCGGCGGCGCGGCCTGCGACTCCCCGGCGGTGCGGCGCAGCACGGCGTGGATCCTGGCGACGACCTCTTCCAGGCTGAAGGGCTTGGTGACGTAGTCGTCGCCGCCGAGCGTGAGCCCGCGGATCTTGTCCTCGGTCTCGTCGCGGGCGGTCAGGAACACCACCGGCGTGTGCAGCCCGCCGCCGCGCAACCGCCTGACGATCTCGAAGCCGTCCAGGTCGGGCAGCATGACGTCGAGCACGACGAGGTCAGGGCGGTGTCGTTGCACGGCGGCCACGGCGTCGAGACCGCTCTTCGCCGTGGTCACGTCGAAACCCGCGAACCTCAGGCTCGCGGCGAGGAGTTCGAGGATGTTCGGGTCGTCCTCGACTATCAGCAGGCGTGATTCCATCACCTCCAAGGATGCCCTCATCGGACGAGTGCTGGGACAATTCCGGCAATATGCCGGGCAATAGCCAGACTTGAGGTGGCCGCCGGAGAAGGGGCATTCCTCACCAGAACTACCTTTCCCCGGACATCCACCACGAAGTCATCCACGAGCCCTCCGTCCCTGGCGACGGCTTGCGCGCGCACGCCGCCAGGAGCCCGCTCCAGGTCGGCGGCGGTGAGCTCCGGCACGTACCGGCGGGCGTCCATCAGGAACGCGCTCTTGGCCAGAGATCCATAGACTTCCTTAACTCCGGTACGCCAGTGCGTCCTGGCCATCCGCAGCGTTCCCGGCCAACCAAGAATTTGCCGAACATTACGGAAATTCGACCATCGGTACCCCTCGTACGCCGTGGCCAGCACCGCGTTCGGACCCACCAGCACCCCGCCCCCGATCCGCCGGGTCAGGTGCACCCCCAGGAACGGGTAACGCGGGTCGGGCACGGGATAGATCAGCCCCCGCACCAGGTCGCGGGCGGCGCCCTTGAGCGCGTAGTACTCGCCCCTGAACGGCACGATCCGCACGTCGCCCCCGGCGCCCGCCATCCGGGCCACCGCGTCGGTGCCGAGCCCGGCGCACACCACCAGGCGGTCAAAGGCGAACCTGCGTCTGCCCGCCACCACCTCGACACTGCCCGCCCGCTCCCGCATCGCCCTGACCGGGTAACCGAGGCGTACGGACCCGCCCAGCTCGGCCACGTCCAGCGCGAGCCTGCGCGCCACGGCCGGGAAGTCGCAGATCGCCGTGTGCGGCGAGTGGACGGCGGCCACGCCGACCGCGTGCGGCTCGATCTCGCGCAGCGCGAGCGCGTCCAGCTCGGCGACGCCGGGCACGCCGTTCGCGCGCGCCCGCTCCGCCAGCGCGGCCAGCCGCGGCCGCTCGGCCCGGTTCGAGGCCACGACCAGCTTGCCGACCTCCTCGTACGGCAGCGCGTGCGCCGCGCAGTACTCCTTGAGCAGCGCCACGCCCTCCCGGCAGAGCCTGGCCTTCAGCGAGCCCGGCGGATAGTAGATCCCCGCGTGCACGACGCCGCTGTTGTGCCCGGTCTGGTGGGCGCCGACGCGCCCCTCCTTCTCCAGCACGGTCACCTCGGCCCCTCTGGCGGTGGCCAGCTCGCGTGCCACCGCCAGCCCGACGATGCCCGCACCGACGACTCCGATCTTCTCCGTCACAAGGATGATTTTCCGTGCTACCGGCCATCCCCGCCATATCCGGGCGAATCGAACATGCGTACGATGTCCATATGTACGTCCCACCAGAATGGCCCGCGGAGGTCCGGCCCCCCAGCGTGCCCGACTGGGAGACCTCGGCAGTGGCCTGGCTGCTCGACGCGGTGCCGCCGGACTACCGGGCGTACGAGGTGCTCAGACGGCATCCGGTGGCGCTGGCCGCGATGGCCCGCCACCACGTCGGATCGGCCGTCGAGGCGGCCCGCGCCGGCTACCGGGCGGCAGCGGTCGACCTCAAGGGCCACCTGCCGCCGCACGCCATCGAGGCGGTGCTCGACACCTACCGGCAGGAGGGGCCGCGGCTGGTGCGGCTGTCACGCTCCGTCGAGGTGGTCGAGCGCGCGCTGAGGGGCGACATGTTCACCGCCACCATGCGCCGGCCCTGAGGGGCGACACGTTCGCCGCCACCATGCGCCGGCCCTGAGCCGGGCTCAGCGGGTGCGGCGGGCCAGGAACGTGATCACGCCGATCGCGCCCACCGCCGCGGCGAGCCAGATGAGCACGTCACTGACCGACAGGCCCGTGCCGTCACCGGCGGCGTCGTCGGCCCGCGCCGTGCCGCTCGACGCCGGCTTCGGCTCCTCCTCCGCCTTGACCGGGCTCGGGGCGGGCGTGCCCGCCGCCGGCAGCGGCACCCGGTAGACGGGGCTGCGCGGCCCCTCGCTGCCGACCAGCAGCGACTTCCCGTCGGCGGTGTACGCGATCGACTCGGCCTGCTCCAGCTCCGGCATCGTCACCCGGCCGATCGTCTCGCCGGAGGAGCGGTAGAGGGTGGCGGAGAAGTAGGTGCGGATCACGTACGACGAGCCGTCGGGCGCGTAGGCGGCGTCCGTGGCCATGAGCGGCGCGCTCGCCACCTTGCGCAGCACGTTCACCCGGTCGGAGCGCAGCGTCTTCGGCGCCGCGTACACCGAGCCGGAGAACTCCTTGGAGACCACGTACAGCCGCCCGGTGCGCGGGTGCACCATGAGGCCCTCGGCGTTGCGCGCGCCGTCGGCGTACCTGAACCGGTAGCGGACGGCGGGCAGCGTGGCGTCGGCGACCGTCTGCGGCTCCATCACCTTGTAGACCGACACGTTCGGCCAGGCGCCGTCGAGATTGTCGCCGATGTCGGCGAACCAGAGCACCCCGCGCCCCGTTCGTGGGTCCTTGGTGGCCGCCATCGCCTCCCAGTCGCGCGCCTGCGCGCCCCGCACCTGGTACGTGGCCCGCGTGCGCCCCTGCCCGTCCACCGCATAGAACGCCGGAGCCGCCGCGCTGTCGTTGTGCGTGTAGTAGAGGCCTTCGTGCGTCGGCGACAGGGCCAGCCCGCTCGACTCCGTGATCCGCTGGTCCCTGAAGGTGAACAGCTTCTCCGTGCCGTCGCCCTCCGGCGCCGCCGCCGCGAAGGCCGGCGCGGCCGGCAGCAGGCACACGGCCGCCACGACGAGCATCCTGCTCACGAAGTCCCCCACGCCAGCCATCATGCCCCACCCGCGCCCGTCCGCCGCGCCTACCGCGCCTGGGCGGGCGACCTCGTGGCGCCCACCTTCGCGCTGTGGCGGTGGAAACCGGTGCCCTGCAGCACCACCAGGAGCCCGTTGGCCACCGCCATGGCCGTCCACAGCCCGTCGAGCCCCCAGGTCCTGGCGACGGGCACGGCGGCCACGACCAGCAGGCCGTACCCGATCACGAAGTACAGCAGGCTGGACGCGGAGCGCTTGAGCGCGGTCAGGCCGGTGCCCTGCACCGCCTGGGCGGCGTCGAGGGCCGAGGCCAGCAGCATCATCGGCAGCAGCCCGAGCGCCCGCTGGCGCACCGCGCCGTCGTCGCTGAACAGCAGCAGCGCGTGCTCGCCGAACCCGAGCAGCAGCCCCGCCACCACGAGCGTCCCCGTGACGGCGAGCAGCGCCGCGCGCCACTGGGCCCGCCGCGCGGCGGCCGGGCCGGGCGCGCGGGCCACCTCGGGCACCGCGGCCTGCGCCACGGACAGGGAGGCCAGCATGATCAGGCCGGTGAGCGTGGTCAGCACCGCGTGGGTGGCGGTGTCGCGGGTGCTCGTGGCGCTCGCGGCGAAGGTCACCACGCCCAGCACGCCGAACTTGATGAGCACGGTCCCGGCGAGCGGGATGCTGACCCTGGCCAGCCGGACGATCTCGCGCGGCCTGGGACGTCCCTGCCCGATGGGCCGCCCGAGCGCCCGCCGCAGGCTGATCGCGGCCACGGCCGCCGCCGCCAGCCCGGACAGCAGCCAGGCGACGCCCACGCCGGTCAGCCCGAGCCGCGGCACCAGCAGGGCGGTGAGCCCGCCCACCCCCGTCCCGAAGACCAGGGTCGGCCAGAGCACGTCGCGGCTGCGGCCCAGCGCGACCAGGATGGTGCTCGCCCCGCCGGTGGAGGCGAAGACCAGCAGGTACGCCGCCAGGAACCAGGGCAGCGCCCCCATCTCCCGCACCACCTCGCCCGGCACCCCGGCGGCCCCGGCGAGCAGCGGCACGCAGAGCACCGCGAGCGCGCCGAGCACGCCCGTGGCCAGGCTGAGCCAGCGCGCGTCCCGCACGATCGGCACGGCCGCGGCGGGCTCCTCCCTGAACGGGGCCACGAACGGCCCGAGCCCGCGTAACGCGCCCTGCACGGCGGCGGCCGCGGTGGTGAGCACCGAGCTGACCACGGCGAACGCGGCCAGCGTGACCGTGTCGTGCCGGCCCAGCACCGAAGTGACGATCAGCGACCCCACGATGCCCGCGACCATGGCCAGGAAGATCGGCACGGCGGCACGCAGCAGTGCGATCATGGGAGGATGCGATCCGGCCGGCCGTCCGAGATCATGAAGTGAGTCTATGGCCTGGAGTGCACTCCAGGTCCTTAGGGTTGTCCGCATGGACTATGTCAACCTCGGACGCAGCGGTCTCCTGGTGAGCCCGCTCAGCCTCGGCACCATGAACTTCGGTCCGCGCACCACGGAGGAGGACTCCTTCGCGATCATGGACCGGGCTCACGAGCTGGGCCTGAACTTCTTCGACTCGGCGAACGTCTACGGCGGTCAGAAGGGCGAGGGCATCACCGAGCAGATCATCGGCCGGTGGTTCGCCCAGGGCGGCGGTCGCCGTGAGAAGACGGTCCTGGCCACCAAGGTCTACGGCGACATGGGCGAGTGGCCCAACGAGCGTGGGCTGTCGGCGCTGAACATCCGCCGCGCCTGCGACGCCTCGCTCAAGCGCCTGCAGACCGACTACATCGACATCTACCAGGCCCACCACGTGCACAGGACGACTCCGTTCGAGGAGTTCTGGGAGGCCATGCAGGTCCTGCGGCAGCAGGGCAAGATCCTGTACGTCGGCTCGTCCAACTTCGCGGGCTGGCACCTGGCCAAGGCTCAGGAGACCGCGGCCCGCCGCAACTTCCTCGGCCTGATCAGCGAGCAGACCCACTACAACCTGCTCACCCGCGCGCCCGAGCTGGAGGTGCTGCCCGCCGCCGAGGACTACGGACTCGGCGTCATCCCGTGGAGCCCGCTCGCCGGCGGCCTGCTCGGCGGTGTCCTGCGCAAGCTCGACAAGGGCCGCTCGGGCGCCGAGCACATGCTCAAGCAGCTCGAAAGGCACCGCGACAAGATCGAGCAGTACGAGAAGTTCTGCGACGAGCTGGGCGAGGAGCCCGCCGACGTGGCGCTGGCCTGGCTGCTCAAGCAGCGGGCGGTCGCGGCGCCGATCATCGGGCCGCGCACGATGCAGCAGCTCGAAGGCAGCCTGCGGGCCCTGGAGATCGACCTGGACGAGGCCGCCCTGGGCCGCCTCGACGAGATCTTCCCCGGGCACCGCACCGCTCCGGAGGACTACGCCTGGTAGGCGCCTGAAAGCGGACGGGTCGTCGCCGTGGCACCACAACGCCCGGCGGCGGCCCCGGCCTTCTCTAGGACAGCAGGGCGCCGATGATCACGATCAGCAGGAGCAGGCCGAGCACGATGGGCAGCAGCCACGGACGAGGACGATCCACGACCTGGAGCCTAGCTCTGCTCTGCGGGTGCCAGCGCCCATTCGGCGAGTGACTCGTACCTCACCGGTGGCCCCAGGTGGCTGCGTACGAGCCGGACGTGCTCCGCCCGCCACGGCGACCCGCTGAAGCCCTCCAGCGACTCCACCAGCGGCCTCAGGTCCGTCTCCGCCTTGGCCCTGGCGAGCGTCAGGTGCGGGTGGGAGCGCTTCTCGTCGGTCTGCGCCGCCCCGGCCCGCCGGGCGCCCGCCTTGACGGAGTCGGCGAGCCTCGTCATGGGGTCGCCGCTGACGCCCGCCCAGAAGACCCTGGCCCGCCGTACGGAGGAGAAGGCGCCGAAGCCGTCGAAGGCCAGGTTGAGCACGTCGTGGCGGCGCACGGCGCGGGCCAGGCGCGTCTCCAGGTCGGGCAGCACCCGATCGGGCACCTCACCGAAGAAGCCGAGCGTGATGTGCCAGGTCTCCCGGCCGGGCCAGCGCAGCCCCGGCACCTGCCCGACGTGCGGCGCGATGGCGTGCGCGATCTCGTCCAGCACGTCGTCGGGCGGCACCAGCGCCGCGAAGAGCCTCATACCTCCCGATTGTGCCCCCGCGGGTGCTCGCCCCTCGAACGGCACCCCGTACAGCAGAAGAGCGGGCACCCGCGAGTGCCCGCCCAGGAGGCCGCCGACGACGACGGCCGATGACTCATGCCACAGCGAGTGCCGGCTTGGCCACGCGGGAGCTGATCAGCCGCGTCATCAGCACGGCCAGCCCCGTCCCGACCAGGACCAGCACGCCGGACAGGATGACGCCCGTCCGCGGCCCGCCCAGCTCGGACAGCCATCCGATCAGCGGCGCCCCCAGCGGCGCCCCGCCGGTGAAGACCAGCATGTAGATGCCCATGACCCGGCCGCGCATGTCGGGCGAGGTGGCGATCTGGACGCTGGCGTTGGCGACGGTGTTGATGGTGATCAGGGCGATCCCGGTGGGGATCAGCAGCAGCAGGTACGCGGGGTAGAACGGCGCGACCCCGGTGGCGATCTGGAACAGCCCGAATCCGATCGCCCCGGCGAAGAGCGTCCTGCGCGACAGCCGCGCCCTGCGCGCCGCGAGCAGCGCCCCGCCGAGTGCCCCCACGGCGAACATGCTGGACGCCAGCCCGAACGACGACGCCCCCGCCCCGAACGTCTCGCGCGCCATGAGCGCGATCGACATCGAGAACGACTGCGAGAACATCGACACGAAGGCGATCAGCAGCACCGGCATGAGCAGCTCCTCGCGCCGCAGCACGTACCGGAGCCCCTCGCGGAGCTGGCCCTTGGCCCGTGGGACGGGCGGGGAGACGTTCAGCTCGGCCTTGCGCATGAAGATCAGGCTGGAGATGACGCCGCCGAAGGTCAGCGCGTTGATCAGGAAGATCGGCCCCGTGCCGCCCAGCACGTAGATCAGCACGCCGGCGAGCGCCGGGCCGACCACGCGGGCCAGGTTGAAGATGGAGCTGTTGAGCGCGATCGCGTTGGGCAGGTCCGCGCGGCCGACCATCTCGACCACGAACGCCTGCCGCGTCGGCACCTCCACACAGGAGATCATGCCGAGCAGGAACGCCATCACGTACACGTGCCACACCTGGGCGGTGCCCGTCATCGTGAGGATGCCGATGGTCAGCGCCAGCCCGGCCATCAGCGACTGGGCCGCGATGAGGATGGGCCGCTTGGGGTAGCGGTCGGCGAGCACGCCGCCGAACATGCCGAACAGCAACATCGGCAGGAACTGCAGCGCGGTCGCCGTGCCGAGGGCCGCCGCGCTGCCGTGAGCGTTGCCGGGGCCTGCGGTCAGGTCGAGCACCAGCCAGTCCTGGGCGGTGCGCTGCAGCCAGGTGCCGACGTTGGAGACGGTGCCGCCCGCCGCGAACATGCGGTAGTTACGAACCCTGAGTGACCGGAACATCCCGGTCCTGGGTTCTTCGGGCTCTATATCTTGCTGAGCTTCTCCAGGATCGGCGCCGCCTGCCTGAGGATCGACCTCTCCTCCGGCGACAGCTCCTTCAGTCGCTGTGTCAGCCACGCCTCCTTGCGGCGGCGCTCCTCCTTCAGCAGCTTCTCTGCGTCCTCGGTCACCGAGACGGTCACCTGGCGCCGGTCGGTCGGATGCGGGGTGCGGGCGACCAGGCCGCGTTCCTCTAGAGCGGCGATCACGCGGGTCATCGAGGGTGGTTGCACCTTCTCGAGCTCGGCCAATTCGCCGGGGGTTATCCCGGAATGCCGTTCCACCGCGGCGAGCGTCGCGAACTGGGTGGGCGTCAGCGAGTGCGCCGCCGCCTGTCGTCGTAGGCGTCGGTTCAGCCTTGCCAGGGACACGCGCAGGGCTGAAGCCAGGCCTGCGTCGCTGCGCAGGTCCATCTTGGGCTGGGTTTTGGTTAGCATGAGTCATTACCTTTGCTAACTATACGGCAAGGCAAGATATTTCCGGACACAAGTGTCGTTCCACCCCTTGATACCCCGAAGCCGTCCCGCGCGTGCGGAACGGCCTCGAAGGTGTGACGGTCAGGTACGGGATCAGAGCCCCAGCATCGCCCGGATCGGCCCGATGGCGAAGTAGAGCACGAACAGCAGGGCCACGCCCCACAGCAGCGGATGCACCGAACGCGCCTTCCCCCGCACCACCTTGATCAGCACGTAGCTGATGAACCCGGCGCCGATGCCGTTCGAGATCGAGTACGTGAACGGCATGATCACGATGGTGAGGAAGGCCGGGATCGCGATGTCGAAGTCGTCCCAGTCCACGTCCCGGATGGCGGTCATCATCAGGAAGCCGACCAGGACCAGCGCCGGCGCGGCCGCCTCGTAGGGCACGATGGTGACCAGCGGCGCGAAGAAGATGGCCACCAGGAACAGCAGCCCCGTGACCACGCTGGCGAGGCCAGTGCGAGCGCCCTCGCCGACACCCGCGGCCGACTCGATGTAGGTGGTGTTCGAGGAGACGGAGCCGGCGCCGCCGGCGGCCGCCCCGAGCGAGTCGACGAGCAGGATCTCCCTGGTACGCGGCAGCGTCCCGCCCTCCTGCACCAGGTTCGCCTGGCGGCCGACGCCCACGATGGTGCCCATGGTGTCGAAGAAGTCGGTGATCAGCAGGGTGAACACCAGCAGGGCGGCCAGCAGCACGTCCACCCGGACGAACCCGCCGAACGGGTCGAACTCGGCGAAAAGCACGAGCGGGTTGTGGAAGCCGAAGATCTGGTCGGGCATGGCGGGCAGGTTGAGCTGCCAGCCGTCCGGGTTGTCGGCCGAGAAGGAGCCCGCCTTGACGATCGCCTCGACGACGATGGCCAGCACCGTGGTGCCGACGATCCCGATGAGGATGGCGCCCTTAAGCTTGCGCGCCACCATCGCGGCCGTGGCCAGCAGCCCGATGATGAACACGAGCATCGGCCAGGACGTCAGCGCGCCGCCGATGCCCAGCTCCAGCGGCGTGCCCGCGGCCTTGCGCACGAAGCCGGAGTCCACGAACCCGATCAGCGCGATGAACAACCCGATGCCCACGCTGATCGCGGTCTTGAGCTGGGCGGGGATGGCGTGGAAGATCGCCGTTCTGAGCCCCGTCAGCACCAGCACGGCGATGATGATCCCTTCCAGGAAGACCAGGCCCATGGCCTCCTCCCAGGTCATGATCGTGGCGATCTGGAAGGTGACGAAGGCGTTCAGGCCGAGGCCCGCCGCCATCGCGAACGGCACCCTGCCGATGACCCCCATGAGGATCGTCAGCACGCCGGCCACGAACGCCGTGCCCGCCGCGACGAGCGCCACGGGAGCGGTCGCGCTGTCGGCGATGTACTCGCCGGTCACGTCCTTGCCGTTGGCCAGGATCAACGGATTGAGCACGACGATGTACGCCATGGTGAAGAAAGTGGCGATGCCGCCGCGTACTTCACGGGAGATGGTGGATCCTCGTGCGGAGATTGCGAAGAAACGGTCTATCGCATTACGTGTGTCACTCACGACGCGAAGAGTGACAGTAGTGATGAGCTGCGAAAAGAGCCAGTGATGAGATCGAGACCCGATTGGAAGCTAGGCTGGACAACGTGAAGCAGCAGTGGCACCCTGACCCGGAGCCGATCAAGACCAACGACACCGCCGCCATCGCCGTCGGCACGGCCGCGTGGGCGGTCGCCCTCGTCGCCCTGCTGATCTTCCGGCCCGCCCCCGAGAACACCTGGTGGATCTGGACCTGTGTGACCGGGGTGGGCTTCGGCTTCTTCGGCATGTGGTTCGTCCGGAGGCCCAGGCGCGGCTGAGCCCGCGCCCGGCAGGTGACATTCGTCATCTCCTGCCGTTCCCCGAAGTCATCTCCAAGTGGTGTTTTCGCCCACTACATCGGCATATGCCCGTCGGCTCATGCTGGGTTGCATGAAGAAGTCCATCGCCACCTTCCTCCTGGGCGCCATGGTGCTCAGCGCCTGCGGCACTTCCGACCCCGCCGCGAAGACCCCGCCCGCTGAGAACAGCACCGGCACGGTGGCGTGGAGCACCTGCACCGACCTCGTCGGCCCCGACGGCAAGCAGCTCACCCCCGGCCCCGGTGTCGAATGCGGCAAGCTTCAGGTCCCCCTCGACCACGCCGAGCCCGGCGGCGAGAAGATCGACCTCGCGCTCATCCGGGTCAAGGCCACCGGCGAGCGCCTCGGCTCCCTGGTGTTCAACTTCGGCGGCCCCGGCGCCTCCGGCGTCGACTCGATGGCCGTGGCCGCCTCAGCGTTCGCCAAGCTCGGCACCCGCTACGACCTCGTCAGCTTCGACCCGCGCGGCGTGGACCGCAGCGCCGGCGTCACCTGCGGCGACGAGTTCGCCAAGAGCCTCGCCGCCGACGCGGACGCCGACCAGGACGCGATGACCAAGGAGTTCGCCCAGGCGTGCCAGCGGGAGTCCGGCAAGGTGCTGCCGCACGTCGGCACCGTCAACGCCGCCAAGGACCTCGACCTGCTCCGCGCCGCCCTCGGCGACCAGCGGCTCAACTACTTCGGCCTGTCCTACGGCACCCACCTCGGCGCCGTCTACGCCACCCACTTCCCCAAGAACGTCGGCCGCTTCGTCCTGGACAGCGCCTTCGACCCCGCGGTGACGTACGAGGAACGCGCCGTCATCCAGGCCACCGGCTTCGACCAGGCGCTGGAGGCGTTCGCCGAGGACTGCGTGGCGAAGAGCTGCGAGCTGGGCGGCGACCCCGCCACCGTCGTCAAGACGGTCGAGGACTTCGTCGAGGGGCTCAAGACCAAGCCCATCAAGGTGGGCGACCGCGAGCTCACGTTCTGGCTGGGCCAGCTCGCCGTCATCACCCCGCTGTACGCCAAGCAGAGCTGGCCCGTGCTGGAGCAGGCGACCGCCGCCGCGCGCAAGGGCAACGCCACCATCCTGCTCGCCCTGGCCGACTCCTACACAGGACGCCGGCCCGACGGCACCTACAACACCATGATGACCAGCCTCGCGGCCATCAACTGCGCCGACTACGCCGAACGGCCCACCGCCGCGCAGATGAAGCAGGTCAACGAGCGGATCAAGGACATCTTCCCCGTCCTGTCCTTCGACGGGATCAGCAGCGGGACGTGCGAGCACTGGCCGGTGCGCGGGGACGACGCGGCCAGGCGCATCGACGCCACCGGCTCCGCGCCGATCCTGGTCGTCGGCGGCAAGGGCGACCCCGCCACGCCGTTCCAGTGGGCCACCAGCCTGACGGAGAAGCTCCGCACCGGTGTCCTGGTCACCTATGAGGGCGAGGGGCACGGCGCTTACCTGACCGGCGACGGGTGCGTCATGAAGACCGTGGACGCGTACGTGATCGAGGGCAAGGTGCCGGCCGCGGGCACCACCTGCGCCGCCTGACCACCGGCGCGGAACCGGGGAGGGCCCTGACGAAGGGCGCCTCCCCGGTACGCGCGAGTCAGGACAGGTCGGCCTCGGCCAGCAGCAGCGGCACCGCCTCCGGGTCGCGCAGCAGGGCCGCCACCGCGAGCCGGTCGTTCCACTGCCCGGTCGCCCAGGCCAGCCCCCTGGCCAGCCCGTCGATCCCGGTGCAGTGCACGGCGCCCTCGAAGAAACGCCAGGCGCACTCGACCCCGTCGACCAGCAGCTTCTCGTGCTCGACGTACGTGCCGGGCGCGGCGGGCAGCAGCGACCGCACCTCGGCCGGCACCTGCCGTGTCACCCCCTCCGAGGTGACCTCACCCGAGGTGAGCTCACCGGCGAGCGGCAGGTCGAGCAGCTCGGACAGCGACTCGGCCAGGTCGTAGGAGGCCAGCACCAGCGGCCGGTCCGTGACGAGCTGCAGCAGGTCGGGCGCCTCCACCACGACGGCGTCCTCGGCCGAGGCCACCACGATCTCCCCGCCGAGCACCGCCCGCACCCTGGACGGCGGCGCGACCCGCGACGGGTCCACCGCGGCCAGCGCGATCCACAACGCCCGGAGCTGGGCCCGGTCGACCTCGATCGACTCGTCGGCCATCAGGTCGAGCAGCTCCTCCGGGCCGCCGTGCGAGGCCAGCAGCTCCGCCAGGGTCGTGCGGACGCCGAGCATCGACAGCGCCGCCTCGTCGAGCCCGGCGGGCGCGTCGGCGTACAGGCCCTGCAGCAGCGGGTCGGCGCCGGGCAGCCGCAGCTCCAGCGGCCTGCGCCCGCCCAGCACGGGGTGGTGGGCCAGCCACCACGCCGTGTAGGACGGCACCTCCACGCCCTCGACGCGCAGCGGGTGCAGCGCCGCCCGCAGCGGCGGCGTGGTCAGCAGCCGCAGCGCGGCCGGCCAGTCGGCCACCAGCTCCAGGTCGCGCACCGCGAGGAACTCGGGCACCAGCGGCGGCACGTCCAGCTCCGGCAGCAGGTCGAGCACGTGGTCGAGCCAGTCGGCCTCGCGGTCGAGGTCGTGGTCGCACTCGTCGGGGTCGAGCAGCACGTCGGGCTCGTGCACCACGGCGAACCCGTCGAGCACCCCCGCCGCGGCCAGCACGCGCGGCCCGTAGGTCTCCTCCAGCTCGGACGCGGCCACCCCGAGGTGCGTGTCGGACTCCAGGACCGCCGCGAGCGCCCCGTCGGCCAGCATGAGCTCGCCGGCCGCGTACAGCTCGCCGTCGGTGCCCCGCAGCGCCAGCTCGGCCAGCCACGGCGCCTCGCCGGGCCCCAGCCCGGACGCCTCCACCAGCGACAACACGGCCCGCGACACCGGCTCTGGGTCGGGGCTGTCGAGCGACTGCGCGACGGCGGCCTTGGTCAGCGGGTCTTCCAGCACCGTGCGGGGCGTGGCCTCGGCGGCGCCCAGCCGCAGCAGCGCCGGGTGCGCCGCCTCCGGGTGCACGATGCGCAGCCCGAGCGGCGTCAGGTCGAGGTCGGCGCCGCCGTCGGTGAGGATGAGCGTGCCGCGCGGCCCGCGCACCAGCCGGCCGTCGGCCAGCGGCACCGGCAGCGCGCCCAGCGACTCGGGGTCGTCGGCGGGCAGCACCTCGTACAGGGCGCGCCACCACGACGGCTCGCGCGCCTCCAGGGCCTCGCCCGACAGCAGATCGACGACGTCGGACAGCTCCACCCTGCGCACCCCGAGCGCCGTCATGGCGGGATGGCGGGCGGGCCAGCCGGCGGGCAGCAGCCCCGGCACGAAGTCGGCGACGGTGGTGAGCAGCTCGGCCGAGGCGGAGGCCACGACGGCCGCCTCGCGGCCCGTCACCACCCAGCCGTCGCCGCCCGGCTCCGGCGCCGGGTGCTCGACCCGCCACCGCGCGTCGGGCTCGTAGACCTTCTCGTCGGCGAACGACGGCGCCTGCACGGCCGGGGCGGGCGCCGACAGCGCGGGCAGCAGCGGCGTGCCGGGCAGCCGCTCCAGGACGGCCCTGCGCACGCGCGCGTCGAGCTCTCCCTTGCCCATGAGGGAGGGCACCAGGTCGAGCAGCTTGGACGTGCGGGGCAGCTCGCGCAGCAGCCGCACGTAGGCGTCGGCGACCCGCTCGACCAGGAAGTCGGCCAGCGGCCCCTTGGCCACGTGCCGCCGGTCGGTGGCCATCGGGAACGAGGCGATCAGCAGCGCGGGCAGGTCGATCGGCTCGTCGCTGGGCGTCGGCGCGTGCACCACGGGCGGCACGGCGGCGGGCAGCGGGCCCGGCTCGCCCGTGCCGGTGACCGGCACCGCCCAGCGCAGCGACCAGTAGGGCCTGGCACGCTCCTCGGTGGGCCGGTCGGCGAAGAGCCTGCCGACCTCCTCGGGTGTGAACTCGCCGGACTCCGAGACGACGTGCCAGCCGTCGGCGACGACCGTGCGCACGGAGCCGTCGAGATCGACCTCGATGCTCTCCAGCGCCGGCAGGCCGAGCAGCAGCGCGGGGCTGGTCTCCGCCAGCATCCGGCGCACGGCCTCGACGCTCGCCTGGTCGCGCAGCGGCAGCCGGACGACCGTGTCGAAGCCCTCGGGGATGTCGATCATCGGCGGCTCGTCGAACGGCAGCCGCAGCAGCGGCACGTGCCCGCCGCGCTCGGCCAGCTCGCCCGCCAGCGCGGGAACCTCGGCGACGAGGGCCGCGGTCTCGGTGCGGGACCAGCGCACCGCGGGCGCCCCGCGCGAGCCGATGGAGGGCGCGTCGCAGACGGACACCACCGCCGCGAAGCCCACCCCGAACCGGCCCGCCGCGCCCGCCTCGTCACGCTTGCCCGAGGCGCGCAGCGTGGACAGGCTCTCCACGCCGGTGGCGTCGAGCGCCGCGCCGGTGTTGGCGGCGGTCAGCACGTCGCCGCGCAGCGTCAGCCGCAGCACCCCCGGCACGCCCGCCCGCAGCGCCGCGTCGGCGGCGTTCTGCGCCAGCTCGACGATCAGCCGATCGCGGTAGCCGCCGAGCGCGAAGTCCTCCTCCGCGTTGGCGTCCTCGCGGAACCGGGCGGGCGAGGCCGTCCAAGCGGAGAGGACGGCTGCGCGCATCCGGTCAGTGCCGTAGGTGTCGCTCATCGATCACGATCCTGGTGTGAGGGTAGGGGGCCACCGTAGGTTAGCGGCCCTCACCGACACTCACGGTCAGGAATGGCCGAGCTCCTCGGAAGCCGATTCGTCCACCGAACCTGCTTCCTCCTCCATCAGGTCGTAACCCAGATCGTCGAGAATCGGGATGGCCTGCTCCACGGGCGGCGGCAGCACGGCGGCCTCGGAGTGCGCGCCGCACCCGTGGTCGGCGGCCACCACCTTGCCGTCGTCGGGGGCGTACTCGTTAGTGCACACCCCGAACATCTGCCGCAAGCCACCCGCCAGCAGCCAGTAGAAGCCGCAGGTGGAGCATTGCGCGGGAGCGGCGTGTGCGATCGGCGTGTGCGGCCCGTGCTCGCCCGAGTGCCAGCGTCTGGCAGCCCGGTCCTTGCCGATGGCCGAGAGCACACGGGCTCGGCCCAGGCCGTACTCGAAAACCGCCTGATGGTCGGCGTCGTCGTCGGTCTCGGTGAAACCCGGCGCGAGCCTGTCGTCGTCGTCCGCGGTCGGCAGCAGGTCGCCCACGCCCAGGTCGCCGGGGCGCAGCCGCTCACTCCACGGCAGCCACTCGGGCGCCAGCAGTGCCCCCGAGCCCGGCAGCAGCACGGCCTCGCTCACCGTGACCTTCTTCGCGCGCGAGGCGCGCGTCACGGTGACGGCCCAGCGCCAGCCGCGATAAGCCCGGTCAAGGCAGGCGAAGTAATGGGTGACGATCCGGTCGCCTTCGCTCTCGTAACCGAGGTGCTCGCCGGGCTCGCCCGGCCGCGCTAGCTCCTCGGCCGCGGCACGCGCCAGATCGACCGCGGCGACACAGGCCTGGTCGGGAGCGGAGACGCGGGCCCTGGTGCGGCTCATCGGGCCGCCTCCGCCGAAAGGTGCTGTTCGCTCACACTTCATTCTCACCCATCACGGGACCTGCGGGGGCCCACACGGCCGAGATCGGGCCAGTATCGGGTAAGACTGGTACTCGTGGAGGGAGGCTGGGAGCGGGCACGCCACATCTCCCGGCGCGTGGCGCGTGGCGCCGCTGACGCCGGACGCGCCACCGTGCGCGCGACCAAGGCCACCGCCGGCGGCACCGTCCGGGCGACCAAGGCCACCGCGAGCGGCACCGCGCGGGCCGGCAAGGCCACCGCCAGGGGCGCGCGCGGCGTCGGCAAGGCCGCCCGCAAGCTCACGTACGCGGGCGGCGCGGGCCGCACCGGGCTCGGCCGGCTGATCGAGCTGTCGGCAGGCAACAGCGCCTGCGACGCGCTCGTCACCGTGGCGCTCGCCAGCACCGTCTTCTTCGGCGTCCCCGTGGGCGAGGCGCGCGGCTCTGTGGCCCTCTACCTCGTCATCACGATGGTGCCGTTCGCGCTGCTCGCGCCGTTCGTGGGGCCGATACTCGACCGGTTCAGGTCCGGCCGCCGCTACGTGATGGCCGGCACGCTGTTCGGGCGCGGCCTGCTGTGCTTCGCCATGGCGGCGGCCGTGGGCCCCGGCGACCTGCCGACGCTGTTCATCGGGGCGCTGGGCGTGCTGGTGCTGTCGAAGGCGTACAACGTGTCGCGGGCGGCGATCATGCCGAGCGTGCTGCCCGCCGACATCACGCTGGTGTCGGCGAACGCGCGGGTGGCGCTGTTCACGCTGGTCTCGGCCGGGGTCGCGGTGCCGCTCGGCGCCGGGCTGACCGCCTGGCTCGGCAGCGCGGCGATCCTGCGCGTGGCCATGGTGGGCTTCCTGCTGCTGGGCGTGGTCGCGGTACGCCTGCCGCGGCACGTCGACTCCCCCGACACGGAGGAGGAGGGCGCGGCCCCGCGCTGGCGCACCCTGCTCAAGGTGGGGCCCGCGGTCGCCGAGGCCGTCTGGGCCAACGTGGCCATCCGGCTCTTCTCCGGATTCCTGCTGTTCTTCCTGCTCTTCCTGGTGCAGGACGAGGCCGTGCCGTGGCTGGCCGCCGCGGAGCCGTGGGCGCGCGACCCGTTCTTCGACATCCCCAAGACGATCGCGCTGCTGGCGGGCGCGGCCGGGCTGGGCGGCCTGGCGGGCGCCGTGGTGGCCAACTGGACACGCAACAACGCGCCGCAGCTCATCGTGCTGGTGACGCTGGCGCTGACCGCGGTGACCGCCATCGTCACCGCGATCTTCTTCGGGGTGTGGACGGCGCTGCTGATCTCGCTGGTCGCGGCCTTCGCCCAGGAGCTGGGCAAGCTGGCGCTCGACGCGATCGTGCAGCGGGAGATCGGCGAGGAGGTGCGTTCGTCCACCTTCGGCGTGGTGGAGGCCGTGCTGCAGCTCGCCTGGGTGTTCGGCGGGCTGGTCGGGCTGGTGCTGTCGCTCACCGAGAGCAGCCTGGCGGGGCTGGTGGCGCTGGCCGTCGCGCTGACGGCGGCGCTGGGGTGGCTGCTGATCTCCCGGCGGAAGCGGGTGCGCGCGACCAAGGCCAAGCTGCGCCGCCAGCGCGCCGAGGCCCCCGCCGACGCCGCGCCCGGCCACCCATCGCCCGGCCACCCATCGCCCGGCCACCCATCGCCCGATCACGCCGCGACCGCGCATCCCTCGACGGGCCACGCCTCGCCCGCTCACACCGCGCCCGATGACGCCTCTCCCGGTTACGCCGGGCCGGGTTCCTCCGACGAGGTCAGCCCGTACGACAGGACCGTCCCCAACGGCGAGCAGCCGCCACGCAAGGAGAAGCTCGACTCCACCAAACCCCTCACCAACCCGAACGGCTGACCCGCCCCCAGGCAGGCAGGCGGGCCGGGACGCCGGGAAACGGGGTCAGGCGTCGAGGTCGTCGGCGACCGCCCGGAGCACCTGGGCGATCTTCTTGGCATGCGCCGCGTCCGGGTGCTTGCCCCGCTGGTAGGAGGTCGAGACCCCGTCGAGCAGCTTGATCAGGTCCTCGACGATGACCACCATCTCGTCCGGCTTCTTCCGCTTGCCCTTGGGCTTGGTCTTGGCCAGCGTCGGCGGCTGCTCCAGGATCCTCACGGAGAGCGCCTGCTGGCCCCTGCGGCCCTCGGCCACGCCGAACTCGACCTTCTGGCCGGGCTTGAGCGGGCCTGCGCCGGCGGGCAGCGCGGATGAATGCACGAAGACCTCACCGCCGTCGTCGCGGGTGAGGAAGCCGAAACCCTTGTCGGCGTCGTACCACTTGACCTTGCCACTCGGCACAGGAGGACCTCGTTCAAACAGTCGAAAAGATGATGGATGGATGTAGGTTATGCCCCGCGAAGCTCCGGGGCGACCGGGTAATTACGGGACAATTAGCGAAGCGCATCATGCTCGCGCCAACCGGTGAACCAGGCGGCGAATTCGGTCAGGTCGCCCAGTGCCACATCTGCTCCGTGATCACGCAGCTCTCCCACCGTGTAGGGGCCGGTCGCGACTGTCACGCTCACGGCGCCGCCCGCGCGTGCCGCCTGGATGTCCGCGACATGGTCACCAACATAAGCCGCCGCGCCGAAGCGCGCGAGTGCCGATCCCTTGTCCGCTCCGAAAACCGAGCCGACCACTTCGTCCACGTCCAGCCCGAGCACCTTGACCGTGCCTCTGGCGTCGCGGGCGTTCTTGCCCGTCACCACGATCACCCCGCCGCCGGCCTGGCGGACGGCGGCGATGGCGTCGTGCGCGCCGGCCATGGCCGTGTGCACCGGAACCCCCATTTCCGGATATATCTCTCGATAGAGGTCGGCGGCGGCCGGCACCTCCGCCGAAGGCAACCAGTTGGCCAGCTCCATCTCCAGCGGCGGCCCCAAGCGGCTCACGATCGCCGCGCTGTCGAATGGCACGCCCAATCGCACGGCCAGCTCGTCGTAAACGGCCGCGATGCCCGCCCGCGTGTCCGCCAAAGTCATGTCGAGGTCGAATCCCACCGAAGTCATCACAGAGTGCAGGATGCCAAACGGCCCCCTACCCCACGTAACGGCCCTTGTTCCACGGCAAGAGAAATGGGAAGAAAGGAGTTACTTATCGGAGAGGAGCGGCCTTGACCGACACCCCTGAGCCCGGCGACCGGCTCGTCGCCTCCTCCGCCCCTCCCCGCCCCCACCGCCCGGCCCGCCCCGGCGGGCACACCGTGACGGCCAGGCAGCGCGCCGCCTCCACCCTGGCCGGCCTCGTGCGGCTGGCCTCCCGGGTGGCCGCGCTGGCCCTCCTGCTCTACGCGCTCTTCACAGTTCTCCGCGCCAACCCGGGCAACGTCTGGTACCAGTTCGTCGAGCTGCTCGCCTCGTACCTCTCGCTGGGCCTGGCCAACCTCTTCCAGCTCGCCGACCCGCGCTGGACGGCGCTGGTCAACTACGGGCTCGCCGCGATCGTCTGGCTGATCATCGGCTCCGCCCTGGCGGGGCTGATCCGGCGCGCGGGCTCCTGAGGACGAAGTGCGACCCCCGCAGCGTGCCGCTGAACCGCGACCCGCGGAAGCGATTACTCTCCTTACGGAGGTATCAGCGTAGATATGAGCAGATCGACCCGTGAGCGGATCATCGATGAGGCCCTCAGGCTTTTCGCCGAGCGAGGGTACTCCGCCACGTCCGTGGCCGAGATCGAGGCCGCCTCAGGGCTGTCTCCAGGCGCCGGAGGGCTCTACCGGCACTTCAAGTCCAAGTACGAGGTGCTGTCCGCCGCCATCAACGAGCACGCCAGCCGCACGAGATATCAGGTGGCCGAGAGCCTGGCCCAGCTCGGCAGCATGGAAGCCTCCGTGGACCTGGAGGAGCGGCTGGCCCACGTGTGCCGCGCCGGCCTGGCCAAGGTGCGCGAGGAGTCCGAGCTGACCCGGGTCTTCTTCCGCGACCTGAGCCAGTTCCCCGAGCTGGTCGCGGTGGTGCGCGAAGGGCTGATGCAGCCGATGTTCGACGCCATCGTGAGCTGGTTCCAGGCGCAGCCCGAGTACCGCGACGTCAAGCTCGACTGGGCGGGCATCTCGACCGTGCTCGGCGGCTCCGTGGTGCACTACCGGCTGTTCCAGGAGACGGTGGGCGAGCTGCCTGGGCACGCGGAGAAGGACCAGTTCGTGGCCGCCTGGGTACGCCTGGCCGTCGGACTGCTGCCCAGCCCGGCGCCGGTCAGCTGACGTCCAGCAGCCGGTAGGCCAGCCACACGACGCCCACGCCCGTACCGATCATGAACATCGTGCCGCTGACGTCGAAGAACTGCTGGACGAACGCCTGCACCCCCGCCTCGATCCCCACCCGCAGACCGCCGATGACCACCCCGCCCACCGAGTAGCCCAGCAGCGGCGCGCCGATCCCGAGGAACTTGTCGCGCGCGTTCCAGCTCTCCCCGAACAGCACCAGCGCCGCGCCCACCGCCCACACCACCAGGGGCACCTCGAAGATCGCCACCGGTGGCAGGTCGATCGGCACCAGCAGCGCCGCCACCACCAGGATCACCATCGCCGCCACGTCGCGGGGGTGCTCCTTGACGATGGTCCTGGCGTCCCTGCCGCCGGTGGCCATCGGGTTGGCGCTGGACATGGCCGCCCTGCGCAGGCCCGCGAACGGCAGGCCGCGGCCCTGCTGCCGCCTGTCGACCCTTTCCTGAGCGAGTCTGCGGTACGTGCGGACGCCGGGAGGTGAGGCGCCGTCGTCCACGATGGCGGGAAACCTCCGCGTGTCCCCCACACCTTCCGCCGCCGCGCCCGTGCCCAGCGCCGGGCCGCCCGCCGGTCCGTCAGCCGACCCACCCGCGCCGCGCGCCGCCACCGCGCCCGGGACGGCCGCCGTGCCCGAGGAAGCCGGGACCGAAGAAGCCGCGGCTGAGGAAACCGGGCCCGAAGAAGCCGGGACCGTGGCGCGCGCCGTCGCAACCCCCGCGGCCTCCAGCCTCCTGACCTCCCGCTCGACCAGAGCCACCGGATCCCCGAACCGCGCCAGCACCTTGGCCACCTGACGAGCGTTCTGGCTGCCGCCCCGCTCGGCCTCGATCCTGGCCCGCAGCCGCCTGGCGAAGTCGAGCCGCTGGTCGGCCCTGAGCACGCCGTGAGCGGCGTCGGCAGCCGCCGAGACGTAGTTCAGCACGAGCTGGTCCGCGCGCTCTATCACGCCTAGCAATGCTGCCCCAATCAGGGGGGACATACCATGGCAACGATGGAGTTCACGGAGTGGATCAGGGGGCGCACCGACGAACAGCTACGGGCGCTCGTCTCCGCGCGCCCCGAGTTGATCACTCCGGTGCCCGCGCATCTGGAGGGCCTCGCCTCGCGGGCCGCCAGTCCTTCGGCGATCGGCAGGGTGCTGGACCGGCTCGACCGGTTCACGCTGGCCGTCGTGGAGACGCTGGCGGTGCGGGAGGAGCCGATCTCGAAGGACGCGCTGCACGACCTCATCGGCAGGGCGCTGGCGTCCGACGATCTGGGCCGGGCGGAGGGCGGCGGGGTGGGTGATCCGGAGCCCGCGCTGTCCACGGCGCTCGACAGGCTGCGCGACCTGGCCCTGGTCTACGGGCCTGACGACGCGCTGGAGCTGGGCCCCGGCGTGCGCAAGGTGCTCGACGACCCGGCGGGCCTGGGCCCGAGGGTGACTGACGCGTTCCGTCACCACGCGCCCGAGCAGCTCGACGAGATGGCCGACGACGTCGCCCCCGGCACGGCGGGCTCGGGCAAGGAACGCCTGGCCGCCGCGCTGACCGAGCCGGGCTCGCTCATCGGGGCCGTGTCGCCCGAGGCGAGGGGCGCGCTGGATCAGCTCGTCTGGGGCCCGCCCACCGGCCGCGTGCCCAACGCCAGGCGCGAGGTCCGGGTGGCCTCGGCCCGCTCGCCCATCGAGGAGCTGCTCGCCCGCGGCCTGCTGGCCGCCACGGGTGAGGAGAGCGTGACGCTGCCCCGCGAGGTCGGCCTCTTCCTGCGCGGCGGCCGGGTGCACCGCGACCTGCTGGCCGTCCCGCCGGCGCTGCACGGCGCCACGCGCGATCCGAGCCTGGCCGACCGTACGGCGGCGGGGCAGGCGTTCTCGTTCGTCAGGGCCGTGGAGGAGCTGTGCGAGCGGTGGAGCGTCGAGCCGCCGGGTGTGCTGCGCACCGGCGGTCTGGGCGTCCGCGACCTGAAGCGCGCGGCGGGCGAGCTGGACCTGCCGGAGTGGGTGACGGCGCTGGTGGTCGAGGTCGCGCACGCGGCCGGGCTGATCGCGTCCGGCGGCGGCGTGGACGGCGAGTGGCTGCCGACGTCCGGCTACGACCTGTGGCGGGTCAGGTCCACGGCCGACCGCTGGACGACGCTCGCGGCCACCTGGCTGCACATGGACCGGGTGCCGGGCCTGGTCGGCGAGCGCGACGACCGCGACAGGCCGCTCAACGCCCTGCACACCGACCTGCGCCGCTCGTCCGCGCCGGGGGTCAGGGCGGCGACGCTGGGCGTGCTCGCCGCGGCGCCCGGTCTGGCGCCCGACCGTGACTCCGTGCTCGAACGGCTGGCGTGGGAGCAGCCGCGCCGCCGCGGCCCGCTGCGCGAGCAGCTCGTCGACTTCACGTTGCGGGAGGCCGAGCAGGTCGGCGTGACGGGGCTGGGCGCGCTGTCCGGTCACGGGCGGGCGCTGGTCGAGGGCGGCGCGGCGGCCGAGGCGCTGGCGCCGCTGCTGCCCGAGCCCGTCGATCACGTGCTGCTGCAGGCCGACCTCACCGCCGTCGCGCCGGGGCCACTGACGAGCGAGCTGAACCGCTGGATGACGCTCACCGCCGACGTCGAGTCGAAGGGCGGGGCGACGGTCTACCGGTTCAGCGAGAGCTCGATCAGGCGCGCGCTCGACGCGGGCCACGGCGGCGAGGAGCTGGTGTCGATGCTGGCCCGCCACTCCGCCACGCCGGTGCCGCAGGCGCTGTCGTACCTGGTGACGGACGTGGCCAGGCGGCACGGGCGGATCCGGGTGGGCACCGCGAGCGCGTACGTCCGCTGCGACGACCCCGCCCTGCTCGACCAGATCACCGCCGACCGCCGCTCGGCCGCGCTGCGGCTGCGCCGGCTCGCGCCGACCGTCATCGCCTCCCGCTCGTCCAGGGCGGCGCTGGTCGACTCGCTGCGGGCGATGGGGTACGCCCCCGTCGCCGAGTCGCTCGACGGCGACGTGATCATCTCCCAGCTCGAAAGCCGGCGCACCGAGGGGGTGGCGCCCGCCCGCGCCGTGGCCTCGCCCAACGGCCTCGACCCTGAGGTCGCGACGGCGGCCGTGCGCGCGCTGCGCGCCGGTGACGCGGCGCACCTGGCGCGGCGGGAGCCGGTGGACGCCCCGGGCGGTCAGGTGCCGCGCGGGCCCGCCACGGCGACCATCTCGGCGTTGCAGGAGGCGATCAAGCAGGGGGTGCGGGTGTGGATCGGCTACCTCGACTCGCAGGGCAACGCGACCTCGCGCATCCTGGAGCCTGCCCGGATGGAGGGCGGCTACCTCACCGCGTACGACGAGACAAGGGCGGCCGTGCACCGCTTCGCCCTGCACCGCATCACCGGCGTCGCAGGCCTCTGACCCGCGCTGCACCGGCGTCGCAGGCCTGTGACCCGCGCTAACCGGCGTCGCAGGCCTGTGACCCGCGCTAACCGGCGTCGCAGGCCTGTGACCCCCCGCTTCACCCGTGCGGCAGGGCTTTGATCGACTGAGCGGCCACCGCCGCCGCGGGGCCGCCCAGCGTCTCCAGACGCCGCAGCAGCCGCGCGCAGTCGCCGGGATAGCGCACGGCCAGCCCGCCGCCCAGCGCGACCGCCGCCGCCGTCGCCCTGATGTCCACCGGGTCGGCGGCCCACCCCACCGCGATCCCGAGCGCCGCGGGGGCGAGGGTGTCGTCGGCGCACATGTACGACAGCACGTTGGCCGCCGCCACCCGCTCGGCCGCGCTCCCCTGGGCCCAGACCTCCAGGAACTCCTGCCGCGCCTCCCGCATGGCGTGCCGGGCCAGCAACGCCACCCCTTCCGCCGCCCGTACCTGGAGGGCGGGCCCCTGCGACGGCAGCGACCTGACCCATTCCCGCAGCGGCTGCCACAGCGAGAACCCGTACCGCACGGCCAGCTCGGCCAGCACCCGGCCGCGCTGGTGCCCGGCGCGGAAGGCGACGAGCCCGTCCTCGGCGAGGATGAGCGGCCCGGTGACGGGCCGCCGGCCGATCTCGTGGCAGAGCCGTTCGAGCCGGGCGAGCTGCTCGTCGAAGGCGGCCTCGGCGAGCCGGTGGGTGAAGGCGAGCGCCGCGACGGCCAGCACCTCGCGCATGGGCGGCTTGGTGTCGAGCCAGGCCGCCACCTCCTCCCCTGAAGGCTCGCCACCGGGGGCCAGGCGCGCGGCGAGGCGGACGACCTCGGCGGGCGTCGGCAGCGTCAGCGCCAGCTCCCTGGCCCGGTTCAGCTCCTCGGGTGACAGCCCGGCGCGCAGGTCGTAGGTGCTCAGGCACAGGTCGAACAGCTCTCCCGGCTCGGGCACGGCCCACGCGTGCTCCACCTCGACGGCCTGCGACAGACCCTCACTCCTGGTGATCACCAGGTACGAGCCCAGCTCGGCCAGCTTGCGCGCCAGGTTGATGAGCTCGGTGCGGTCGGTGCTGGCCGCGATCCAGTCGTGCAGCAGGTACGCCCTGCCGGGCTCGTACTCGGTGCCGGCCAGCAGGTCGTGCGCCCCGGCGGCCGGGGACAGCACGGTGATGGTGCTCTCGGCCAGCGACATGCGCGACAGCAGCGCCAGCGCCCCTAATCGCCGCCCGGTCTCCTGCTCGCCGACGAGCACCAGCAGGTGGCGGGTGGCCAGACGGCGCACCCCCTCGGGGAAGCAGCCGGGCTCCAGGTACGAGCGGAGCAGCGTGTCGGCCTCCCGTCGGGTGAGGTCTCTGGTGGCCGGGCCGGCCACGGCGCGGAGGTGCTCGGTGACGGCCATGAGGCTCCCCGCGAGCGTCATGTTGTCGAGGTCGATCTCGCCTGGCTCAGGCGTTTCGGTCACGAAGCCACCTCGGTAGCTAACTGGAAACTTTTCTACAGGAATTAACGCGAGACAACGAGTTTCTTCGTTAATACAGGTGGTCACCAAGCGTCATCACCTGGCTGCTGATCTGCGAAGACAGGCGAACAGGAACGTCTTGCGACTCTCGGCACACCACCTTTACACGATCTCGACCAACATGAAAACACGTATGGCGACAGAAGAAGCGATATACCTATTTACGGGCTACAAGACCATCGTCCACAATGACTAGTCAAGAGGCCGAGGCTTGACTGAAGCTCCTCACACGCATCAGGTTGTGCATGTGACCGAGCAAACGCTGGGCAGGCTGGCGGAGGAGTCGTGGGGCCGCTTCGACGACCACGACTCGGTGTACTACGAAGGCGTCTGGCACCGCAGTCACGCGCTCGCCGAGCGGGCGCGCCGGATGAGCGGCGGTTTCGCCGAGGCGGGCATCAGGCCGGGCGACCGGGTGGCCGTCATGATGGCCAACTCCCCCGAGGTGCCGATCGTCTACCAGGCGCTGTGGGCGGCGGGCGCGGTGGTGACGCCGGTGGTGTTCCTGGTGGGCGCGGAGGAGCTGCGCCACCTGCTGATCGACAGCGGCGCCGCCGCGATCGTCACCTCGCCCGAGCTGGCGCCGACCGTCCGCGCCGCGAACGCCGGCATCCCCGTCTACGAGGACACCGCGGAGCTGGAACGGGCGGCGGAACGCGGCCCTGTCGCCCGCGACCCCGGCGACCTGGCGGCGCTCCTCTACACCGGCGGCACGACCGGCAAGGCCAAGGGCGTCATGCTGAGCCACCACGGCCTGTGGCAGGTGGCCAAGGACGCCTTCGACCTGTCCCACCAGGAGGGCAGGAACCGCGCGCTGGTGCCCGTGCCGCTGTCGCACTCGTACGGGCTGATCATCACGATCGCCTCGCTGCACGCCACCGAGCCGCAGCAGGCGGTGCTGATGCGCTGGTTCGAGCCGCGGGCGTTCCTGGAGCTGGCCGCCGGGCAGCGCGTGCAGTACGGCACCGTCGTGCCGTCCATGATCCACCTGCTGCTCGCCGAGCCGCTGGAGGAGCACCCGCTGCCCGACCTGGCCTACCTGACCTGCGGCGCGGAGCCGCTCGGCAGGTCGACGCTGGAGGAGTTCGAGCGCAGGATGCCCGGCGTGCAGATCCTGGAGGGCTACGGGCTGACCGAGACCAGCGCGGTCACCACGTTCAACCCGCCGGGCAGGCGGCGGATCGGCAGCGTCGGCCTGCCGCTGTCCGGCTACACGATCACCATCCGCGACAGCGACGGCGAGGTGATGGAGATCGGCGACGTCGGCGAGGTCTGCGTTTCCGGCGACTCGCTGATGCTCGGCTACTGGGGCGAGCAGCAGCCCGACCCCGAGGGCACCGCGCTGACCGGCAAGGAGCTGCGGACCGGCGACATCGGCTGCGTGGACGACGACGGCTACCTCTACATCGTGGACAGGAAGAAGGACCTGATCATCCGCGGCGGCTTCAACGTCTTCCCGCGCGACGTCGAGGACGCGCTCGACCGGCACCCCGACGTCGTGCTGTCGGGCGTCGTGGGGCGGCCCGACCCCAGATTCGGGGAGGAGGTCGTGGCGTTCGTGCAACTCAGGCCGGATGCTACGGTGACCGCCGAGGAGCTGATCGAGTGGGCCCGCGAGCGGGTCGGGCGGGTGAAGTACCCGCGCGAGATCCGCTTCGTCGACTCCATCCCGCTGACGAGCGTGCTCAAGCTCGACCGCAAGGCGCTGCGCGGCAGGCTCGGCTGAGTCACCCCGGAGATCTCGTGCTCTCGGTCAGACGCGTGTCAATTCCGTGATAAGTGTTGACCTGTCTGGAGGTGAACATGAGTCAGGGTGACCCGTCGGGATATCCGTACCAGCCTTATGGCGCGCCTTACGGCGAGCAGCCGCCCCCGCCGTACGGCTACGGCTACCCGCCTCCCCCGCGCAGCAACGGGCCGAGTGCCAACGCGATCGTCTCCCTGGTGCTCAACCTCTTCGCGCTGGTCTCCTGCTGCAACATTCTCGGGCTGCCCGGCGCGATCCTGGCGGGCCTGGCCATCAGCAAGTCGAGCAACGAGCCACAGACGGCCCGCACCATGGTCATGTGGAGCTGGATCCTGTTCGGGGTGGGCTTCGTGCTCACCATCGGCACGTTCGTCGTCCTGGGCGTCAACGGCGCCTTCGACGAGTGACCAGGCGATCCTGAGGACTAATCCTGGCCCGCCCGTTGTTGGAGACTCGGAGCGGGGGCGCCGGGATCGAGAGACGATGGTCCTGTTGCGCCAGGCCCCCGTCTGAACCCCACGGAGATTGCCAGTGAGCGATGGACCGCTGATCGTCCAGTCGGACAAGACGCTGCTGCTCGAGGTCGACCACGAGCGGGCCGACGCCTGCCGGAAGGCGATCGCGCCGTTCGCCGAGCTCGAGCGCGCTCCAGAACACGTGCACACCTACCGGGTGACGCCGCTGGCGCTGTGGAACGCGCGCGCCGCCGGCCACGACGCCGAGCAGGTCATCGACGCGCTCATCAGCTTCAGCCGCTATCCGGTGCCGCACGCGCTGCTGGTGGACGTGGCCGAGACGATGGCCCGCTACGGGCGGCTGCGGCTGGAGAAGGACCCCGTCCACGGGCTCATCCTGACCTCCACCGACCGGGCCGTGCTCGAAGAGGTGCTGCGCTCGAAGAAGATCCAGCCGATGCTGGGCGAGCGAGTCGGCGCCGACACGGTCATCGTGCACCCCAGCGACCGCGGCAACGTCAAGCAGGCCCTGCTCAAGCTGGGCTGGCCGGCTGAAGACCTGGCCGGGTACGTGGACGGCGAGGCCCACCCCATCGAGCTGCGCCAGGACGGCTGGGAGCTGCGCCCGTACCAGCGGGAGGCGGCGGAGGCGTTCTGGAACGGCGGCTCGGGCGTGGTCGTGCTGCCCTGCGGGGCGGGCAAGACCATCGTCGGCGCGGCCGCCATGGCGCACGCCAAGGCCACCACGCTCATCATGGTCACGAACACGGTCTCGGCCCACCAGTGGAAGACCGAGCTGCTCAAGCGCACGTCGCTGACCGAGGACGAGATCGGCGAGTACTCCGGCAACAAGAAGGAGATCCGCCCGGTCACCATCGCCACCTACCAGGTGATGACCACCCGCCGCAAAGGCGTCTACAGCCATCTGGAGCTGTTCGACGCCCGCGACTGGGGTCTGATCGTCTACGACGAGGTGCACCTGCTGCCCGCGCCGATCTTCCGGATGACCGCCGACCTCCAGGCCCGCAGGCGGGTCGGGCTGACCGCGACGCTGGTGCGCGAGGACGGGCGCGAGGGCGACGTGTTCTCCCTGATCGGCCCCAAGCGGTACGACGCGCCCTGGAAGGAGATGGAGAACCAGGGCTGGATCGCGCCGGCCGACTGCGTCGAGGTGCGCGTGACGCTGACGGACGAGGAGCGGCTGGCGTACGCGATGGCCGAGTCGGAGGAGCGCTACCGCTTCTGCGCCACCACGCCGTCCAAGACGCACGTGACCGAGGCCCTGGTCCGCCGCCACCTGGGCGAGCAGGTGCTGGTCATCGGCCAGTACATCGACCAGCTCGACGAGCTGGGCGAGCACCTCAACGCCCCGGTGATCAAGGGCGAGACGAGGGTGAAGGAGCGCGAGCGGCTCTACCAGGCCTTCCGCGACAAGGAGATCCAGGTGCTGGTGGTGTCGAAGGTGGCGAACTTCTCCATCGACCTGCCGGAGGCGACGGTCGCGATCCAGGTGTCGGGCACGTTCGGCTCGCGCCAGGAGGAGGCGCAGCGGCTGGGACGGGTGCTGCGGCCCAAGTCCGACGGTGGGGGCGCGCGGTTCTACACGGTGGTCAGCCGTGACACGGTCGATCAGGAGTTCGCGGCGCACCGGCAGCGGTTCCTGGCCGAGCAGGGGTACGCCTACCAGATCATCGACGCCGACGACGTGCTGGGCGGGGTGTGAGGATTGTGATGCCCGGCCGCTCGTCCTGAGCGGCCAGGCACTCAACGTGGCGTCACGTCCACGAGACTCCGCGGGCCGACGACATTCGAACCACCCCCCTCACCTGCGTACTATCACGCCGCCTGCGACATACCCTCATGATCCGGCAAACCCACCTGATATGCCCGAATTTTTCGGTATTCCCAGGTTCGTTACAGCTTGCGGGGATCAGCGCACCAGGCTCCCGCCTCAGCGCACCAGGCTCCCTCCTCAGCGCACCAGCATGCCGCCGAGGAAGAGCACGCCCTCCGCCGCGATCCACGCCAGCACCCCGGCGCCCATCAGCCGAGCGAACGCCCGCGGATCATGTCGTGACCAGGGCAGCAACCAGGCGGCAGCCGTGCAGCAGGCGGCCAGCGCGGCGAACAGCCCCGACACGGTGGAGACCGTGCCCAGCCGCTGCGAGCACGCGGACGCGGCCTCGCCACCCGCGCAGAACGCCTCCAGCCCCCACCCCGCGAACACCGACAGGCCCCACAGCGCCGCGAGCAGGAAGCTCGCGATCGTGGGGATGATCGGCGAGAACCGGAGCTGAATCCGCGCCACTCGTTATCCCTACCCTTCCCCTCGCCGGTAAATGCTTTGGATCCACGCGGAAGTCGCCACTAGACTGGCCGATTCGCTGCCTTTGACCACCTCCGTAAAGCACCAGGGAGGCGCTTTCGCATGCCCACACACAAGCTGGCTCCGGACATACCAACGGATGTGCTGGCCGCCGAGCAAGCGCATCTTGCCGAATCCAGGGCCGCGCTCACGGCCATGCGCGCCCACGCGCAGTCGCTGTCCGCTGACGCGGCGGGCGACTGGGTGTCGCAGCAGATCCTCCAGTCGCTGCTCGACCAGCGGGTGGCCGCACTCGCCGACCACCCGGACACACCGCTGTTCTTCGGCAGGCTCGACCGGGCCGGCGGCGACGACCTGCCCGGCACCATCTACGTCGGCCGCCGCCACGTGCACGACGGCAGCAGCAAGCCGCTCGTCATCGACTGGCGGGCGCCGGTCTCCCGCGCGTTCTACCAGGCCAGCCCGTCCGACCCGATGGGGATCGTGCGCCGGCGCCGCTTCGGCTACCACGGCGGCAAGCTCACGGCGTTCGAGGACGAGCCGCTCGGCGAGGGCGCTGAGATCGGCCCCTCGAAGATCCTGACCGAGGAGATCGAGCGCCCGCGCACCGGCCCCATGCGCGACATCGTCGCCACCATCCAGCCCGACCAGGACGAGATCGTCCGCTCCACGCTGGCCCAGACCGTGTGCGTCCAGGGCGCGCCCGGCACCGGGAAGACCGCCGTCGGCCTGCACCGGGCGGCCTACCTGCTGTTCACCCACCGCGAGCGGCTCGCCAGGTCCGGCGTCATGATCGTCGGCCCGAACCGCGCCTTCCTGTCCTACATCTCCTCCGTGCTCCCCGCACTCGGCGAGGTCAAGGTCGACCAGACCACGGTGGCGGGCCTGCTCGGCGAGCACTCGGCCCCCGAGGACCCGCTCGTCGCGGCGGTCAAGGGCGACGCCAGGATGGCCGCGGTGCTCGAACGCGCCCTCTGGCTGCACATCGTGAAGCCGACGGACGGCGTGGTGTTCACCAAGGGTGCCTACCGGTACAGGGTGGCCGACTACGAGGTCCGCGAGATCGTCGCCTCCCTGCGCGGCACCACCCGCTACAACCCGGGCCGGGCCGCGCTGGCGCAGCGCCTGGCCCACATGGTGCTTGTCAGGATGGAGCAGCGCGGCGAGTCGCCCGACGACCGGGTGCAGGACGCGGTGGCCAGGTCGAAGCCGGTCAAGCAGCTCGTGGACGCGGTGTGGCCGAAGCTGACGCCCGAGCAGGTGCTGTACCGCCTGCTGTCCGACCCCGAGTTCCTCGCCACGGCCGCCAAGTCCGACCTGACGCCCGGGGAGCAGGAGCTGCTCGGCTGGCGCAAGCCGTACCGGGGCTGGAAGTCCGCGAAGTGGACGGCGGCCGACGCCGCGCTCCTCGACGAGCTGCGCGACCTCATGGAGCGCACGCCCTCGCTCGGCCACCTCGTCGTGGACGAGGCCCAGGACCTGTCCGAAATGCAGCTCAGAGCGCTCGGACGGCGCTGCCGCAACGGCTCCGCCACCGTGCTCGGCGACCTCGCCCAGGGCACCACGCCGTGGTCCACCAGCTCGTGGGAGTCGGTGCTCGAACACCTCGGCCAGCGCGAGGGCGAGGTGACGGAGCTGACGCTCGGCTTCCGCGTGCCCCGCGAGGTCCTCGACTACGCGGCCCGCCTGCTCCCGTCCATCGCCCCCGACCTGGCCGCCCCGCGCTCGCTGCGGCCCGGCGCCGGGTCGCTCACGGTCCGGCAGGGCCTCGCGGTGGCGCAGGCCGCCGGGGAGGCGCTGGCCAAGGAGGGCTCCATCGGCGTCATCGTGCCCGACGCGCTGATCGAGGAGGTCTCCACGGCGCTGGCGGGTGTGCCGCACGCCGTGCTCGATCCCGACTCCGCGCAGGAGCACCGCCTCCTCATCGTGCCGGCCACGCTGGCCAAGGGTCTGGAGTACGACCACGTCATCGTCGTCGAGCCGGCGGACATCGTCGCGGCCGAGCCGAGAGGCCTGGCCCGCCTGTACGTGGTGCTGACCCGGGCCGTCACGTCGCTGACGGTGCTGCACGACAAACCACTCCCGGCACAGCTCGTGGCATGACGGGCGGCGGGCTCGTGGCATGACGAGCGGCGGGCTCGTGGCATGACGAGCGGCGGGCGCGGGCGCTTCTAGGATGGCTGAGCAAGCAGCCACTCACGCTAGGAGGATGCCGTGCCCGCACCCCTTCCCCACGAGTACCTGCCGCCGGTGCCCGAGCTCACGGTCGAGAGCGACGACATCCAGCACGGGCAGACGCTCGCCGATCTGCACGTCTTCAACGACTGGGGCATGACAGGCCAGAACCAGTCGCCCCACCTGCGCTGGTCCGGCGCCCCCGAGGGCACCCGCGGCTACGCCGTCACCTGCTACGACCCCGACGCCCCCACGGGCAGCGGGTTCTGGCACTGGGTCCTGTTCGACCTGCCCGCCTCGGTCACCGAGCTGCCCACGGGTGCGGGCACGGCCCCCGACTTCAAGGGCCTGCCCGACGGAGCCGTCCACGCCCGCAACGACTACGGCAGCAAGGCGTACGGCGGCGCGGCCCCGCCTCCCGGCGACCCGCACCGCTACGTCTTCACGGTGCACGCGCTGGGCGTGGACAAGCTGGGGATCGACAGCGACGTCAGCCCCGCTGTGGCGGGCTTCAACATCACCGCGAACACGCTGGCGCGCGGTCACATCGTCGCCCGCTTCGGCCTCTGAGCCACCCGTCGCGCGGGTGCCTGGCCCGCCGCGTCAGGCACCCGCACGATCCAGCGGCGGTATCAGGAACCCGCCGGATTCAGCGGCGGTATCAGGAACCCGCCCGATTCAGCGGCCCAGTGCCGCCGCCGGGCAGCCCACGAGCTGCGGCAGCACCTCGTCCACGATCGGGATGCCGAGACCGGACTCGGGCGCGCAGATGGGCATGTGCAGCTCACGCGGGAGCACGATGGCGGGCACCGACTCCCTTTCGAGGTGCACCCGCGTCCCCGGCTCGCCGGCGGCGTCCGACTTGGCCTCCATCTCCTCGGCGTGCGCCCGGTCCTCCATCGCGTCGGCTCGCGCCCGGGCAGCCAGCTCGTCGGCGTCCGCCTCGGCCTCCGCTCGCGCTCCGGCGTCCGCCGGGGCGAACAGTGCGGACCAGTGGTCGTCGGCCTGGGCCGGAGCGGCCACGGCGAGCGCGGCGGCGAGAGTGAGGGCCGCGACGCCGATAATACGTGTGCTGCGGAAAAGCACGTTCTGCTCCTTCGGTTGAGGTCGAGCGCCACCACCTTCCCTCACTCCAAGTAATCGATCAATTGTGAAACGTAATAGCAGATAAACAAAACAAGAGCGGCCCGGAAAAACCCGGGCCGCTCTTCGTCCGTGCGACGGGATTAGACCTAGAAGTCCATGTCGCCGCCGCCCGGCATGGCC
>NZ_VSEY01000025.1 GCF_008086045.1 Nonomuraea sp. PA05 | reverse complement strand
GGTGAGGCGGCGGTCGGTGAGGCGGCGGTCGGTGAGGCGGCGGTCGGTGAGGCGGCGGTCGGTGGGGCGGCGGTCGGTGGGCAGGTGGCGCAGGTCGTGCTCGGGGCGCTCGGGGTGCGGGAGCCCGCGCTCAGGCCGCCCGCCGCCGGCGCGCCCGACCCCGCGGAACGGCTCGTCGCCGCGCTGGCCGGGCAGGAGCTGCTGCTCGTCCTGGACAACTGCGAGCACGTCATCGGCGAGGCCGCCGCGCTCACCCGCCGCCTGCTCGCCCAGTGCCCCGGCCTGACCGTCCTGGCCACCAGCAGGGAACCGCTGGGCATCACCGGCGAGCACCTCGTCCCGCTCGCGCCTCTCCCCACCCCGCCCCCGGACGCGCTGGACCCGATGGCCTACCCGGCCGTCAGGCTGTTCGCCGACCGGGCGGCGGCCGTCCGGCAGGGGTTCGAGCTCGACCCCGGCAACCTGGACGACGTGCTGCGGATCTGCGCCGCGCTCGACGGGCTGCCGCTGGCCATCGAGCTGGCGGCGGCACGGGTGCGGACGTTCAAGGTGGCGGAGATCGCCGACCGGCTGGCCGAGCACGGACGGTTCCGGCTGCTCTCGCGCGGCGACCGCACGGCCGCCGCGCGCCACCAGACCCTGCACGCGGTGGTGGAGTGGAGCTGGAGCCTGCTCGGGGCCGATGAGCAGGCGCTGGCCAGGCGCCTGTCGGTGTTCACCGGCGGCGCGACGCTGGAGGCGGTCGAACACGTCTGCGGCGGCGCCGCGGAGACCGTTGTGGACGTGCTGGCCGACCTGCTGGACAAGTCGCTGGTCGAGACCGACGGCGAGCGCTACCAGATGCTCGACACCATCCGCCTGTTCTGCCTGGAGCGCCTGGCGGAGGCGGCCGAGGAGGAACGGCTGCGGCACGCCCACGCCACCTGGTTCCTCCGGTTCGCCGAACGCGCCCACGAACACCTCTACCGGGGCGAACAGCTCGACTGGCTCGCCTCCCTGTCGGCCGACGACGCCAACCTGCAAGCGGCCCTGCGCTGGAGCGTCGAGCACGACAGGCCGACCGCGTGGCGGCTGGTGGGCACGCTGGGCATGTACTGGTGGCTGACGGGCCGGCGCGGCCAGGCGGTCCGGCACGCCGAACGCCTCCTCGACGCCACCGGCGCCGAGCCGCCCGCCGGGCTGGCGGAGGAGTACGTGCTGGCCGTGCTGCACGCCGTGCCCGACACCGGCTCACCGCACTGGGAGGCGGCCAAGGAGATCGTCGGGTCGCTGGACCAGCCGATGCGCTACCGGTTCGGCGTGGCGCTGTGGGGCATGATCGCGGGCCCGCCCGAAGGCGGGCTACCCGCGGATCGGGGCCGGTGGATGTCCAGGACCGACTCGTGGAGCCGGGCGCTCGACCAGCTCGGCGTCGCGCTGATGACGCTGCACGACGGGCGGCTCACCGAGGCGGAGACCAGGCTGGAGCAGGTGCTGGCGGACTTCGGCGCGCTGGGCGAGCGGTGGGGCATGGGGCAGGCGCTCGACTGGCTGGCCCTCATCGCGAGCTGGCGCGGCGACTGGCGGCCGGCGATGGAGCTGTGGGACCGGGCGCTCGCCCTGTTCGCCGAGCTCGGCGCGCTCGACGAGCTGGCGGACGTGCTGAGCAGGCGCGGCAACGCGCACTGGCGGGCCGGTGACGCCGAGGCCGCGCGGGCCGACAACGAGCGGGCCGGTGAGCTGGAGCGGCGGCTGGGGCGGCCGGAGCTGATGAGCTGGGTGCAGCTCCAGCTCGGGGACATCTCGCGGCACCAGGGCGATCTGGCCGAGGCCGAGCGGCGGCTCGACGCGGCGCTGTCCGGCTCGGAGACCGGGGCCTTCACGGCCGGGGGGACTCGGTCGCGCGTGTACACCGCGCTGGGGCGGCTGGCCGCCGCCCGGGGGGACGTGGAGGGGGCGGGGCGCATGCACGCGCGGGCGCTGGCGGCCGCGGTGGGCTCGCCGCTGGCGAGCGACGTGGCCGAGGTGGCGGAAGGGCTGGCCGGGCACGCCCTGTCCGAGGCCACGGGGCGTGCAGCAGGCAGGGACGCGGCGGCGCGGCGGGCGGCGGTGTTGCTCGGGATCGGGGCGGCGGTGCGTGGCACGGCCGTGGCCGGGGATCGCGACGTGGCCGCGACGGCGTCGGGCGCCACCCGCGTGCTCGGGCCCGAGGCGTTCGCGGCGGCGTACGCGAAGGGGGCGGCGATGAGCCGCGAAGAGGCGCTCACCACCCTGCGCGCCACCGCGGGCCTGTAGCGCTGACAGCCGCGCCGTGCACTGTCAGCCGGCAGTCGCCCCACTGTCAGCGTCGCCCACGAAGCTTCCCACCATGCGAAACGTCCTCATCTCCGGCGCCAGCATCGCCGGCCCCGCCCTCGCCCACTGGCTCACCCGCTACGGCTTCAAGGTCACCGTCGTCGAGAAGGCCCCCACCCTGCGCCCCGGCGGCCAGGCGGTGGACTTCAAGGGCGAGACCCACCTCACCGTGCTGCGCCGCATGGGCATCCTGGACGACGTGCGCCGCCTCCAGACCGGCGGCACCGACCAGGAGATCGTGGACGCGAACGGCCGCGGGCTGGCGACGATCCCCGGCGAGTTCACCGGCGGCGCCCTGGAGATCAAGCGCGGCGACCTGGCCGCGCTCCTGTACGAACGCACCGCCCCCCACTGCGAGTACGTCTTCGGCGACTCGATCACCTCGCTCACCGAGACCCCCGGCGGCGTCCAGGTCACCTTCGAGCGCACCGCGCCCCGCACCTACGACCTGGTCATCGGCGCGGACGGAATCCATTCGAACGTGCGCCGCCTGACCTTCGGCCCCGAGTCCGACTATGTCCGGCACCTCGGTTACTACTACGCCCTGGTGGACATCGACGGGAACTTCGGCGGGAAGCCGCAGATGTACAACGAGCCCGGCAGGATGGTGGCGACGGGCGGGCCGAAGGCGCCGGCGTTCTTCGTCTTCGCCTCCGAGCCGCTGACCTACGACCGCTACGACACCGGGCAGCAGAGGGAGCTGCTGGCCAGGGCGTACCAGGGCATGGGCTGGCGGACGCCGCGGATCATGGAGGCGGTGCGCCGGTCGGACAGCGTCTACCTCGACTCCATCAGCCAGGTCGGGATCGACCGCTACAGCCAGGGCCGGGTGGCGCTGCTCGGCGACGCCGGGTACGGCAACACGCTGGGCGGCTTCGGCTCGGGGCTGGCGGTGGTGGGCGCGTACGTGCTGGCGGGCGAGCTGGCCACGGCGCGCGGCGATCACCACGTGGCCTTCGCCGAGTACGAGCGGCAGTTCAGGCCGTACGCCAAGATCGCCAAGAACGGCAACGCCGGCCCCTTCCTCGCGCCGCCCACCACGGGACACATGCGCATGCGCAACTGGATGTTCAAGTCGAGCTTCCTCATGGGTCTGATGCTTAAGATGACCGACAAGTTCGCCACGGACATCACGATCAAGTCGTACTGAACTTTCTTCGCACCGGCCGCATCCAATCCCGGCATGAGAACCAAGAACGTGCTCGCGGCCCTGACGGCGGCGCCCCTCGCGGCGGCCCTGATCGCCGTCCCCGCCCACGCCGCGACCGCCGCCCCCGCCTGCCCGGCGCCCACCAAGGCCGAGCTGAAGGGGCAGGACGACAGCGACAAGCCCGCCAAGGGCACGAAGGCACTCAGGGGTGTGCGCGTCCGTCATCTTCCCAAGGGCTTCACCAACGGCTGGCTCTCGGCGATGAAGGACAACGGCATCACCGAGTACGGCTACACCTGGTCCGACAATCGTGACGACATCGACCTCGCGCACCGGTCTCTGTGGGTGCGGGTGGTGTGCTGGCCGAAGGCGACCAAGCTGTCGCACTTGAAGAAGCTGCCCGTGAGCGGGGGCACGTTCGCGGGCAACCCGCGGACCGTGAAGCTGGGCGGGCGCACGGTGCTCAGGAAGGAGGGTGACGGTGCGCTGGGTCATGGCCGGTTCGTCGGCTGGGTCGAGCGTCCCGGCGTCGTCGTCACCGTGATGGCCAGCCAGCCGCTGGTGCCCGAGCTCGCCGCCATCGTCAGGGGCATCAAGCTCTGAGAGATGGGGCTCCTACTCAGGACGTACAGAGTTACGGCCGCATGACGGATGCGCTCGGGGGCCGAGCCTGTGCATCCTGGTGGGGACAGGTCCGTTGGGGGCCTCGTTCCGGACCTGAGAGGAGCCAAGTGGGGATGAACGACACGGCTGGCCGCCCCACCGTGATCCTGGGCAACGGCGCCGTCGGCAGGGTCGTGCTGGCCCATCCGTCCCGGTGCGACCTGGTGCTCGTGCTCGGCATGGACGGCACCCTGCTGAGCTGTGCGCTCGACGACATCGCCTGCGTGGTCGGCGGCGCGCCGCTGTGCCGGGACGGCTGACCCTCTCGGCCGGACGCCGCTGTGCCGGGACGGCTGACCCCTCGGCGGCCCACCGGGGTCAGGAGCGCTCCACGAGCCCGCTGAGCAGCTCGGCCGCCGCGAAGTCGTTGGTGAGCCGGTTCTTGGTGAGCGCGAACGCGGTGCCTGTGGCCGTGTCGGCCCAGGCCGCGCTGCCGCCGGCGCCGCCGATCCCGAACACGGTCGGGGTCTGCTCCGGCGTGGAGCCGGGCCGGCCGATGTTGAATCCGAGCCCCCACGCGGACGGCATGCCGAAGACCTCGTCGGCGCCGCTCGACGCCACGGCCGTCACCTCGCGCAGCCGTTCCGGCGTGATCAGCCGCACGCCGTCCACCTCGCCCATGAGCGCCGCGTACATCCGCGCGATGGCCCTGGCCGAGGTCTTGCCGCCGGCCGGGATGTCGGCCGACAGGTAGTCGGGCCGGCTGCCCAGCTCCGCGTTCGGCATCAGCGTCATCGGCCCGGCCTTGAGCATCGGCAGGTCAGCGGGCATCTCGCCCCACTCGGACATGTCCATGGGCACGTCCTCCAGCCGGGCCAGCCGGGCGTGCTCCCGCTCGGGCATCCCGAAGTACAGCTCGCCGGCCACTCCCAGCGGCCCCGAGACCTCCTCCAGCAGCACCTGCGAGATGGGCTTGCCGGTCACCCGCCGGACGATCTCGCCGACGAGGAAGCCGAACGTGTAGGCGTGGTAGCCCATCTTGGTGCCCGGCTCCCACCACAGCTCCGCGTCCTCCAGCGCGGCGACCATCTTGTCCCAGTCGCAGACGTCCTCGGGGGTGGTGTCGAGCGGCACGCCGGGCACGCCCGCCGTGTGCGAGAGCACGTGCCGTACGGTGACGGCCTCCTTGCCGTGCCGGGCGAACTCGGGCCACAGCTCGGCCACGGGCGTGTCGTAGCCGAACAGCCCCCGCTCGGCGAGCACGTGGGCCACGGCGGAGGTAGCGCCCTTGCCGATGGAGAAGTTGTAGAAGGGGGTGCCGGAGGTGACGGGCCGGCCGGTCTCGGGGTCGGCCACGCCGGCCACCACGTCCACGACCTGGACGCCGTCCCGGTAGACGGCCACCTGGAGCCCGCGCTCCTCGCCTGACTCGACGAGCCTGTCGGCGGCTTCCTGCACCTGCTTCTGAAGATCACTCATGACGTGTCCATATCCTTGTTCGTCGAGGAAACTAGACGGTACAGTACTCACATCAGTACGGAACTGTCCAGTACTGTACGGAGCAGGCGAACGAGAGGGCGGTCGATGGCAGCGGAAGAGGACGGCCGGACGGCACGCAAGCGCAGGCAGATCCTGGAGGCGGCGCTCCCGGTGTTCCTGCGCAACGGCTACGTCGGCGCCAGCATGGACGAGGTGGCCGCACTGGCCGCGGTGTCGAAGCAGACCGTCTACAAGCACTTCACCGACAAGGAACAGCTCTTCACCAGCATCATCATGGACACCACCGGCCAGGTGGAGGGGCTGGCCAAAATGATCACGGCGGCGCTGGAGGACAGCGACGACCTGGAGAAGGACCTTGGCGAGCTGGCCCGCCAGTTCCTGGCCCGCATCATGAGCCCCGACGTGCTGCGGCTGCGCCGGCTGGTGATCGCCGAGGCCGACCGCTTCCCCGACCTCGGCCGCACCTGGTACGCGCAGGGCTTCGAACGCTCGCTCAAGACCATGACCACGGCGTTCGAGAAGCTGACCGAGCGCGGCCTGCTGCGTGCCGACGACCCGGCGCTGGCCGCCGAGCACTTCGTCGGCCTGCTGCTGTGGATCCCGGTGAACAAGGTGATGTTCTCGGGCATCGGCGAGCACTACACGCAGGCCGACCTTGAACGCCTGGCAGAGGCGGGAGTGGCCGTGTTCCTGCGCGCCTACGCTAACCCAGGAAGCGCTTGAGCCCGTCGGCCAGCGCGGTGGCCATGCGCTCGCGGAAGGCGGGGTCGGACATCTTGGCGGCGTCGCCCTTGTTGCGCATGTTGCCGCACTCGATGAACACCGCGGGCCGCTTCGACAGGTTCAGCCCGCCCAGGTCGGTACGGGTGTCGAGGCCGTTCTTGGCGGTGTAGGTGGCGTACGGCATGCCGGTGCCGTCGCGGTAGGCGTCGCGGATGTCGCGGCCGAGCCTGGCCGACGGCTTGACCACGTCGTCGTTGTGCCCGCGCAGCAGCCCCGGCATGATCACGTGGAAGCCGTGCCCGCCAGGCGTGGCCCCGTCGCCGTGGATCGACAGCACCGCGTCCGCCCTGGCCTCGTTGCCGATCGCGGCCCGCTCGGTGACGCAGGGGCCCACGCCCTTGTCGTCGGGGCGGGTGAGCACGACCTTGGCGCCCATGCCCTCCAGGATCGGCTTCAGCCTGCCCGCGACGTCCCAGGTGAAGGCGTGCTCAGGGAAGCCGTCGTCGGTCTCGGTGCCGGTGGTGTTGCACGCCTTGCGGCCGGTGATGATGTCGACCTGGCGGTTGATCTCCTTGGGGTGCGAGGCGTTGCCGCCGTTGTGCCCCGGGTCGAGCACCACGGTCTTGCCCGCCAGCGGCTTCCCGCCACCTGATGGCGAGGCGGGCAGTGCCACCTTCTGGGCGGCGGGCACGGCGGCGCCGCCGCCGCAACCGGCGGACAGCGCGGCGAGCATGGCCAGGGCCACGGGTCCGGCTCGGTAGGCGCGCATGTCACCGACCGTACCGGGCCGGGCACCCGAATCCCAAGACCCCGCTGACCTGCGATTTCGTGTCGCCGCACGCGGTCGGCCGCTCGGCAGGACCGCTCCGTCGCGCGGGTGAGCGGCCGCTCAGCCGCGCAGCCCCGCCGCGGGCGGCTCCTGCTGCTTGCGGATCAGGTACGGCGGCATCGCCAGCGCGTGCGTCCCGGTCGCGATCAGCGTCTCGATCGAGTGCTCCGGCGTCTCCGTCAGCGGCTCGCCCGGCCCGTTCAGCGAGGTGTTGATCAGGACGGGCGTGCCCGTGCGCTCGTGCCACCTGGTCAGCAGCGCGTGCAGGAACGGCGTGGTCTCCCGGGTGACCGTCTGCACCCTGGCCGTGCCGTCCACGTGCGTGATCCCCGGCAGCCGGTCGCGGTGCCCGGGCCGGACGGCGGCGGTGTACTGCATGAACGGGGCCGGCCGGTCCAGCTCGAAGATCTCCTCCGCGTGCTCGGCCGGCACCAGCGCCGCCAGCGGCCTGAACCACTCGCGGCCCTTGACCTGGAAGTTCAGGTAGTCCTGCATGTCGGGGTCGCGCGGGTCGGCCAGGATGCTGCGGTTGCCCAGCGCGTTCGGCCCCGACTCGCTGCGGCCCTGGTGCAGCCCGACGACGCGGCCGCTCTCCAGCAGCGTGACCAGGGCGCCCGCCAGGTCGTCCGGCTGCTCGGCGTACAGGCCGGCGGGCAGGGCGTGCACGGCGGCGTCGATCTGGCTCGCGTCGGCGTCGGGGCCGAGGAAGTCGTGCGTCCAGCGGAAGTGGCTGTCCACGCCGAGGCAGGCGATGAGCCCGTACAGGGCGCAGCCGACGGCCGTGCCGCCGTCGTGCGGGGCGGGCGGCACGAACACCTCGCGGAACGGCGACTCGCGGATCAGCGTGCCGTTGGCCGAGCAGTTGAGCGCGGCGCCGCCGGCGAAGGCCAGCGCGTCCAGGCCCGTCTCGGCGTGCAGCCAGGCGGCCACCCGGGCCAGCGCCCGCTCGAAGGCGCGCTGGCCGGCGGCGGCCAGGTTCGCGGCGCGGCGGAACTCCTCGCCGCCCGGCTCGTAGACGAACGCGTCCCCCCGGCCGAACGTCCGCAGCCAGGCGGCCGGGATGTGCACCTCGTGGCCGCGCACGTCGAGGTCGGGCAGGCCCAGCGCGTCCGGGTCGCCGAACGCCGCCAGGCCCGTCACCTTGCCCTCCTCGCCCTCGGTGCCCGGCCACAACATCCTCGTCAGCAGCGTGTAGAAGCAGCCGAGCCCGGCGGGCCTGGCCCAGTCGCCGTCCCAGAGCTGCTTGGCCAGGCATTCCAGGCGTCCGCGCCCGCACCGGTAGAACGAGGCCACCTCCAGCAGGTCGCCGCCCGTGCCAGGCGGCAGCGGGACGTCCTCGGTGAAGTCCCTGACGCGGCTGCCCCGCGCGTCGATGACCAGCCCGGCCGCCTCCTCGAACGGCGAGGGGTAGAACGCGCCGTAGAGGTGGGAGAGGTGGTGCGAGACCAGAACGATCGGCGCGCCGTCCCTGAGCCCGAGCGTCTCGCGCGCCTCTTCCTGGTACGCGGGCGCGTGCTCGACCTCGGTGTCGGACGAGTAGCCCTCCACGACCAGGTCCACCGGCTCCTTCAGCAGCGGCATGGCCGGTAGGTAGCGGTCGGGCAGGTCGCCGAGGCGGCCCCAGTGGTGCTTGCGCCGGCTGACGCGCTCCTTTTGCAGGCTGTACATGCCGGACTCGCCCACCGCGACGGCGATGGAGCCATCCTTGGTGCGATTTATACCGACGACGATGGGAAAGTTCGCCATCTACAGTGCCTCCTGATCGTGATCACGGGCACCGATACCCCAGGTCGTAACAAGTGGATCTCTCAACCGCGTAAGGGACACGTCAGCAGAGCTTGTCCTTGGCGAAGCGGCGGCGGCCGGGAGCAGTAAAGCGTGGCCGGCGCGGTGCTGGCCGGAATCGGCGATCCGCCGCACCATACGGACGTGCCGCAAACCTCCCCGACCGGCCCCGGGCAAGAACCCGCGGCGGGCGCGCTGGCCGCCGACCGGCTCGGCGCGCCCACGGTCGTCTACTTCGTCCTGTCGGCCGCCGCGCCGCTCACCGTCGTCGCCGGGGTGGTCACCACCGGCTACGCCGTCACCGGGATCACCGGGCTGCCCATCGCCTTCCTGGTCGTGGGCGTCGTGCTCGCGCTCTTCGCGGTCGGGTACGTGGCGATGGCCCGTCACCTGGCCAACGCCGGGGCCTTCTACACCTACATCACCAGGGGCCTGGGCCGCCCGGCCGGCATCGCGGCGGCCTGGATGGCGCTCATCGCGTACAACACGCTGCAGGTCGCCCTCTACGGCGCGTTCGGCGTGGCGACCGCGCCGCTGCTCGAAGGGTGGCTGGGCGTCACGCCCGCCTGGTGGGCCGTCTCGCTGGCCGCCTGGGCGCTGGTCGCGGCGCTCGGCCTGATGCGCGTGGACGTCAACGGCCGGCTGCTGGCCGTGCTGCTGACCGCCGAGGTGGCGGTCATCCTGCTGTTCGACCTGGCCGACCTGATCAACCCGGCCGCCGGCGGCTACTCCGCGGACACGCTGTCGCCCGCCGCGCTGTTCGTGCCCGGCGTGGGGGCGCTGCTGGTGCTCGCGACGCTGGGGTTCGTCGGGTTCGAGTCGTCCGTGGTGTTCTCCGAGGAGAGCAGGCGGCCGCGGCGGACGGTGCCGATCGCCACGTACGCGTCCGTGGCGATCATCGCCCTGGTGTACGCGCTGTCGTCGTGGGCCATGACCGTCGCCACGGGGCCCGGCCAGATCGTGGCCACCGCTCGGCAGCACCAGGCGGACACCATCTTCGTCCTGGCCGGGCAGCACCTCGGCGCCTTCGTCGTGGACCTCGGCAGGGTGCTCTTCGCCACCAGCGTCCTGGCCGCGATGATCTCCTTCCACAACACCAGCGCCCGCTACTTCTTCGCGCTCGGCCGCGAGCGGGTGCTGCCCGCCCTCTTCGCCAGGACGCGGGCCCGCACCGGAGCGCCCCAGGCCGGCTCGATCGCGCAGAGCCTGCTCGGCCTGGCCACGATCCTGCTGTACGCGGCGCTCGGCCTCGACCCGCTCGTGCAGCTCTTCTTCTACGGCGGCGCGTTCGGCGGCCTCGGCGTGCTGCTGCTGATCTTCGTGACGTCCGTCGCGGTCATCGCCTTCTTCGCCCGGCAGCCGAGCGGCGAGACGCTCGGCAGGCGGGTGATCGCGCCCGTGCCCGCCGCGATCGCGCTGGCCGTGATGGTGTGGCTGGCGCTCGACAACTTCTGGGCGCTGCTGGGCGTACCTCAGGGTGACACCCTGGCGTGGGTGCTGCCCGCCGTCTACGGGGCCGCAGCGGCGCTCGGGGTGGTGTGGGCGTTCGTGCTGCGTGCCGGACGGCCCGCCGTTTACGCTGCGGTGGGGATGGGCGCCAAGGCCGCCACCGTCCCCGACGGCGCATGATCGACGAGAGGAGACCTGGGCCGATGGAGGAGACCTTCCGAGCAGGGCCGGCAGAGGCGTTCGGGCCCTGGCCGGTGTTCCACCGCGAGAGTGAGGCGGCGTTCGCCTTACGGCCCGCCGTCCGCCTGGCGACGGCGGACGACGCGCAGCGGGTCGCCGACCTGATCGCGACCGCGTTCGCGGGGCTCCGCCCCATGGCCTACCTGGTGCCCAGCCGCAGGGACCGGCACCGGATCATGGCCGCCAACTTCCGCATCTTCGTGGAGCACGCCGTCGAGCACGGAGAGATCCACCTCATCGACGACGGCCCCGCCGTGGCGGTGTGGTTCCCCTACACCTCGCCGCTGCCCGCCCCGCACGACTACGGCCGCAGGCTGGCCGAGGCCACCGGCGAATGGGTCGACCGGTTCCGCACGCTGGACGAGCTGTTCGAGAAGAACCACCCGGCCGCGCCGCACCACCACCTGGCGTTCCTGGCCGTGCACCCCGAGCGGCAGAACGAGGGCCTCGGCACCGCCCTGCTGCAGTACCAGCACGCCCGCCTCGACGGGCTCCCCGCGTACCTGGAGGCCAGCGACCCGCGCAACCGCGACCTGTACACCCGGCACGGCTACCAGGCGCGAGAGCCGTTCGCGCTGCCGGACGGCGCCCTGTACTGGCCGATGTGGAGGCCGGGCGCCGATTTGTGAGGCGTCACAGATTTGACCGCCGACATTTACTCCCCTGTCCAGTTCACAGAATGACGAGCATGGCTCATCGTGTGTCTGCGAATCCAACCGCGACCACGGGAGAGCCCTCATGCGCCGCCGTACCTTCCTGACAGCCCTGCCCGCTTCGGTGGCGTTCTCCGGGGCGGTGTGGCACGAGGCCGTGGCGTCGGTCTCCGCAGGCGAGAGCCCGTACGGGCCGCTCGGCGCGCCCGACGCCAACGGCATGGCGTTACCCGCCGGCTTCACCGGGCGGATCGTGGCGCGGACCGGCCGCAGCGTCGGCGGCACGCTCTGGCACCCGGCCCCCGACGGCGGCGCCTGCTTCGCCGACGGCGCCGGCTGGATCTACGTGTCCAACTCCGAGGTGCCGCTGATCGGCGGCGCCTCGGCGATCAAGTTCAGGGCGGACGGGTCGATCGAGCGCGCCTACCGGATACTGAGCGGCACCAACCTCAACTGCGCCGGCGGCGCCACCCCATGGAACACCTGGCTGTCGTGCGAGGAGATCTTCCGCGGCCGGGTGTACGAGACCGACCCGTACGGCGTACGCGCCGCCCAGCCCCGCCCCGCCATGGGCCGCTTCAAGCACGAGGCCGCCGCCTGCGACCCCGACCGCCGGGTCGTCTACCTGACCGAGGACGAGTCCGACGGCTGCTTCTACCGGTTCACCCCGACTACCTGGGGCGATCTGTCCAGCGGGCGGCTGGAGGTGCTGTGCGGCGACGGCGTCGTGTGGCGCGAGGTGCCCGACCCCTCGCCCGCCGTGCTGCAACGCCAGACCAGGCACCAGGTGCCCGAGGCCAGGCACTTCAACGGCGGCGAGGGCTGCCACTACGCCGCCGGCGTCTGCTACTTCACCGCCAAGGGCGACCGCAAGGTGTGGGCCTACGACACCGCCCGCCAGACCGTCACCGCGATCTACGACGGCACCGGCACCCTCGACGGCGTCGACAACGTCACCGGCCTACGAGGCGACCTCTACGTGGCCGAGGACGGCGGCAACATGGAGATCAACATCATCACGCCCGACGGCGTGGTGGCCCCGATCATGCGCCTCGACGGGCAGGCGCAGTCGGAGATCACCGGGCCCGCGTTCTCCCCCGACGGGACCCGGCTCTACTTCTCCTCCCAGCGCGGCACCAGCGGCGAGAGCGCGGGCACCGGAGGCATCACCTACGAGGTGACCGGCCCCTTCCGCCGCTGACCCGACCACGGATTCCGACACCCCCCACCCCCCTGCCGGAAGGAGTCCACCATGGTCCGACGGATGCTCACCCTGCTCGCCGCCGCCTGGCTCGTCCTGAGCCTCGCCCCGCCGGCGCACGCCCAGGCCGAGGTGTACGTGGCGCTCGGCGACTCGGCCGCCGCGGGACCGCTGGTGCCCAACCAGATCCACCTCGGCTGCCTGCGCTCCGACCGCAACTACCCGCGCCTGACCTCCCAGGCCATCGGCGCGGCCACGTTCCGCGACGTGACCTGCTCCGGCGCCGAGACGGAGGACATGTACCAGCCGCAGAGCACCGAGCTCGGCGACGTGCCGCCCCAGCTCGACGCGCTCACCCCGAGCACCACGCTCGTCACCGTGCAGATCGGCGCCAACGACGTCGGCCTCACCGACTTCATCGAGGACTGCCTCAACCTGCTGCCCCCGCCCATCGGTGACGCCTGCAACGACGACTACAACGTGGGCGGCCAGGACAAGTGGCGGGTGGACACCGACGCGCTGCGGCCCGTCCTGGTCACCCTGATGTCCGACATCCGCGCCCGCGCCCCGCAGGCCCGGATCTTCATGGTCGGGTACGGCACGTACGCGCGGCAGGACGGCTGCTACCCGCGCGTCCCGATCATCAGGGCGGACGCCAACTACATCAGGGCGACACTGCGGTACTTCAACCAGATGCTGGCCGAGCAGGCCGCCGCGGCCGGGGTGGGCTTCATCGACCTGCAGACCCCGAGCGTCGGCCACGACCCGTGCGCCTCGGCCGGCACCCGCTGGATCGAGCCGTACGTGCCCGCCTCGCCCGCCGCGCCGTTCCACCCGAACGCGGCGGGGATGCGCGGCTTCGCGGTGGCGGTCACGGCCGCCGTCACGGGAGCCCGTTGAGAGGTGGCCAGCGGCGTTCGGTGAGGCGGCGGGCCGCCAGCGCGGCCCCGATCCGCTGCAGGTGGGCCGGGTCCATCGGATCCAGCCCGGTCAGGACGACCACCCTGCGCAGCCGGTAGTCGACGGTGTTCGGATGCACGTGCAGCAGTTCGGCGGTCCGCCGCCGGTCCAGGCCCGTGCCCAGGTACGCCGTCAGCGTCCTGAGCAGATCGGGGTTGTCGAGCAGCGGGTCGAGCAGCCCCGCCAGCAGCGCCGTCGCCTGGCTCGACCGGGTGAGCTGGTATTCGAGCAGCACGTCGGCCAGCCGGTAACCGCCCGGCGGCCGCTCGAAGACCCGCACCACCTCCAGCACCTCCTCCACCAGCCGCGCCGCCGCCGGCACCCCCTGCGGCGGCGCGCACTCGGCGGCCAGCCACATCGGCACCCCCGCCGCCTTGGCCGCCGCCCGCGCCAGCTCGCCCGGCTCAGGCTCCTCCCCCTGCAACGGCACCAGCACGAGCCCGCCCGCCGTGTCCAGCGCGGGCAGCACCGGCTCCGCCGCGTACCGCTGCAACGCGGTCCTGAGCCGGTGCAGCTTGCGCCGCCCGGCGACCGGCGCGCCCGGCCCGTCCTCGTCGGGATGCCGTCCGGCCGCGACCGCCAGCACCAGGTAGCGCGGCGGCAGCCGGACGCCCGCCAGCGCCGCCCGGTCACCGCCGAGCAGCGCCGCGACGGTGGCGTGCATGGCGTGCTGCTCCTGGCTGAGCAGGCTCTCGCGCTCCTCCAGGTACGCCGAGCAGACGGCGGCCGTCGCCGCCTCCATGTAGAGCAGCACGATCCGGCCCGCCTCCAGCACGTCGTCCAGGTCGTCCGGCCGGGCGTCCGCGAACAGCTTCTCGCACACCATGCGCGCCCCCAGGTGGTAGGCCGAGAGCAGCGCTTCGAGCGGCACCCCCTCCTGGGCGCGGCGGGCCGCCGACTCCCGCAGCGGCGCCAGGTCGGCCCTGACGGGCGGCCGGCGCTCGCGGAAGGCCCGGGAGATCAGGCGCAGGTTGTGCTCGGTGATGGCCGTGATGTCGCCGTCGAGCTCCTCCTCCGGCAGCCGCCGGTAGACGGGGATCCGCTCGGCGAACCCCCGTACGAGCCGCCTGGCCAGCTTGGCGCTCTGGCGGTCGAGCAGCTCGTGCATCGGGCAGCCGGCCAGTTCGAGTGGGCGCACCACGCTCGAACCCTGCCACGGGGTGAGCCATTAATGAAGGCCCCGGCCTCACCACCCCTGAGGCCGGGGCCCTACCGCCGATGGGCCTACAGCCCGGTCACCTTGAGCTTGACCTGATAGGAGTAGAAGGTCTCGTCGGTCCCGTCGATGAAGTCCTCCACGTAGTCCACGGCGTTCGTCGCGAGCGGCGCGCACACGCTGCTGCCCGAGACCGAGATGGAGCCGAGGCTGTCACCGCTGCCGACGACGGGCGGGGTGACCTCGCGCAGGCTGAACGAGACACTGCCCGAGTTGCCGACGACGGTGCTCGGGTTGCCGAAGTCGGCCGGGTCGGCGTCGTCGCCGTTGCGCATGTTGACGTAGCCGTTGTTGGGGAACAGGTTCCCGCCGACGAGGAAGCGGAGTTCGTCCTTGCCGTCCCTCTCGTCGACGTTGAGGTTGTCGATGTCGTACAGCTCCACGCGGCAGTTCGCGGCCATGGCCGTGGCGGTGGCCGGGCTCGCGGCCAGCACCGCGGGTGCGGCCAGGCCGGCGGCCAGGGCGAGTGCGGCGATCAGCTTGTGAGAGTGCATGCTGTGCTCCTCGATGTGCGTCGTCTCCGCGGCCTTCGCCGAGACGCGGCATCAGGGTGCGGACAGCACCGTGAGCGCACCGTTAACGCCCAGGTGAGTCACGCAGAACACAGGCCTTGTGTAACTTTTCACACAGAACGGGAGTGGCTCTGTGCTTACCCTCCTGATCCATGACGGCGTCACTGACGGTGCTCTTGCTGGGCTCTCCGGAGCTCGCCGTCGGAGGGATGCCCGTCGGCGTCCGCTCCGCCAAGGCCCGCGCACTGCTCTGCTACCTCGCCACCACGACCGCGCCCCGGTCGCGCGCCGAACTCGCCGCGCTCCTGTGGGGCGAGCGGCCCGACGCCAACGCCAAGGGCAGCCTGCGCCTGGCCCTGTCCGAGCTGCGCAGGGAGGTCGGCGGCTGGCTCGACATCACCCGCGAGCAGGTACGCCTGCGCGCCGCCGACGGATGCTTCGTCGACCGCCGGCACCTCGCCCAGGCCCCCACCGTCGCCGAGGCGCTGCGGCTGTGGCGCGGCAACTTCATGGACGGCGTCTCGTTCTGCGACGCGCCCGCCTTCGCCGAGTGGCTGGAGGGCGAGCGCCGAGGGGTCCGGCTGCTGCTGCGCCAAGTGCTCATGGGCGCCCGCGACGAGCCGGCCGAGCAGGTGACGCGGCTGGCGTACATCGTGGCGGGGCTGGACCCGTACGACGAGGAGGCGCACCGGCTGCTCATGACGGCGCTGGCTCGCGCCGGGAACCGGGCGGGGGCGCTGGCCTGCTACGACGAGCTGCGGCGGCGGCTCACCGCCGAGCTGGGGATCGAGCCCGCGCCCGAGACCCGCGCCGTCCGGCTTCAGCTCGCCGCCCGGCCACCCGCGCCCGCCCTGCGCGCCCGCGTGCCCGCGCCCGGGACGGAACTGGTCGGCAGGGACGCCGACATCCGGCGGCTGCGGGCGCTGCTGGGCCGCGAACGCCTCGTCACGCTGGTGGGGCCGGGCGGCATCGGCAAGACCCGCCTCGCCATCGCCGCCTCCACCCCACCCGCCCCGACGTCCGCCGACCCGGGAAACGCGACGGCGAGCAGGCCGGGAAGCGCCGCCTCGCGCGAGCCGGGAGGCGACGCACAGCGCGAGCCGGGAGGCGACGCACAGCGCGGGCCGGAATGGGCCGCACAGCGCGGGCCGGAATGGGCCGCACAGCGCGGGCCGGAATGGGCCGCACAGCGCGGGCCGGAATGGGCCGCACCGGGCGGGGCGGCGAGCGGGGCGGTGGGCGGGTGGGAGGCGGCGTTCGTGTCGTTCGCCGGAGTGCGTCCTGAGGCGGCCGTCACGACGCTGGCCCGCCGCCTCGACGTGGACCTCTCCCCACCACGCCCCGCCCTCGGCCTGCTCATGGACGCCCTGACCACCCGCCCGCACCCCCTCCTCCTCGTCCTGGACAACCTCGAACACCTCCCCGCCTTCGACCAGGTCATCGGCGCGATGCTGACCGCCGCCCCCGAGCTGCGGATCCTGGCGACGAGCAGGCGGCGGCTGGACCTGCCCGGCCAGGTGACGGTAACGGTGGAAGGGTTGCGCGCCCCGGCGTCGGAGGCGTTGTTCGCGGCCAGGGCGGCGCAGGCGTGCCCGGCGTTCGACCCGGACCGCGAGGCCGCCCTGGTGGCCGCGATCTGCGCCGCCACCGGCGGCCTCCCGCTGGCGATCGAGCTGGCGGCCGGCCTGCTGCGCGCCGTGCCGTGCGCGGAGCTGGCCAGGCACCTCGGCGCGGGCCTCGGCCTGCTGTCGGTGGCGGGCCCGGCGGCGCGCTCGCGGCACGCCTGCATGCGCACGGTGTTCGAGACGTCCTGGCGGCTGCTGGACCCGGCGGGGCAGCGGACGCTGACGGCGCTGTCGGTGTTCGGCGGCGGCTGCACGCTGGACGCGGCCGTCGAAGTCGCCGGCGCCACCCCGGACGTGCTGGTGCGCCTGGTGGACCACAGCATGATCCGGCTGGCCCCCTCGGGCCGCTACGCCGTCCACCCGCTCATCCAGCAGTACGCCGCCGCGCACCTGAGCCCGGAGGAGCGCAGGGCGGCGCGCAGGCGGCACGCCGCCTACTTCGGCCGGCTGCTCGAACAGCACGCGGGCGCCCTCCAGGACGCCTCTGACGCGGCGGCCACCGACGCGCTCGGCGTGGAGATGGACAACGTCAGAACGGCCTGGGCGGCGTCGGGGCGGCCCCGTTTCCTGGAGCTGTACTGGACGTTGTGCCTGCGGTTGCGCCTGTACGAGGAGTCGGCGGCCGTGGTGCGCCGGCACCTGGCCCGTACCTCGCAGGACGCCCGGCTGCGGGCCCGTCACCTGTGGATGGCGGGAACCAGCGAACACCACCTCGCCAGGGAGCACGAGGCGGCCCGCCTGGCCAGGGCCGCGCTGGAGGCGCTGGGCGAGCCGCTGCCGGAGTCGCGGCGCGGCCTGGCCGCCGCATCACTGGCCGCCGCAGCCCGGCAGGCCGTCCGGCTGCTGGCAGCCACGGCCCGGCAGGCCGCGCACCGATTACTTCCGCCCGGCCCGTCGCGGAACGGCCGCGAGCCCGCGCACCGGTCGCCACGGCCCCGCTCGCCGGGGTCTTCCCCGGACGGGCGGGAGGCCGCGCAGGCGCTGACCATGCTGGCCAGGCTCGCCTTCCATCAGCACGACGTCCTGACGATGCTGGCCGCCTCGCTGCGCCAGCTCAACGCCGCCGAACGTACGGGCGACGCCGCGCTGCGGGCGGAGGCGTACGCGAACGCCGCCACGATCGCCCGCGTCGCCGGCCGCCACCGCCTGGCCACCCGCTACGGCACACTGGCCGACCGCTCCCTGGCGGACGTCGATCACGCCGCGGAGCCCGCGAGCCGCGCTCAGCTGGCCCGGGGGCTCGACCAGCTCTACGCGGGCGCGTTCGAGGCGGCCTGGCGGTCGTTCACCGAGTGCCGCGCCAGGACGCTCGCCCCGCGCGTGGCGGAGAACTGCTCGGGCCTGCTCGCCGAGACCGCGCTCTGCCAGGGACGGTTCGAGCGGGCGGCCGAGCTGTTCGCCGCCACGGCGGAGGTGGCGGCCAGGCGGGTGGGCGGGGACGACATCGGCCGCCACTGGTGCCTGATCGGGCAGGCGGAGGCGATGCTGCGGCTCGACGCGGTGCCCGTGGCGCGGATCGGCGCGGTTCTGTCGGCCGCGCGCACTTCGCACGAGCGGCGGCGTACGCATGAGAAGGAGCTCGGGCTGTGCGACGGCCCGGTCCTGCCCACCATCCAGGAGATGCGCCTCATCACCGCCACCGCCCGCCTCACCCTGCGGGAACGCCAGGCGTCCGGCACCGCCCTGGGGCGCGGGGTGGCGGGCGAGGACCCGCGTGAGGTGCTGGCCACGGCGCTCACCCTGGCCGGGCGGTTGCCCGCCGCCCAGCGCGGCATGCTGGAGTGCTGGACCGGCCTCGCCGAGCTGCTCTGGTCGCTCGACCCCTGGCCCGACCGTAAGAGCATCCGTCTCCTCCACACCCACCTGGCCCGCTACGCCACCAGGAACCCGGGCGCCGCGGCGCGGCTCGGCTGGGCCCGCGCCCTCGTCCTGACCGCCGCGGGCAAGCGGGCCGCGGCGCGCGAGGCGGCGGAGCAGGCCCTGGCCACCGCGACTCGCCTGGCCACCCCCTACGACCGGCGCAGAGCCGAAGAGATCATCCAGTACCTCGGCTCTTGAGCACACCGGGGCGTGAAAGTTTCACGATTCTCGGAAGGGTGCTGTGCGCAGCCGTTGACGGGGCGACGGCGGGAAAGGAGGATCGGATTCCGCGCTGTTTTGGGAGCGCTCCCAATTTCTCCCCCCAAGGACCTCCATGACCCGATGCCGGGCCGCCTTACTGGCCCTTCTCACCATGGTCGCCCTGTCCCCCGCCACCGCCGCCCAGGCCGCGGACGAGGGACCCGAGCAGATCGTGAACGGCACCTTCGACGCCGGCACCGCCCCCTGGTGGAGCACCGGCAACACCGCACTCACCGTGCAGGACGGCCGGGCCTGCGCCGACATCCCCGGCGGCACCGCCAACCCGTGGGACGTGATCATCGGCCAGAACGACCTCCCGCTGGTGGAGGGCGAGACGTACGCCTACAGGTTCTACGCCTCGGCGACCCCGGCCAAGGTCGGCAGGGCGCTGATCCAGCTTCCGGTGGACCCCTGGACGCAGTACCTGTCGGCCGCGCCGGAGATGAGCGTCTCGGGCAACAGCTACTCCTACACCTTCACCGCCCCCGTGTCGCTGCCGAACGCGCAGGTCGTCTTCCAGTTGGGCGGGAGCACCGAGCCTTGGAGGTTCTGCATGGACGACGTGTCGCTCAGGGGCGGCGCCGAACCCGAGGAGTACGAGCCGGACACCGGCCCCCGCGTGCGCGTGAACATGGTGGGCTACCTGCCCGCGGGCCCCAAGAAGGCCACGCTGGTCACCGAGGCGACCGAGCCGCTGGAGTGGGAGCTGAAGAACGCCGACAAGGAGACGGTGGCCTCCGGTGAGACCGTCCCCAGGGGTGTGGACGGCAGCTCGGGCCAGAACGTCCACACGCTGGACTTCACCGGCTACCGCAAGGCGGGCGAGGGCTTCACGCTGTCGGCGGACGGCGAGACGAGCAGGCCGTTCGACATCGCGGCCGATCTGTACGACCAGCTCCCGGTGGACGCGCTGAAGTTCTACTACACGCAGCGCAGCGGCATCGAGATCCTCGACAGCCTGCGCCCCGGCTACGCCCGTCCCGCCGGTCACGTGGGCGTCGCGCCGAACCAGGGCGACGTGAGCGTGCCGTGCCAGCCGGGCGTCTGCGACTACAGCCTGAACGTCAAGGGCGGCTGGTACGACGCCGGCGACCACGGCAAGTACGTCGTCAACGGCGGCATCTCCGTCCACCAGCTGATGGCCGCCTACGAGCGGGACAAGGCCGCGTTCGGGGACGGCCAGCTCGACATCCCGGAGAGCGGCAACGGCCGGCCCGACATCCTGGACGAGGCCCGCTGGGAGCAGGAGTTCCTGCTGAGCATGCAGGTCCCGGACGGCAAGCCGTTCGCGGGCATGGCGCACCACAAGATCCACGACCAGAACTGGACGGGCCTGCCCCTGCTGCCCCACCTCGACCCGCAGCTTCGCGAGCTGCACCCGCCGTCCACGGCCGCCACGCTGAACCTGGCGGCGACGGCCGCGCAGGCGGCCCGCCTGTACGCGCCGTACGACGCCGCGTTCGCCGCCAGGAACCTCGCGGCGGCCCGCAAGGCGTGGGCGGCGGCCAAGGCGAACCCGGAGAAGTACGCCGACCCGAACGACGGCATCGGCGGCGGCTCCTACAGCGACGGCGACGTGAGCGACGAGTTCTACTGGGCGGCGGCCGAGCTGTACCTGACGACGGGCGAGAAGGAGTTCAAGGACTTCGTGCTGGCCTCGCCGCACCACACCGGCGACATCTGGCGCGAGCGCGGCTTCGACTGGGGCAACACGGCGCAGCTCGGCCGCCTGGAGCTGGCGACCGTGCCGAACGCGCTGCCGGACCGGGCGCGGGTGCGGCAGTCGGTGGTCGAGGGGGCCGAGAAGTACCTGGCGATCCAGACGGCGCACCCGTACGGGCTGCCGTACAACCCGCCGGACTTCGACTGGGGCTCCAACAACCTGGTGCTGAACAACCTGGTCGTCATGGCCACCGCCTACGACCTGACCGGCAGGGAGAAGTACCGTGCGGCCGTGCGTGAGGGCATGGACTACATCCTCGGCCGCAACGCGCTCAACCAGTCGTACGTCACCGGCTACGGCGAGGTGGCCTCGAAGAACCAGCACAGCCGCTGGTACGCCCGACAGCTCGACCCCGCCCTGCCCAACCCGCCGGTCGGCACGCTGGCGGGCGGCCCGAACTCCGCCATCCAGGACCCGCTGGCGCAGCGGCTGCTCACGGGCTGCGAGCCGCAGTTCTGCTACATCGACCACATCGAGTCGTGGGCCACGAACGAGCTGACCATCAACTGGAACTCCCCGCTGGCCTGGGTCTCGGCGTTCCTGGCCGACCGGGGCGAGCGCGCGGACTGCCGGGTCCGCTACACCGCGCACGGCTCGTGGCCGGGCGGGTTCACCGCGCAGGTGGTGATCGAGAACACCGGCAAGGAGCCGGTGGACGGCTGGAGCCTGCGCTGGTCGTTCCTGAGCGGGCAGCGGGCCGGGCACGCCTGGGGTGCGGCGCTGTCGCAGTCCGGCTCGGTGGTGACGGCGAAGGACCTGCGCTGGAACGGCAAGATCAAGCCGGGGCAGAAGGTGACGTTCGGCTTCAACGGCACGAACGCCGCCGGGCCGAACCCGGCGCCTGAGGTGTTCCACCTCAACGGCGCGCGCTGCAAGTAGCGGCACAGGGTTCCCCTGGGCGTTGCGGACACTCCGTTGAACGGAATAGCGTCGTCCTCATGCCCAGGGGAACCTCTGAAGTCAGCGAGCCGATGTACTTCGTGCTCACGGCACTCCGCGCCGGCCCGTTGCACGGCCACGCGATCAGCAAGACGATCAAGGAGCTGTCGCGGGGGCGGGTCCAGCCCTCCGTGGGCACGCTCTACGGCATCCTGGAGCGCCTGAACGAGCGCGGCGTGATCACCGTGGACCACGAGGAGACGGTCAACGGCCGCGACCGGCGCTACTTCAGGATCACCCCCGACGGCCAGGCGCTCGTGGAGGCCGAGGCCAGGCGGATGCAGGAGGCGGCGGCCCTGGTCCTGCGACCGTCCGGCGCATGACGGCGCCAGGCGGATGGTCTCGCTGGTCGGCAGCGCCGACTTCACGCTGGTGATGGAGCGCACCCAGGAGATCGGCCTGCGCCGCGCGCTCGGCGCGGCCAGGATGGAGCCGGTGAACGCACTCAGGTGAGCCGATCGGGCCCGCGAGACGTCTAACGGACATGACGATCTGGCGAATCGTGCTCCTGCCCGCGCTGCTGCTGCCGGCGCTGAGCACGTCCATGGCTCCGGCGCAGGCGGAGGTCGCCCCCAAGCGGGTGCTCGTGGAGCTGCGCAAACAGGGCGGCTTCGCGGGGCTGAACGACCGCGTGGTCGTCTACGGCAGCGGGTGCGTACGGCTCAGCCGCCGTACCGGGCCGACCATCGACAAGTGCCTGACCGCCAAGGAGGAGCGCAAGCTGCGCGGCTACCTGCGGCACCTGAAGATCGGCCGTTCGCAGCGCCCGCCGCAGGGCGCGGACTTCATCAAGTACACGCTGGCCTACGACAAGCGGCGGGCCAGCGTGTACGACGTGCCCTCGACCTGGCGGCCGGTGGTCAGGGAGCTGGACAAGATCATGGAGAAGTACTGGGCTCCCGACTGAGTCTCCATCAAGCGATTGACCGGGAGAGGGTGACCGAACTACCTTCGGTCGCATGACATCCGGCCAGGCCCAGGTGATACTCAAGGCCGCCACGCAGCTCTTCGCCGCACTCGGCTACGACGGCACCTCCACCCGCCAGATCGCCGACGCCGCCGGCCTGAACATCGCGACCGTCAACTACCACGTGGGCGGCAAGCGGGAGCTGTACCTCGCCGTCATGGAGGCCGCCCACCGGGCCGAGAAGGCGGCGCTGGAGCAGGCGCTGGCCCGGCTGCCCGGCGACGACCCGGTGGCCGCCATCCACCGCCTGGCCGACGACTACCTCGACTTCTGCGTGGACAACCCCGAGGTGCCCGCCCTGTGGATGCACCGCTGGCTCTCCGACGCCAGCGACATCACCGAGCTGGAGCGCCAGTACGTCCAGCCGCTGCTGAACGCGGTGGGCGCCGCGCTGCGGCCCGCCGTCGAGGCCGGGCTGATCTCCGCCGGAACGGACCTCGACTACACGGTGTGGAGCGTCATCTGGACCGTGCACGGCTTCGCCAAGGGCGGCGTGCTGGACGCGGAGGGCCGCCGCCGGGCGGCCGGCGACCGGGCGGCGCTGCGCCGCTTCCGCGCCCACCTGCACCAGAGCCTGCACCGCACGCTCGGCCTGCCGGGCGACCCCCGGTGACCCGCCTCGGCAGGGACAGGCTGCTGGGCTACGGCATCGGCTCCGTCGGCACCGGCGTGTTCTCCGCGGTGCCCGGCCTGCTGCTCCTGTACTACCTGACGGACGTGCTGGGCGTCCCCGCCGCCGTGGCGGGCTTCGTGCTGGTCGCCCCCAAGATCTGGGACGTGCTGCTGAACCCCCTCGTCGGCGCCGCCAGCGACCGCGAGGCCGTCAGGACCGGCCGCAGGACCCGCCTGCTCGCCGTCGGGTCGGTCGCGCTGCCGGTGACGTTCGCGCTCATGTTCGCCGTCCCGGGAGACCTTCCCGGCGCGGTCTGGACGGGGGCGGCGTTCCTGCTGGCGGCCAGCGCGTTCGCCTGCTTCCAGGTCCCGTACGTGGCCCTGCCCGCCGAGATGTCGCCCGACCAGGGCGAGCGGACCAGGATCATGTCCTGGCGGGTGGTGTGCCTGACGGTCGGCATCCTGGTGGCGGGCGGGCTGGCCCCGGCCGTGGTGGACCTGGCGGGCGGCGGCCGGGCCGGATACGCCGTGATGGGCGTGACGGTCGGCGCCGTCATGGCGGCGGCGCTGGCCGGGGCGACGCTGGCCACCCGGTGGGTGCCGTCCAGGCCGGGGCCGCGCCAGCTCGCCCCGGTGGCCGCCTTCCGCCTGGCCAGGGGCAACGTGCCGTTCTTCGTGCTGCTGGCGGCGTTCGTGACGCAGGCCCTGGCCGTGGCCGTGATGCTGGCCGGGGCGCCGTACGTGGCCGCGTACCGGCTGGGCGACTACGGCCTGACCTCGGTGATGTTCGTCTGCCTGGTCGGGCCGAGCATGCTCGCCGTGCCGGTGTGGGCGTGGCTGGCCCGCGTCCACGGGCCGGTGCGCTGCTACCTGGCCGCGTCCGCCGGCTTCTGCGGCGTCACGGTCGCGCTGGTCCCGGCCGTCGCGGCGGGCGGGACCGCGGCGACGCTGGCGCTGACCGCGCTGGCCGGGATCTGCTACGCGGCGCTGCAACTGCTGCCGCTGTCGCTGCTGCCCGACACCGTGCACGCCGACGCCGCCCGCACCGGGCACGCCCAGGCCGGGGCGTTCACCGGGCTGTGGACGGCGGGCGAGACCGCGGGGCTGGCGCTCGGGCCCGGCCTGTTCGCGCTGGTGCTGACCGTGTCCGGGTTCGTCTCCGCGCCGGTCGAGTCGCCCGTCGCGCAACCGGCGGGGGCGCTGACCGGGCTGCTGCTCGGGTTCACCGCGCTGCCCGCCCTGCTCATGCTGATCAGCCTGCCGTTCGTCGTCCGGTACGGGCGGCTCACGACGAAGAAGGAGACCGTGTGAACCTGCCGCCGACGGGGAGGACCGCTGAAGACCTGCTGGCCGAGGTGGCCCGGCTCAAGGAGCACGACCTGCCGGTGCGTGGCGGCCAGGTGACCGCCTACGTCTACGACACCGGCCGGGCCGAGGTGAACGACGCCGCGACCCGGGCGTACCTGGAGATGCTGGAGGTCAACTGCCTGGACCCGACCGCGTTCCCCAGCGTGGTGGAGATGGAGCGGCAGGTCGTCGGCGCGGTCGCCGGCCTGCTGGGCGGCGGCCACGGCATCTTCACCAGCGGCGGCACCGAGTCGATCATGCTGGCCGTCAAGGCCGCCCGCGACCTGGCCGGCCGCGACCGCCCGAACCTGGTGCTGCCGGTGACCGCGCATCCCGCCTTCCACAAGGCGGCTCACTACCTGGGCGTCGTGGTCAGGCCCGTGCCGGTGGACCTGGAGACGTACAAGGTGCGGGCCGGCGAGATGAAGGCGGCGATCGACGAGGACACGATCCTGGTCGTGGTCTCCGCGCCGTCCTATCCGCAGGGTGTGATCGACCCCGTCGAGGAGGTGGCGGCCGTGGCCGCGGCGGCGGGCGTGCCGTGTCACGTGGACGCGTGCGTGGGCGGTTGGCTGCTGCCCTGGCTGCGGGAGGCGGGTGCGGAGGTCCCGCCGTTCGACCTGTCCGTGCCGGGCGTGACGTCGATCTCCTGCGACCTGCACAAGTTCGGCTACGCGCCCAAGGGCGCCTCGGTGCTGCTGTTCGCCGATCCCGCGGCGCGGCGCAAGGCGTACTTCGCGTCGGCGGCCTGGCCCGGCTACACGATCATCAATGCGACCGTGCAGAGCTCCAGGTCGGCGGGCCCGCTCGGCGGCGCCTGGGCCACCCTCCAGTCGCTGGGCCGGTCGGGGTACGCCGAGCTGGGCCGCACCACGCTGGAGGCGACCCGCAGGCTGCGCGCGGGCCTGGCGGAGATCCCAGGGCTGCGGGTGCTCGGCACGCCCGAGTCGTCGCTGGTGGCCTTCACCGGCGCCGACGTGGACGTGTTCGTGCTGGCCGACGAGGCGCGGGCGCGGGGCTGGTTCCTGCAGCCGCAGCTCTCCTACGCGGGCATCCCGGCGAACCTGCACGTCACGGTCACCGGGGTCACCCTGTCGGGGGTCGAGGCCATGCTGAAGGTGATCGCCGAGTCGGCCGCGGCGGCGCGCGAGCGCGGGCCCGTCGTGCTGCCGAAAGGGCTGATCGAGCTGGTGGCGGGGCTGGACCTGGAGGCGATCGACGACGCGACGTTCGGCGAGCTGAGCGCGTCCGTGGGGGTGGATCTGCGGCCGGGGACGGGGCAGCCGGAGATGGCGGTGGTCAACACGGTGCTCGACGCGCTGCCCGCCGAGGCGCGAGAGGCGGTGCTGGTGCGCTTCCTGTCGGTCCTCTACAGCGAGTGACTTCACATTGGTCTGGTATATAGGGATTTCCCGAAATGGACCCCCGGGGGTGCGACGAACAGATGCCGGAACACGAAGGACGTGCGGCGGACAGCCTCGATCGCATGATCGAGCAGGCCCGGCAGGCGCTGGCCGCCGTGCAGGCATCGAGCGCCTCGGCATCGGAGTCGCCCGACGCCGAGCCGCCGCTGCGCGGGGAGGGACAGGCGGCCGAGGGCAAAGTTCGCGCCGTGGTCGTGGCCGGGGGCCGGCTCGCCTCGCTCTCCGTCGATCCGCGGGTCATGCGCGAGGGCTCCGAGGAGATGTGCGCGCAGATCATGGCGGCGGTGAACGCCGCCGCCGACGGCCTGCGCGCCCAGGTGATGGAACGGGCGACCGCCGCCGCGGGCGGCGCCGAGATCGCCTCGACCCTGCTGACGCTCCAGCAGGAGTCGGTGCGGCAGATGGAGAGGTTCACCCAGTCGCTCGACGACGTGGTGGCGCGGTTCGAGAGGCGGCAATGACTCCGGACGACACCTGGGAGATCCACGCCCCCAGCCTGCGGGCCGCCGGCCAGGGGCTGCACGGGGCGGTGGAACAGCTCGTCGCCCACTGGACGTCGCTGGGCCGCGCGCTCGACGAGCTGCAGCCCAAGATGGTGGGGGAAGACCTCGTCAGCCAGCTCATCGGCGGTTCGTTCCAGGGGATCAGGGAAACCGCCGACGACACCCTCCGGTCGGTGATGGCGGGCCTGGCCGGCCACGGCGAGAAGGTGCTGCGGGCCGAGGCCAACGCCTCCGGGGCGGAGACGGCCGTCGCGCAGCAGGTCGCCTCCATCCGTACGCCATGAGCGTCGAGATGCCCGGCTGGGCCGCGACGCTCCTGGAGGGACTCGGATACTGGTGGACGCAGGCGGACGAGGACCTGCTCGCCCAGGCCGGCGTCCTCGTCGCCGCCGCCGAGCCGCTCCTCGACGCGGTCAGGGACCTGGCCGGCGCGTCCTCCGCCCAGGTGTGGACGGACAACGTCGGCCAGGAGTTCGACACCTTCCGCACCGCCTGGGCCCACGAGGACGGGCCGCAGGCTGTGCTGTCGGACGCCACCAGCGGGATGCTCGCCGTCGGCGGAGGGCTCTACGTCTCCGCCGCGCTCGTGCTGTTCCTGAAGACCACCGTGCTGGTGCAACTGTCGGCGCTGGCCACCGCCATCCTCCAGGCGACCGCTCTGGCGGGCGCGACCATGGGGACCTCCCTCCTCCAGATCCCGGTCCTCAAGGAGATCACCGGAAGGCTGATCGGCCTGCTGATCAACCTCGCGGTGGGAATCCTGCTTTGATCAGGGCGAGCGGCGGTGGCGGGCTGTTCGCCAAGATGGCACGGCACCTCTTCAGACGGACCGGAAACTCGGGCTCCCTGGGGCTCGGCGGCCTGGGCATGCGCCTGCCGAGCCGCCCCGACCCGCTGAGAGCGGCCGCCAACCGGAACATCGACGTCAACGCGATCACGCCGTCGCCGGTGTGGCGCACCGACCGGCTCATCCTGCGGCGTGCCGACGACCGTCACCCGGACGAGGTCTTCGAGGGCGGCTTCCATCCCCGCGATCCGGCCAACACCGATCTTGAGTCCCACCTGCGCTTCGAGCCTTCGGCCTTCGTCAGCACGACCCGGCTCGACAACCCGATGGACATCTTCGAGACGCGCTACCTCTACGACGTGGACGCGCCCGGCGGCATCGACATCCCCCAGACCATGGGCAGCGCCCTGCGCACCGGGCACCAGCTCGAGATCGCGTTCCCCGGCGGCGTCGAGGGCCGGTTCATCCGCGGCGCCAAGTCCTACGATCCGGCGACCCGGACGTTCGGCCCTTACATCAACAATCCCCACTACAGCCCCTGACCCCTACCCCCGCGCGGCGGAGGTGATGGCGATGCCCAGGCACATCTCGTCGCTGGTGCCGTCGCCCCACACGACGTACCGGGGCGGGGTGCCGCGCAGCTCCGGCAGCAGGGCGCGCAGTCCGGCGTCGTGGGTGCAGGTGACCCGTACGACGTCGCCCTTCCGGACGGTGACCGGCTCGGGCAGCAGCCGCAGCGACTGGTCGTCGAAGTTGTACTCGGGCACGTCGAGCAGCGTCCTGGCCTTGGCGGTGCCCGGGTTCAGCTCGACCTTGACGGCCCTGCCGAGCAGGTGCATGTGCCCGGCCAGCGCGTGCACCGTGAACGGCGACTCGACGGGCACGTCGCAGTGCTGGGTCGGCCCCGCCTTGACCGGCCCGCAGTACTGCTCCAGCAGCCTCACCTGCGACAGGCTGTCCTGCCCGAAGCGCTTGCCGACGTCCCGCACGGCGGCCTCCCTGTCGCACAGCGGGCCCGACTCGTCCGGCGTGCAGGGCAGCTCGACGGGGGCGAAGAACAGCCCGGTCTCCAGCGGTTCGAGCCGCCGGTCGGTGACGCGCAGGCGGATGCCCGAGCGGTCGGTGCCCGGCTCGCCCCGCACGTTCAGCAGGTTGTAGTGCACCTGCATGATCAGGCTGCTGCCCGGAGGCAGGTCGTAGCCGTAGCGGGGGTCGAGCAGCGCCTCGTTGCTGCCGGGCGCCCAGTGCGCCACCCAGGAGGCGTCGCCGATGCCGGCGTCGCCGAAGCAGGACCAGCCCTGGCCGGGTGAGCTCTCGTCCACCGCGCGCACCCGCCCGGCCTGCTCGGGCGACAGCCGGAAGAAGATCGCGTGGTGCACGATGGCGGTGTTCTGCGGCTCGAACTGGGCGCCGGTCAGCGACACCCGGCCGGTCAGCTTCGGATCGACGAGGAAGCAGCGGTAGTCGTCGGTGCCGCCGTTGGGCGGGCCCGGCTTGTACGGCTCCGCCATCGAGAGGTTCACGAACCGCTCACCGGGCCGCAGCGGCGACGCCGTGGGCGCGGGCTCGGTGGCGTGCCCGGAATGCCCCGGAGAGGAGGAGGGCGGCGCGGTGGCGGCGGGGGGTTCGGCGGCCACGCCGCAGGAGGCGAGCAAGACGGCCGCGCCGAGCGCGGCTGCGATGCGGGCGAATCGCGTCATGATGCCACACTCACCCGCGCGAGGCCCCCGGACATCCTTCCCCAGGACGCTCTCACTACTTCCCTGGGATGACCCGCCCGTCAGACCACGGTCGCGCCCTCACGAGCTGGGAAAGGTGGCCTCGACCCGGAAACCGCCGTCCTCGGTCGGGCCGCAGGACAGCGTGCCGCCCGCCAGCTCCACCCGCTCCCGCAGGTCGGGCAGGCTCATCCCGGGACCGGCGACGGCCACCCAGGCGTCCGGCATCCCGCCGGTGTTGCGCACCGCGATCCGCACGCTGCCGGGCGCGTACCGCACCCCCACCCGCACGTCCGCGCCGGGCGCGTGCTTGTGCACGTTGGCCAGCGCCGCCTCGACCACCAGGTACGCGGTCCGCCCCACCAGCCCGGACACGGAGGCGGGAGGGCCGTCCACCGACAGCTCCACGGGCACCCCGTCGCGGGCCGAGTCGATCACCAGCGGTCGCAGGTCGGGCAGCGGCAGCCCCAGGTCGAACCCCTCGCCGGTGCCGCGCCGCAGCAGCGCCACCATGTGCCGCAGCTCGTCGAGCGCGTCGCAGCCCATCGTGCGGATGTCCTCGGCCGCCACCCTCGCGCGGTCGTCGCCCGCGGCCAGGGCCAGCACGCCCGCCTGCAGCACGATCCGGCTGACGCGGTGGGTGACGACGTCGTGCATCTCGCCGGCCAGCCGCTCGCGCTCGATCCGCTCGGAGCGTTCCGCCAGCTCGGCGCGGAGCCGTTCCCTGACGGACACGTACATGCCGTACATGACCGCGAGCGCGATCGCCGCCTCGCTCCTGGCGATCAGCGCGAGCCGGTCGGGCAGGGTCAGGACGGCGAAGCCGATCACCATCACCGGCATCCACCGGGACAGCGGGCGCCGGTCGCCCGCGAACGCCATCGCGCCGTACGCGGCGAACGGCGCCGCCGGCGGCCAGAGCGGCGCCCCGGCGGACGGCAGCGGCACGGCGGACGGGACGACCAGGGCCAGCACCGGCACCGCCAGCGCCGTGCCCGCGCAGATCCAGGCGACGACGAGGGGCGCGCGGCGCATCCACAGCAGCGGCAGCGTCCCCGCCAGCGCGATCACCAGGCCTGGGCCCGCATAGCCTGTCGCGGCTGTCAAACCTGCCGCGGCCAGGACCGCGACAGCGTCGATCGGTCGCGCGCGGGCACCGTCCACCGCCTCATCGTACGATCACCCGCCGTGCCTGCCCACCCCTGAACGCGTAGCCGATCACCGCCCCCACCCGCCTCCGCACACCTGGCCGACGGCCGTGCCCGCCGACCTCCGCACGCGTAGCCGATCGCCGCGCCTCCGCACGGGTGGCCGATCAGAGCTTGGTGATGCGGACGGCGTCGGCGATCACGTACCCGGTGGTGGAGGTCCAGCGGCTCACGCCGACCACGTCGTAGGTGCCCGCGGCAAGGGTGAACGTCCCGAGATCGCGCCAGGCCCCGCCACCCGTGCGCTGGTCGACGGTGACCGTGCGGTTGCCGCCGGAGGCCGCGACGATGTACGGCGTCGCGCTGTTGTAGCCGGAGTTGGCCGGATACCACACCTCCACCCGGTAACTCCCGGCGCTGGGAACGGCCGCACGGAACCACGCCGGATCGCTGGCCGCGACCGGCTCGGCGAAGCGGTAGTCGGTGCCGTGAAGCTGCGTGGAGTACGTAGAGGTGCCCCAGGCCGAGCCGGCGGCGAACCCACCGGACGCGTTGTCGATCACCACGCTGAACCCGCCGGACGACGACCCCGTGACGGCCCGGCCGGCGCTGGGCCCGCTCTCCTGGTGGGTGCGGTTGAGCGCGGTCACGTAGTAGGTGTACGCCGTTCCGGCGGCGGCCGTGGCGTCGGTGAACGTGGTCTGCCTGGTCGTCCTGATCAGGTTGCGGGCGTCGGCGAAGAGGCACGGGTCGGCCGCCGTGGGCGTGCCGTCCACCCGGTACACGGCGTAGGAGGTGCCTGAGCCGGACCAGGAGAGCTGCACGCCGCTGGAACCCCTGGTGGCGGCGGTGATGGCGGGCACGGCGGGGGCGGCGGCGGAGCCGCGGGCGGGCAGCAGGGCGGGCTTGGCGTAGTGCGCGTTGAGTACCCGGGTGAAGGCGCCGATCCGGTCGGCCTTGACGTCCTTGGCGCTGAAGTAGACGTCACCGGTGATCTCGGGGTGCTGCCGGTTGTCGTGGAGGTGGTCGCTCAGCTCGGCCGGGTCCTGCCACGCGGCGTCCTGGCCGGAGGCGCCCGCCCGGTAGGCGGCCTGCCCGATCACGAGCTGCACGCCGGTGCCCCTGACCTGTTCGGACCACCACGCCGTGAGCACCTCGTACCCGGCGGTGGAGAAGCCGATGTGCCAGTAGATCTGGGGCGCCAGGTAGTCGACCCAGCCCTGCTTGACCCACTGCCGGCTGTCGGCGTAGATCGCGTCGTAGGACTGCAGCCCCGTGGTGCGCGAGCCGAGCGGGTCGGTGCCCGCGTTGCGCCAGATCCCGAACGGGCTGATGCCGAAGGAGACGTGCGGCTTGGCGGTGTGGATGCGCTGGTCGAGCTCGCGTACCAGCAGGTTGACGTTGTTGCGCCGCCAGTCGCCGACGTCGGTGAACGAGCCGCCGTACCGGTCGAACGCGGCCGCGTCGGGGATGCTCTGGCCGCTGACCGGATACGGGTAGAAGTAGTCGTCGAGGTGCACGCCGTCCACGTCGTACCGGGAGACGGCGTCCATGATCGCGTCCTCGATGAAGTCGCGTACCTCCGGGATGCCCGGGTTGTAGTACAGCTTGCCGCCGTAGGCGAAGCGCCAGTCGGGGTGTTGCCGCGCCGGGTGCGTGGAGACCAGCTTGGCCGGGTCGTCGTGGTTGGCGACCCGGTACGGGTTGAACCAGGCGTGGAACTCCAGGTTGCGGGCGTGGGCCTCGCCGACCATGAAGGCGAGGGGGTCGTAGCCCGGGTTTCCGCCCTGGGTGCCGGTGAGCCACTGCGACCACGGCTCGTACGGCGACGGCCAGAACGCGTCGGCCGTGGGCCTGACCTGCACGACCACGGCGTTCATACGCTTGGAGACGGCCAGGTCGAGCCAGGCGCGGAACTCGGCCTGCTGTGCCGCCACGCTCAGCCCCGTGCGGCTGGGCCAGTCGATGTTGGCGACCGAGGAGATCCACATGGCGCGGAGCTGCCGTTTGGGGGTGGCCGGGTCGGTGGCGCAGGCGGCGGTCGCCGCGGTCCGGGTGGGGAGGGAGCCGGCGAGCGCGGTCTGGGTGTGGAGGGGGCTGGCGAGCGCGGCGGCGACGAGCACCGCGAGGACGGTACGCAGGAGCGCGGTCACGAAGGGAAGTTTCAGCGCATCCATCAAAAAGCGCAATAGTCTTCACAAACATCTGACGACACCGCGAGCCCCGATGAGGGCGAGAAGTTTCACCTAACTCAGCAGTAATGTCAATTATCGACATCGGTCAAGATCTTGACGTAGCGTGCTCCCGTCACCTGTGAACGAGGAGCACCCCATGACTCTCGCCCGCACGCGATTAGCAGCCCTCGCCACCTCGATCCTCGCCATCCTCCCCCTCAGCGCGGCCGCCCAGCCCGCCTGGTCGCAGTCCCAGGCGGTCACGGTCAAGGAATCCCCCCTCTCCGCGGCCTTCGGCAAGGCCGCCGCCGCGCACGACGTACCGCGTGACCTGCTCATCGCCCTCGCCTACGCCGAGACCCACCTCGACGGCCACAACGGCGAGCCCAGCGCCAGCAACGGCTACGGTGTGATGCACCTGGTCAGCAACCCCACCAACCACTCGCTGGAGAACGCCGCCGAGCTGACCCGGATCCCCGCCGACAAGCTCAAGACCGACGACGAGGCCAACATCCTCGGCGGCGCGGCCGTCCTGCGATCCCTCGCCGACAAGCTCGGTCTCGACGAGGCCGCCAGGAAGGACGCCGGCCGCTGGTACCGCGCCGTCGCCCTGTACGGCAACGCCACCTCACCCGAGCTGGCCCGCCTGTACGCCGACGCCGTCTACGAGCAGCTCGGCCTCGGCATCGACCTGCGCGGCGTCCAGGTCAGGCCGCAGGAGATCACCGCCGACCGCGGCGAGTACGCCGACGCCCGCGACCTGAACGCCCGCGCGGGCAAGCAGGCAGGGGAGCCGGCCGACAGCCCGGTCGCCCTCGCCAGCGCCGACTACCCGCCGGCCGCCTGGGTCGCGGCCAGCAGCAGCAACTACCGCGTCTCCAGCCGCGAGACCAGCTACAACATCGACCGCGTGGTCATCCACGTCACCCAGGGCTCCTACGCCGGAACCATCTCCTGGTTCCAGAACCCCAGCGCGCAGGTCTCCGCCCACTACGTGGTCAAGTCCTCCAACGGCGCCATCACCCAGATGGTCCGCGACAAGGACGTCGCCTGGCACGCGGGCAACTCCACCTACAACAACCGCTCCATCGGCATCGAGCACGAGGGCTTCGTCAGCGACGCCTCGTGGTTCACCGACGCCATGTACCGGGCCTCGGCCGCACTGACGCGTTACCTCTGCGACAAGTACGGCATCCCCAAGACGAGGACCGGCATCATCGGCCACAACGAGGTCCCGGGCGCCACCCACACCGACCCGGGCTCGCACTGGAACTGGACCACGTACATGAACTACGTGACCGGTGGCGGCGGCACCCCCACGTTCACCACCACGGTGGACAACGCCACCTCCGGCCAGTTCACCGCCAGCGCCAACTGGGGCACCTCCACCTACTCCAGCCAGCGCCACGGCGCCGACTACCGCTTCGCCGACCCCGTCGCCGCCAGCGACCCGGCGTGGTACTCGGCCACGATCCCCAGCGCGGGCACGTACCAGGTCGAGGTCTGGTATCCGGCGGACGCCGGGTACAACAGCTCGGCGCCGTACATCGTGGCCACGTCCAGCGGCAACCAGACCGTGTTCGTCGATCAACGGTCCGGAGGCGGGGCGTGGCGCAGCCTCGGGACGTTCTCGCTGAACGCCGGCACGTACAACGTGGTCGGCGTGAGCCGGTGGACCTCGGGGACCGGCTACGTGATCGCGGACGCGGTGCGTATCAGCAGGTAGCGACCCCTTCCGCGTGACGGCCCGCGCCCGATTCCCCTCCCGGGCGCGGGCCGTCGCCATGCCGTCTCACCTGCTCGGGCGGGATGCCGTACGCACGCCTTACCCGCAGCCCCGGCCAGAATGATGGCCGGACGATGCAACATCCTGACCCCTTCGGCCGTCTGGGACGTGACGATCGAAGGGACGACAAGTGGACGACGAACCCGGCTTCGACGATTTCGTGGCAGAGCACACGGACGCGTTGCTCCGCTACGGATACGTCCTGACCGGAAACCCCCACGACGCCGCGGACCTGGTGCAGGAGGCCCTGGTACGGCTGTGCGGCGCCTGGCCGCGAGTGAGACGCAAGGACAACCCGCACAGCTACACCCGGATCACGATGGCGCGGTTGCACATCAGCGTCTGGCGGCGGCACAGGCGCGAGCACCTCACCGCGGAGCCACCGGAACAGGTGAAGCCCCCGCCCGACGAGGATCTCGGGCTGTGGCAGGAGCTGGCCGGGCTGCCCCGCAGGCAGCGGGCCGTGCTGGTGCTGCGCTATTACGAGCAGCTCAGTGACGCCGAGATCGCGAAGGTGCTCGGCATCTCCCCTGGAACCGTGCGCAGCCAGGCGTCCCGTGGCCTGGACAAGCTGCGTTCCTCCCTGTCCTCCGCACCGGCGCCCAACAGGAGCATGTGATGACCGACCTGGAAGACAAGCTGAGCCGCGTCCTGTCCGGGGCGGCGGAGCGTGCGCCGCAGGCGCCGCCCGGCCTGGCCGCGACGGTCAGGACGCGCCACCGCCGCCGCCGGGCGCGCACCGCCGCCGTGTACGCCGCCGCGGCCGTGGTCCTGGTCGCGGGCGGGGCGGCCGTGGCCGTGGACACCCTGGGCACCTCGGCGGCGCCGCAGCCCGCGGTCGGGCCGACCGGCAAGCCCGGACAGGACGAGATCCCGCCGCCCATCGAGCAGGTGTGGCCGCAGGCCGTGCACAAGATCCCGGCCAAGCTGCCCGACGGCCGTACGTACTACCCGCAGCTCCTCCTCGACGACCGCACGCTGCTGGTCATGACGGGCGCCCTGGACGGGACGCGCCAGTACCTGTGGGCCTACGACCTGGGCACCGGCCGGCCCAGGCAGATCGCCGAGATCCCGCCGACGAAGAACTCGGCCATCTTCGCCGAAGGCGTCGCCGCAGGTGAGGGCGCCATCGTCTGGTGGGCGTCGTACAAGGAGGCGGGCAGCCGGCGGGTCGCCAAGATCTGGACGGTCCCGGCCACCGGCGGCCGGCCCCGGCTGGTGAGCGACGTCCCCCTCGGCGACGTCATGAAGCAGGGGCACATCAACGGGCTGGCGGTGGCCGGCTCGGACGTCGTCTTCTCCTACGAGAAGGGCGGCGTCTACCGGGTGCCGCTGAGCGGGGGGACGCCGCGGCCGGTCAAGGGCGCCGAGCGGCACCACGTCCTGCGGTGGCCGTGGGTGGGCGTGCACCGCGGCAAGGCGGTCTTCCGCGACCTGCTCAACGTCGAGACCGGTGAGCGGCGCGAGGCCGTGGTCAAGTCCGGCGAGGAGGTCAGGTGCGGCGTCGAGCGGTGCTGGGGCGTGGCCATCCGCTACAAGACCGTCAAGGTGGAGCGCCGCCGCGACAGCTCCGGCAAGGAGATCAAGTGCGGCGACCGGCGGTGCCCGACGACGGCGCGGGTCGCGACCGTCGTGCGCAGGTTCGTCCGCGACCGCGACGGCTCCCATGAGCAGGCCCTGCCTGCCGGGTTCCAGCAGGGCGACGACGCCGGGCTGGAGCGCTTCTTCAAGATCATGCTGAACGGGCCGGGGAATCGGCCCGTGCTGGCCCTCCATGACGCCGAGACCGGCCGCTCCGCCGACCTGGGCGTCCGGGAGGACGCGACGGGGGTCATGTCGATCCCGGACGGCGGCCTCGACCGGCTGATGACCTACCCGATCAAGAACGAGATGTGGGTCCTGGACCTGGCCGCGATCAAGTAGAGGTCATGCGGTCGCGCCGCCGTCGATCACGTGGTCGGCGCCCACCACGAAGCTCGACTCCTCGGACGACAGCCACAGTGCGGCGGCGGCGATCTCCTCGGGGGTGGCCACCCGCCCGATGGGCAGCGCGGTCCTCATCCGCTCGTCCCGCTCCTCCCGCGTCTCGCCGGGCCGCGCCGACATGGGCGTGTCGATCGGCCCGGGGCTGAGGGCGTTGACGCGGACGCCGTCGGCGATGTGGTCGCGGGCCGCCGCCCGCGTCAGGTGGCTCACGGCGGCCTTCGAGGCGGCGTACGCGCTCGCCCCGGCCAGCCGCCAGTGGGCCCCGAGGTTGGAGGAGACGTTGACGATGACCCCGCCCCCGTGGGCCCGCATGTGGGCGATCTCGTACTTCATCGACAGGAACACGCCCTTGAGGTTGACGGCCAGGACCTCGTCCCAGACGTCCTCGTCGTAGTCGGCCAGCGGCGCCATCGTGCCGAAGATCCCGGCGGCGTTGAGCGCCACGTCCAGGCCGCCGAACCGGGAGACGGCGGCCTCGACCATGGCGGCCACCTCGGCGGAGCGGGTGAGGTCGACGGTGCACGCGGCGGCCCGGCCGCCGCCCTCCTCCACCAGTTTCACGACCTCGGCCAGGCGGGCGGCGTCACGCCCGGCGGCGAGGACGGCCGCGCCCTCCCGCGCGTACGCCAGCGCCGCCGTGCGGCCCACCACCCCGCTCGCGCCCGTGACGAGCGCGACCTTGCCTGCAAAACGTCCAGTCATATTTTTCAGACCAATCATTCTCAAATTTGAACAGTCGTCATGGCTTGCTCGACCGCGTCGCGCAGCCTGCGCGGGTCCGGGTCGGCCCGGCCGAGCACCCTGAGCCCCTGCAGCAGCACGAGCAGGAACCTGGCCAGCGCCTGCGGGTCCTTGCTCGCCGGGATCTCCCCCTGGGCGCGCGCCCTGATGAGCGTCCCGGCCAGCGCCGTCTCCAGCTCCGCCCAGCTCGTCACCACCTTGGCCAGCACGATCGCGTCGCGCGAGGCGAACTCGACGGCCGTGTTCACCACCATGCAGCCGCGCCGCAGGTCGTCCGCCAGGATCTCCGCGACGTAGGAGTCGAGGAAGGCCTGGACGGCGGGCAGCGCCGGCCCCGGCTGGGACAGCCGCTCGATCACGTCGCCCTGCTCCAGATAGCGCTCCAGCGCCTTCAGGTACAGCTCGCGCTTGCCGCCGAACGTCGCGTAGATGCTCGCCCGCGCCAGGCCGAGCCGCTCCACGAGGTCGGCCATCGAGGTCGCCTCGTAGCCGCGCTCCCAGAACAGCTCCAGCGCCTGCTGCAACGCGACCTCGGGGTCGAACTCCTTGCTCCTTGCCACGCGAGGAAGGCTAGCACTATCGAGAACGATCGGTCTAGTTAGCTCGTCAGGAGAAGCGGCGGCCCTCGTCGCGGCGGTAGGCCCAGGCGGCGGCGACCGCCATGCCTGCGGTCCAGACGGCCAGCATGACCAGCGACACCGCGTTCGGGCCGACGCCCGCGATCGCCCACCAGATCAGCTCGGCCGCGCCCCTCGTCGGCACGTACACGGACAGGGTCTGCACGAACTCCGGCATGACCGCGGGCGGCAGCAGCAGCCCGCCGAGGATCGCCATCGGGAAGAACAGCAGTTGCGACACCGCCATCGCGGCCTTCGCCACCAGCGTGAAGCCGACGAACAACCCCATCAGCATGAACGGCACGACGCCTGCGACCAGCGCGCCGATCCCCAGCAGCAGCCGGGCCGGGGTGATCGTCGCCTCCGTGAACAGCGCCCCCATCACCAGCACCGGGATCACCGAGATCAGCATGGTGGCCAGCGTCGCCAGGATCCGCCCGGCGAAGCGCGGCAGCGGGCCCGCCGGCAGGGTGCGCAGGTACGGGTTCCACGGCAGCTCGCGATCCTGCGAGACCGCGACGCCGAGCCCGGTCAGCGCGGACGACATGGCGCCGAAGAGCATCAGCGCGCCCGTCGCCGTGGTCGCCGCCGTCGCGTCCCGGCCCGCGAACGGCACCACGAACGCCAGCATCGCGACGGCCGGGAAGAACGCGCTGGCCACGATGCCGATCGGCACCCTGATCTGCTCGATCATCAGGTAACGGGTGTGCGCGAGCACCAGGCTAGGCATGTGCGGGCTCCTTCGAGGTCAGGGCGAGGAAGGCCTCTTCGAGGGTGGCCGGCCTGATCTCCAGGCCGGAGAACGGCACGCCGCTGCGCACCAGCTCCACGACGAGCCGGTCGGGGTCGCTGACGACCAGGTCGATCCGGCCGTCCACGCGTTCGGCGCCGAGCACGCCGGGCAGGTCGGGCAGGCTCTCGGCGACGAGGGAGAGGCGCCGGGTGCCCACCAGACCGCGTACCGCCCGCATGGTGTCGTCGGCCAGCACGCGGCCGTTCCCGATCACCACCACCCGCTCGGCCAGCGCCTCCACCTCTTCCAGGTAGTGGCTGGTCAGCAGGACGGTGCCACCGTCCTCGTGGAAGGCCTTGATGCCGTCCCACAGCGCCCGTCTGGCCTCGACGTCCAGGCCGGTCGTCGGCTCGTCGAGGAAGACCAGTTCCGGCCGGCCGGCGAAGGCCAGCGCCACCCCCAGCCGCCGCCGCTGCCCGCCGGACAGGCTGCCCACCTGCCGCCTGACCAGGTCGCCGAGGCCGAACCTGGCCAGCAGCTCGGCCGTACCGAGCCGCTCGGGGAAGTGCGCGCCGACGAAGTCGACGATCTCGCCGACGCGCAGCGAGTCGGGCAGGCCCGTCTCCTGCGGCGTCACGCCGATGCCGCGCCGCACGGCCGCGTCCAGCGGCGAGCCGCCGAGCAGCTCCACCGTGCCCGACGTCGGCCTGCGCAGCCCCACGAGCAGGTTGATGAGGGTGGACTTGCCTGCGCCGTTCGGGCCCAGCAGTCCGACCAGCTCGCCCGCCCTGATGTCGAGCGAGACGCGGTCGAGCGCGACCACGTCGCCGTAGCGGCGGGTGACCTCGCCGGCTCTGGCGAGGAGCTTTCCGGAGGAGTTCATGCCGGTCAGCCTCGCCCGCCGGGCCGGTCCGCCACATCGGGCGCGCGGTCGCTCCGCTCCCTACTCGCGTGGGGCCGGGGTCCTTCTTTAGTAGGTGACGGGTCCGCCGCACCGCCGTCTAACCTGGGCCGATGAGCCAGATTCGCTCCCCGCACCCCTACGCGGTGGCCGGTGTGCTGCTGGGGATGGGCGCGCTGACCGCCGTGGGGCTGTGGGGTCAGTCAGGCCGCTCCACCTGGTGGCTGGACGCGGCGATCGCGGTGGTGAGCGTGGCCGCCGCGCTCGCCACCTTGTGGTGGCCGGTCCACGGGGCGCTGGCCGCCACGCTGCTCGCCGTGCTCTCCCCGGTGGCCACGCCCGCGGCGACGGCGGGGGCGCTCCAGGTGGCCCAGCGCAAGAAGTTCCCCGTCGCGGCCGCTGTGGCCGGCGCCGGCATGGCGGCCCACCTGGCGCAGGGGCTGTGGCGGCCCAACTCGGGCATCTCACTGTCGTGGTGGCTGCTGCTGATCTGCGCCGCCTACGGCGCGCTGCTCGGCTGGGGCGCGCTGGCCCGCTCCCGCCGCGCCCTGCTCGTCTCCCTGCGCGAACGCGCCCACCGCGCCGAGGCCGAGCAGGGCAGGCGGGTCGCCGAGGCCCGCATGGCCGAGCGCCACCGGCTCGCCAGGGAGATGCACGACGTGCTGGCCCACCGCCTGTCCCTGGTGGCCACGCACGCCGGGGCGCTGGAGTACCGCCCCGACTCATCCCCCGACCAGCTCGCCAGGGCCGCCGGGGTGATCCGCACCGGTGTCCACCAGGCGCTGGAGGAGCTGCGCCAGGTGATCGGCCTGCTCCGCGAGCCGTCCGACGACGAAGGCGAGCTCGAACCCTGGCCCGGCCTGGCCGACCTGCCCGGCCTGCTCGCGGAGGCACGCGGGGCGGGCCAGCCCGTACGGCTCACCGAGGAGATCACCGACGCCGCCACCCTGCCGCCCTCCGTGTCCAGGACCGCCTACCGCGTCGTGCAGGAAGGGCTCACCAACGCCCGCAAGCACGCCTCCGGGCAGCCGGTCGAGGTGCTGCTGGCCGGCGCCCCCGGCACGCCCCTGCTGATCGACGTCCGCAACCCGCTGCCTCCGGCGGGCGCCGAGCCCGTCGCGGCCGGCAGCGGGCTCGGCCTGGTGGGGCTCACCGAGCGGGTCCGGCTGGCCGGCGGGCACCTCGACCACCACGACACCGGCGGGGAGTTCCGGCTCCAGGCTCGGTTACCATGGCCCGCGTGATCCGCGTGCTCCTGGTAGACGACGACGCGCTGGTCCGCGCCGGGCTGTCCATGATGATCGACGGCGCCGCCGGCATCACGGTCGTCGCCGAGGCGGCCGACGGCCAGGAGGCCATCACCGCCACCGACGCCCACGCCCCCGACGTCGTCCTGATGGACCTGCGGATGCCGCGCGTGGACGGCATCACCGCCACCCGACGGCTGCGGGCGCGCGCCAGGCCGCCCGAGGTGATCGTGCTGACCACCTTCGACACCGACGAGAACGTCCTGCACGCGCTGCGCGCGGGCGCCGCCGGGTTCCTGCTCAAGGACACGCCGCCGCCGCGCATCGTGGAGGCGATCACCCGGGTGGCGGCGGGCGACCCGATACTCTCCCCGCGCATCACCCGCCGGTTGATGGAGCGCACCGTCGCCCAGGCCGGCGCCTACGAGCGGGCCCGCGCCGCGCTGGCCGCCCTCACCCCGCGCGAGCACGAGGTGGCGCTGGCGATCGCCCAGGGCAGGACCAACGCCGACATCGCCGCCGATCTCGCCATGGGCGTCACCACCGTGAAGGCCCACGTCTCCAGCATCCTGACCAAGCTCTCCCTGGACAACCGCACCCAGATCGCGCTCCTCGCCCACGACGCCGGCCTCACCTGAGCGTGAGGACCCAGTGCCAGGCGCCTTCGCCGTTGCTGTCGCGGTCGGCGGCGAGCTGGGTCATCTTCGAGCCGTCCACGCTGACCAGCACCAGGCCGCTGTTGAACTCGTTCTCGCACTTGCCCGCGCACCCCAGGGCGATGACGTTCTCGTCGTCCGCCCAGGCGTGCAACTGGAGTACCCGCTGCCGACCGGCCACCCGGCCCGTCGCCACCTCGGTGATCTTCGTAGGCAGGCCGTCGTCGCCCAGGGCCAGCCGGCCGTTGGGTGAGATGGCCGACAGGCTCGACCCGTACCGGTGGTACCGCTGTCCGGCGGGGGCGTCGGCGGGCCTGCCGTCCAGGGTGTAGAAGGGCCGGTTCAGGCCGGTTGTGGGCCCCCAGAGGAGCGCGCCGTCCATGCTCCAGCCGAGGTCCTGGCGGCCGTTGGTGTTGGACGGCTTGCCCGCCTCGTCGCCGGGGCGGCTGTCGCCCAGCGGGGCCAGCTCGTGGTAGGCCGCCTCCCCCGTCCGGGTGTCGATGACGTAGTAGCCGGTGCGTGGGCTCGCGGTCATCACCGGCCCCATCTGGTCGCCCTCACCCTGCATGATGTTCGGGTAACTGGAGTAGGCGGTGGCGACGATCCTGGTTCCGTCCGGCGACCACGCGACGGAGCCCACGGAGTGCTCCAGGTCGTACCAGCGCAGCACCTGCCGGGTGTTCATGTCGAGCACGCCCACCCGCTTGCCGAGCAGGTCCCCCTCGACCACCGCCGCGACCTGCAGCCCGGGGGCGACGTCCAGCCACGCGTACGGGGTCTGCTCGTAGCTGTCGGTGCGCGGGTCGTACAGGGACCAGCTGTAGCGGACACGCGTCAGACCGCCCTCGATCGGCTCCCGCCTGGTCCGGTAGTACGCCGACACGGCCATCCGGCCCGCGGCGATGAGCTTGGCCGGCGGGCTGTGCTCGGTGTCGGTGCGCACGTCCGTCGGCGCGGGCGACGGCCGGGCGGGCAGCGTGACGCCGTCGGCCGGGCGGATCACGGGGTCGGGCTGGCGCTGCCCCGTGACGAACACGGCGACAGCCGCGATCATGGCCGCCACCAGCACCGCCGCGCCGTACGGCTTCCAGGCGCGCCTCCGCAGCGCCCGGTCGGCCAGGCCCGGAGGCACCCTGGCCTCGTCGGCCCAGTCCTCCATCGTGTCGCGCAGCAGGCGGGTCACGCCGTCACCTCCAGGTCTCGGGCCAGCTCGGGGGCGATCTCACGCAGCCGCGCCAGCGACCGGTGCGCGGTGCTCCGCACCGTGCCGACGGAGCAGCCCAGCACTCGGGCCACCTCCTGCTCCGGCAGGTCCTCGTAGTAACGCAGCACCAGCACCGCGCGCTGGCGGGCGGTCAGCCTGGCCAGCGCCGAGCGCAGCACCAGGCGCAGCTCGCTCTGGTGGTGCGCGTCGCGCGCCTCCCGCTCCGGCGGGCCGGCCTGCAAGACCTCGCCCCGCCGCGTGCTCGCCCGCCACCAGCTGATCTGCTGCCGGTACATGATCTGCTTGGCGTACGCCTCCGGCGCCGCCACCCGCCGCCATCTGGCCGACAGCTTCGCCAGCGCGGTCTGCACCAGGTCCTCGGCCGCGTGCTGGTCACCGCCGGTGAGCAGGTACCCGAGCCGCATGAGGGCAGGAGAACGGGCGTCGACGAACTCGCGGAACCGTTGCTCTTCCGCGGCGTCCACGGTCACCTCCAGGGGATCGACATCACCCTCTCAGACGCCCGCCGTGCCGCTCGCTATGCGTCCTGTCCCGGAACCGTCAGCAGCCCCAGCGTGTCCTGCTCGCCCCTGCGGGTGATCACCCCGTTGATCGCCTCGGTCAGCTCCCGCTTGTCGTAGGGGCCCTCGGGCAGCTCGTCGAGCACAGCGTGGTCGGTCATCGCTCCTCCTTCGCCAGCAGGTCGTCCACCTGCTCTGTCACCATCTCCACCGTGACGTCGCACACCCACGAGTCGTCGTGCGGGCAGCGCTCGGCGGCCGGGTCCACGCCGTCGGCGCCGCATCGCGGGCAGGACGTGGTCCAGGAGATCAGCGGCCGGTGCGCGGTCCTGCTGAGCGGCCCTGCCTGGATGAGGTTGCCGCACCAGTAGACGGCCACGGTGGGGGTGCCGACGGCCGCGGCGAGGTGGCGGGGGCCGGTGTCGTTGGCGATCACCAGGTCGCAGCGCTCGTACAGGGCGGCCAGCGCGCCCAGGCCGAGCGCGCCGACGACGGGGATCGCCGGCCGCCTCATGGCCTCGACCACGCCCATCACCAGGTCCTGCTCCGCCCGCGTGCCGGTCACGGCCACGGGACGGCCGGTCAGGTCGGCCACCTCGGCGAAACGCTCCACCGGCCAGCGCCGCCGCGGGTCGCGGGCGCCCGGGTGCACGGCCACCAGCCCCGGCGGCGGCTGCCCGAGCGCGCGTGCCAGCTCTGCCCGGTCGGCCGCGGTGACGGTCACCCGCGGCTCCAGCCCGCCGTCCATCGCGCCGACCAGCGCCGCGACCTGGAGGAACCGCAGGGTCTCGTGGTGGTAGTCGGTGTACGGCACCCAGCGGTCCAGCCGTTCGGCACCCGGCGCGCGCAGCCCGGCGGTCACCCGGGCGCCGAGCCGGCGCACGAACGGGTTGGAGAACCGGCCGCCGCCGTGGATCTGGACCGCCAGGTCGAACTCCCGCTCCCGCAACCGGGCGCACACCTCCTCGGGCACCGGATGCCCCGGATCCCAGGTGGAGACGCCCGAGATCGGCGGCAGCGCCACCACGTCGTCCACCGGGCCCGGCCGTCCGGTGAGGAACGCGGCGTGCCAGGGCGTGCCCAGCAGCGTCAGACGGGCGCCGGGGTAGGCGCGTTTGAGCGCGTCCAGCGCCGGGACGGCCACCAGGTAGTCGCCGACGGCGTTGGCCCGCAGCACCGCGATCCGCCGGACATCACCGACCAGCGCCGTCATGACGGCTCCCGCACGCAGGCGTGACAACCGGCCGGCGCGAGCGCGGCCGGTCGGTCCCTGGCAGGGACGAGCACGTCGAGGTCTGCGGGTCGGTGCATAGCGGCCCGGCTACCCGTCGCCCTACGCCCGTAACTTCCGCTTTGTATGGTTTGAGCTGGTCTTTTACAGGTACACGCTCTCCATGGGCACAGATGAGATCGTCAACGCCGTGGTCGTCGGCGACGTCATGCTCGACTCGTGGCTGCACGGCTCGGCCAAGCGGCTCGCGCAGGAGGCGCCCGTGCCCGTGATGAGCCTGGAGGCCACCGAGGACGCCCCCGGCGGCGCCGCCAACACCGCCGCCAACCTCGTGGCGCTCGGCGCCCGCGTCCGGCTCGTCGGCGTGGTCGGCGACGACGCCTGCGGCGAGAAGCTGGAACGCGCCCTGCACCTGCTCGGCGTCGGCGTCGACCTGGTGACGGTGCCGGGGCGGCGCACCGCGCACAAGCGGCGGCTGGTCACCAGCGGGCAGCTCACCGCCCGCTACGACGACGAGGACCTGTCCGTCATCCCCGAGGAGGCCGAGCGCGAGCTGCTCTGCCGGGTCGTCGAGGCGGTGGCGGGCGCCGACGTGGTGGTGGCGTGCGACTACGGCGGCGGGGTCTTCACCCCGGCCGTGCGGCAGGCGCTGGCGGGGCTGCCGCTGCTGGTGGTGGACGCGCACGCGGTGGCGCCGTGGCGCGAGTGCGGGCCGGCCGCGGTGCTGCCGAACTACACCGAGGTGGTGAGCCTGCTCGGGGGCGACGGCGGAGCGGTGGACCGGCCCGCCTACCTGATGGGCTGCTCCGACCGGCTGCTGGAGCTGACCGGCGCCGGGATCGTGGTCACCACCCTGGACGGCGAGGGCACGCTGCTGCACAAGAAGGGCGAGCCGCCGTACCGGACCTACGCCCAGCCCGCGCCGCACCACATGGCGACGGGCGCGGGCGACACGTACACGGCCGCGTTCGCGCTCTGGCTGGCGAGCGGGGCCTCGCCGGAGGAGTCGTCGCAGGCGGGCCAGGCGGCGGCGGGCGTGGTCGTGCGCCGCCAGGGCACCGCCGTCTGCACGCGGTACGACCTGCTGCGCGCGCTGCGCCGCCAGGAGGGCACGGTGCAGACCGCCGAGCGGCTGGCCCGGCTCCTCGACGAGCACCGGCGCAGGGGCGAGCGGGTGGTGTTCACCAACGGCTGCTTCGACGTGCTGCACCGGGGGCACGTGACGTACCTGGAGCAGGCGGGGCAGCTCGGCGACGTGCTGGTGGTGGCGGTCAACAGCGACGCCAGCGTGGCCCGGCTGAAGGGGCCGGGCCGGCCGGTCAACCCGTGCGAGGACAGGATGTCCGTGCTGGCCGCGCTCAACGACGTGGACTACGTGACCCCGTTCGACGAGGACACGCCGGAGCGGCTCATCAGGATGATGCGGCCCGAGCTGTACGTGAAGGGCGGCGACTACACCGCCGAGATGCTGCCGGAGGCGCCGCTGGTGCGCGCGCTCGGCGGCGAGGTGCGGGTGCTCGGCTACCTGCCCGACCGCTCGACGACCGCGATCATCGGCCGCCTGCGCTCGCTGCCGTAGCGAGGTTTGGCGTTCCCGCCGTTCGGTAGGCGGCATGCCATGACTCAGACCCTGCGGACCCCTCCCCGCCTGCTTGAAGGCGCGCCGGCTGAGCGGGAGCGCAAGCCGATCGTGCGTGCGGCCGCCAGGGGCGCGATCGCCTCCATGGCGATGTCGGGCCTGCGGCAGCTCACCACCGCGCTCGGCCTGGTGCCGTACACCCCGCCGGAATCCGTGATCGAGAAGACCGCGCCGGCGGCCTTCCACGCCATCCCCGCCGAGCGGCGGCCCGCCGTCGTGGAGATCGTGCACTGGCTGTACGGGGCGGGCGGCGGCGCGGTCTTCGGCCTCCTGCCGGAGCCGGTGCGGCGCCGGCGGTGGGCGGGGCCGGTCTACGGCGTGCTGGCCTGGGCCGCGTTCGAGGTCGCCATCGCGCCCGCGCTGGGCCTGCCGCGCAAGCACGGCGCGGGCGAGCGGGTGGCGCTGCTGACCGACCACGTGCTGTACGGCGTCGTGGTGGCCGCCTCGCCCTGGCCCCACAAGGACAGGCCGGAGGACGACGGCGCTCCCCCGCCGCCGTCCTGGGCCGAGGAGCGCCCTTAGGCGGCTCAGGATGTGAAGGGCAGCAGCGGGTTGGGGATCGGCACCCACCGCATGGCCGCGCCGTCCGCGTCCAGCCAGCGCAGCAGCAGGTTGGCCTTGGCCGGGATGTGCGTGGCGGCCAGCAGGTCGCGCAGCTCGGGCGGGTCCGCGTACTCCTTGGCCGCGTCGGCGAACACGGTCCTGGCCCGCGTCCACAGCTCGGCCTCCAGCCGGGCGTGCCGGGCCGCCAGCGCGCCGGCGATCTCGCACAGGTTGTTGGTGAGCAGGCAGTACACGAGCCGCTCCCAGGCGCGCACGCCGCCCAGCACGGGCGAGCTGAGGCCCGGGTGGCGCTCGGCGACGAGCTTGACGCCCTCGTGGTCGCGGAACAGCGCCTGACCCGGCATGCCGTGCTCGTCCACCGCGACGAGCACGTTCTGCAGGTGGCATTCGAGCACGATCCCGTGCCGCAGGTACGCGTGCAGCACCGGCGGCACCACGTGCTCCAGGTAGCGCTGCCACCACAGCAGTGCCCCGTCCTCGTCCAGGGTGTCGAGCGGGTTGCCGGGGAAGCCCTCGCTGATCCCGGCCGCCAGCAGCGGTGTCAGGCCGGGCGGGACGTGCCGGCCCAGCCCGTCGCGGACGATCACCGCCAACGCCTCGCCGCCGTCCCCGCCCCGGCGGGCACTGCGCCAGCCCCGGTCGCGCAGCACGGCCGGGCGCGGCAGGTGGGTGGGCAGGTCGTCGAACGCCACGTCCACCAGGGCCGCCACGAGGGAGAGGCGGCGCAGGTCGTGCAGCCACAGGCGGCGGACGTCGTTGGTGATCCGGACGTCCAGGCTGAACTTGCAGAACAGGTCGGGCTCCGGCAGGTACACCGTGCGGATGGACGCGGTGGCCACGGCGGTGGCGGCCGTGACGCCCACGGGCCGCAGGCCGGTCTCGCCCAGCAGCTCCAGTTGCCAGGGATGGGCGGGCAGCAGGGTCAGCCCGCCGTTCAGCAGGTCCAGCCCGCCCAGGAGGTCCAGCGCGCTCGGGTCGCCGTCCTGCACCAGGTCCTCGGCGGGCACGGCGAGCAGCGGCAGGGCGAAGCTCGCCCGCGCCTCGGGCGAGTAGCGCAGCCACGCCCCCGGCCCGCCGCCGCCGCGCGCCTTGGGCGCGGGGTGGTAGCGGTGACCCGCCAGGAGGGCCTGCTCGGAGCGCAGGTACGCGTCAGCGGGCGGCACGGTGGCGCGCCTGGCCGCCAGCAGGGCGGCGGTGACGTCCCGGCTGTCGAGGATCTCGGCGGGCAGCGCGGCGTTGGCGACGCCGGTGGCGGCGCGCAGCTCGTCGGCCGTCAGCTCGACCAGCTCCGTCAGCGTGAGCGGGCGCCAGCCGTCCGGGGTGCGCAGGGCCGGGGAGGTGGGGTACCGGGTACCGCCGACACGCAGCAGGCGTCCGGTCTCGGGCAGCAGGAGGGCACCGGGCTCGGCGGGCCTGGCCACCTCGCGGACGAGGCAGTTCAGCAGCGCCGTCACGGCAAGGGACTCGGCTTCGAGCCCCGGCCCTGTGGCGGGCAGGAGGCTGTCAGTAAATGCCATGGCGACCCTACTCCTACCCTTTGTCCCCATTGGTGCCCACAGAGTAGCTATCAGGATGGTTTCTGGGAAAGATGGGGGTTATGAGGCGTTTAGAGGGGGAGTTCGCCGCCGAACTGGCCCTCGTGCGGCCCGAGCTGTCCGCCCGCTACGCCGAGGCCCTTCCCGGCGCGCGGGCAGCCGTCATGGGGCGGTTGTGGCGCGGGCTGCTGTACGAACCGCTGCCCGGCCTGACGGTCACCGGGCCCTCCCGGGTGCTGCTGGCCGACGGGCGCGAGCTGACAGGGCCCGAGCGGCGGCCGTACGACCTCGGGGACGAGCCCGTGCTCCGGCTGGACGGCCACGCCCACACCCATCCGGCCGCGCTGCTGGCCGCCCTCGGCCTGCCCGGCGCGGACCGGCTGGTCGAGGACCTCGACAACAGCGTGGCCTCCATGGCGCTGTCCCGCGCGGGCGCCGCACCGCCGGTAGGCGCCGCCCTGGAGGATCACGAGCAGAGCGTGATCGACGGCCACCCCTACCATCCCGGATGCCGCAACCGGCCGGGCGTGTCCGTGGCGGAGCAGCTCGCCTACATGCCCGAACACCGTCCCACCGTCGCCCTCGACCTGCTGGCCCTGCCGCTGCGCGACTGCCTCGTCACGGGGCCGTGGCCGGCCTCGCTGGTGGACGGCGACCGGCTGCTGCTGCCCATCCACCCGTGGCAGACCACGCACGTCCTGCCCGCCCTCGGTCTGCGCCCGCACGCCACCGGGGCCGTCCGGGCAAGACCGCTGATGTCGGTGCGCACGCTCGCCCCGCTCGACGGCGGCCCCCACCTGAAGACGGCGTTCACCACCAGGATGACCTCCGGCGTCAGGGACATCTCGCCCGGCTCGGTACGCGACTGCGTCCCCCTTTCGAGCCTGCTCACCACGCTGGCCGCCCGGTGCGGCGGCGGCCTGCGCATCGCCCGCTACCTGGCGGGCGCCGCCGGCCCGGTGGACGGCGAGCACAGCGCCGACCTGTCCTGCATGCTCCGCGAGCCCACCCCCGAGCGGGGGCCGGTGCTGCCCGTCGCCGCCGTCACCGCCGCGATGGCGCCCGACCCGGCCGCCTGGCTGACCGCTTTCGCCCGGCTGGTCCTGCGGGACACGCTGGGGCTGCTGTCACTCGGCGTGGCGCTGGAGGCGCACGGGCAGAACCTGCTGGTCGCGCTGGGCCGGGACGGCCTGCCGTACCGGCTGATCTACCGCGACCTGGCCGACGTGCGGATCAGCCCCGGCCGGCTGGCGCGCAACGGGATCGAGCCGCCGCCGGTCAGCGCCAGGCTGCTCAGCGACGACCCGGCGGTCCTGCACGCCAAGCTGTTCGGCTCGCTGGCCGGCACCACGTTCGGCAGCCTGATCGCGCTCTTCGGGCAGGGCGACAGAGCCGTGGAGGGGCGGCTGTGGGCGATCGTGGCCGCCGCGGCCCGCGAGGCGTTCGGCGCGCTGCCGGACACACGGGACGTACGCGCCGATCGGGACGCCCTCCTCGGCGAGCGCATCGCGGTCAAGGCACACCTGGTGGCGCGGCTGGACGGCGCCCCGGCCGGTGACAGCTGGACCTCTCTGCCCAACTTCCTCAATGATCGGAAGCACACTTGATGGCGAATCGCCTGGCCCTTTGCTCGACGGGGCGAGACTATGGGTTCGAGCCGGAATCTGTCGTGCGCGACCGTCCCCGAAGGCGCGCCGATCCAGAGAGAGGGGGCTCGCCATGATGCAACTGTCAGTACGTCTCGTGCCCGTCGACGACACCACCCTGGTGATCGCGTTGACCGGAGAGCTCGACTCCACGACGAAGCCCGTGCTGGCCGCCTTCCTCGACCCCCTGCCGCAGACCTCTGTGAAGCATGTGCTCGTGGCGGCGGGCGACCTCTGGTTCTGCGACCTCAACGGGCTCGACCTGCTCGCCACCACGCATCGCGCGTTGCAGGAGAAGAGCGGTTACCTGGCCCTGGCCGAGGTGCAGCCGTCGCTGCGCCGCCTGATCGCGCTGATGACCGAGCAGTCGCTGACGGCCATCCCGGTGTTCGCCAGCATGCCCGAGGCTCTCGCGGCGGCCGGCGTCGAGGCGTACCAGGTGCCCACCCCGGCCACGGGGCGCCGTCACCTGCCGCGCCTGCGGGCCGTTCCCCGCGCCACGGCCACGCGCGCCCAGTCCGCCGAGCGCGGCCGATCCGCCAAGCGGGGCCAGTCCCCCTGGCGCGCCCGGTCCGCCGAGCAGAGCCAGGACCGGCCGCGCGTCAAGCCGGCGCCCGAGCCGAAGCCGGCCCGCCCGCGCACACCGCCCATCACGCTCGACGCGAGCCGGCTGCCGACGGTCATCTCCCAGGCGCGCTCACTCCGCGACCAGGCCCTCCACCAGCAGGAGGCGCTCCACGACCGGCTCACCGCCACGGCCCAGGCCCGCGAGCGGCTCCTCACGATCCGCCGGCGCTGCGACGACAGCCTGGTCGCCATGCGCAGCAGCCTCTCGGAGGCACGCTCGATCATGACGCTCACCGAGACAGGCTCGGTGCCACCCCACTTCTCATAGATCGCGCCCTCCTGCGGGCGCGAATCCGGGTACGGCAGGCATGAGGTCCCTCTCCCCGGATAGGGGGGAGGACATGGAAGTCGCAGGGCGAGACGTGGTCGTGGTCGCCGCATCGGCGGGCGGTGTCGAACCACTGCGGGCCCTGCTGAGCGAGCTGCCGCCGGACCTGCCGGCGGCGGTGCTGGTGGTGCTGCACGTGCCGCCACAGGGCAGCAGCGTGCTGGCCAGCATCCTCGACCGGGCGGGCCCGCTCAAGGCGGCCCCCGCCGAGGACAGGGAGGCCATGCGGCCAGGCCGCGTGTACGTCGCCCGCCCCGACTACCACCTGCTCCTGAACGAGGGACAGGTCCGCCTGTCGAGGGGCCCGCGGCACAACGGGCACCGACCGGCGGCCGATCCGCTGTTCATGAGCGCGGCACTGGACGCGGGAGCGCGGACGGCGGCCGTGGTGCTGAGCGGCACGCTGGACGACGGGGCGAAGGGATGCGAGGCGATCGACAGGCACGGGGGCGCGGTCGCCGTACAGGATCTGTCGGAGTGCGCCTTTCCCGGCATGCCGGGGGCCGCCATGACGGCGGTGCCGGCCGCGCGGGCGCTGCCCGTGCGTGAGCTCGCGGGCTGGATCCTCAAGCAGAGCCGTACCCCTGTGAGTACGGAGGTTCAGGTGCGCGACAACGAGATGGAGCGGGAGATCGAGCAGTTCCTGCGGGAATCGCCGGCGCTGGGGGATCCGGAAGGGGAGCTGATCGCCTTCAGCTGTCCGGAGTGCAGCGGGCCCATTTATGAGCAGAGGAGCACCACGACCTCACGGTACGTGTGCAGGGTGGGGCACGCGTGGTCGCGGGACAGCATGATGAGCGCCCAGTCGGACGCCGTGGAGCGGGCCCTGTGGGTGGCCATTCAGCGGCTGGAGGAGCGGCTGCGGGTGCTGGAGCGCATGCGCCGCTCCGCCGAGGAGCGGGGCCAGCACCTCTCACTGCGGTACTTCGCCGACGAGGAGGAACGCACGAGCGAGGCATTGAACACCATTCGCATGCTGCAATCCCGCATCGGTGGCAACGGTGACACGCTGCTGACAGATTGAGCAGCCCGAATCGGCGTAGGCTGCCCTTGTGACCACTGAGGAAGAGCGTGAGTTCGACGACCTCCTCCTTCTCCTCAAGGAGACGCGCGGTTTCGACTTCACGGGCTACAAACGCAACACCCTGATCCGGCGGATCGCCCGCCGGCTCGAGGCGCTGAAGCTGCATGACTACGGGGAGTACCGCGATCTGCTGGAGTTGGAGCCTGAGGAGTTCACCCGACTCTTCGACAGCCTGTTGATCAACGTCACGAGTTTCTTCAGAGACGCCGCCGCCTGGCAGCGCATGCGCGAGCTCGTGGTCCCCGCGCTGCTCGACCAGAAGTCCGCCGGCCAGCCCATCAGGATCTGGAGCGCCGGCTGCGCCACCGGTGAGGAGGCCTACACCATCGCCATGGTGCTGGCCGAGGAGCTCGGCATGGACGCGTTCCGCGACCGGGTCAAGATCTACGGCACCGACCTCGACGAGAAGGCGCTGCACCTGGCCCGCACGGGCGTCTACAACGACCGTTCGCTCGCCGACGTGCCGATCGACCTGCGCGAGACCTATTTCGAGCGGGTCGAGAACGGCTACACCTTCCGCCGCGACCTGCGCCGCCAGCTCATCTTCGGGCGCAACGACCTCACGCACGACGCACCGATCTCCCGCGTCGATCTGCTCCTCGCCCGCAACACGCTGATGTACTTCAACACGGAGATGCAGCTCAACATCATCCGGCGCTTCCACTTCGCGCTGTCCGACCCCGGCTTCCTGTTCTTGGGCAAGGCGGAGATGCTGCTCAACCACAGTGACAAGTTCGAGCCGGTCGATCTGCGCATGCGCCTGTTCAGGAAGATCAGGCCCGCCAACCACGGCAACCGGGCGCCCTGGTCGGTCACCGGCGCCGCCGCCGACCTGGCCTCGCGCCTGCCGACGCTGGCGTCCGTGGCGCTGGCCTCCGGCCCCGTGGCCCAGCTCGTCGTGGACGTCTCCGGCAACCTTGCGCTGGCCAACTCCAAGGCGGAGGCCTTGTTCAATCTCAACCCGCGTGACGTCGGCCGCCCCTTCCAGGACCTCGAGGTGTCCTACCGCCCCGTGGAGCTGCGTTCTGTCATCGAGCAGGCCCGCCACGACCTGCGCCCGGTGGAGTTGCAGGAGGTCGTCTGGCACCGCGTAGGGTCGCCGGAGGCCAGTGTCTTCGACGTCTCCGTCGTCCCTCTGCTCGCCTCAGGCAATCTGGTCGGTATGGGCATCCACTTCTACGATGTCACCCGCTACCGCAAGCTGCGGGACGAACTGGAGCAGGCCAACAGGCAGCTCGAACAGGCCTATGAGGAGCTCCAGTCGCTCAACGAGGAGCTGGAGACCACCAACGAGGAGCTCCAGTCGACCAACGAGGAGCTGGAGACCACCAACGAGGAGCTCCAGTCGACCAACGAGGAGCTGGAGACGATGAACGAGGAGCTCCAGTCCACCAACGACGAGCTCCAGCACATCAACGACGCCCTGACGGCCCGCACGATCGAGCTCGACGAGGTCAACCGGTTCGTCTCCTCGGTGGTGCGCAGCCTCGGCGACGCCGTGGTGGTCCTCGATGACGACCTGCGGGTGGTGGTCTGGAGCCCCGGCGCCGAGGAGCTGTGGGGGGTGCGCGCCGACGAGGCCGTGGGCGAGACGCTCGCCGGGCTCGACATCGGCCTGCCGCTCGAACTGCTCCTGCCGCGCCTGCGCACCGCGCTCTCCGACGGCTCCAACCCGCTGGAGGAGGTCGAGGGGCTGGTGCTCAACGCGGTGAACCGCCGCGGCAGGCCGGCGCCGCTGACCGTGCAGCTCTCACACCTGCGTTCCGAGGACGACACCGTGCACGGCCTGATCATGGTGATGAACGTCGTCAACTCGGACGGCTAGGCGGCTACCTGCAAGGCTTGTACGGCTGGTCCTTCAGCGAGTAGTCGGCCGACTTCTTGATCGAGTTGAAGTTCAGCTTGTTCGCCTTCGCGCAGAAGGACCCGGGGGCGGTCTCGTACTCGACCTGGAAGACCGGCTTGCCGGCCTTGACGAAGACGTTCAGCTCCGAGCACTCGTCGTACTGGAAGCACTCCTCGTTGACCGCGTAGTCGAAGCTGGAGACCAGCTCGGCGGCCTGGCTCAGGTCGTTCTTGAGCGCCACGGACAGGCCCTTGGCGTGCGCCATGGCGGCCAGGGCCTTGTTGTAGGTGAGCTGGGTGGCGGCGCTGACGGTCCAGCCGGTGACCGGCTTGCCCTCCTCGTGGGCGTTGACGACGTCGAACTCGACCCCGTCGAACCCGGCCCGCGCGCACTTGTCGACGCGGGCCGCCATCATCTTCAGCAGGAAGTCCCGCTGGCCCTTGTCGTTGTTGATGTTGGCCCAGCGCTCGTTCGGGAACTCCGCGCTGAACGGCTTGCCGAGCAGGGAGTTGCCGTTCGCCTTGTGCCAGTCGGCGAACTGCTTGTAGTCGGGCCGGTAGTCCTCGATCGAGCCCGCGTCGATGTAGCAGATCGCCTTGGCGCCGCGGGCGTGGATGGCCTTGACGGCGGCGGTGTTGACCGTGGTGTTGTCGCCCGCGACGTCGCCGTCCACGTAGAGGTCGATGTCGAAGACCGTGGGCTTGACGCAGGCGCCGCCGGTCTGCGGGACCGTGCAGATGTCGACGTTGATGCCGCCGGTGGAGGCGTACTTGGGGTTGCCTTCGAGCTGGTACTGCCAGCGGCTCTGGAGCGGCGGACGCCACAGCGCGGCACTGGCCGTGCCGGTCGTCTCGGCGGTCGTGCTCGCCGTCGTGGCCGCGTTCGCGACCGCCTGGTACGGCCCCAGCATCGTCACGGCCAGCACCGTCACCGTGAACAAAGACACACGGGTATTACCCACACCATCCCCTAATTCAGCAAATTTCGTGCGATCGGGTGATCTTCGAAATGGATCTTGTCAGCCTCGCCGCGTCCCTGTCCCCCACTTGTGCGGATCCCCGCCAAGTGAGATAAGCCAAGCAACTCCCCAGACAGGAGATGCCGATGCGACGCAAACCCCATCGCCCCTTCCTGGCGACACTCCTGGCGCTGTCCCTGCTGATCTGGGCCCACCCGGCCCACGCCGCGGACCAGGTCATCGTCCTGCCCGGCGCCACCTCCGCAGAAGGCATCGCCGCCGGAGCCGGCAGCACCTTCTACGCGGGCGACCTGTTCAACGGCGACATCTTCCGCGGCGACGCCAGGCGCGGTACCGCCGAGCGCTTCATCGACGTGCCGGACGGCCGCATGGCGGTGGGCATGGTCGCCGACCTCCGGCACGGCCTGCTGTTCGTCGCGGGCGGCTTCACCGGCCAGGCCTACGTCTACGACCTGAGATCCGGGGCGGAGGTGGCCACGTACCAGCTCACCGACCCGGATACGGGAATCGTCAACGACACGGCCCTGACCCGCGACGGCGCCTGGTTCACCGACTCGCTGCAGGCCAAGCTCTACTTCGTGCCGATCGGCCGCAAGGGCGCGCTCGGCCCCGCCCGCACCCTGAACCTCACGGGACCGGCCGCCGACACCAGCGGCGAGTTCAACCTCAACGGCATCCAGGCCGCCGACCGCACCCTGATCGTCGCCCACACGACCCTCGGCAAGGTCTACACCGTCGATCCCGGCACGGGCGCCAGCAAGGTCATCGAGGGCGTGGACGTGCCCGACGCCGACGGCCTCGTGCTGTCCGGCAACCGCCTGTGGGCGGTCAACTCGCTCAGCCAGGTCTCCCGCTTCCGGCTCGACCCGCGCCTGACCAGCGGCGTCCTGGAGAAGACGATCACCAGCCCGCTGTTCGACTTCCCCACCACGGCCGCGCTCATCGACCGCCACCGGCTGGCCGTGGTCAACGCCCATCTCGGCACGATCCCGCCGACCTCCCCGACGTACGAGGTGATCGTCGTCGAACCCTAGGAAGCTGCCAGTTCGGAGACGGGGACGCGGCGGAAGGCGATGCTCTCGTACGGGCCGAAGTTCCCCGTCTCGAACAGCAGGCCCACCGTCTCGTCGTCGAGCCGCACCAGATCGGAGTACGCGGCGGGCAGCCCCGACACCGTGTGCGCCGGCCGCCAGGTGACGCCGTGGTCGTGGCTGGCCCGCACCGTCATCAGCGCCCGCGCGTCCGGCGCCGCCGGGCCCGAGAACAGCAGCACCTCCGGCGACTCCGACCACAACACGCTGCCCTCCACCACCGGCCCCACCAGCCCGGCCTGGGGCCGGAAGGGCAGCTCCAGCGTCTGGCCGCCGTCCGCCGAGTAGGCGTCGGCCCTGGTGCCGGGCGCGGTGGACTCCGTGCGGGTGTTGACGTAGATCCGCCCGCCGGGCAGCTCGGTGGCGGTGGTCTCGTTCACGTTGACGTACCCGTCGGGGTTGTCGTCCACGTACCCGATCCGCCAGGTCTGCCCGCCGTCGTCGCTCAGCAGCGAGTGGCCGCCGTTGTACTTGCCCTCGGTGCCGTTGTCCTGTCCGCCGGGCGGCAGCGAATGGTTGGCGGGCACCACGATGCGCCCGGCGTGCTCGCCCTGCCGCAGCACGATCGCGTGGCCGGGGGTGGTCGCGTACCAGCGCCACTCGGGCTTCTTCGCGCTCTGGGTGATCTCCCTGGCCGCCTGCCAGGTGGCGCCGTCGTCCTCGCTGACCTGCACGAACACCCGCCTGCCGTCAGCCGCCGCCACCTGGCCGCGCCTGATCTTGTCCTCGGTGGCGGACGGGCCCTGGCGGACGAAGACCAGCACGATCCGGCCGTCGTCCAGCACCACCGGCGCCGGGTTCCCCGCCGTCCCCCTGCGCGGCTCCGTCGCCACCACCTGGAGCGCGCCCCACGTCCGGCCGCCGTCGGACGAACGCTTGAGCACCAGGTCGATGTGCCCGGAGTCGGCCGCCGAGCCCCGCCTGCCCTCGGCGAACGCCAGCACCGTGCCGGTCCGCGTCACCACGACCGCCGGGATCCGGTAGGTGTGGTAGCCGTCGGTGGACCGCCGGAAGGGGAACGAGGTGGGGTAGTCATCCGCCATGCGGGCACGCTACGACGCGCGGGTTAACGGACTTCGACGCGCGCCGTACGCGAGGGCGAAGAGGCAGGCGATGCGGAGGCGGCCGGCGCACCGGCGGGACCGTGTTCGCGCACCGCCGACCACGCGTGAAAGCATTTCCCTGATAGCCGAACGAGTCTTGTGGAGGCAGGGGTGGCTGACGAGTTCGATGTCATCGTGATCGGGGCGGGGCCCGCCGGTGAGAACGTCGTGGACCGGGCCGTGCGGGGCGGCCTGACGGCGGCGATCGTGGAGGAGCGGCTGGCCGGCGGCGAGTGCTCCTACTGGGCGTGCGTGCCCAGCAAGGCGCTGCTGCGGCCGATCGACCTGGCGGCCGAGGTGGCGCGGGTGCCCGGCCTCTCGCTGGGCCCGATCGACGTGGCGAAGGTGCTGGCCAGGCGGGATGAGGCGGTGTCGGGCTACGACGACGCCGGCCAGGCGCGGTGGATCGAGAGCGTGCCCGCCGAGCTGGTACGCGGCCGGGGCCGGCTCGACGGCCCCAGGCGGGTGCGCGTCACGACCGGCACCGGCGAGGAGCGTGTCCTGACCGCCCGCCAGGCGGTCGTGCTGGCGACGGGCAGCACCGCCGCGATCCCGCGCACGCCCGGCCTGGCCGAGGCGTCGCCCTGGACGAGCCACGAGGTGACGGCGGCGACCGCGATCCCCGAGCGGCTGGTCGTGATCGGCGGCGGGGTGGTGGCCTGTGAGATGGCGCAGGCCATGCACGGGCTGGGCGCCCGGCAGACCACGGTGCTGGTGCGCGGCGGCGGGCTGCTGAACCGCATGGAGCCGTTCGCGGGCGAGCTGCTCGCCGAGTCGTTCGCCGAGGCGGGCATCGACGTGCGCACCCACACCGACGTGTCCAGGGTGGAGCGTCCCGAGCCCGGCGGGAAGGTCACCGTGCACCTGTCGGAGGGGCCGCCGCTGGAGGCCGACGAGCTGCTGGTGGCGACGGGCCGTCACCCGGCGACCCGTAATCTCGGCCTCGCCTCGGTGGGCCTGCCCGAGGACAAGCCGGTCGAGGTGGACGACAGCCTGCGGGCCACCGGCGTCGAGGGCGGCTGGCTGTACGCGGTGGGCGACGTCAACGGCCGGGTGCTGCTGACGCACATGGGCAAGTACCAGGCCAGGATCTGCGGCGACGTGATCGCCGCGCGGGCGCGGGGCGACGAGCTGCCCGCGATGCGGGATGTGGCCGGCGGCTACGGCGCGCCTCAGGTGGTCTTCACCGACCCGCAGATCTGCGCGGTCGGCCGGACCGAGGAGGCGGCCCGCGCGGACGGGTTCCGTGTACGGGTCGTGGACTACGACATGGGGTCGGTCACCGGGGCGTACCTGCTGGGTGACGGCTATCGGGGCAAGGCCAGGGCCGTCGTGGACGAGGACAGGAAGGTGCTGCTCGGCGTCACGTTCGCGGGGCCGGGGGCGGCGGAGCTGCTGCACGCGGCCACGATCGCGGTGACCGCCGAGGTGCCGCTCGACCGGCTCTGGCACGCGGTGCCGTCGTTCCCGACGGTGAGCGAGGTGTGGCTCCGGCTGCTGGAGGCCTACGGCCTGTAGCGAGCGGGTTCAAGCCGGTGGCGAGCGGGTTCAAGGCCGGTGGCGTGGCTCAAGGCCGGTGGCGGGGCGGGGAGATCATCGACGACGGCGGGATCGCGGCGTGCTCGGACACGCCGCGCTCCCCCGACTGCAGCATCAGCTCCGCCACCGTCTCCTCCACGCTCTCGCGCAGCTCGACGTGCGACAGCAGGTCCGTCAGCCGCAGCACCGACAGCAGGTGGTCGGACGGACGGACCACGAAGATCCGCCCGCTGTCCTCCTCGGCCATCCGCTGCATGGCCATCGCCAGCACCCCGATGACCGAAGAGTCGTAGAAGTCGAGGTCGGCCAGGTCGAACACGAGGGTGGGGCCGGGCGACCAGTCCCAGACGGCGTTGATGCGGGCGCTGAACCTGGCCCGTCCCGCGTGGTCGAGCACGCCGCTGGCGCGCATGACCGTGCAATGGAGATGCCGGGTCGTCTCAATTCGCAAACCGCTCATGCCCACACGAATCCACTGCCCGCTCAGCGGCGTTATCACAGGTGATCGCTATTTTTCCGTTTTTCCTTGGGCATCGTCATCCCCCTGATCACCAAGAGGACCGTTGACCAGCTTGCGCATGAGCTCGCTCAGCGTCTCGACGTCCTCGGGGGTGAGCGGGGAGGCCAGGCGGGTCAGGTTGGCGGCGTGCTCGGTGAGGGCGTCGTCGATCACGCGCAGGCCCTCCTCGGTCAGCCTGACGCGGAAGCTGCGCCGGTCGGCCGGGTCGAGGCTGCGCTCGACCAGCCCGGCGGCCTCCAGCCGGTCGAGCCGGTTGGTCATGCCCGCTCGCGACATCATCAGCACGTCCGACAGCTCGGAGGGGATCAGCGTGTACGGCGGCCCCGCCCTGCGCAGCGCCGCCAGCACGTCGAACTCGCCCTGACGCAGGCCGCGCCTGGTGAAGACCTGATCGACCTGCGGCATCGACAGGCGCATCGCCTGGGCGATCCTGCCGAAGACCCCCATGGCCGACAGGTCGAGATCGGGCCGCTCGCGCCGCCACTGCTCCAGGATCCTGTCGATGGCGTCGCCCATGACCTCGCATCCTAGCCGCGCCGGCGCTCAGAGGGCTGTCAGTGGGCGGTGCCCGACTCCAGGGTCACGAGCGCGTCCGGGCAGGGGCCGAGGATCACCAGCAGCGGCGAGCCGGCCGGGCTGGCCAGCTCCAGCTCGGTGATGTTCCCGTGCACGGTCTGCGCGGGCGCCCCCAGGTCACCGTCCCTGAAGCTGATGATCCGCTCCACGGACGGCGCCGCCGCGTGCAGCAGCTTCCTGGTGGCGTGCCGCAGCCACCGCAGCTCGCTGTTGACCCGCCGCCAGGTGGCCGGGATCATGCTGACCGCCTCGGCCCGCGTCCCCAGCCGGAGCGTGACGCGCCCGCTGGACCCGAACCGGTCCTTCAGCACCGGGTTGACCACGAACATGCCGGACCGCAGCGCCCGCACGCCCTGCCGGTTGACGTTGGCCAGCCCGCCCGCGCTGATCAGCGAGTACAGCTCGCACCGCGACCCGTCGAGCGTGTCGGGGTCGTAGTCGGTCGGCGGCGGCTCCTCGAACACGACCTTGTCCAGCCGCACCCCGGCCACCCCGTCGGCGGCGACGCGCCCGGACACGGCTTCGCGCACCTCGTCGCAGACGCCGTCGCCCTCGGTGACGTCCAGCGCCTCGACGCAGATCAGGCCGTCGTCGGGGATCTCCTCAGGGGTGAGGTCGAACGCCACCTGGGCGTGCGCCTTCTTGCCGCGCAGCAGCACGCACTGGCGCAGCCGTCCCTGGGAGCGGATCTGCACGAGACGCGGCAGCGTGACGGCCTCGTTGCGGCCGGTGTGCCAGCCGCTCACGGACCGCTCGTCCGCCGACAGCGACACCAGCACCCGCAGCGGCCGTCCCTGCGCCGACACCTTGAACCCGGCCAGCCCCGACGTCTCGAACCTGCCCACGATCTGGCTGCCGCGACGCAGCCGGTCGGTGACTTGCAGGGGGGCGATCCGGCCGTTGGTCAGGTGGACGGGCGGGATGGCGGGAAGGATCACCTGGTCCAGGTCTGTGGCGGATCCTGCGCTGGTCATCGGATGCTCCTGGAGGGAATGGTCGGAATGCTGTGAAAGGTGCTCACCGGGCGTTCCCCAGGGGGATCAGCGCGGCGGGGTCGTGGAAGTCGAAGCGGGTGAGCATGGGCTCGCGCCGCTCCCACATCCGCCGCACCGCGGCGTACAGGGGATCCCCGCCGGGCTCCACGTGCCGCAGGTTGACGGCCAGCGCCCGCGCGTAGTCGTCCGCCTGCTCCCAGTGCGGCAGGAGCTGGCTCGGCACGTCGGACCCGCAGCGGCGCAGCCATAGCCACAGCCGGGCGCGCTCGCGCTGCTCGGGCCCGAGCACGGGCTCCCCCTTGGCCTGCTTGGCGATGGCGTCCGCGAGCAGCCGGCGATGCTCGTACGGCGAGCCGGGCACGTGCGCGGCCCCGCAGGCGCCGCCCTCCGCCCAGCCGGCCTGGATGACGGGGATGCCGAAGCCGGGCAGGTCGCTGTCGCCGAACGCGACGGCCACGTCCGTCATGCTCCACGACATGGTGGTGGACAGGGTTGCGCCGACGCACCGGATGCGGGGGTGGCCGGCGGCGGGCACGGGGTCGTGGAAGAGCCAGTTGGCCGACTCGTCGGCGGCGGCGTAGTCGACGGTGGCGTCGAACAGCTCCGTGTCCCGGTCGGGCGTGTGGCGGAACACCGCGATGGTGGGCCGGTCGGCGTCGATGCCGAGGCGGGCGCAGCCGTGGTGGCGCAGTTGCCGGCGTTCGGTGTCCGTACGGACCTGGTAGTCGCTCCTGGCCCGCCAGGCGACCCGCTCGGCACTGGGCCTGATGAGGTCCCTGTGCGGCCAGACGTGCCGTTCGAAGAAGGCGCCGATCCTGGCGGGCAGCTCGTCACCCATGGAGCACGGCCCCTGGTCGGGGAAGAGCGCGTAGGCCTGCAGCGTCCCGGTTCCGTGCACGTGCACGACGGGGAGGTCGCGGGCCACGGCCCGGTCGGCCCGGCTGGTGACCAGCGCGAGGGGCGGCGCTTCCGGTCGCGGGTCCTGGACCGCGCCGTACGCGCGGGCCAGCGGCATCCATTCCGCCCTGGTCAGCACGGCCAGCCGCGCGGAGAGCAGCCCGCAGACGGCTCTGGCGACCGTCAGCGTGCGCGCCACGATCCGCAGGTCCTCGTCGTACGCCTCCGCCACGACGCACCCGTCACCGCCGGGGCTGTTTCCCCAGCAGGCACTGGCAGCGGCGAGCAGCCGATCGACGTGCCCGCCGTCACCGCCGACGCGACGACGCATAGCCCCTCCACCAAGAAATGCCTCGGTGGAACGCTGCCAGACCGGTCCGCGAAGGCCGGGCGGGCGACACGGTTTTTTGCCTGGGCCTGGGGGAATCTCGAACAACCCCAGAGATCTCAGGAGCCCCACGGTGCACGAACCCGCCGATGACCCCGATTCCGGCGAAAAACCCCGAACAATCCGGCCTTGCCGAACGTCCAAGTTTTTACCCGGAGCATGTCATGCCCGGGTTTAGGATGCACCGTATTGCCAGGATGGGGAGGTTTTACCAGCATGGGTTCCCGTTTGTCGAGTGTCGCACGCCTGACGGCGGCGGCTGCCGCGGCCGGTGTGGTCGCCGCGGCGATCGCCTTGCCTGCGGTCGGGGGTACAGGAGCGATGTTCGTCTCGGCATCGGAGGATCTGGGCATCAAACCCGAGGACCTCGCCGAGCCTCCTCTCGCGGAGAAGACGGAGATCCTGGACGCCGAGGGCAACCAGATCGGGCAGTTCTACGAGGAGTACCGCGAGACGATCTCGCTCGACCAGGTCGCCCCGATCATGAAGACGGCGATCATCTCCATCGAGGACTTCCGCTTCTACGAGCACGGCGCCATCGACATCGAGGGCACCATCCGGGCCCTGGCCAAGAATTTCACCTCCGGCGGCATCGCCCAGGGTGGCTCGTCCATCACCCAGCAGTACGTCAAGCAGGTGCTGCTCAACTCGGCGACCACCAAGGAGGAGCAGGCGGCGGCGCTGGAGGCCAGCTACGCCCGCAAGCTGCGTGAGCTGCGCTACGCGATGGCGGTCGAGGAGAAGTACACCAAGGACCAGATCCTGGAGAAGTACCTCAACATCGCCTACTTCGGCGCCCACGCCAACGGCATCGAGGCGGCGGCCAAGCGCTTCTTCGGCGTGAAGGCCTCCGAGCTGAACCTGGTACAGGCCGCGACCCTGGCGGGCGCCGTGCAGGACCCCAACGCCACGGACCCCAACCTGGGCAAGAAGCAGCGGGCGAAGCTGCTGTCGCGACGCAACGTGGTGCTCGACCGGATGGCCGAGCTGAAGAAGATCACCCCGGAAGAGGCGGCCGAGGCCAAGAAGAAGCCGCTCGGCTACAAGGGCACTCCCCTGCCCGGCGGCTGCGAGGCCAGCCCCTATCCGTACTTCTGCATGTACGTGCGCAACGAGGTGCTCAGCAACGAGGACTTCGGCAAGACGGCCAAGGCCAGGAGCCAGTACCTCAACCGCGGCGGCCTGAAGATCCAGACGACGCTGGACCCGAAGATGCAGAAGGCTGCCGAGGCCGCGATCAAGAAGCACGTGTTCGCCTCCGACAACCCGGTCGCCTCCGAGGCGCTGGTGCAGCCGGGCACAGGCCAGATCAAGGCGATGGCCGCCAGCCGCAAGTACGGCAACAACAAGCGCAAGAAGGAGATGTCCTTCAACGTCGTGGCCGACAGGGTGCACGGCGGCGGCGTCGGCTTCCAGGCGGGTTCGACGTTCAAGACGTTCACGCTGATCACCGCCCTCAAGGAGGGCATGAAGCTGAACGACGGGTTCTCGGTCAGCAGCGGTTACCGTGCGCCGTACTACTCGACCTTCAAGAACTGCAAGGGCGACAACATCGGCGACCCCACCCACACCGTCACCAACGACGAGGGCGGCGGCGGCTTCCACTCGCTGCAGACCGGCACCTGGGGCTCGGTGAACACCTTCTTCATGAAGCTGGAGGAGCACGTCGGTCTCTGTGACACGATCAAGACCGCCAAGTCGCTGGGCATCAAGCGCTCCGACGGCCTGGACCTGACCGAGTACGAGACGTTCACGCTGGGCACCAACGAGATGGACCCGGTGACCGTGGCCAACGCGTACGCGGCGATCGGCGCGCGCGGCAAGTACTGCGCGCCGATGGCGATCACCAAGATCACCGACCGCGACGGCAAGGTGAAGAACTTCAAGCCGAAGTGCAAGCAGGCTCTGGACCCCGAGGTCGCCGACGCGGCCGCGGACATCCTGTCCGGCGTGTTCACCAAGGGCACGATGCGCGGCGTCGGAGGCATCGGCCGGCCCGCCGCGGGCAAGACCGGCACCACCGACGCGCAGGCCACCGCCTGGTTCGCCGGATTCACGCCGGACCTGGCCGGGGCGGTCAGCATCGGCGACTCGCGCGGCGCGCAGAAGTACAAGCTGAACGGCGTCACCATCGGCGGCCGTTACTACAGCTCGGTCTTCGGCGCCTCGATCCCCGGGCCGATCTGGAAGGACACCATGCTCGCCGCCCTGAAGGGCACGCCGGCGACGGACTTCACCCCGGTGAACAGCTCCCGCTTCGGCGGCTGCGGCTCCGGCTGCCGGCCGGTCGAGCGCACCGAGCCGCAGGGCGAGGACGACGGCACGCTCGACGACGTGGACATCGCCGATTTCGGCTGATCTTAGGTAGGAAGGGTTTCCTGATCGCCGGATGTGACAAATCGGGCATGGACAATATGTCGTGATCCACATCCGGCACAGAAACCTCTGTCGGTTACCAGTGCCTCTAGCTGAGCAAATTCGGAGTGCGTCCGTACTGCGGGACGCACTCCTTGCAAAGGCCCTATTAACAGCGGCGAAACATTGGTAACGTGGGAGCGCTCCCAGGATCTTTCCGCGAGGTGCTCCATGACCGAGCAGCCCACACTGGCACAGGTGGCGGCCGCTGCAGGGGTTTCCCCCGCGACCGCATCTCGAGTCCTCACAGGCTCGGTGCGGGTCAGTACCTCGACCCGCCGCCAAGTCTACGACGCCGTGTCCCGAATGGGATACGTCCGACAACGCGCGCCCCGGGGAACGGCCGCCAAGACCATGGCCGACGGCGTCACAGCCGTCGTCTGCGACCACCTTCCCCGGCTCTTCTCCGAGCCCTACTACGCCAGGCTCCTGTCCGCAGCGGGCGCCGTGATAGCCGAGCACGGCACCCACCTCATGGTGACCACCGTCACCCCCACCTCCTCCACGCTGCCCGCGTTGTCCGGCGCGGTGCTCATCGTGGGCGCGAGAGAGCGTCACCCCCTGGCGATCAAGTTATCCACCTCGGGCGTCCCCGTCCGCAACATCGGACGCCCGCCCCACGACCTCAAGCTGCCGTACGCCGACGTCGACAACCTCGACGGCGGCAGGCAGGCGGCCGAGCACTTCCTCCTGACGGGCCGCCGAAACGTGGCTGCCATCGGCGGCCCGCCGTCCTTACCCGGCGCCCGGGACCGGCTGGAAGGTCTGATACGCACCCTCCAGGCGGCGGGCGCACCCGACGTGCCGGTGGCCTACGGCGACTTCACCGCCGCCTCGGGTACCCACGCCATGCAATGGCTGTTACGCCACGCCCCCGGCCTCGACGCCGTCTTCGTCGCCTCCGACCTGATGGCGGCGGGCGCGATCCAGGCTCTGCGCAGAGCGGGGCGCAAGGTGCCGGCGGACGTGGCGGTGATCGGGTTCGACGACGCCCCGGTCGCCAGGCACACCGTCCCGGCCCTGACCACCATCCGCCAGCCCGTCGAGGAGCTCGCCACGGTCGCCACCCGGCTGCTCCTGACGGGGGCCGCGGGCATCGACCCCGTACTCCCTACGGAACTGGTCGTCCGTGAGTCGGCTTGAGCCCGGGGACGTACTGGCCCGCAGGTATCTGTTGCTGGACCCGCTGGCCCGCGGAGGCATGTCGGTCATCTGGCGCGCCTTCGACCAGTCCCTGCACCGGATGATCGCGGTCAAGGTGCTCACGGCCTCGCTGCACACCGACCCTGGAGAACGGGTCAGCGTGCGCAGCGAGGCCCGCGCCGCGGCCAGGTTCATCCACGCCGACTCCATCGAGATCTACGACTACGGGGAGACCGTCACCACGAGCGGCGGCGTCGCGGCGTACGTCGTGATGCCGCTGCTCGACGGCACCCCGCTGGCCGAACGCATCGAGAAGGGCCCACTGCCGTGGCACGAGGCCGCGGCCATCGCGCTGCGGCTGGCCCGCGTGCTGATGGCCGGGCACGCCCGCGGCCTGGTGCACAGGGACGTCACCGCCGAGAACGTGCTGCTCACCGCCGACGGGCCCAAACTGCTCGACTTCGGCATCGCGGCATGGGCGGGCGACCCCGACGACGACCGCGGCACCCCGCCCTACGTGGCCCCCGAGCGGCTGCTCGGCGCGCCGACCCATCCGGCCGTGGACGTCTACGCCCTGGGCGTGCTGCTGCACACGATGCTCACCGGGCGCACCCCGTACCCGGGGACGACGTGGGAGGAGATCGAGGCCGCGCACCGGACCGAGCCGCCGCCCCGCGTGGCGGGCGTGCCGTACGCGCTGGCCTCGCTCTGCCAGCGCTGTCTGGCGCACGAGCCGGAGGACCGGCCGACGGCGGCGCAGATCGTCTCAGGGCTGACCTCCACGCTCGGCACGGCGACGCTGGGCCGCCACGTGCGGCGCGGCCTCACGGTGGCCAGCTCGGCGGCTCTGGCGCTGTCGGCGCTGCTGTGGTTCCAGCAGACGCCGGCGCCCGAGCCGCTGCCGAAGCCCACACCGCCGGCGCCGTCGCCCACGGCCAAGCTGATCGAGAGCACGCCCAGCTCGGTGATCACCGTGGAGCAGGCCGCGGCCGGCTTCACGACCGTGCTCAGGGCGCGCACCCCGTGCGGCGCGACCGACGACGACGTGGTGCTCGACCTCACCCAGGTGCTCCAGAACGCGGTCACGCCGCGGCACGGCCCGTCCGCGCAGACCTCCGGCACCGGGAGCCTGCGCCAGAAGCTGTCCGACCGCCTCAGGGAGGGCAGGCTCAGCCCCGCCTGCCTGAGCGAGCTGGAGGCCCGGCTGGACGACATCGACACCGCATTGCGTCACGATTGATGAGGGGTACGGCAGCACCAGCCGTACCCCTCCATCGCGCGGGCGAGGGCCCCTCGCAAAGCGTGCCCGCGCGAGCTTCTAGGCGCAGGTGTAACCGCTGGGCACCTGCGTGTTCCCGGTCGGCCGCGTGGCCTGGTACCCGAACGAGGTACTGGCGCCGGCCGCCAGGTTCCCGTTGTGTGCCAGGCTCCTGACCGTCACGGTGCCGCCGCTGACGGTGTAGGTGGCGTTCCAGATGCCGGTGATCGTGTGCCCGGACGGCAGCGGGAAGGTGACGGTCCAGCCGTTCATCGCCGAGGTGCCGCGGTTGGCGACGGTGACGGGCTGGATGACGTACCCGTTGTTCCAGGCGGTCTGGGTGGTGGGCGTGACGGCGCAGCTCCCGCCGCCCCCACCGCCGGGCTGGGTGGTGACCGTGACGGTCGCCGAGTCCGGTGAGACGTTGCCCGCGGCGTCCCTGGCCCTGATCCGGTAGCGGTAGGCGGTGGACGGGCTCAGGCCGGTGTCGGTGTAGGAGGTGGCGCTGCCGCCGCCGACCCTGGTGAAGGTGTCGCCGGTGGCGCGCATGACGTCGTACCCGGTCACGCCCACGTTGTCGGTGGAGGCGGCCCAGGTGAGGGTGGCGCTGGAGGAGGTGACGTTCGAGGCCGTCGGCGTGCCGGGGGTGCTCGGCGGGGTCGGGTCGGCAGGGCCGCCGCCCGTACCGTAGGAGAAGGAGTTGACCGCCAGGCCGGTGCCGCCGATCCAGGGCTCGAAACCGGCCTGGACGCTGGTCAGGTACCACGACCGCTGGCCGTAGCCGCGGCTGACCACGTCGGAGTAGAAGGTGTCGATGGTGAAGTCGAGCGAGGTCGTGGGTGAGGTGCGCACGTAGGAGATCACGTTCCAGCCCACGTTGCCGAACCAGACCTGCCACGTCGAGCCGGCCAGGTTGGCGGTGCCGACCTGGGAGCCGATCGGCTGGATCGAGCCGGCCCTGTTGAGCCAGATCATCAGCTCGGCGCCGGTGTTCTGGCCGTCGGTGCGTGGGGTGGGGTCGAACCACAGGTCGTAGGAGGCGTTGTAGGTGCCCGAGCCCGGGTAGGTCATGCTCACGCTGCTGCGGAGGGCGGCGAAGCCCGACGCGCTCGCCTGCATGGGCAGGTTGCTGCCGGTGGTGCAGTTGGCGTAGTGGCAGCCGGCGTAGATCGACGGGTAGCCGGCCGGGGCGCCGCTGGTGGAGTTGTTGTGCGCGGACTGGGTGACGGTGAAGCCGCCGCTCTGGTTGACGTCGATGCACTGTGCGGTGCTCGCGCCCCAGACGTTGTTCTGCACGATGTAGCGGTTGCTCTGGATGCTCGTGGAGCCGTACTTCTCGCAGATCACCGGCGCGGCCTGGGCCGGCACGGCGAACAGGCCCATGCTCAGTAACGCCCCGATGATGAGGAAGATGTGCGCGTGCCTCATGGCGTGTTGCTCCCGCCTCTCTGACAGGTGAGTGTAGTGGGAGCGCTCCCAGCATCAGCCTCCTTTGGGGTCACGAACCGGGCAAGCACCCCTGGCCGTAAACGATCTGGAGCGGGCCTGGCCACCAGCGGAAATCATGACCAAGATCGGTTGAAAGTTTCACGGAACGTTGTCGGATTCGCGCCCATCGTGATTCAATGCGCTGGCCGGGCGGGCAGGTCGTGGGCAGGTTTCCTCTGTCGTCAGCGCAAGGGAATCCCCATGAAGTTCTTCAAGTCGGCGGCGGTCACCGCCGTCCTGGTCCTGATCACCAGTCTCCTGATGGCCCCCACGCAGGCGCAGGCCCACGGCGTGTCGATGTTCCCCGGCAGCCGTACGTTCCTGTGCTGGCAGGACGGTCTGCGGGAGAACGGGCAGATCCTCCCCTACAACCCCGCGTGTGCCGCAGCGGTCAACCAGAGCGGCGCGACCCCCTTGTACAACTGGTTCGCGGTGCTGCGCTCCGACGGCGCGGGCCGGACCACCGGGTTCATCCCCGACGGGCAGCTCTGCAGCGGCGGAACCGGCGGGCCCTATGACTTCTCGGCCTACAACGCGGTCCGCTCCGACTGGCCGCTGACCCACTTGACCTCCGGGGCGAGCATCCAGATGCGGCACAGCAACTGGGCCGAGCACCCCGGCGCGTTCAACTACTACGTCACCAAGAACGGCTGGAACCCCAACGGGCCGCTGAAGTGGTCCGACCTGGAGCCGTTCGGCAGCGTCACCAACCCGCCCAAGTCCGGCGGCGCGGGCGGCCTCAACTACTACTACTGGAACGCCCAGCTCCCGTCCGGCAAGAGCGGCCGGCACATCATCTTCACGCACTGGATCCGCTCGGACAGCAACGAGAACTTCTACAGCTGCTCGGACGTCACCTTCGACGGCGGCAACGGCCAGGTCACCGGCGTCGGCCCCGGCGGCAGCAGCCCCGGCCCGACCCCCACGGTGACGCCCACCGACCCGGCCCCCACCGGCGCCTGCACGGCCACGTGGAAGGCCACCAACACCGGCTGGGCCGGCCACTTCCAGGGCGAGGTGACCGTCAAGAACAGCAGCACCAGCTCGATCAACGGCTGGACGGTCAAGTGGACCTACGCCAACGGTGAGGGCTTCGACGGCTCACCGTGGAACGGCGTGCTGACCACGCAGGCCCCCAACGTGACGGTCAAGAACGCCAGCTACAACGGGCAGCTCGCGCCGAACGCGACCACCGCGTTCGGGTTCAACGCGACAGGCTCGGTCCCGGCCACCGCCCCGACCCTGACCTGCACCAGCCCGTGATCAAATCCCGTCGCGGGCTCATCGCGGCGATCGTCACCCTGGCCGGCGTCGTGCTGGCCGGGGTGACGTTCTTCGTTGCCAGGCAGCCGTCATCGACGCTGAACGACGAGCTCGCCGCCCAGGTGACCCTGATACTGGAGCAGGCCTCGCCAGGCGAGCACCACGCCCACGGGCACAGCGGCTTCGACTCCCGCGTCGTGTGCGCCGTGGAGCCCTTCGGCACCGAGCCGCCGAACGCCACCGCGCTGGTCGAGGTGCGCTGGGTCTACGCCCGCCACCTGTGCGCGATCACCGGGGAGAGCCCCGACTGGGCGGCCTCCGTGCGCGCCTCAGGGCCCATCGCCGTCAAGATCGACATCCCGCCCGAGGTCAGGGTGCCCAAGGCCGGGGCCGGCTATCCGGACCGGGTCAGGCAGCTCATCCCCGAGCGCTACCACACGCTGGCGTTCGAGGAGTTCTCGGACGACTCGGCGATCGAGGCCGCGCGCGAGCGGTTCGCGCTGGCCTCCTCGACAGCCAAATAGGAACCACACGAAAACGGACGCGGCCGAGGTGGAGGTTCTCGGCCGCGTCCGTCCCATCCGGGCGGGGATGGTTTCGGGCAGGGATTCGATGGGTTAGTGCCTCACCTCCTCATACGCACCTGTCGATCGGGCGGTTCAGGTGGAACCGCCCCCGCCGCGGCTGCGGCGGGGGCGGGATCGTGGGTCAGGCCGGGGTGCAGGTGATCGGGTTCGGAGCGGTGGAGGTCCCGTTCGCGATGAAGCCGAACGTGGTCGTCGCGTTCGGCGCGAGCGAGCCGTTCCACGCCTCGTTCCTGACCGTCACCGTCCCGCCGGACACCGTGTGCCTGCCTCCCCAGAGCTGGGTGATCGTGTTGGCGGAGCTCCAGGCGACCGTCCACGCGCTGGTTGCGGACGTGCCGTCGTTCTTCACCGTCACCTCGGCCTGGTACGCGCCGCCCCACGAGCCGATCACCTTGTAGGTGGCCGTGCACCCGCCGGTCGGCGCGCTGGTGGTGGTGAACGCGGTGCCGTCGGAGGCGGCCGAGCTGTTGCCCGCCGCGTCCCTGGCCACCACGGTCACCGTGTAGGCGGTGCCGGGCGTCAGCCCGCTCAGGTCGAACGACGTCGTCGTGACCGTGCCTGCCTTGGCGGACCCCAGGTAGACGTCGTAACCGGTCACGCCGACGTCGTCCGTGGACGCCGCCCAGCTCGCCCGCGCACCCGTCGCGGTGATCCCGGACACCGAGGGCTTGCCGGGTTTGCTGGGCGGCGTCCCGTCCACGGTGCCCGACGTGGTGAACGCCGTGCCGTCGGACTGCGCCGAGGTGTTGCCCGCCGCGTCCCTGGCCACCACGTGGGCGGTGTAGGCCGTGGCGGGGGTGAGACCGCTCAGGTCGAACGTCGTCGTGGTGGCCGTGCCTGCCTTGGCGGACCCCAGGTAGACGTCATAGCCGGTCACGCCGACGTTGTCGGTGGAGGCCGTCCAGCTCAGCCTGGCCGAGGAGCCCGTGATCGCCGAGACGGCGGGCTTGCCCGGCTTGCTGGGCGCGGTCGTGTCCTCCTCCACCGGACCTGGCGGCTCACCCCAGATCTTGGTGGCGCCGCTGTAGAGGGTGATGTGGTCGGTACGCACCGGCGTCGTGCCGGGCGTGGTCGGGATGCCCGCGTAGGACCAGTCGTTGGCCGGGTCCCAGGTCCCCGCGCTGCTGATCCTGAACTGCACCTCCCTGCGGTGCTGCGACTGCCCGGCGGGCGCGATGACCTGGCCCGAGCAGTCGATCGCCACGTAGTACGTGCTGCCGCTCGCCTGGTGCAGCGTCGGCGCCTTGCACTGCGTGTAGGCCGACGACACGCTGATCTGCGAGGCGGTCGTCGAGCCGTCGAGGGTGAAGTAATAGCGGAACGAGCCGTCGGACAGGACCCTGGCGGGCCACGCCGACTGGTTGCGGACCAGCGCCTTGATCTCGGTGAAGTTCGTGCCGGAGGCGTTCACCCCGGCCTCGACGAAGATCTCCGGCCCGTCCGGGGTCTCCTGGGTGGGGAAGCTCGCCGCCGGGGCGCCGCCGTACTCCTTGTAGAGCCTGGCCAGCGCGCTGGTGAAGCCGGCGTTGTAGTCGGTGGCGACCTCGTTCATGACGTAGTCGTCACGCTTGTCGGTGTAGGCGTCGTTCGGGTCGGGCGGGCCGCCGACGAGCGCCCCGTACAGGGTGTGGCGCGTCTGCTCGGGGTTGGTGATCTGGTCGGTCCACGAGCCGTGCGCCGTGCGGTGGTGCGGGTTCTTCGGCGGGTTCGCCCCGAAGCCGACCACGTAGGAGGAGTTGCGTGGGTTGTCGCCGAGCGCGTAGTTGATCTGCCGCACCGCGAAGTCGTGGTAGCGGGCCTTGCGCGTGGCGTCGGTGATCGTGTCGCTGTGCACGAGCGCCGCGAAGGAGGTGTTGGCCGCGTACCGCAGCGAACCCCACCGGTCCAGCACCGCCTGGCCGCCCGGCGAGTACGCCACCTTCTGGCCGTTCACGCCGACCGTCCAGAAGTCGAGCCAGCGGTTGGCGTCGTCCAGGTACTGCTGCTTGCCGGTCAGCTTGTGCAGCAGCACGTACGCGCCGTACGACTTGTCGTCCCAGGCGATCGTCCACTTGTAGGACTTGGTGGTGCTCTGCGGCTCGGTGCCCAGGTTGGCGTAGCCGCTCTCGGCCTTGGCCAGGTACGCGGCGTCGTTCGTGGCCCGGTAGAGCCAGATCGCGCCCCACACCAGCTCGTCGTTGTAGCCGCTCCAGGAGTTGTAGAAGCTGGAGGCGTCGGTGACGCACTCGCTGTACTTCTTCCTGACCGTGTCGGCGAAGGAGTAGAGCTGCTTGGCGTGCGTCACCAGCGTGTCGGCATACGACGGATTTGTCGGGCGGAAGACGATCGAGGAGGCCGCCATCGCCGCCGCCGTCTCACCCGCCAGGTCAGACCCGCCGCACGACGCGTCGATCTTGTACGCGGGCCTGTTCATCGCCATCGCCTCGGCCGGGCCCCACCAGGCGTGGTCCGTGCCGCCGTTGCCGACCTGCCCGTACAGCACGTTCGCCGACGGGTGGGCCTTGATGAAGTAGTCGTTGACGTACTTGAGGTTGTTCAGCAGGTGGGTGAGCTGGCCGGAGCCCGCGTACGCGTCGCGGTACTCCACCGCGCCCCAGGCCAGCATGGTGGCGGAGAACGCCATCGGGAAGCCGAACTTGACGTGGTCGCCCGCGTCGTACCAGCCGCCCGTGAGGTCCACGCCCACGTCCTTGCCGTCGTTCAGGCCCGAGTCGCCGCGCCAGGAGACGCGGTTCCAGTCGGACAGCGCGCCCGACTGCTGGGCCTCGTAGAACCACAGCGACTTCTGCAACGCCTCGCCGTACGCGAAGGCGGGCGCGGCGGCGGTCGCGGCGGCCGTCGTAGCGGCGGTCGCGGCAGAGGCCGCCGGCCCCGCCCCCATGGAGAGGGGCAGGACCAGCGACGCCGCAGCCAGGAGAGCTGCCTTTCTGATCACGGGAAGAGCCGCCCGTACTCGGCCAGGGCGACGGCCACGTCCACCTGCGCCCAGAACCGGTGGTAGTTGAAGACCGGCGCGGGGCCGGTGCCGTTCAGGAACGCCTGGACCCTCGGCCAGTCAGGGTCGTCCTCGTAGAACGACCTGATCGACAGGAACGTGGAGTTCGAGTTGATCGCGTCACCGTTGGGCATCTCGCCGCTCCAGCCCGGCGGCACGTACACCGGGTCGTCCACGCGCTGGTAGTCGGTCTTGGTCTCCGGCACCGAGACGCCTTCCGCGTCCCGGTTGTCCCAGATGCCGTCCAGCAGCGCCTTGGCCGTGTCACGCGCCTCGGCGTGGTTGGCCTTGGCCGCGTAGTACATCAGCACCTTGGCGTACGCGCCGGCGACGCCGACGTCCTGGGTGTGGTCCACGACGGTGACGTGCAGGCCGGGGTTGGCCGGCGGCATGCCCGTGGTGGCGCTGAAGTTGCCCGCGGGCTGGCCCGTCCACCGCAGGGTGGAGGGGATCTGGTAGCTGCCGTCGGCGTTGATCGTGGTGTTGTCCAGCGCCCACGTCACCCACTTGTCCAGCAGCGCCTTGGCGTCGGCGTTGCCGGTGGCGTAGTAGAGCTGCGCCACCCGGTCCATCGTCCACGCCTGGAAGCCGAACCACTGGTTCGACGGCGGGTCGTGGTAGACCGGCTGCCAGTCGTAGGTCATGCCGTGGAACTTCGGCAGGCCCGCGGGCGGCGTGGCGTAGTGGCCCTCCCAGCTGTTGGTCGCGCCGCCGGCGATGGCGCCCTCGGCCGACTGCAGCCACGTGTAGAACTGCAGCTGGCGGGTCAGGCTGGTGCTCCAGTCGGCCGCGCCGGTGGAGCTCTTCGGCTTGAGCTCGGTCACGTTCGACAGCGCCCAGGCAGCCAGCGGGTTCTGGTAACCGGAGTGGTTGTGGCTGGAGCCGATGCGCCACGCCCAGCCGGCGCTGGAGTCGGTCGCGCCGCCCCAGGCGTAGTACCAGCTCAGCAGGTAGTTCGAGGCGTTCTTGCCGGTGCCCGCCGGGCAGGACGTGCTCGTGCACCCGGGCTGCTTGAAGTACTTGTCGTACATCGAGTAGCGCAGGTAGTCGCCCATCTTGGCGGCCTTGGTCACGGTGGCGGAGATGTCCCCGGCCTTGTTCTGCTCCTTGGCCCAGGTCAGCGCCCAGTAGGCGGCCTGGACGGCGCGGGCGTCGGCGTCGGGGGCGTTGGTGTACTTCCACTGCTTGGCGTACGAGGCGTCCTTGGTGAACAGGTCCAGGTAGCCGTTGGGCCCGCCGTGGGCGAAGGTGTCGCAGGACGGCTGCGGGATCGTCTCGAAGACCGACTCCTCCGGGCCGCGCTGGTAGGTGTTGATGTAGGCGGGCCTGGTGGTGCCGTCGCCGCAGCGGCCGAAGCCGTAGGTGTTGTCGACGTCCAGCAGCCAGTGCATGCCGTAGATGTCGCGGGTGCCGTACGCGGTCTGCAACTCGCTCGCGATCGGGTCGGTGCCGACCGTGACGCCGCTGTCGAGCTGCGACGGGTAGTTGCTGATCGTGTTCGACTCCGGCGCGTACGTCGCCGGCTTCGAGGCGTTGTAGAAGCTGTTCGTCGGCTGGTCGGCGGTGGCCGGGATGATGTACTTCTCCATCGAGGCCCACGCGGCGTTGAACTTCGACCAGTCACCGGTCACGCGCCCGTAGGCCGCCTCCAGCCACAGGTAGTAGCTGTAGGCCTCGGACGTGGTCTCGTGCCCGTGGTCCGGCGCCTCGACCATGAAGGTCTCGATCGAGTGGTACGGCACGCCCTCGGGCGAGAAGTACCCGTTGGCCGGGTCGTGCAGCTCGTTGTAGAGCTCGACGAAGCGCTGCACGTACACGTTGTTGCCGCCGACGTCGTCGTCCGCCTCGTTGGCGGTGACGTCCACGGCGGTGTAGCCGGTGGCGCTGATCCGGAAGACGGCCGAGCCGGCCGTCGTGTCGGTGTCGTTGGCCGCCGACAGCGTGAAGGTCTGCTCGGTGTTCCAGTTGGACGGCGTGAACGTCCTGGTCGCGGGCGAGACCGTGAGGTCGGTGTCACCGCTGACGCGCGCCGCGGAGACGGTCACGTTCGCTGACGGCGCCTGCGACAGCTTCACGCCGACGTTCGCGGTGCCCGCCTCGGGCACGGACACCGTCGTCGGGCTCACCACGAGCGCCGGGCCGGTGTTCGGCGAGACCGTGATCCCGACCGGGGACGAGGTGGTGACCAGGCCGGCGTTGTCGGTCGCCCTGGCGGTGATCGAGTAGCTGCCCGCCGCCACGTTCTGCCAGTTGTAGCTGTACGGCGAGGAGGTGTCGGTGCCCAGCAGCGTGGAGCCCTGGTAGAAGTCGACCTTGGCGACGGTGCCGTCGGCGTCGGCGGCGTTCGCCGAGATCGGCACGGTGGCCGGGGCGGTGAACGTCTGGCCGGCGGTCGGCGAGGTCAGCGACACGGTGGGCGCGGTGCCTGTGCCGCCGCAGGTGACGCCGTTGACGCTGAAGGAGGTCGGGCTGGGGTTGCTGCCCGTCCAGGTGCCGTTGAAGCCGATGTTGGTGGAGGCGCCGGTGGCCAGGTTGCCGTTCCACGGCATGTTCGTGCCGGTCACGCGGGTGCCGGACTGGCTCCAGTTCGCGCCCCAGCCGGACGGCGTGTACCTCTGGCCCGTCGTCGGGTAGTCGAAGGCCAGCGTCCACGACGTGATGGGGTCGCCGGTGTTCTTCAGCGTGATGTTGGCGGTGAAGCCGCCCTGGTTCTGGCCGCTCGTCCACTGGTTGGCCGCGTACGTCACGTCGCACGCCACGGCCGCCTGGGCGGGCACGGCCGTGACAGCCGAGGTCACACCCGCCACGAGGACAAGAGTCGTAGCCACGGCCAGGCGTTTCGATAAGCGGGTCACAAGAAGGGGAGGTCTGTACTTCACGAGGTCTCCATGGGAGTAGGGGTGTGGGAGCGCTCCCAAAGTGGATTGTGGGTGCCCTCCGGCGTATGTCAACGGAATGGCGTCGTCGTAACCCTCGTGTTTCCTCTCACCAGGCTGGCCAGGATGAAAGTTTCATCCACGTTCCGGGGCATTCAACGAGCATGCGGGGCGGTGGCCGCCTTCTCGGCGGAGGGCCGATTTACACAGCCTCTGCCGCGGCAGACCATGGGAGCGCTCCCAGCCATCTAGCACTGGAGATGATCGCTCGTGAGACTCCACCGCGGCCTTCGCAAATGGGCCGTGACCATGACCGCCGCGAGTGTCGCGGCCTTAGGCCTCGTCGTCGGCCAGGGCACGGCCGCGAACGCCGCCGTCGCCTGCGACGTGACCTACACAGCCAACTCGTGGACGAGCAGCCCTGGTCAGGGCGGATTCACCGCGAGCATCACGTTGAAGAACACCGGCGACCCGCTGAGCTCCTGGTCGCTGGCCTTCGACTACCCGACCACCGGTCAGAAGTACACGCCGTCCGGCTGGGGCGCGAACTGGAGCCAGTCCGGCACCCGCGTGACCGGCACCAACATGCCCTACAACGGCAGCCTGGCCACCGGCGCCTCCGTCTCCATCGGCTTCAACGGCACCTGGACCGGCACCAACCCGAACCCGACGACGTTCAGCGTCAACAACACCACCTGCGGCGGCACGAACCCGACCACCCCGTCGGTGGTCACCTCCTCCAGCGCCGTGGCGGTCAACGAGGGCGGCACCGCCACCTTCACCGCGCGCCTGTCCTCCGCGCCCAGCTCGAACGTGACCGTGACGACCGCCCGCACCACCGGCGACACGGACCTCACCGTCAGCTCCGGCGCCTCGCTCACCTTCACGCCGAGCAACTGGAGCACCGCGCAGACCGTCACCCTGGCCGCCGCCCAGGACTCCGACACCACCGCCGGCACCGCCGCCTTCAGCCTCAGCGGCACCGGCGTCACCGGAGCCACGGTCAACGCCACCGAGGTGGACGACGACGGCACCGTCGAGCAGTCGATCGTGGTCACCCCGACCTCGGTCACCGTCCCCGAGGGCTCGACCGGCACGTTCACCGCGCGCCTGGCCGCCCAGCCCAGCTCCAGCGTGACCGTCACCACGACGGCCGGCAGCGGCGACAGCAACCTCACCGTCAGCTCCGGCGCCTCACTGACCTTCACCACGTCGAACTGGAACACCCCGCAGACGGTCACCCTGGCCGCCGCGCAGGACACCGACACGACGAACGGCAGCCGCACCTTCACCGTCGCCTCCACCGGCCTGACCTCCCGCACGGTCACCGCCACCGAGGCCGACGACGACGGCGGCCCCAACCCGACCCACGTCGAGAACCCGTACGCCGGCGCCACCGGCTACGTGAACCCGAACTGGAGCGCCAGGGCCGCGGCCGAGCCCGGCGGCTCGGCGGTCGCCAACACCTCCACCGCCGTGTGGATGGACCGCATCGCCGCCATCGCCGGCACCGGCGGGGCGATGGGCCTGCAGGCCCACCTCGACGAGGCCGTCAGGCAGGACGCCGCCAACGGCTCCGCGCCGCTGACCATCCAGATCGTCATCTACAACCTGCCCAACCGCGACTGCTCGGCGCTGGCCTCCAACGGCGAGCTGCTCATCGCCCAGGACGGGTTCAACCGCTACAAGACCGAGTACATCGACCCGATCGCGGCCATCATGCGCAGCTCCGCCTACGCCGGCCTGCGCATCGTCACGATCATCGAGCCCGACTCGCTGCCGAACCTCGTCACCAACCTCAACTCCTTCGAGAAGTGCCGCGAGGCCAACGGCGCCGGTGGCTACCGTGACGGCGTCCGCTACGCCCTCAACCAGCTGCACGCCATCCCGAACGTCTACACCTACATCGACGCCGCCCACCACGCCTGGCTGGGCTGGGACTCGAACTTCCAGCCGTCCGTGAACCTCTTCCACGAGACCGTCGCCGCCACCACCGCCGGCGTCGACAGCGTGGACGGCTTCATCGTCAACACCGCCAACTACTCGGCCACCTCCGAGCCGTACTTCACCATCAACTCCATGGTGGGCAGCACCTCGGTCAGGCAGTCCAAGTGGGTGGACTGGAACTGGTACGTGGACGAGCAGACCTTCGCCACCGCCCTGCGCAACGCGCTCATCGCCAAGGGCTTCCGCTCGGGGCTCGGCATGCTGATCGACACCTCCCGCAACGGCTGGGGCGGCAGCGCCCGCCCGGGCGGGACGAGCACCTCGACCAACGTGGACGAGTTCGTCAACCAGTCGCGCGTCGACCGGCGCATCCACGCCGGCAACTGGTGCAACCAGAGCGGCGCCGGCATGGGCACCCGCCCGACCGCCAGCCCGGCCGCCGGCTTCGACGCCTACGTCTGGATCAAGCCCCCGGGCGAGTCCGACGGCGCCAGCACCGACATCCCGAACGACGAAGGCAAGAAGTTCGACCGGATGTGCGACCCGACCTACACCGGCAACAGCCTCAACGGCAACAACATGTCGGGCGCCAAGTCCGGCGCGCCGCTGTCCGGCCAGTGGTTCTCCGCGCAGTTCCGCGAGCTCCTGGCCAACGCCTACCCGCCCATCAACTGACCGCTCGTCAACTGACCGCTCATCAACTGAAAGGACCCGGCCGGCCGGGGACCCGCCTGACCCGGGCCCCCGACCGGCCAGAGGGACCCGCCTGACCCGGGTCCCTCAGCTACCGGAGGGGGTCCGGGCTTTCCGCCCGGGCCCCCTCTTCGTGCTCAGGACGTACGGCGTCCGCCACCGTGCCGCTGTGGATGCCGGGCTCCTTTCCCTGCCCAGAGGCAAGTCCTCTGACCGTCTGTTCCTGATTCGCGATTCCAAGGACCCTAGCCGCCGTCCAGTTTCCGGGCACCGCGAAGCGCCTTCCGATTGCGAGATCCGTGCCACGGTCAGGGTGGGCTCCCAACGGCCAAGCCGGTACATGGGATTCGGGCGGGCGAGGGCGAGCGGAGCGAGCGGGGTTTCGGGGGGTCGAAGGGGGGCGGCAGCCCCCCTGGGAAGCGCTGCCCGAGTGGCCGCATGGCGCGTAGCGCCTCTTATTGCGAGGACCGAGCTGTGCGCCACTCCGAGACGACCTGGTCCACGTCGAAGGGCATCAGGTTGAGCGGCGGCCCCGGCAAACCCGTACGAATCGCCTTCCGGATCCGCTCGTTGATCTCCTCGATGATCCGCCGCACCTCAGTCTCCGACCGTGCCCCCCGCGCCTGCCGCAGCGCCTCCTCAGCGTCCTTGCGCAACGCCAGCGTGGGCGGCAACGGCATCGAGAGCCCTTCGCTCTCGACCTTCTGCTTGATCCACCACATCTCGTCGAGGTGCCGCCCCTCGCCGGGCAGCGGCTTGCCCTTGCCCGGCAGGTCCTCGAACTCCCCCCGCTCCTCCGCCTCCCTGATCTGCCGGTCGATCCAGCTCTCGAAGGGCATCCCGATGGGCTTGCGGTCGGTCACCTGTGCTTCCTCCTCACGCCAGGTTGTGGCTGGGCGCCACGGGGCCGCGCCATCCCAGCACGGCCTCGGTCATCCGGACGGACGCGACGGTGGCCGCCACGTCGTGCACTCGCAGGATGCGGGCGCCTTTGAGAATGGAGACCACGTTGGCGGCGATGGTGCCCTCCTTGCGCTCCCCTTGCGGCCGGTCGAGCGTCTCTCCGATGAAGTCCTTGTTGGACAGGGCCACCAGCGTCGGGTAGCCGATCGCGGTGATCTCCTCCAGCCGCCGGGTCAGCTCCAGGGAGTGGAAGGTGTTCTTGTTCAGGTCGTGCCCAGGGTCGATGACGATCCTGTCGGGCGCGATGCCGGCCTTGAGGGCGGCAGAGACGCGTTCGCGCAGGAAGTCGGCCACTTCGCTGACCACGTCGGCGTAACTGGGCCGGAAGACGCGCCGTCCGGGCCCGCCGAGGCTGTGGGTGACGACGACGCAGGCGCCGGTCTCGGCGGCGACCTCGGCCATGCCCGGCTCGCGCAGCCCGTTGGTGTCGTTGATGACGTCGGCGCCCGCTTCGACGGCCGCGGCGGCGACGTCGGGCCGGTGGGTGTCGACGGAGATGACGGCGTCGGTGGCGGCCCTGACCCTGGCGATGACGGGGACCACCCGGTCGATCTCCTCGGCCACCCCGATCTGCGCCTGGGCGGCGCTGAAGGCGAAGCCGCCGATGTCGACCCAGTCGGCGCCCTCGTCCACGGCTTTGGTGGCGGCGGCGACGGCGCTGTCGAGCTCGAAGGTGCGGCCCTGGTCGTGGAAGGAGTTGGGGGTCCTGTTGACGATGGCCATGATGGCGACCTGGCGTTCGAAATCGAACTCCCGCCGCCCGATGCGCCGGGCTGGGGAGATGATCTCGGGGGATAGCTTCTCGCCGCTCACCCTTCGAGCCTACCTGGCCGTGCAGGCGCAGGTCAGGCTGTGAAGCCGCCGAAAGGACGCCCGGCCCCGTCAAGCGGTGAAGCCGCCGAAGGGGCGCCCGCCCGGCGCGGTGACCCTGATGCGCCGCATGCTGCCGCGCGCGTTCAGCCCCGACCGGCGCGGTAACCGCATGGTGAGCAGGACGGTGGTGCCGCTGGGCCCGGTGCGGAAGTCGGCGACGTCGCACAGGCGGCGGATCAGGTAGATGCCTCGCCCGGTGTAGGACGAGTCGGAAGGGCGTTTGCCGCCGTTGACGTACGACTCGGGGATGCCCGCCCCCCGGTCGCTCGTCTCGGAGCAGATGACGCCGTCGACGGTGTAAAGCTTGAACCGCCCCCAGCCGCCCGCGTGCTCGACGGCGTTCACCACACTCTCGTGCACGGCCAGGACGAAGTCGTCCAGCCGTGGCCCGTGCAGCCCGCAGGTCTCGGCCTGCTCGGCGACGACGTGGCGCAGCTTGCTCACGTCTTGAAGGGTGAAGCTCTGGGCGATCAAGGTACGCATGCGCTCCTCCGTGTCGTCCAATCGACACGCAGGCCGCGCTTCAGGACCTCGCGTGGTCATTCCTCTTCCCCGGTGTGCGGAATCTACACACGGTCATGTCATTACGGTCGTCCGCCAATCCCGGTCGCGAGCTCGCGCACGCGCGCGACCGGCCCGGCGTCGGGCGCCAGCGGCGCGGTGTCCATGCCCGCTCCGTCGTGCAACCCGTCGAACAGCTCTCGCATGGCCTCCTCCGAGGAGTGTCCCGGCTGCCAGCCGAGCACCTCGCGGGCCCGTTCTATCTTCATGACCGGAACGCGCAGTGCCAGCTCCAGCAGCCCCGGCGCGGCGGGGATGAGGCGGAGGTGCCAGCCTGCGGTCACGGCGGCGGTGGCCAGCCCGCGCGGGATCCGCACCGTGCGCGTGTCCAGCATCCGGGCCAGGTCGTGCGGGTCGAGCACGGGGTCTGCGGCGATGTTGAACGCGCCCCGCACGGGTTTGGTGACGGCCAGCCGGTACGCCTGCGCCGCGTCCTCGGCGTGCAGCGCCTGCAGCCGCAGCCCGGGGATGTCCGGCACGAACGGGATCCGGCCCGCCTTGATGAGCCGTCGCGGCACGAGCGGCCCGGCGAACAGCCTGCGCTGCTCGGTGGCCGCGGCCCGCTGGAAGATGAAGCCGGGCCGCATGCGGACCACGCGGATGTTCGGGTGGTCGTGCTCGAAGACGTCGAGCACCCGCTCGACGTAGGCCTTCTCGCGCCCGTACGCGGCGCCGGGCCAGCCGTGCGTGGGCCAGCTCTCGTCGACGGGCCGATCCTTGGGCCCCGGCGAGTACGCCCCCACGGAGGAGGCGTGCACCAGCGCGGGCACTCCGGCCTCGGCGGCGGCGCGGAAGACCCGCATGCTGCCGAGCACGTTGGCCCGCCAGGTCACGGCCGGGTCCCTGGTGGGCTGGAACAGCCACGCCAGGTGCACCACCGCGTCGGCGCCGTCGAAGATCCTGGTGAGGTCGGCGGTCGCGACGTCCGCCTGCCGCCAGTCGGTGTGGTCGACCTGCCAGCCGGGCAGCCGGCGGGCGACCCCGACGATCGAGGTCACCCTGTCGTCGGCGGCCAGCGCCCGTACCACACTGGTGCCGACGTTCCCGGTTGCTCCCACCACAACGACTCTCATGCTTTGCTCCGCTGCCCTGCGAGAGGCCCGCGAAACCCTGTGAGCTGCGAACTCTAGGGTTGAAGCATGACCTTCACGGCGCCGTCGGCCTTCTTCTGGAACATCTCGTACGCCTGCGGCGCCTGATCGAGCGGCATCCGGTGAGTGGTGAGATCCATCACGCCGAGCGGGTCGGCGTCGTCGGTGACCAGCGGCATGAGCGCCGGGATCCACCGTTTGACGTGGGCCTGGCCCATGCGCAGCGAGATGCCCTTGTCGAACATGCGCAACATCGGCATGGGGTCGGTCATGCCGCCGTACACGCCGATGATGGAGATGACGCCGCCGCGCCGGACGGAGTCGATGGCCTGGTTGAGCGCCGCGAGCCGGTCCACGCCGGCGTTCGACATGAGGGGCGCGGCCATCGCGTCGGGCAGCAGCCCGGTGAGCGTCTGGGCGAGCTTGGCGGCGGGTGAGCCGTGGGCCTCCATGCCGACGGCGTCGATGACGGAGTCGGTGCCGCGCCCGGAGGTGCGCTCCCGGATCTCGTCGGGCACGTTGTGCACGTCGCTCGCGTCGATGACCTCGATGCCGTGGCGGCGGGCCATCTCCAGGCGGGTGGTGATGCCGTCCACGCCGATCACGCGGTGGCCGAGGTGGCGGGCGATGCGGGCGCACATCTGGCCGATGGGGCCGAGCCCGAAGACGGTGACGCTGCCGCCGTGGGGGATCTCCGCGTAGACGACGGCCTGCCAGGAGGTGGGCAGCACGTCCGACAGGTACAGGAAGCGCTCGTCCGACGGCCCGTCGGGCACCCTGATCGGGCCGAACTGCGCTTCGGGCACCCGCAGGTACTCGGCCTGCCCGCCGGGCACCCGCCCGTAGAGCTTGGTGTAGCCGAACAGCGCGGCGCCCATGCCCTGCTCGCGGACCTGGGTGGTCTCGCACTGCGCGTAGAGCTGCATGCCGCACATGTGGCAGTGGCCGCACGAGATGTTGAACGGGATGACCACGCGGTCACCGGGCTTGAGGTTCGAGACGCCGGCTCCGACCTCCTCGACGACGCCCATGGGCTCGTGCCCGAGGATGTCGCCTTCGGCCATGAAGGGCCCGAGCACCTCGTACAGGTGCAGGTCGGAGCCGCAGATCCCGGTGCTGGTCACCCTGATGACAGCGTCGTTGGCTTCCTTGATGGCCGGGTCGGGAACTTCCTCGACCCGTACGTCCCGTTTGCCGTGCCAGGTGACTGCTTTCATGACTGCCGCATACCCGGGGGCACCGCCCTAAACTGCGCGCATGACACGCAGAGAGCCCACGCCGCTCACAGCCGACGAGATGGCCAGATTCCTCCCGGCCATGACGGACTGGCTCGCCAGGGAACTGCTGGAGAAGGGATCCGTACGCCTGGCCGCCCTCGACACCGCCGGCAGCCAGCGCAACTTCCAGGAGGTGGCCAGCCGGGTGAGCACGGTGCTCGGACGGCGAGTGATCACCGTGACCAGCAGCCACGGGATGACGTTCGAGCTCGCTCAGGAGGAGCTGCCATAACACCGTGATAGGTGTTTTTTGACACGACCACTCCTCGTATCGGGTCCCGTACGGTGACGGCACCCCCCAAGTACGAGGAGAGTCACCATGCTCCCCAAGAAAACCCTGACGGCCGGCATCGCGTTAGCGGCCGTCGCCATGATCACCGTCCCCGCCGTCGCCTACGCCGCACGGCAGGACGACTCGCTCTTCGAGGCGGCGCGGGCAAGCGCGTCCATCGCGGCCGATCCCCCTCCCGGCCTGGTCGACGCGCTCGCCCGCGACCTCGGCGTCACCGCCGAGCAGGCCGAGCAGCGGCTGGCCAACGAGGCCGCCGCGGCCGGCGTCGAGCCCGCGATCAGGGCCATGCTCGGCCCGGCCTACGCCGGCACCTGGGTGAGCGGCCCCACCGCCACCCCGGTCGCGGCCACCACCGACCCGTCGAAGGTCGCCGGCATCACCGCCGCCGGCGTCGAGGCGCGCGTCGTCAGCCGCTCGCTCGGCCACCTCGACCGCGCCAAGGCCGCCCTCGACCAGGCCGCCGCGCAGGCGCCGGGGACCGCGCCCGTCTGGTACGTGGACGTCGTCGAGAACACCGTCGTCGTCCTCACCTCCACCCCCGCCAAGGCCACGGCCTGGGTCCGCGCCAGCGGCGCCGACACCTCGGCCGTGCGCGTGGTCCGTTCGGGCGAGCAGCCGCGCACCTACTACGACGTGCGCGGCGGCGACGCCTACTACATCGGCTCGGGCTCGCGCTGCTCGGTCGGGTTCTCCGTGACGCGGGCCGGCTCGCAGGGCGGCTTCGTGACGGCGGGCCACTGCGGCAGCACCGGCGCCACCACGACGGGCTCCAACCGGGTGGCCCAGGGCACGTTCCGCGGCTCGTCCTTCCCCGGCAACGACTACGCCTGGGTGGAGGTCAACACGCAGTGGACCCCCGTCGGCGTGGTGAACGGCTACAGCGCGGGCATCCTGCCCGTCCGCGGCGCCGCCGTGGCCCAGCCCGGCTCGTCGGTCTGCCGATCGGGCTCGACCACCCAGTGGCACTGCGGCTCGGTGCAGCAGCTCAACACCAGCGTCACCTACCCGCAGGGCACGGTCAGCGGCGTCACCAGGACCAGCGTGTGCGCCGAGCCCGGCGACTCCGGCGGCTCGTTCATCTCCGGCGACCAGGCCCAGGGCGTGACGTCGGGCGGTTCGGGCAACTGCAGCTCGGGCGGGACGACGTACTTCCAGCCGGTCGGCGAGATCCTCTCGACGTACGGGCTGAGCCTGGCCGGCCAGGGCCCCGGCCCGTCACCGACCGTCACGCCGACCAACCCGGGCGGCACGTGGGCGCCGAACACGGCGTACGCGACCGGCGCCACCGTCACCTACGGCGGGGCGACCTACCGCTGCCTGCAAGGCCACACCTCGCAGGTCGGCTGGGAGCCCCCGATCGTGCCCGCACTCTGGCAGCGGGTCTGACCTCACCTCAGCCCGCCCCCCGCGGGTCTAACCAGAGCCCCCGGGCCGGGGAGCCCCCTCCCCGGCCCGGGACTCCCGCTCCTCCGCGAGACGCATGGCCTCCTCGACCAGCGTCTCGACGATCTGAGACTCGGGGACGGTCTTGACCACCTCGCCCTTGACGAAGATCTGCCCCTTGCCGTTGCCCGAGGCCACGCCCAGATCGGCCTCCCGCGCCTCGCCCGGCCCGTTGACCACGCAGCCCATGACGGCCACCCGCAGCGGATGCGGGAACCCGTCGAGCGCGGCCGTCACCCGGTCGGTCAGCGTGTAGACGTCCACCTGGGCCCGCCCGCACGACGGGCAGGAGACGATCTCCAGCCGCCGCTCCCGTAGCCCCAGCGACTCCAGGATCTGGATGCCGACCTTGACCTCCTCCACAGGAGGCGCGGACAGCGACACCCTGATCGTGTCGCCGATCCCCTCGTCGAGCAGCAGCCCGAAGGCCACCGCCGACTTGACCGTGCCCTGCATGAGCGGCCCCGCCTCGGTCACGCCCAGGTGCAGCGGGTAGTCGCAGCGCGCGGCCAGCAGCCGGTAGGCGGCCACCATCACGCGCGGGTCGTGATGCTTGACGGAGATCTTGAGGTCGCGGAAGCCGTGCTCCTCGAACAGCGAGCACTCCCACAGCGCCGACTCCACCAGCGCCTCCGGCGTGGCCCTGCCGTGCCTGGCCAGCAGTCGCGGGTCGAGCGAGCCGGCGTTGACCCCGATCCTGATCGGCACGCCGCTGGCAGCCGCCGCCCGGGCGATCTGCCCCACCTTGTCGTCGAACTTCTTGATGTTGCCGGGGTTGACCCGCACGGCCGCGCAGCCGGCGTCGATCGCGGCGAAGACGTACTTGGGCTGGAAGTGGATGTCGGCGACGACCGGGATCTGCGATCTGCGCGCGATGCCGGGCAGCGCGTCGGCGTCGTCCTGCGACGGCACCGCCACCCTGACGATCTGGCAGCCGGCCGCGGTCAGCTCGGCGATCTGCTGCAACGTGGCGTTGACGTCGGAGGTGACCGTGGTGGTCATGGACTGCACCGAGACGGGGGCGTCGCCGCCGACCGGCACGTCGCCCACCATGACCTGGCGGGAGGTTCTGCGGGGACGGCGGACGGACGGCAGCCCCAGCTCTACAGCGGCCATCGGTTCAGCTCCTTTCTGATGGCGTACGCGATGCCCTGGCCGGTCAGCCCGGCCTCGGCGAGCAGCTCGGCGCGGCTGCCCTGGCCGATGAACGCACACGGCAGGCCCAGGTTGAGCACGCCCTGGCCCTGCGCGCAGACCTGCCGGACCAGGGCGCCTGCTCCGGAGGCGGCGATGCCGTCCTCGACCGTGACGACCAGCCGGCTGCCGCAGACGACCTTGCGCAGGTCGGCGGAGACCGGGATGACCCAGCGCGGGTCGACCACGGTCACGCCGAGGCCGGCGGCCGACAACATCGCGGCGGCGCTCAGGCACGGCTCGGCCATCGGGCCGACGGCCACGATCAGTACGTCCTGCCCGCTGGAGGAGAGCACGTCCACCTCGCCGACGCTGCCCGCGGGCGGGATCTCCACCCCGGCCGCGGCCTTGGGGAAGCGCAGCGCCGTGGGGCCGTCGTGCTCGACGGCCTCCTCCAGCAGCTCGGCCAGCCGCACCGCGTCGCGCGGCGCCGCCACCCGCATGCCGGGCACGATGGACAGCGCCGCCAGGTCCCACATGCCGTGGTGGCTGGGCCCGTCGGGGCCGGTGATGCCGGCCCTGTCGAGCACCAGCGTGACGGGCAGCCGGTGCAGGGCGACGTCCATCAGCACCTGGTCGATGGCGCGGTTGAGGAACGTGGCGTAGACGGCGACCACCGGGTGCAGGCCGCTCATGGCCAGGCCCGCCGCCGAGGCCAGCGCGTGCTGCTCGGCGATGCCCACGTCGAAGGTGCGCTCGGGGAAGCGCCTGCCGAACTCGGCCAGCCCGGTGGGGCCCGGCATGGCGGCGGTGATGGCGACCAGGTCGCGGCGCCGCTCGCCGAGCGCGCACAGGTGGTGAGCGAAGGCGTGCGTCCAGGTGCTGGTGCGCGGCGACACCGGCCGGCCCGTCGCCGGATCGGTGACGGGGATCGCGTGCAGGTGCTCGTCGAGGTCCTGCTCGGCAGGCTCGTAGCCGAGGCCCTTGCGCGTCAGGCAGTGCACCACCACCGGCGCGCGCAGCTCGCGGGCCGTGCGCATGGCCTGCTCCAGCGCCTCCATGTCGTGCCCGTCCACGGGGCCGAGGTAGCGCAGGCCGAGGTTCTCGAAGACGGTGACGCCGGGGCCGGCGCGCAACCGGCCCAGGTGGTCGGCGCAGCCGCCGATCGTCGGCGCGTAGGAGCGGCCGTTGTCGTTGAGCACGACGATGACCGGCCGGTCCCTGGCCGCGCCGAGGTTGTTGAGCGCCTCCCAGGCCACGCCGCCGGTGAGCGCGCCGTCGCCGACCACGGCGACCACGGCCCGCGCGTCGCCGCCGAGCAGCCTGCGGGCCTTGGCCATGCCGTCGGCGTAGGCCAGCGCGGTGGAGGCGTGCGAGCTGGCCATGTGGTCGTGCGGCGACTCCTCCCGGCTGGGATAGCCGCTCAGGCCGCCGCGGCAGCGCAGCGTGTCGAAGCCGTCGCGGCGGCCGGTGAGGATCTTGTGCACGTACGCCTGGTGACCGGTGTCGAACACGATCACGTCGTCGGGCGAGTCGAACACCCGGTGCAGCGCGATCGTGATCTCCACGACGCCGAGGTTGGAGCCCAGGTGACCGCCCTTGGCGCTCACCTTGTCGATCAGGAAGTCGCGGATCTCGCGGGCCAGCCCGGGAAGCAGCTCGGCGGGCAGCGACCGCAGGTCATCGGGGGTGGAGACGTAGGGCAGCAGGGTCTTCATGACATCCCCAAATGGTGGGACTGCTGTGGCAAAAGAAAGCTTGAGCCGCAAAAGACACTTTACACGCTCCGTATTCAATGAGTAACTAGGGGTAGTGACCGACTGACCAGAAGGAGCCGTGCGTATGCCGGTGGGCTTCACTCAGCACTCCCTTGGTTCACGCATTGACAGGCGGCTGAGCGGGTTCCTCGACTCGTGGCGGAATCCGGTCTCCGACCCGGGCGTCGAAGCCGCGTACACGCTGCTGGCCGACTTCATCCTCGGCGGCGGCAAACGCGTGCGCCCGCAGCTGTGTTACTGGGGTTGGCGCGGCGCCGGCGGCGACGACTGTGAGGAGATCATCAGCGCCGCCGCCGCCCTGGAGCTGTGCCACGCGGGGCTGCTCATCCACGACGACATCATGGACGGCAGCCTGCTCCGGCGCGGGCAGGCCACCGTCCACAGGAGTTTGACGGACCTGCACCAGGGGCCCGGCGCGGAGGCGTTCGGGCGGGCGGGCGGCATCCTGCTCGGCACGCTCAGCCTGGCCTGGTCGGACACGCTGCTGTCGTCGTGCGGGGTGGAGGCGCCGCGGCTGCGTGCCGCCCACCACCTGTTCGACGCCATGCGCACCGAGGTCATCAGCGGCCAGTACCTCGACGTGCTGGCCCAGCTCCGCACGGGCGCGACCGAGGCCGAGGCGCTGACGGTGATCCGCTACAAGAGCGCCAAGTACACGGTCGAGCGGCCGCTGCAGATCGGCGGCGCGCTGGCCGGGGCTCCGCTGGAGCTGCTGGACGCGTACTCCAGGTTCGGCGTGCCGCTGGGTGAGGCGTTCCAGCTCCGCGACGACGTGCTGGGCACGTTCGGCTCGTCGTCGGAGACCGGCAAGTCGGCACTGGACGACCTGCGCGAGGGCAAGCAGACCGTGATGTACGCCTACGCCGTGCAGCACGCCTCCCCCGCGCAGCTCGACCACCTGAGGGCCTGGCACGGCAACCCGGAGCTGGACGAGGAGCGCGCCGCCGAGGTGCGGCAGATCCTCGCCGACACCGGGGCGCTGGCACGGGTCGAGCAAATGATCGAAGAACGCGTGCGCGAGGCCATGACCGCGCTGGCCGAGGCCCAGTTGAAGCCCGAGGCCGCCACGGTGCTGGCCATGATGGCCGACCGGCTCGCGCACCGCACCAAGTGAGGGGCGTCTTCCACCATGGGACAGGTACTACTCGCGGCTCCGCGCGGTTACTGCGCGGGCGTCGAACGCGCGATCATCACGGTGGAGGAGGCGCTGAGGCGCTTCGGGTCCCCCGTCTACGTGCGTAAACAGATCGTCCACAACACATTCGTGGTCAACGACCTGAGCCGCCGCGGCGCGATCTTCGTCGACGAGCTCGACGAGGTCCCCGACGGCGCGCTGGTCGTCTTCTCCGCGCACGGCGTCTCACCCGCGGTGAAGGGGGAGGCGGCGCGGCGCGGCCTGCGCACCATCGACGCCACCTGCCCGCTGGTGACGAAGGTGCACAAGGAGGCCGTGCGGATGGCCGAGGCGGGCTACGAGATCGTGCTCATCGGCCACGCCGAGCACGAGGAGGTCGAGGGCACACTCGGCGAGGCGCCGGAGCGCATCCACGTCGTGGACCCCGCCAGGCCCGGCGACCTGAAGGCCGCCGAGTCAGGGCGGCTGAGCTGGCTGTCGCAGACCACGCTGGCCGTGGACGAGACGCTGCAGGCCGTGGAGAAGCTGCGCGAGCGCTATCCCGGCCTGGTCGACCCGCCGAGCGACGACATCTGTTACGCCAGCCAGAACCGCCAGGAGGCGGTCACCAGCATCGCGCCGCGCTGCGAGCTGGTCATCGTCGTCGGCTCCGCCAACTCCTCCAACTCCCAGCGGCTGGTGGACGTCGCGCTGGCCGCGGGCGCGGGCGCGGCGTACCTGGTCGACAGGGCCGCGCACGCCGACGAGCGCTGGCTCGACGGCGTGTCCACCGTCGGGGTCAGCTCCGGCGCCTCGGTGCCGGAGGGGCTGGTCAGCGAGTTACTGGACTGGCTGGCCGCCCGCGGATACGCCGACGTGGAGCCGGTGACCCTGACCGAGGAGACCCTCACCTTCTCCCTTCCGCTCGAACTCCGATCCAACCGAAAGCCGGGCTAGAGCCCACACCGAGATTGGTGGTGCAGCACGATGACCGAATCGACCCACTCAACCGCGCCCGAGAACGGCAACGGGCAGCTCAGCCTCAGTACCGATGCCGCCAAACAACTCGCGACCACAACCAAGACAGCACCGCAGATGCAGGAGATCACCACACGGTGGCTGCTCAAGCTGCTTCCGTGGGTGCAGTGCTCCGGCGGTGTGTTCCGGGTGAACCGGCGGCTGACGTACACCTTGGGAGATGGCCGGATCACCTTCACGACGACGGGCTCCGAGGTGCGGGTCATCCCCGCCGAGTTGACGGAGCTGCCGATGTTGCGCGGCTTCGACGACATGGAGGTGCTCGAAGCCCTGGCCGACCGCTTCACCCAGCGGGAGGTGGAGCCGGATGAGGAGATCGTCTCCGAGGGCGGCCAGGTGGACCAGCTGGTGCTGATCGCCCACGGCCGCGTGGCCAAGGTCGGGCGCGGCGCGTACGGCGACGACCAGAACCTGGGCGTCCTGGCCGACGGCGACTACCTCGGCGAGCAGACCCTGGTCCAGGGCGGCGAGTTCCAGTACAGCGCGCGCGCCAAGACGGCGACCACCTTGCTCACCCTGTCCAAGGCGGACTTCGAGGAGGTCGCCGAGCAGGCTCAGGCGATGCGGGAGCACATCGAGGCCTGGCGCACCAGCGGCGACCGCGACCAGAACGACCACGGCGAGGCCGCGATCAACATGTCGGCCGGACACGTCGGCGAGGCCGTGCTGCCCGGCACGTTCGTCGACTACGAGCAGGCCCCCCGCGAGTACGAGCTGAGCGTCGCCCAGACCGTGCTGCGCGTGCACAGCCGGGTCTCCGACCTGTACAACCAGCCGATGAGCCAGCTCGACCAGCAGCTCCGTCTCACGATCGAGGCCCTGCGCGAGCGCCAGGAGCACGAGCTGGTCAACAACAAGGAGTTCGGCCTCCTGCACAACGCCGACTTCGGCCAGCGCATCCGCACCCGCTCGGGCCCGCCCTCCCCGGACGACCTCGACGACCTGCTGTCCACCGTGTGGAAGGACCCGTCGTTCTTCCTGGCGCACCCGCAGGCCATCGCCGCGTTCGGCCGCGAGTGCAGCAAGCGCGGCATCTACCCGCAGTCCACCGAGGTCGGCGGGCACCGGGTGCCGGCCTGGCGGGGCGTGCCGATCTTCCCCTGCAACAAGATCCCGGTCTCCAGCTCCCGCACCACCTCGTTCATGCTGATGCGGACCGGGCAGGAGAACCAGGGCGTCGTCGGCCTGCACCAGACGGGCATCCCCGACGAGTACCAGCCCGGCCTGTCGGTCCGTTTCATGAACATCAACGAGCGGGCCGTCATCTCCTACCTGGTCAGTGCCTACTACTCGGCCGCCGTCCTGGTACCGGACGCGCTCGGCGTGCTGGAGGACGTCGAGCTCGGCAGAAACGGCTGACGCAGCGCTCCTCTCGTCCGTCCGGCCCTCACGGTGCGGGCCGGGCGGCGGGGGGATGACGCGGGCGCCGACCTGCCCGCCGAGCGTCCAGGCCGTGCGCGAGCAGCACCATCCTCGTCATGCGGCCCTCGGAGCCCTGGAGAACGTCGAGGTACACGTGTGAAGGAGTGACGATGTCCCAGCCGTTTGAACTGCCGGATTTCTACCAGCCCTACCCTGCCCGCCTGAACCCGCATCTCGACGCGGCCCGCGTGCACTCCAAGCAGTGGGCGCGCGACATGGGAATGCTCGAAGGCTCGGGTGTCTGGGAGGAGGCCGACCTCGACGCCCACGACTATCCGCTGATGTGCGCCTACACGCACCCCGACTGCGACGCGGTGGAGCTCGGCCTGATCACCGACTGGTACGTGTGGGTCTTCTTCTTCGACGACCATTTTCTCGAGGTCTTCAAACGCACCGGCGACCTGCGGGGCGGGAAGGAGTACCTGGGCCGCCTGGCCCGCTTCATGCCGATGGGCGCCGACCTGTCCGTGCCGGAGCCGGCCAACCCGGTGGAGGCCGGATTGGCCGACCTGTGGCCGCGCACGGTGCCCAGCATGTCCCTGGACTGGCGGAGCCGCTTCGCGGAGAGCACGCGCAACCTGCTGAACGAATCTCTCTGGGAGCTGGCCAACATCAACACCGGCCGGGTGGCGAACCCGGTCGAGTACATCGAGATGCGCCGCAAGGTCGGCGGCGCCCCCTGGTCGGCCGGGCTGGTGGAGCACGCCGTGCGCGCCGAGGTGCCGGCCGGGCTCGCGGGCACGCGGCCGCTGCGGGTGCTCAAGGACGCTTTCTCCGACGCCGTGCACCTGCGTAACGACCTGTTCTCCTACCAGCGGGAGGTGAGCGACGAGGGCGAGCTGAGCAACGGGGTGCTGGTGCTGGAGAAGTTCCTCGGCTGCGGCACGCAGCAGGCGGCCGACGCGGTCAACGACCTGCTGACCTCGCGCATGCAGCAGTTCGAGCACACGGCGGCCTTCGAGCTGGGGCCGCTGTTCGCCGAGCACGCCGTCGATCCGCTGAGCGCGGCCGACGTGCTCGCCTACGTCAAGGGGCTGCAGGACTGGCAGTCTGGCGGGCACGAGTGGCACCTGCGCTCCAGCCGCTACATGAACGAGCGGGCGCGGGCCACCCGGCCGCTGGGCATGCGCTCGATGGTGGACCTGTCGGGGGCCAAGCGGCTGCGGAACTTCGCGCACGTGCCCTACCGGCGGGTGGGGCCGTCGGTGATCCCTGAGCTGTCCGCGCCGTACGACCTGAAGCTCTCCCCTCACCTGGACGCCGCCAGGCGCAACACCGTGCGCTGGGCCGCGGCGATGGGCATGCTCGAACCGCAGAGCGGGGTGGCCGGCTCGGCCGTGTGGGACGAGGCCAAGCTCATCGACATCGACCTGCCGCTGTGCGCGGCGGGCCTGCACCCCGACGCCTCGCCCGAGGAGCTGGACCTGGCCTCCTTCTGGCTGACCTGGGGCACGTACGGCGACGACTACTTCCCCGTCGTCTTCGGCCGGACCCGCAACCTGGCGGCGGCCAAGGTGACCGTGGACCGGTTCGGCCTGTTCATGCCGCTCGACGGCACACCTTCGCCGCCTCCCGCGAACGCGCTGGAACGCGGCCTGGCGGACATATGGGCGCGGACCACCCGGCCGATGCCGCCCGAGGACCGGGGCAAGCTGCGCGCGGCGGTCGAGGAGATGTGCGCGAGCTGGCTGTGGGAGCTGGCCGGCGAGATCGCGCACCACATCCCCGACCCGGTGGACTACGTGGAGATGCGCCGGGCGACCTTCGGCTCCCAGCTCACCATGAGCCTGTGCCGGTTGCGGCACTCCAAGGGGATCCCGGAGGAGTTCTACGCCAGCGGGCCCGTGGTGGCGCTGGAGAACGCGATGATGGACGCCGGGACGCTGATCAACGACGTGTTCTCGTACCAGAAGGAGATCGAGTTCCAGGGCGAGGTGCACAACTGCGTGCTGGTGGTGCAGAGCTTCTTCGACTGCGACTACCCGGCGGCGCTCGGCATCGTCAGGGATCTGCAGGAGTCGCGGGTGCGGCAGTTCCAGCACATCGTCGACAACGAGCTGCCGATCGTCTGCGACGACTTCGGCCTCGACGCTTGCGCGCGCCGCGACGTGGACGCGTACGTGACCGAGCTGCGCAACTGGCTGGCCGGGATACTCAACTGGCACCGCGACTGCTTCCGCTACGACGAGCCGACGCTGCTGCGCCACCACCTCCCGCCGCGGTGGCGGCTCGGCGGGCCCAGCGGCCTGGGCACCTCGGCCGCGGTGATCGGCCCTACAGGGGCGCGGGGTGGTCCCTGGGCTGGTAGAACCAGCCCATCATGCGCAGCAGCCTCCGCTGGTACGGCGTGACGTTGTGCAGCCGGATCCAGCGCTGTGAGACGGGCACGGTGGGCATGACGAGCACGCGCAGCCCCGAGACGTCGATGAAGCTCAGCTCGCCGATGTCGACGACGAGGTAGGCGCCTTGCCGGCAGCCGGCCAGCGTGGTGGCCAGCACGGGGCTGTTGGAGGCGTCGATCTCGCCGATGAGCGCGACGGCCGGCACCCCCGGCGGCGCCGCCGACATCACGATGGTCAGCTGCTGGTCCTGGTAGAGCAGCCGCTCCTGGACGCTCACGCTTCCTCGCACCCCCCAACACGCGCTCTGGGGGTCGTCTTGCCGAACAGGGATGACCGCCGGCACGGACCGGCGGTTTGACCCGAAATCCAGGCTACACGACAGATGTTTGCCGATGGATTTTTGCTAGGAAAATGACTGATTTTTCGGACAATCCTGAACATCTCCGTCAGGCCGGTTCTGTCACGCACCGACACGCCGTGCGGGGGCGCGGCTGCGGCGAACTTGCCGTGGATCTCCCGAGGCGCGACCGCCCCCATCCCACGCATCCAAATAGCACGAAATATCCGCTTATTGTGCGAGCCGTTCAATGGCGTTTTATCGCAATAGAAGCGAGAAAAGGACGCAGATAAGACAACTGCGTACAGGTCGGCGGTCATGCCCCCGGACGCCGCTCAAAACGGGAGCGCTGATGTGCCATGAAGGAGAAAGGGACACGACAGGTAAGAGCCGCGGTGTGCGCGATCGTGTTCGCGCTGATGTCGGGGACGTGCGCGTCACCGGCCGCGGCCGCGGCATCGGGCGGCATCGCCCTCAGGGCCGCGCTGGAGATGATCGGGGTGCCCTACTCGTGGGGCGGAGGCGGGGTGCACGGGCCCGGGTACGGCATCGGGCGGGGCGCGAGGACGAAGGGGTTCGACTGCTCAGGCCTGGCCGAGTACGCCTACGCGCGGGCGGGGATCTCCATCGGCACGACCACGACGGAGCAGTGGCGCTCGGGCGTCCGGGTGCCGGAAGAGCTGCTGGAGCCGGGCGATCTGGTCTTCTTCGACAGCGACGCGAAACGGCCGGGACCTGAGCACGTGGGGCTGGCGCTGGACGCCGGGCAGATGGTGCACGCGCCGTACACCGGCGCACTGGTGCGGGTCGATCCGCTGGACAGGCCCGACCTGCTCGGCGTGGTGCGGCCTGACATGGGCCGCGGTGACGTCGCGAGGTGAGCGTCCGTCATGCCGCCTGCCGTACGTCCCCCGGAAATGCCGGGGGACGTACGGCCGAATGCTTCGGTGTCCGGGAAGGCCGGGCCGCGGTCTCGCGAGTCACCACGGCCGGCGTTCCCACTCACCAGGAACGAGCTACTCGGCGCTGGCCTGGCCGTTCTCGATCTCGGTGTCCTTGTTGTGGTCACCGACGGAAGGCTGGTTGTTGTTCAGCAGCTGGACATCGACCTCGTCCAGGATGTTGATGATCTCGACCTCGAGGTTGTTGACCGAGTGGTTCAGCACGTCGTTCAGCGCGTCATCGATGATCTGGAACTGGGACAGCAGAGCCTGGCCCTTGTTGCTCGGGTTGGGGCCGACGTCGGCGATCGCGGCGGACGCGGAGAACCCGAAGGCGGCGGCCGCGATAGCGGCACCGGCCAGAATACGACGGATCATTGTTTGCTTTCCTCCATGGATCGGCGCTGGAGTACCGGCGCCGGGTTCATACGTGCATAGCTGTGAGGTGCCGTTGTCAACGATCGTGGCGGACATCGGAGATGGCAAACTCGAAATGCCCTCATGGAGGTCAAGGAGGCGCTTGGATTCTTTGGCACTGGATTTCGGCGACCGGAGAAGTCGTCGTTGAGTATCGGTGTCCGTGGATATCGGCGTCCGTGTCACTCACGATTCTTCCGGCGGTCCTGCACAAGGCTGGAAGCGTCTGCCGCACGTCCCCGGCGGACCTTCTTCAGGTCACGCCGGGGACGTACGGCCCCCGAACGCTTCAGTGCCCAGAAAGCCGCCCCGTGGCCTCGCGAGTCTCCACGATCAAGTTCTTTCGCGCACCTGGACGAAGGAGGGCGGTTGGCCACGCGGCCCGCTGCGGTGCGGTGCCGCCGCACTCCCCCGTCTGCGTCTCAAGCCTTAGTTGGACTTGGAGAAGCCGTTTTCGATCTCGGTGTCCTTGTTGGCGTCGCCGACCGAGGGCTGGTTGTTGTTCAGCGCCTGGACGTTGACCTCGTCGAGGATGTTGATGATCTCGACCTCGAGGTCGTTCAGCGAGTGGTTGGCGACGTCGTTCAGGATGTCGTCGATGATCTGGAACTGGCTCAGGATGGCCTGGCCGCCGTTGTACGGGTTGGGGCCGACGTCGGCGGACGCGGCGGACGCGGAGAACCCGAATGCCACGGCCGCGATAGCGGCACCGGCCAGAATACGACGGATCATGATTGCTTTCCTCCATGGATCGGCGCGGAATTCCAGCGCCATAGTCGTTCGTGCAGGGCTGTGAGGTGCCGCCAATAACAATTGCGGCGGGCGGCGGAACCCGCAACCCGGAAAGGCCTCATGGAGGTCAAGAAGCCGCCTCGATTTTTTGGTGACGGTACTTAAGTCTTTCCATGGCCTCGCGGATCGCCACCGCCGGCTCTTTCGCGTGCGCACGGGCAGGGGCAGGGGCAGGCCGGGTCACGGGGCCCGGCCGCCGCCTGCTTCGCCCGTGGACGCCCCGGCCTACTCGGCGCTGGCCTTGCCGTTCTTGATCTCGGTGTCGCTGTTGTGGTTGCCGACCGTCGGCTGGTTGTTGTTCAGCAGCGGGACGTTGACCTCGTCCAGGATGTTGATGATCTGGACCTCGATGTTGTTGGCCGAGTGGTTCAGCACGTGGTTCAGCGCGTCATCGATGATCTGGAACTGGCTGATGACGTCCGCGCCCTCGTTGCGCACGTTGGGGCCGACGTCGGCGGACGCGGCGGTCGCGGAGAACCCGAAGGCGGCGGCCGCGATAGCGGCACCGGCCAGAATACGACGGATCATGGTTGCTTTCCTCCGTGGATCGGCGCGGAATTCCGGCGCCATAGTCGTTCGTGCAGGGCTGTGAGGTGCCGCGAATAACCCTCACGGGATGCGACGAAAACCGCAACTCGGAAAGGCCTCGGCTAGGTCAAAGTGCCGCCTCTATTTTTTGGCCTCGGGTTTTCCCGGGCCATCGCGGCGCCGTCCTGCACAGGACTTCGACGATCTGCATTCAACCGGTGTTCCGCGCCGGCCAGACGTCCACGGGGAATTCGTTCACCGCTCTTTGGACAAAGATCGACCGGCTCTTTGACGACTCTATCTGCGCCGGTGTGTTTGCCGGCCGGAGGCGCGTTACGATTCTTCGGTCAGGCGGTCGAGGGCCGCCGACAGCCGCTGGAGCGCCGCCAGGCATTGCCTGGCGTCCTCCACTCCCAGCTCCCGCACCAGCCGGTCCGCGAACTTCTGGTGGCCGGGGTCGATCGTGGCGATCGCCGCCAGGCCGGCGGGCGTGGGCCGCAGCAGCTTGGCCCGCCGGTGCGCGGGGTTGGGCCGATACTCGGCCAGCCCCCGTTCCACGAGCAGGTCCGCGATTCGCTGCACGCCCTGCCTGGTCATGCCCATCACCCTGGCGATCCCCGCGACGGGCAGCGGCTCACCCAGGACCGCGCCGAGCACCTGCCACCACGCGGCTGTCATTCCCGACGGCCGCGCCAGCTCTTCCGCGACGTGCAGGAACTGCCCGTTGAGCCGGAAGGCGCCCAGCGCCATTCCCGACAACAACTCGCCGCTCTCGCTCACGCCGCCATCAACACCTCGAAAGCCGAGGCGTCGCTCCTGGCGAACAGCCGGAACCAGGCGTCCAGCACCTCGGGACGGAAGACGTCGAGCCTGCGGAAGACCTCCCTGGCGAAGGCGACCGGCTCGGTCGGGCCCGCCGTGATCAGATCGCCGTCGAGCACCGCGTCCCGGTCGAGGTAGCGGGCGGCTCCGCCGTACCCCTCCTGGGCCTGGAGGTACTGCGCCACGGCGCTGGTGTGGTCGCGCTCGTCGAGCAGCCCCTCGCGGGCCAGCCCCGCCGTGGCGCCGCAGATCGCGGCCACGGGCACCCCCGCGTCGAGGAACGCGCGCGCCTTGCGGGCGAACGGCACCAGCGAGTCTCCCGCGTCCCAGAGGTCGGCCCCCGGCAGGACGAGCAGCGCGCTGTCGGCCGGGGAGAGGTCGGCCAGGGCGAGATCGGGGGTCAGGCGCAGGCCGCCCATGGTGACCACCGGGTCGGTGGTGAGGCCGACGGTGACGATCTCGTAGCCGCCCGGTTCGCGCTGGTAGTTGCCATTGCGCAGGTGTGCGGTGAGGTGACCGGTCTCCCAGTCGGCGAGCGTGTCGTAGACGGCGTGATGAACGATTTTCTGCATGACAACATCTTGTCATTACGACAACATGCTGTCAATCCATTCCCATGGAAGGATAGACCGCATGGCAGAGATCGTCGGCGGAGGACGTCCGGTCAACGACGCCGAACGGCGCGTGATCGCTTATCTCCGTGACCGCGCGCCCGCCGACTGGTTGCTGCTGCACAACGTCGAGGTCCCGCGCGGCCACGACGTCTTCGAGGTCGACCTGCTCGTGCTGACGGGCCACTCCCTCGTCGTGGTCGACGTCAAGGGCACCAGGGGCCGCATCGAGGTGTCCGGCACCCGCTGGTTCCCGCCCCGCAGGGAGGCGTTCGGCTCGCCGGTCACCAAGCTGCGCGGCACCGCCAAGGCGCTCAAGGGCCTGCTGGTGTCCAGGGCCACCCAGCTCGAACGCGTCTACGTCGACAGCCTCGTCGTGCTCACCTCGCCCGACGCCGAGCTGGTCGACCCCGCCGGGCGCGACGCCGTCAACGTCACCGACCTGCCCGGCCTGCTGGCCACCCTCAGCGACACCTCCCGGGTCAGGCGCGGCTGCAGCCCCGACGCGCGGCCGTACCTCACGGCGATCCTCGACGCGCTCAACCAGACCGTGCGCCGCAGCACCGCCCCGCCCCGCTACGGCAACTGGGAGGTCGAGGAGCAGCTCGGCGGCGACGCCAAGGTCACCGAGTACCGCGCGTTCAACGTCACGCTGCCCGGCAGCGAGACCGTCCTGCTGCGCGTCTACCAGGCCGACCCGCTGGCCGACCAGCAGGCGCGGGCCGCCGAGCGGCAGCGCATCGCCAACGCCTACCAGACGCTCGCCAGGATCCCGCCGCACCCGAACGTGGTGCGCTCCCGCGACTTCTTCGCCATCGACGACGAGAGCCGCTTCGTGCTGGTGCTCGACGACGTCCACGGCGAGGCGCTGCACCTCGCGCTGGGCAAGTACGCGCCGCTCGGCCTGATCCAGGACCTGCTGCGCGGCCTCGCCCACGCCCACGCCCACGGCGTCGTTCACCGGGCCCTCACCCCGGCCGCCGTCCTGGTCACCGACGACGGGCACGCGGTGCTGACCGGGTTCGACTACGCCAAGCCCGGGCCGCGCAACTACACCGTGGCCCACGAGCTGGGCATCGTGCTCGACGCCGCCTACGTGGCGCCGGAGTGCCAGGAGCGGCCCGACCTGATGACGACCGCCTCCGACGTGTACTCGGCCGGGGTCATCGCCTTCCAGCTCCTCACCGGTCACCTGCCGACCAGCGGTGACGCCCATGGGCCCGACGTGCCCGAGGTGGTGCGGCGCATGCTCGACCACTCCCCCGCCAAGCGGCCTTCGGCGGGCGAGTCGCTGGAGCTGCTGCGCGGCACGCCCCCTCCGGCCTCCCGGCTCAGGCGCTTCGTCCGCCGCATCGTGTCCCGCCCCTGACCGCCCTGGCCACACCCTGGGGGCAGGCCGGGCAGCGAGAGGTGCCGCCCGGCCTACGCGCGCGTGATCGTGTCGAGGATGTCGATCACGTACAGCATGGGCTTCTGTCCGGGCGCGGGCACCGCGACCCGGCTGCCGACCCGGCGCCCGGCCAGCGCGCCGACCCAGGACTCCGGCACCGACCCCGCCTCCAGCGTGAACGCGCTGGGCCCGCCCCGCCGGTAGGAGGAGTCCTCGACGGCCCGGGACGGCCACGACGCGGCCACGTACTGGATGACCACCCGGGACCCCGCCACGACCGGGTGGCCGGACCCGTCGATCAGGGTGCGCGGCGGGTCGGCGGGGGTGAGGTCGGCGGGGATGACCGGCAGCGTGCGGCCGACGAGCCGGGCGTCGGCCGGGTAGCCGCCCAGGATGTCGAAGACGAGCACCAGCGTGTCGGCGGGCGAGACGCCGGTCAGCGGCACGTTCGGCCCCATGGCCTCCCCCGCCGGGCTGACGAGCATGACCCGGCTGCCGGCGGGCCGCCCGATGAGCGACTGCCGCCACGTCTCCGCCACCTGCCTGCCGTCGAAGACGACGGTGGTGGGCTGGTTGCCGTCGTGCGTGCTCAGGTAGGGCCGGTTGCCGGACCAGCGCCGGATGTCCACGTCGGCGAGCACCACGTCGCCCGGCACCGTGCGGCGCCCGTTCCCGACGGACAGCACGGTGATCCGCGGCGTGCGGCCGGGCTTGCCCTGGGGTATGGAGACGTTCGGCTTGCTGCCGAACCTTCCCGTCACGACGGGTTGCGAGCCGCCCTCCTCGGCCACGCCGCACGAGGCGGTGAGCATGAGCAGCGCAGGCCAGAACAGACGCACGATTTCCTCCAGGGCCCGAATCCAGAGGAGTTACTTGCCGTAAGTGTCCCAAGGGAAGCTTCGGGGCTCGCCATCTCACGACAAACTTGGACGGTGAGCAAGCCGAATCTGGCGAGGCGGGTCGCGGAGGCGGCCGAGATCGCGCTGACCACCCGCAAGTACGTGACGTTCATCGACGTGGTGACGGGCCTGCGCTGGCTGCATTCCAGGCACGTGGACACCTGGCGGCAGGGCAGGGCGGCCACGCTGGCGGAGCTGGCCGCCGTGGACGAGGACCGCCTGCTCACCGCGGCCGGCCTGTTGCGTGACTGGGCGCGGGCCAAGGGGCTGCGGCCGGTGGACACCCCGTACGTGGCCGGCACCCGCGACCGCCGCGAGCTGCGCTTCACCGCCGGGCCCGAGCAGGAGCCGTTCCGGGTGCACTGGCTCTCGCCCGACCTGAGCGAGGCCAGGGTGCGCAGGCTGACCGAGGCGCAGAGCAAGGCGCCCGACCTGGTGGCGGTGAGCCCGCTGGAGGCGTGGACGTGCGCGTCCTGCGGCGACACCGGCCCCTACCTGATCGTGGAGGAGGACCGGCCGCACTGTCTGACCTGCGCGGACATGGACCATCTGGTGTTCCTGCCGTCGGGCAACGCGGCGCTCAGCCGCCGGGCCAAGCAGGAGAGCGGCCTGTCGGCGGTGGTCGTCCGGTACAACCGGCGGCGCAAGGTCTACCAGCGGATGGGCCTGCTGGTGGAGGAGGCGGCGCTGGCCGCGGCCGAGGAGCGCTGCCTGGCCGACGAGGAGGTGCGGCTGCGCCGCCGCGAGCGCGACCGCGAGCGCAGGGCGGAGCAGGACGTCGAGTACCAGTCGGCGATGGCCGCCGAGATCGCGCGGCTGTTCCCTGGCTGCCCGCAGGCGCGGGCGCGAGAGATCGCCGAGCACGCGGGCCAGCGCGGCAGCGGCCGGGTGGGCAGGTCGGCGGCGGCCAGGGCGCTCGACGAGAACGCCATCACGCTCGCCGTGATCGCCTCCATCCGCCATCTCGACACCGACTACGACAGCCTGCTCATGGCGGGCGTCCCCCGGATGGAGGCCCGCGACCGCATCAGGGCCGCTATCGAACGCAGGCTCGAAGAGTTCCGCCGGCCGGGTTAGGGTCGGGAGCATGAGCGACGACTGGCACGACGTCAGGCAAGAGTTGCGCGCGTTCGCCCTCGGGCTGCCCGAGACCCACGAGGATCATCCCTGGGGCGAGACCGTCATCAAGGTCAACAAGAAGGTCTTCCTCTTCCTCGGCCTGGACGAGCGGACGGAGAAGTGGGATCCGACGTTCGGCGTGAAGCTGCTGTCGGAGGCGCACGGCCACGCGCTGACCGTCGAGGGCGCGGCGCCCAGCGGTTACGGGCTGGGCAAGGCGGGCTGGGTGACCGTGCCGTTCCTGTCCCGCCTCCCGGAGACCGAGGTGCTGCTCGACTGGGTGGAGGAGAGCTACCGGGCCATCGCGCCCAAGCGGGCGATCAAGGAGCTCGACCTCAGGTGACGGCCAGCCTGGTCGCGTACCTGTCGTCGCGCCACAGCTCCTTGTCGAGCACCTCCAGCAGCGTGGTGGCGGCGTCGTACACGTCCGCGTAGCCGATGTAGAGCGGCGCGAAGCCGAACCTGAGCACGTCGGGCGCGCGGAAGTCGCCGTGCACGCCCCGGTCGATCAGCGCCCGCATCACCGGGTAGCCGTCCGGGTGGCGCAGCGACACCTGGCTGCCCCGCGCGGCCGGGTCGGCGGGCGAGGCCAGTTCGAGCCGGTCGCCGACGAGCTGCACGAACAGCTCGCCCAGTGCCATGCTCTTGGCCCTGACCTGCGCCATCGGCACCCGCTCCCACACGTCGAGCGCCGCGTCCAGCGCCGCGAACGACAACACGTGCGGGGTGCTCACCGCGAACCGCCGCACCCCCTCGGCGGGCCTGTAGCCGGTCTCGAACGCGAACGGCTCGGCGTGGCCGTGCCAGCCGGGCAGCACGTTCTCGGCGGCGGCCTGGTGGCGCGGGTTGACGTAGAGGAAGGCGGGCGCGCCCGGGCCGGCGTTGAGGTACTTGTAGGTGCAGCCCACGGCGAAGTCCGCGCCGGAGACGTCCACCTCCATGGCGCCCACACTGTGGCACAGGTCCCACACGATGAGCGCGCCGGCGGCGTGCGCCTCGGCGGTGACGGCGGGCACGTCCTGGCGGGCGCCGGTGCGGTAGTCCACCTCCGACAGCAGCACCACGGCGGCGTCGTCGAAGCGCCGCTCGCCGATGTCGCGCAGCTCGTAGTCGCCCAGCAGTGCGGCCAGCCCCTGCACCATGTAGTGGTCGGTGGGGAAGTTGCGCGTGTCGGAGACGATCACGCGCCGTTCCCGGCGCAGCCGCAGCGCCGCCGCCACGGACTGGTAGACCGCGATCGAGGTGCTGTTGCCCACGACGACCTGGCCGGGGCCCGCGCCGATCAGCGGGGCGATCCGGTCGCCCAGGGCGAGCGGCTGGTCGTACCAGCCCGCGTGGTTCCAGCCGCCGACGAGCTGCGCGCCCCACTCGTCCTCGACCGTCCTGCGCACCCGCTCGGCCGTGCGCCGGGGCAGCGCGCCGAGCGAGTTGCCGACGAGGTAGATCACCCCTTCCGGCAGCACGAACTCGTTCTTGAACGGCCGCAGCGGGTCCGCTGCGTCGAGCGCGAGGCACTGGTCGCGATCCAAGGTCACTCCCGTCATGGAGGGATGGTGGCTATCACCCTGTTCACACCATTCTCGTACTGACGGGCGTACCAGTTCTGCACCGGGTTGTGCGTCTCGTCCAGACGGAAGCTGCCGCGCGGGCCCGCCAGCTCGCCCACCTCGCCCAGCGCGCGCGTCAGGTCGCCGCCCCTGGCCAGGGCCGCGTCGATGAGGCGCATGGCGTCCCAGCTCTGCAGGGCCACGGCCGACGGGTTGCGGCCCGTCCTGGTCCGCCACCTGGCGACGAACGCGGCGTTGTCCGGGTTGTCCAGCGCGGGCGAGTACATGCCGACGCTCGTGATGCCCTCCGCGTCGGGGCCGACCGCCCGCAGCACGTCCTCGTCGGTGAGGTTCATGCAGGCCAGCAGCTCGATCCTGGTGTCGTAGCCGAGCTGCTTGTACGACCTGGCGAACGCGACCGCCTCGCCGCCGGCGTAGAACGCGAACAGCAGCCGGGCCTCGGGCGGGATCTGCTCGAAGTACGGCTTGAGGTCCGTGACCCGGCCGTAAGGGGTCAGGATGCGCTTGAGCGGCTCGGCCCCGTACCCCTCGGCGAAGCCGTCGAGCGTCTCGACGCCGGCCGAGTAGTCGGAGCCCATGAGCACCACGCCGCGCCGCCCGTACCGCTCGGCGGCGTAGCGGCCGGCGGCGCGGCCGTGGTCGTGGTTGCGGTAGGAGACGCGGAAGACGTTCGGGCCGTCCAGCTCGTCGGAGCCGGCGTTGGCGACCACCACCGGCGTCCGGCCCGCGGCCTCGTCCACCACGGACACGGCGACGGGCGAGGCGATCAGGCCGGTGAGCAGGTCGACGCCGGCGTCGTCGATGAGCCGCCTGGCCTCCTTCCTGCCCTGCTCCGAGTTGCCCGCGTCGTCGGCCACCAGCAACTCGGCCGCCCTGCCGCCCAGGCGGCCGCCGTGGTCGTCGAGGTAGAGCCGCATGGCGGTCTCCATGTCGTCGCCGAGCATGGCGTACACGCCGGTCTGTGAGATGATCGCGCCGAGCTTGACCGGGAGCGTGTCCTCGTCGGGCGGCGGGACGGTGCCGCCGCAGCCGGCGGCCATCAGCACCGCCAGTCCAACCACGGGCAGCCCCAGCACGGGTGCGCGCATGGGGGAGCTCCCTTCAGCCCGGGAACGCCTCGGCGCCGGCTGCGAGCAGCTTCGCGCGGGCCGTACCGGACAGGAAGCCGGCTCGCCGGATCAGGTCACCCGAGGGTGACTCGCCCAGCGGGTAGGGAAAGTCGCTGCCGAGCATCACATGTTCCTCCCCGAGAGTGTCGGCGAGCAGCCGCGGCGCGCTCGTCGAAGGCGGCAGAGTCGACGCTGAACCTGCCGAGGTGCGCCTTGGACCGGCCCCGCCCGGGCCGGCCCTCGGGCGCGTGGTGCGGGTGGACGCCGATCACCATCTAGCCCTTGCCAGGGTGCAGCGCGCCGCATCCGCCACAGGTACGGGCCTTCTCGTCGCCGTAGAAGGCCTCGAACACCGGCGGCAGGTCCTTGACGATGTCGCGCACCTGCAGCTCGACCTCGTGGACCAGCGCGCCGCACTCCATGCAGTACCACTGGAACTTCTCCAGCTCGCCCTCCGGCCGGATCCGCTCGACCACCAGCCCCATCGACCCGGCCTCAGGCCGCTGCGGCGAGTGCGGCACGCGCGGCGGCAGCAGCCACATCTGACCCTCGCGGATGTGCACCGTCTCGGGGCCGTTCCCGGTGACGACGTTGACGTGCATGTTGCCGCGCACCTGGTAGAACAGCTCCTCGTACGGGTCCACGTGGAAGTCGGTCCTGGAGTTGGGCCCGCCGACCACCATCACGATGAAGTCGTTCGCCCCTTCGAAGACCACCTTGTTGCCGACGGGCGGCTTGAGCAGGTGGGCGTGCTCGTCGATCCACTTGGTGAAGTCGATGGGCGGGATCATGACAGCTCCTGAGGATGGTAGGCGACGGCTTGCATCTCGATGAGGAGGTGCGGATGCGGGAGCTGGTGCACCGCGACCGTGGTCCTGGTGGGCCCCTCCTCGTCGAAGAACTCGGCGTAGACCTCGTTGTAGCCCTTGAAGTCGTTCATGTTCACCAGGTACGTGGTGATCTGCACCAGGTCGGCGAGCGAGCCGCCCGCGGCCTTGAGAATGTCGCCGATGTTCTCGATGACCGCCCTGGTCTGGGCGCGGATGTCCAGGCTGGTCGCGCCGTGCTTGTCCACCTCGACGCCGACGAACGTGTCGTCGGGGCGCCGGCAGCTCGTGCCCGAGACGTACAGGAAGTCACCGGCCCGCTTGACGTGAGGGAACCTGCCTCGCGGGGTGGCCTTGCCGGGCACGCGCATGGCCTTCGGCCGTACTTGCGGGCTCACTTGCCGAACACCGCCCGCACCGGGCCGAGGCCCTCGATCCGCGCCTCGAACACGTCTCCCGGCTCCACCGGCACCACCGGCCCGAGCGAGCCGGTCAGCACCACGTCGCCGGCCCGCAGCGGGTAGTCGGTGCGTCCCAGGCGGGTGGCCAGCCAGACGGCGGCGTTGAGCGGGTGCCCGAGTACGTCCGCGCCGGAGCCGGCCGACACCTCCTGGTCGCCCCGCGTCATCGTCATCCGCGCCGCCCGCAGGTCGAGCCCGAGCAGCGGGACGGGCGTGCAGCCGAGCACGAACGCGCCAGAGGAGGCGTTGTCGGCGATCGTGTCGACCAGCCTGATGTCCCAGCCGGCGATCCGCGAGTCGGCGATCTCGATGGCCGGCAGCGCGAAGTCCACCGCCCTGATCACGTCGGCCACCGTGAACGGGCCGCCCTTCAGGTCCGCGCCGATCACCAGCGCGACCTCGGCCTCGGCCCTGGGCTGCAGGAACCGGTCCGGCGGGATGGGCTGGCCGTCGACGTAGCAGATGTCCGCGAAGAGCATGCCGAAGTCGGGCTGGTCGATGCCGAGCTGCTGCTGCAGCGTGGTGTTCGTCAGGCCGATCTTCCTGCCGACGAGCCGCCGCCCCGCGCCGAGCGCCTGCTTCGTGCCCAGCTCCTGCACGGCGTACGCGTCGGCCGCCGTGCCCACCAGGTCCCTGATCGGAGCGCAGGGCAGGCCCGTGCGCGCCGCCTCCGCCAGCCGCTCGGCCGCCTGGGCGTGCGCGTCCACTGCCTGGGACCATTCGTCATGCATCGGGTTGCTCCAGTTTGATGGTGATCGTGGTGGGTTCTGAGTAGAAGTCGAGTGACCTGGTGCCGCCCTCCCGGCCGATGCCCGACAGCTTCACGCCGCCGAACGGGGTGCGCAGGTCGCGCAGGTACCAGGTGTTGACCCAGACGAGCCCGGCCTCCAGGCGCTGGGCCACGCGGTGGGCGCGGTCGAGGTTCGTGGTCCACAGCGTGGCGGCCAGGCCGTACTCGCTGCCGTTGGCCAGGTCGACGGCCTCGGCCTCGCTGTCGAAGGGGGCGACGTGGCACACGGGACCGAAGATCTCTTCTCTGTTGAACCTCGACCATTCAGACAAGCCTGTCACCACCGTCGGCTCCACGAAATAACCGGAATCGCGATGATCGCCGAACACGGGGACACTGCCTCCTGCGAGCACCTTGGCTCCCTCCGAGCGGGCCAAGGCGTAATAGGAGAGCACCTTCTCGCGGTGCTCCGCCGAGATCATCGGCTGGGGCTCCACCTCCTGGGCGCGGACGGCCAGCCGGACGCAGAAGTCCTCGAAGATCGAGCGGTGCACGTACATGCGCTCGGTGCACAGGCAGACCTGACCGCCGTTGGTGAAGACCGACCGCACCGTGCCCTCGACCGCCTTGTCGAGGTCGCAGTCCTCGAAGACCAGGCCCGCGTTCTTGCCGCCCAGCTCGAACGAGATCGGCTTGACCCGGTCGGCCACCGACTTCATGATCGCCGTGCCGGTGCCGGTGGAGCCCGTGAACGTCACGGCGTCCACCCCGGGGTGCTCGACGAGGAGCTGGCCGGCGGAGCCGTACCCGAAGATGATGTTGACCACGCCGGGCGGCAGGCCGGTCTCCTGGCAGATCTCCGCGAAGACGGCCGCCGAGCCCGGCGTCTGCTCCGACGGCTTGACCACCACCGTGTTGCCCGAGACCAGGGCCGGCGCCAGTTTCCAGGTCATCAGCAGGAACGGCAGGTTCCACGGGACGACCACCGCGACCACGCCGAGCGGCTTGCGGATGGTGTAGCTCAGGATGCCCGACAGGTGGAAGGCGTCCTCGGGGCGCTGGGCGGCGATCTCGGCGAAGGCGCGGAAGTTGGCGATGCCGCGCGGGATGTCGAGGGTGCGGGTCTGGTCGAGCGGCTTGCCCGTGTCGGCGATCTCCGCCGCCACCAGGTCGTCGAAACGCGCCTCGATGCCCTCGGCCAGCCGCCGCATCCACCCGGCGCGCTCGCCGACAGGCATCGCCGCCCAGTCGCGGGCCGCCTCCCTGGCAGCCCGCACCGCCCGGTCGACCACCTCCGGGTCGGCCTCGTGGACCTGCCTGATCACCGCGCCGGTGGCCGGGTCATGGACGGGGAACGCCTTGCCCGCGGCCACCGGCTGGCCACCGATGAAATGGGTCAGCACAACGGTCTCCTCATCTCTCCCTCGCCTCCCGGTATAGATCGCGGAGCCGCTCGTGGACAACAGGGAGTTCCGGGGACACGGAACCTGTCGATCGCATCGTCTCGCCCTATCGCGGCGCGCGCTATGAGCGATGCTGGTGGACATGCAGACCCGTACAGATCAGATCACCGCCCACGACGGCTCCTTCGACGTCCGCGTCTGGCTGCCCGACTCGGGCTCCGGCCCCGGCATCCTCCTGGTGCAGGAGATCTACGGCGTGGGCCCGTACATCGAGAAGGTCGCCGCCGACTTGGCCTCGCGAGGCTACGTGGTGGCCGCGCCCGACCTGTTCTGGCGCCTGCGGCCGCACTGGGTGGGCGAGCACACCCCCGAGGGCACCCAGGCCGCGCTGGAGCTGGCCCAGGGCTTCGACCTCGCGCAGGGCGTGGCCGACTGCGCGCTGACCGTCTCCCATCTCGGCTCGCTGCCCGAGGTGCGCGGCGGGGTCGGCGCGGTCGGCTTCTGCTTGGGCGGCTCGGTCGGCTACATGCTGGCCACCCAGCTCGACCTGGCCGCGGTGCTGTCCTTCTACGGCTCCGCCGTGCCCGACGCCATCGGGCTGATGGAGCGCATCCAGGCGCCGCTGCTGCTGGTGTTCGGGGGCAGCGACCCGTACATCCCGCGCGAGAGCGTGGCCGCCGTGGAGAAGGCCGCCGAGGGCCGGGCAAACGTCGTCATGCACGTCGAGGAGGAGGCGGGGCACGCCTTCCACAACAGTGAGTCGCCGATGTTCCACCAGCCGGAGCCGGCGGCGCGCGCGTGGGAGGTGGCGACCACGTTCCTGGACCGGCATCTGCCCTCCCGGTGAGACCTGTCCAATTCGACAGCTTCCGGTATCCCTAGATCAACCGCCATCATGAGCGAATGGCGCGGACGTGGGAATTGTGGGGAAACGTCATTATTGCTGGTACCTTTGCGCTCCCCCTGGCCTGGCTGGCAATCGTGCTTCTCTCCCGTCACCGCTCACGCGCCGGCCATCCCGCGCCCCTGCGCGCCTCCCTCGCCGACGTCGGCATCGTGGTCGGGACGGCGCCGTGGATCTGGATGATCCTGACACCGTCGGACGGCCCGTCAGGGGTGAACCTCATACCGTTCACCGACCTGGCGGACCTGGCCGCGGCGCCGTGGGAAGCGGTGTCGGTGCAGGTCGGAGGCAACCTGCTGGTGTTCGCCGCGCTCGGCGCGCTGCTGCCGGTGCGCAGCGCCGCGATGTCCTCGCCCGGCCGCGTTGCGGCGGTCGCCGCGGCATTTTCGGTCCTGGTCGAGACACTCCAGTACGTGTGCCGTCTGGGGCGTCTGTCCTCCGTGGACGACGTCATCCTCAATGCGACGGGCGCCGTGATCTTCGCATTGGTTACTCGCCGCTGGTGGGCCCGGGCACATACCGGCGGGGACCGTTCCATGGTTACGGACCGCTAAAACATCGCGGAATTCACCACTCGGGCACGATCCTCTCAAAATCAGCCCGCGACCAAGGCCCGCTTCTGTGCGATCGTGGACAAGGCGGGGCAAGTTCTCTGGAGACGCCACTACGCGGTTGGTGACAGAGGGTGATCAAAGTTGTCTGAATCCCCGGTACCCCACGAGCCCCCTATCTATCGACGCATCGCCGACGGTCTCCGCGCCCGGATTCTGTCCGGCGAGCTGCGCGACGGGGACCGACTACCGGGCGAGAACGCGCTTATGGCCGAATACGCAATCGCACGAGCCACCGCCAGGCAGGCGCTTGCCGTACTGATCAACGAAGGGCTGGCGGTGCCCAGACGAGGTTCGGGGGTTTACGTGCGGCTGTTCAAACCGATCCGCAGGCACGGCTCACGCCGCCTGTCACGAGAGCAGTGGGGTCAGGGACGCGCCATCTGGGACGCCGACACGCGTGGCCGCCCTTTCACCGTCGACGCCTTAGAGGTGGCGTTGGAGCGAGCCACCGAGGATGTGGCCGCCGTGCTGGAGAGCGGCGAGATCTGGGTACGCAGGCGCCGCTACTCCGTCGACGCCAGACCCGTGCAACTGGCCACCTCCTCCTTCCCCGCCCGCCTGGTCGAGGGCAGCGCGATCACCCTCGCCGACACCGGACCAGGCGGCGTCTACGCCAGGCTCAGCGACCTGGGCCTGCCCCCCGCCCACTTCACCGAGGAGGTCAGGGCCCGCATGCCCACCCCGCGCGAGAGCAGCCTGCTCGACCTGCCCGCCGGGACGCCCGTCATCGTGATCGCGCGCACGGCGTACACGTCGGGCGGGCTACCGGTCGAGCTCAACGAGATGGTGCTGGACTCCGCGGCTTACGTACTCCAGTACGACTTCGACGCGTGAATCAAGCCGATCTGTCAAGCGATAGGTTGACCTGTCCATTACGATCATTGAATTCTCTAGAGAGGTACCGCATCTTCTAAGGAGATGGAACCTCGCCTGGGGGCCCGGGAAAGGTGGACAGCGATGTCCTTTGATCGGCATCTCGCCGAGATCGCCCGGGAGTACCCCCAGTGGACCATCTGGCGGAGCGACGCGGGCCGCTGGTGGGCCACGAGACACCATCCGCTGAGCGCGGCGCAGCGCGATGCCGGATGTGCGATGACCATCGACGCGGACGACCCGGACGGCCTGCGCGACCGGCTCCGGGACCAGGAAAGGCGGGCCGGCGAGCAGCACACGTGGCGAACCGGCCCCGCACCACCTTGACGCAGGCCGTGGAGCGTTCCCCGGCCCGCGTCCACGAGCAGCCCGGTGCCGGGTCCAGCGTCTCGGCGGCCCCGGTACCGGGCCCCCAAGGTTTACGGAGGGGCCACGAACGCGGAAGTCTCCGACCCGATCGGGGGCGGGGGCTTCCGCTCCCCCAATCCCGACGGCCTCCCGGAGCGATGGCCGAGGTCACCTCGGTGGCGGTGACCTCGGCCTCTCGCGTCCGGGCTACTTGCGCGAGTCCGACAACCGGCCGATGTTCACGTCCGTGTCGTCGGAGATGACACCCTCCCGCTGCTGGTCGGCGTTCTCGTCCTTGACGATGACCCGGACCGTCCGCTCGGGGTCCTCGGCGTCCTCCTGCGCCGGCACCTCGGCCTGCTCAGCCTGGGCGGCCTCAGCGGGCGGCTCCGGCTGAGCGGGCGCGTCGGCCGGCGCAGGCGGAGCGGAAGGAGCTGAGGGGGCGGGCGGGGCGATGGCCTCGGGCACCAGCGGCCCGGCGTTCGACTCGGCGCGCATGAGGTCGCCCAGCACCGAGCTGATCTCGGTCAGCCGCCGCACCACCTCCGTGTGCGTGTTGCCGAGGTACTCGACCCGGCGCCCGGCCTGCTCGTCCAGTGCCGTGGCCCGCTGGTGCGCGGTGGCCAGCATGTTCTCGGCCTCGGCGTGCGCCTGCGACACCATCTGCTCGGCCTGGGCGTTGGCCGACTGCATCGCCTGCTCGGACTCTGCCCTGGCCATCGTGAGCGTGCGCTCAGCCTCGGCCCTGGCCTCCCGCACCGTCTCCTCGGCCTCGCTGCGGGCGGAGGTGAGCTGCTCCTCCGCGTCGCTGCCCGCCTGGGCCAGCATGCGCTCGGCGGCCTGGGTGGCCTCGCTCACCCGCCGCTCGGCCTCGGCCTGCGCCGAGGTGAGGATCTTGTCGGCGGTCTCACGGGAGGTGGTCACGAGCCGCTCGGCCTCCGACTTGGCGGCGTCGCGGACGCTGGCGGCCTCGGCCTCCGCGTCCTCGCGTTTGGCGGCCGCCTCCTCCTCTCCGAGCCGGAGGATCTGCGCCAGCCTGGGGCTCAGGTCCTCGTAGCTCTGCGGCGTCTCGACCATGCGGCGCCTGGCCTCGGCCAGCTCGATGCGGCCCTGCTCCGCCTGCTCGATGGCCCGTGCCAGCCGCTCTTCCAGATCTCTGATCTGGTTACGGGTGCGGATGATGTAGTCGTGAACCTGGCGGCGGTTGTAGCCGCGCATCACGACCTCGAACGTGTCCTCTTGCATCAGATCGGGAATGCTCTCGTGCTGGTTCATCATGGCGATTACCTGGGGTTTTCGTCGTGAGGCGGGGGAAAACTAGCGGGTTGTGAGGGTTCGGCGACGGGACGTCAGGAAACGACTTTCCTGCCATCTGCCCACGTCCGCAACCCGAACGCCATACCCCGAGCTGGAATTACGATGTCTCGAATGTACATAGCAGCGTTGGACAACGGAGCAGTCCCGGACATACATCCTGAAGCGTACATAGCCCCTGGTGCGGTCGTGGTGGGCCGCGTCCGGGTGGGTCGCGCGTCCAGCATCTGGTACGGCTCCGTGCTCCGCGGGGACGACGAGCGGATCGAGATCGGCGCGGAGTGCAACGTCCAGGACCTGTCGTGCCTGCACTCCGACCCGGGCGAGCCCGCGATCCTGGAGGACCGTGTCAGTCTGGGCCACAAGGCCATGGTCCACGGCGCCCACGTGGAGGCCGGCGCGCTGATCGGCATCGGCGCGATCGTGCTGGGTGGCGCCCGCGTCGGCGCGGGCACCCTGGTGGCGGCCGGAGCCCTCGTGGGCCCCGGCAAGAAAATCCCGGCGGGCGTCCTGGTCGCGGGGGTGCCCGGCAAGATCGTGCGTGAGCTCACCGACGACGACCGCGACTCCTTCGCCCGCACGCCGGACAACTACATGGCCAAGGCGCTCAGGCACCGGCAGGCGTCATCGCTTTGATCAGTACGTCGTCCGACACCGAGGCCGGGTTGAGCGGGTCGGCGTAGTCGGGCAGCTCCGGCCTCAGGAAGCGGACGTAGTCGACCGTGAGCTTGAGGTCGGGAGTGCCCTTGACCTGCTTGGCGTTGCCCTTGGCCGCGTCCTTCTTGAGCGTGCTGTAGCTGTCCCAGTCGGTGTAGGCCGTCACGCCCCACTGGAGCACGTCGGGCAGGTTGGACGGCCAGCGCTGGGCCACCTTCCACTTGCCCTTGTCCTCCTTGTAGATCGCGACGAAGACGCGGCCCACCCTGGCCAGCACGAGCTCCACCCAGCCGCTCTTGACGGCGACCTCCTTGGGCTTGGAGCTGCCGTCCTGGGTGTACTTGGCCTCCACCTGGCCGCTCTTCTCCGCGGTGCCGATGGTGACCGACACCCAGTTCGGCTTGACGTACGAGCCGGGCTGGCGGGCCATGAGACCGCCGAGGGAGAACTTGCGCTTGGGCTGGCCGCCGCTCTTGCCCTCGACCTTGACCCGGGCGTGCATGACGATGTCGCCGGCGAGGTCCTGGTACACGAAGGGCCCGCGGAAGCCGTCGAACCAGGCCGAGACGTTGGGCTCCAGGTACATCGCGCCGTTCACCGTCTTGTTGACGTCGTACTTGGCCAGCCGGTCGATGTCCTTCTCGGTCTCGCTGAGCTTGGTCCACATCTTCAGGTCGGCGGCGTCGTCGAACTCGGTGGAGGCCTCGCCCACCTCCCCGCCGGGTGCGGGCGGGGTGGCGTTCTGTGCCGTGAGAATGCCCGGCCCGGTGGGTGTGGGCTGCGCCGCGGTCGTCGTCCCGCAACCGGAGAGCACGCTCACGACCGCCAACGTCCCTGCTACCTTCGCCCTCATGTCGGACATTCTGCCGTGAAATGCCGATGGATGATCCGAGTACGCCCAGTACGATGACCGCCGTGCCACCCTGGGATGCGTTCACCGCCGCAGAGGCGGAGGTCCGCGCGATGGTCGCGGACCCGCGCTGGCAGGGTCTTTCCGTGCCCGACCGCGCGCACGTCCTGGCGGCCAGAATTCTTGTGACCCCAGACGGCGACCGGTGGCTGTTCGGCGCGCACGCGCGCTGGCACCTGCTCGACCCCGCCGACGGCCGCTGGCATCCGGCTCCGCCGCCGCGCGGCACGCGGGTGCGCCGGGTGACGCACGCCGCGGCGGTGCTGCCGGACGCCGTGGTGCCGCCCGGCCACGACTTCCACGCCGAGCCGGGCTCCACCCAGTCGTTCGTCGGCCCCGACGTGCCCGGACGCCTCACCGAGCAGCTCAGGGTGCTGGTGCGGGCCTCCGGACGCAAGTCGGAGCTGGACTATCCGCTGTCCGCCTTCGATGAGATCTTCGCCACAGACGTGCCGAGCACGGTCGCGGCTGTCTGGGGCACGACCATGTGGTGCGCGTACGCGCCCGCCTTCGACGGCAACGAGCGGCTGATCACCGTCTTCGGCGAGTACCTGCGCCGCTCGCTGCCCGGCGACGAGTGGGTGCGCTGGCTGCCCGCGCCGCCCCTGGTGGACCTCGTCACGCTGGTCGCCGAGCGGATGCGGGCCGGGCGCCACCGCGCCGCGCTCAGGCTGGCCGCCGTGATGGCGGACACGGCCCAGATCCTGCTGCTCGACACCCGGTTCAGGCCGCGGGCGCTGGCGCTGCTCACGATGGTGGAGCCGCTGCTGCGCCGGCCCGGGTTCGGCGACCCGTACGACGATGACGCGGTGATGCGCGGCGAGTGGCTGGAGCGCTGCCCCGCGCGGCTGTGCCGGGCCCTGCTCGTCGAGAACGACCCCGAGGCGCACTTCGCCCACACCGTCTACGACCTCGTGGACGCCCTGTCGTTCGCGCCGGAGCCGCGCCGGGCGGCGGCCACGTTCCTGGCCGACCTGTCCGACTCCAGGGGGACGCTGCCGGGGCGGCTGGACCACCGGCTGCGGATGGCGTACGAGGAGTTGCGTGAGGCCGGCCTCACGGGCACGTCCGCGGCCGAGACGACGCAGCCGGACGGCTTCCCCGTCCGTACGGGCGAGGCGGCTCCCGCGTCGGAGGTGGCGCCGCCCGACAGGGGCAGCGCGGCCGCGGTGCTGGGCGCCGCGTACGCCATGGGGCTGGCGTGGGGCAGGCTCACGGGGGCGAAGCTCCCGGAGCGCGGGCTGGCGGGACAGTCGGCACTCGTACGCCGGATCGTCCATGAACGGGACGACCACCACACAGACCACATCTAAACCACTAATGCCGCTATTTCCCCCTTACTCCTCCTATATCGTTCTAACGCCTGAGATAACAGCAATTTCGCTGAATTGTGATCTCGGATTCGGGAAATGATCCTGACGGGGCCCCCGAGGCGCTGAAAGGAATGACTCCGATGGGCCATGTCGCCGGAAGGGCCTCCGCCGTAACCTCGTAGAGGGTGTGGGCTGCGGAAGGAAGGACGACGCGGTGGGGCACGACGACCTGGACTCTCGGGTCCATGACCGTGTCGCGTTGGACGAGATTGCGCTCTACGCCGAGGTGCTCACCGCCGTGGCAGTCAGTGAGCGGCGGCTGACCTTGGACGAACTCGACGACGCGCTCGGATTGCGGACTTCGGCGAGTCGCTGAAGAACCAACTCGATTACCAAGACCCCGGGGACCTAGTTCCCGGGGTTTCACATAACTAGTCAATCCACGGCTGGATCATCCGACTTACGGATGAGGCCCTCAGGTAAGAGGGCTAGACCCTTCTAGGAGCGCACCAGGCGGGCGATCGCCGCCGACGCCTCCTTCACCTTCGCCTCGGCCTCGGGGCCACCCGTGTTGATCGCGTCGGCCACGCAGTGCGAGATGTGCTCCTCCAGCAGCCCCAGCGCGACCGCCTGAAGGGCCCGTGTGGCGGCGGAGACCTGGGTGAGCACGTCGATGCAGTAGGCATCGTCGTCGACCATGCGCTGCAGACCCCGGATCTGGCCCTCGATTCGCCGCAGGCGCGTCAGATATGCCTGCTTGTCTCCGCTGTACCCATGCATGCTTCTACGGTACCCGTAAGGAGTATGCGCTAGCGGAGATCGGCGATGAGCTTCTCCCACTGCTCGACCACCTCGTCGGCCGAGTGCCGCACCGCCGTGTCGAGCGCGCCGGCCGCCAGCGAGCGCCGCCTGCGCTCGTCGTCGATCAGCGCCAGCAGCGCCGCCGCGAAGAACTGCAGGTCACCCTCGGCCTCCGGCACCAGCACCCCGTTGTAGCCGGTCGCCACGAACTCCCTGGGCCCCTTGGCCCCGTCGAAGGCCACCACCGGCACCCCGCACCCCATGGCCTCCAGCACGGCCATGCCCAGGTCCTCGCTGTGCGAGGTGGTGGCCACGATCGAGGCCTTGGCGAACTCTCCCGCCAGATCGGGCGTGGTGCCCATGAAGTAGACGTGGTTGTGCAGGTCGAGCTCGCGCACCAGCGAGCGCAGCCGCCGCTCCTCGGGGCCGCCGCCGTAGAGCCTCAGCCGCCAGTCGGGCCGCTTGTCCGCCACGATCGCGAACGACCTGATCAGCCGGTCGTACGCCTTCACCGGCACCCATCGGCCGCCGGCGGCCACGATCCTGTTGTCCATCCGCGAGCGCGGCCACGGGCCGCCTGGCAGCGCGTCCAGCACGCTGTGCACGACGGCCGCGTCGCCCAGGAGCCTGCTCCACTCCTCCTGGGCCGACTCCGTGGCCGTCACGACGGCGCTCAGGCGCGGGTAGAAGCGTTTGACGGGCCCCGGCACGGCCGGCCTGCTCCACTCACGGGCGATCTTGATCGTGTCGCGCGGTGCGTGCCTGGCTGCCTGCACGCCGAGCCCCGGCCTGGTCGTGATCAGCACGTCGGACCTGAGGTTGCGCAGCACCCGCCACAGCGCCACCTCGGTGCGCACCTGGCCGCGCGGCAGCAGATGCCTGACGCCCGGACGCACGTCCACCACGCTGCGCATGCTGACCTTGGGGCCGACGGGGAAGAACGGCTTCTCCTTCTGCCGCCTGACGCTGATCACCTCGACGTCGTGCCGCTCGGCGAGCGCGGTCGCCAGGTTGAGCGTGGCGCGCACGTCGCCCCGCATGGCGTACGCGGAGGCGAGCACCAGGCTGACCTTCATCCGCCGACCTCGATCCGCAGCTCGTCGTCGGCGGTGTAGCAGGGTTTGATCAGGACGCCGTCCACGCGGGCCGACGGGTAGTGCAGCCGTCGGCGCTTGCCGTCCACGTCGTCGAGCCGCGCGCCGAGCCGCAGCGTGGCGGGCACGCCGTCCACGTGCAGCGCGGGCTCCCAGGTGCCGGAGCCGTCGGGGTCGGCGGCGAGCACGTCCACGAGCGACACCGCCGCGTGGAAGCGCACGCCCTGCACCGTGGCCGTGCTCTTCAGGTGGGCGCCCGTCTGCCTGCGCTCCAGCGTCATCACGGCCTCGTGGCGGGAGTCGTCGTCCTCCAGGCCGGTGAAGGCCAGCAGGCCCATCACCTCGAAGCGGCCCTCCCTGAACCAGATGGAGCGCACCTCTGCCACCGGCTCGGCGTCGGAGATCTTCAGCGCGAGGAAGCCGTTGCGCGTCCGGTACGAGCGGTAGGCGAGCGTGCGCCTGCACAATGCATACGCGTCGAGATGGTCGAGTGAGAACCCGGGATCGACGCTGCGCAGCCGGCTGCGCTTGCCGTCACGCCGCAGGTACGCGTCCCACCGGCCGGTGCTGAGCTCCAGCGGCGCGAGCGAGACGGCCAGCGTGGCCTCACGCGCACGCGCGCCTGGGCTGCCGAGCAGCACGTCGCGTTCCACCCCCGTGGTGCGATGCCGGAGAACGAGTTCGGTGCCGTCTTCCAGTGGTTCGTCGATGGCGAGTCGCAGGGAGAGCACGTCGGCCAGGGTGACTTCGGCGTCCGTGACGACGACGCCCATCACGAGCCCCCTCCCCGTCGAATAAGGCCATGCGACGTTGAGGTTACCGTGATTTTCCCGTTATGTGGATGCCAGATTTCTTCCGGTCACACCGATTGACAGGCGAAACTCCTCCACACCGGGTGTGGAGGAGTCCGACATCTCGCGTCAGGACGCGCCCTTGACCGACTTGATCAGAAGCTGCGCCACGTCCACGACTTCCAGCGATTCCTTGGCCTCGCCGTTGTTCTTCTTCTCGTTGATCGCGTCGCCCAGCATCACCATGCAGAAGGGGCAGGCGGTCGAGACCGTGTCCGGGTTCGTGGTCAGCGCCTCGTCCACCCGCTCGGTGTTGATGCGCTTGCCGATGCGCTCCTCCATCCACATGCGCGCGCCGCCGGCGCCGCAGCAGAAGCCCCGGTCCTTGTGCCGGTGCATCTCCTGCGTCTGCACGCCGGGCACCTTGGACATGATGTCGCGCGGCTGGGAGTAGACCTTGTTGTGCCGGCCGAGGAAGCACGGGTCGTGATAGGTGATCTTCTCCTCGATCGGGGTGACCGGGGTCAGCAGCCCCTCGTCCACCAGCTTCGACAGCAGCTGCGTGTGGTGCACGACCTCGTAGGTGCCGCCGAGCTGCGGGTACTCGTTGGCCAGCGTGTTGAAGCAGTGGGGGCAGGTGGCCACGATCTTCTTGACGCCGGCCTCGTTGAGCGTCTCGATGTTCTGCTGGGCCAGCATGTTGAACAGGTACTCCATGCCCAGGCGGCGGGCCGGGTCACCGGTGCACGCCTCCATCGGGCCGAGCACCGCGAACTTCACGCCCGCGATGTGCAGCAGCTCCGCGACGGCCTTGGTGGTCTTCTTGGCCCGGTCCTCCAGCGCGCCCGCGCACCCGACCCAGAACAGGTACTCGGTGTCCTCGGGCATCTTGTCCTCGACCATCGGGACCTCGAAGTCGAGCTCCTCGATCCAGTCGGCCCGCTTCATCTCGGACATGCCCCACGGGTTGCCCTTGTTCTCCAGGTTCTTCACCATCACCCCCGCCTCCGACGGGAACGACGACTCCACCATCACCTGGTAGCGGCGCATGTCGAGGATGTGGTCGATGTGCTCGATGTCCACCGGGCACTGCTCGACGCAGGCGCCGCAGTTGGTGCAGGACCACAGCACGTCCGGGTGGATCACGCCTTCCTCGCCGACGAGCGGTTTCTCCAGCAGCGCCAGCACGTCGGTGTCCTTGTGCTCCACGCCCGCCGAGGCCGCCAGCAGGTACGGGGCCACCTTGAAGGCGTGGTCACGCTGGTCGAGGATGAGCATCTTCGGCGACAGGGGCTTGTCGGTGTTCCACGCCGGGCACTGCGACTGGCAGCGGCCGCACTCCGTGCAGGAGTAGAAGTCCAGGAAGCCCTTCCACGTGGTGTCGCCGATCTTGCCCCGGCCGAGCCGCTCGGGGTCGAGGTCCTCGTCCTCGAAGTCGACCGGCTTGCCGTCCACCCGCATCTCGGGCGCGCCGCCGAGGCCGTCGGGCCGGCGCGAGAACAGCACGTTGAGCGGGGCGGTGAAGATGTGCAGGTGCTTGGAGTTCACCACGATGACCAGGAACACCAGCATGAAGCCGATGTGCAGGAGCAGCGCGATCTCCTCCAGCAGCGCGTTCTGCGGCAGCAGGTCGCCCAGCGCCAGCGAGACGAACGCGCCGGAGGAGTAGGGGAAGTTGCCGTTGGCCGCCGCCGCGCCCCTGGCCAGGAAGAGCGTCCAGATGATGTTGAAGATCATGAACAGCACGAGCCAGGCGCCGCCGAGGTGCGAGCCGGAGAAGCGGGAGCCCCGGCCGAGCGTCTTGGGCGAGTTCCTGACCCGGATGATCGCGAAGGCGACCAGGCCGAGCAGACACGCCACCGCGATGAAGTCCTGGAGGAAGCCGAGCACGCCCCACGTCCCGATGAGCGGGATGTGGAAGTCGGGCGTGCCGGTGATCGCCCCCTGGATGATCGCGCCGTACGCCTCGATGTAGACGGTCAGCAGGATGAAGAACGCCCACATGACGAAGAAGTGCGCGACGCCCGACGGCGTCCACTTGAGCAGCTTCTTCTGCCCGAACACCTCGACGAGCTGCGCCTTGACCTCTTCGCCCGCATGCGTCCTGGCGTACTCGACGCGTTCGGGCGCGGGTGGCCCGACCGTGGCGAGCTTGAAAAGGAACATGGCCCTGCGGCCGGCCACGGCCACCGCCGCGACGGTCATGACGAGCCCGATGATGGCTACCCAGAGCACGGGGTCCTCCCACAGACGACGTTGGCTGTCAGCGTACGGTCACCCGCTGCGCAGGCATGGTGCCGCAATCCTACCCACGAGTAACTTCACTCGGTTACGCGACATACCCTAAGGTCATCGCCGTCTCTAGAACAATGCTCTAACCGGTGAAGTACCGTTGGATGGTCGGCGCCAGGATCTCCACCAGCTCGTCGTGACCGGCGCTGGCCAGCGGCTCCAGCCTGAGCACGTACCGCGCCATCACCACGCCCAGCATCTGCGCGAAAGCCGCCTCGATCCGCAGATGAGGCACCCCCAGCCGGTCGGCCACCTGGAAGAGCAGCGCCGAGGTGAAGAACTCCCTGACCATCCCGACCGCCTGCTCGTTGCTCATGGCCGAGCGCATCAGCGCCAGCACCGGAGCACGCGTCTTCTCGTCGGCGGTCAGCCGCAGGATCAGCCGGACCAGCCGCTCCCCCGTCTCCTCGCGCGGCCCGTCGAGCAGCACCGGGATGATCTGCTGAGGGTTGATCGGCAGCTCCATCGCCGCCGCGAACATGCCCTCCTTGGTGTCGAAGTAGTGGTGCACCAGAGCCGGATCGACCTGCGCCTCCCGCGCGATGCCGCGCACCGTCGCCTTGTCGAACCCCTTCTCCGCGAACACCCTCCTCGCCGCGGCGAGAATCTCCCCGCGCGTGTCGGCCGACCCGGGCCTGCGCCCGGGCCTCCGCTTGACCGTCACCTGCCCACCGCCAGGTAGACCCGCATCGGCACGGACAGCACCCCCTCGGGGAACGCCTCCCGCAGCGCCTCCCGCTGCCGCTCCACGACCTCGTCCGCACGTTCGGGCGACAGCGCTGCCATGTACGAGTGCGAGCGCAGATCCAGCAGGAAGTCCTCGATGCCGATCAGCCTGGTCCACGGGATCCAGCGCTCCTCGATCACCTCGAACGACGACGCGATGGGCGGCACCGACCACTGCTCCACCGCCGGCCCCCAGTACGCGGGCACCTCCTGCGCCAGCCGCGCCTCGTAGGCGGCCAGCCAGTCGGCCTGCGCCGCGTGGTTGAGGTTCCAGCAGCCCACGATGGCGCCGCGTGGCCGCAGCACCCGCCTGGCCTCGGTGATCGAGACCACGGGGTCCAGCCAGTGCCAGGACTGGGCGTACATGACCAGGTCGGCCACCTCGTCGGCCAGCGGCAGCGCGTTGCCGTCGGCCAGCACGGCGCCCACCCGCCTCCCGTTCGAGCCGCCGGTCTTGGAGACCAGGCGGGTCAGCATCGCCTCGCCCGGATCCACCGCGATGACGTGGGAGCCGCGCGCCCTGAGCGCGTGCGACATGATGCCGGTGCCCGCCCCGACGTCCACCGTCGTGGCCCCGTCGAGCTCCACCCCGGACACCTCCGTCAGCGCCCGGTACACCTCGTCCGGATACCCGGGCCTGCCCGCGTCGTAGGCGTCGGCCACCCGGTCGAACGTCCTGCCCAGATCCTTGATCGGCCCGGTGCTCATGTGGACGCCGCCAGATGCAGCCTGGCGAAGGCGAGCGCCTCCGCCAGGTCGTCGATCCGCTCGGTCCTGCTGGCCGCCTTACGGGTGTTGATCTCCAGGACCACCAGCCCCGAGTAACCCGTGCCGGCCAGCCGCTCCAGCATCTGCGCGCACGGCTGGTTGCCCCTGCCGGGCACCAGGTGCTCGTCCTTGTTCGTCACGCCGAGACCGTCGGCCAGGTGCAGGTGCGCGAGCCTGTCGCCGAGCTTGACGGCCATCTCCATCGCGTCGGAGCCCGACACCGCGGTGTGCGACAGGTCCAGCGTGACGTGCGGGAAGTCGTAGTCGATCGGGTTCCAGTCGGGTGAGTAGGGCACCACGTCGTTGCCCCTGGCGCGCAACGGGAACATGTTCTCCACCGCGAACGTGACATCCGTCTCGTCCCGCATCCTGGCCAGCCCGTTCTCGAAGTCACGGGCATAGTCGCGCTGCCAGCGGAACGGCGGATGGACCACGACCGTCGAGGCGCCCAGACGCTCGGCCGCCTTCTGGGCCTTGACCAGTTTCGCCCACGGGTCCCGACCCCAAACCCGCTGCGTCACCAGCAGGCAGGGCGCGTGGATGGCCAGAACGGGCAACTCGTAGTGCTCGGAAAGACGCTCGATCACATCGATGTCCTGGCTCACCGGGTCGGCGCCGACCATGATCTCGACGCCGTCATAACCGAGGCGCGCGGCCAGCTCGAACGCGTCAGGAGTACGTTCCGGATATACCGAGGCGGTGGACAATGCGATCTTCGCATTGGGCACGCGGATGACATCAGCCACGTTGCCAGCCTAAGCCGGAGAAGCCGATATGGCGCGTCAGCCCCTAGCGTTGGGGCATGACACGGATAGCGAAAGGTGCGATCCCCAGCCCGAATATCTGGAACACGCCCCAGATCTACGAGCTGGAGAACCGCGCCGTCGATCCCGATGGCGCGGCCGACGCGGCCATGCGCGCCCTGCGCCCCTGGGACGGCGCCACCGTGCTCGACATCGGCTGCGGCACCGGCTACCACCTGCCCGTCCTGGCCGCCGAGGCGTCCCAGGTGATCGGCGTGGAGCCGCACGGCGACCTGGCCGCCCTCGCCCGCCGCCGCTGCGCGGCCCTGCCCAACGTGACCGTGCACGCCGCCACCGCCCAGGACCTGCCGCTGCCCGACGCCGGGGTGGACGTGGCCATGGCGCGCTGGGCGTACTTCTTCGGGCCCGGCTGCGAGCCGGGCCTGCGCGAGCTGACCCGCGTCGTCCGGCGCGGCGGCGCGGCCTTCGTGCTGGACCTCGACGCCACCCGCGGATCGTTCGGACGCTGGTTCTCGCGCACCGTGCCGACGTACTCCGTCCGCGAGGTCGAGGCGTTCTGGGACCGTAACGGCTGGCAGCGCCGCGAGCTCGACCTGCGCATGGTCTTCCAGCGGCGCGCCGACCTCGAAGCCGTGCTGCGCATCGAGTTCACCCCCCAGGTGGCCGAGCAGGCCATCGCCGAGACACGCGGCCTGGAGCTGGCCTATCCGAACGTGCTGCGCTGGCGCTTCTTCTGAACCCCTTGACCTTGACACCGACGTCAACGTTTACCGTGGGGGCATGCGCATCGGTGAGCTGGCGGAACGCACCGGAGTGAGCACCCGCTCGCTCCGCTACTACGAGCAACACGGGCTGCTGCGCGCCCGGCGCGCCTCCAACGGCTACCGCGCCTACAGCGAGGACGACGTCAGGCTCGTCTCCGAGATCCGGGCCCTGCTCCAGATCGGCTTCACCCTGGAGGAGACCCGGCCGTTCGTCGACTGCCTGCGCCAGGGGCACAGCACCGGAGGCTCCTGCGCCGAGTCGGTCGAGGTCTACGAGCGCAAGCTCAGCGAGATCGACCAGGAGATCCGCGTCCTGCTCAACCGCCGCGCCGAGGTGGCCGCCCAGCTCGCCCAATCGTGCCCAGGTTGCTTTGTGAGGGGATGAAAGATGATCACTTTGACCACGGACAACTTCGAGGAGCAGGTACTCAAGAGCGACAAGCCGATCCTCGTGGACTTCTGGGCCGAATGGTGCGGGCCGTGCCGGATGGTGGCGCCCGTGCTGGAGCAGATCGAGTCCGAGCACGGGCTGACCATCGGCAAGCTGAACACCGACGAGAATCCGGAGATCATGGCGCGGTACGGGGTGATGGGGATTCCGACGCTGCTGCTGTTCGAGAACGGGGAGCCGGTCAAGCAGGTCGTCGGCGCCAAGCCGAAGCGCATGCTCGTCTCGGAGCTCGGCCTGGCGTGATTGTCGGTCCCAGCCGCTAGCCTGCACCACATGGCCAAGACTGCCCCGAAGCCCGGATACCGCTGCGCCGAATGCGGCTGGCGCACCACCAAGTGGGTCGGCAGATGCGGAGAGTGCCAGGCGTGGGGCACGGTCGACGAGGAAGGCGCGAGAGCGGGCGTCAACGTCGTCCAGGCCGGCGCCACCACCGCCCCCGCCCTGCCCATCGGCCAGGTCAAGGCCGAGGTGGCGACCGCCCGCACCACCGGCGTGGCCGAGCTCGACCGGGTGCTGGGCGGCGGCCTGGTGCCCGGCGCGGTGGTGCTGCTGGCGGGTGAGCCCGGCATCGGCAAGTCCACCCTTCTGCTGGAGGCGGCGGCGCGCATCGCCGAGCGCGCGACCGTCCTGTACGTGACGGGCGAGGAGTCGGCGGCCCAGGTGCGCCTGCGGGCCGACCGCATCGGCGCCATCCAGGACCAGCTCTACCTGGCGGCGGAGACCGAGCTGTCGGCGCTGGTCACGCACGTGGAGAAGGTCCAGCCGAGGCTGCTGGTCGTCGACTCGGTCCAGACGATCGGCTCCGCCCAGGCGACCGGCGTGCCCGGCGGGGTGACGCAGGTGCGCGAGGTGGCGGCCAACCTCGTCCGGATGGCCAAGGAGCGCAACATGGCCACCGTCCTGGTCGGCCACGTCACCAAGGAGGGCTCGATCGCCGGCCCCCGCACGCTGGAGCACCTGGTGGACGTCGTGCTCAACTTCGAGGGCGACCGCCACTCCCGGCTGCGCATGGTCCGCGCGATCAAGAACCGGTTCGGCCCCACCGACGAGATCGGCTGCTTCGACCTGCACGAACGCGGCATCGAAGGCATCACCGACCCCAGCGGGCTGTTCGTCTCGCGGCGCAGCGAGCCGGTCCCCGGCACCTGCGTCACGGTCACCGTCGAAGGCACCCGCCCGCTGCCCGCCGAGGTGCAGGCCCTGGTGGCGCGCACCGACGCGCAGCAGCCCCGGCGCACGTCTTCCGGGCTCGACACCTACCGCGTCCAGATGGTCCTCGCCGTCCTGGAGCGCCGGCTCAACGCCCGCCTGGGCGGCTGCGACGTGTTCACCGCGACCGTCGGCGGCATCAAGCTCGCCGACCCCGCTGTAGACCTGTCCGTCATGCTCGCCGTCGCCAGCGCCGCCGGCGACAAACCCCTCCCCCCTGGCCTGGTCGCCCTCGGTGAGGTCGGCCTGGCGGGCGAGCTGCGCCCCGTCAAGGACGTACGCAGACGGCTCACGGAAGCGGCCCGCCTGGGCTTCAAACGCGCCCTCGTCCCCGCCGGCTCCCTCGAAGAAGGCACGGGCAGGCGGGGCGGCCAGCGCGCCCTGGTGCCGGTCGGGCCGGTCGCGTTCACGCCGGGGTTCGAGGTGGTCCAGGCCGAGAACGTCTGGGACGCTCTCACACACGTCACATAGCACGGCTAAGCTGAGGTGACCGATCGACACGGGGGTCAGGTGGATAGGAGTCTGGACGACCGTCGTCGCGAAGCCCTGGCCGCGGTAGCGCCGGGCACACCTCTGCGCGACGGCCTGGAACGGATCCTGCGCGGGCAGACCGGCGGGCTCATCGTGCTCGGCTACAACAAGGTCGTCGAAGAGGTCTGCAGCGGCGGCTTCGAGCTCGACGTCGACTTCTCCGCCACCCGGCTCCGCGAGCTGGCCAAGATGGACGGCGCCATCGTCCTGAGCGACGAACACAAGATCGTGCGCGCCGCCGTGCACCTCGTCCCCGACCCCGTCATCCCCACCGACGAGTCCGGCACCCGCCACCGCACCGCCCAGCGCGTCGCCAGGCAGACCGGCCTGCCGATCATCGCCATCAGCAAGTCGATGCGCATCATCGCCCTCTACCTCGACGGCATCCGCTACGTCCTGGAGGAGTCGGCCGCCATCCTGTCCAAGGCCAACCAGGCCCTGGCCACCCTCGAACGCTACAAACACCGCCTCGACGAGGTCTCCGGCACCCTGTCGGCCCTCGAAATCGAAGACCTGGTCACCGTCAGAGACGTCGCCGCCGTCGCCCAGCGCCTGGAAATGGTCCGCCGCATCTCCGACGAGATCAAGGGCTACGTCGTCGAGCTCGGCACCGACGGCCGCCTCCTGTCACTGCAACTCGACGAACTCGTCGCGGGCGTCGACTCGGAACGCGAACTCGTCATCCGCGACTACCTCCCCGCCCCCGCGGGCCGCCGCCAGAAACGCCTCCTGGAGGCGATGCACGAGCTCGACAAGCTCTCCGGCGCCGACCTCCTCGACCTCTCGGCCGTCGCCCACGTCCTCGGCCACAACGGCACCGACCAGCTCGAAACCCCCGTCAGCCCGCGAGGCTTCCGCCTCCTGGCCAAGGTCCCCCGCCTCCCCGCCACCGTCGTCGACCGCCTGGTCAACCACTTCGGCGGCCTGCAGAAACTCTTGGCGGCCAGCATCGACGACCTACAGGCGGTGGGCGGCGTGGGAGAATCGCGAGCCCGCAGCGTCCGAGAAGGCCTCTCCCGTCTGGCCGAATCCTCCATCCTCGAGCGCTACGTCTAAAAGCAAGGTCCTCGCTGGTCGCTCGGGCGTTTCTCCCAACCCCCACCCGCCCCAATCCCATTTACCGGGTTGGCCGTTGGGAGCCCGCCCCGAAACAAGGGTCCTCGCCTTCGGCTCGGGCTGTGCCTGTCCGGTGCTCGCGGCTTCGCCACGAGCCCCGGGGCGAGGGGCTTGCCAGCCCCTCGCGCTCCCCGGACGCGACACCATCGCCTTGCCCCTCTAAGGAACAGGCTCACCGAGCATCACCCAATAGCAGCGATCTCCACCAACGCCCAGCCACAGCCACTCTCACCCATGCGGTCTCATGGACCACCCACCCTCCCTCCTGAACGAGCAGCCGCCTGATGAGACCAAGGCCCCCGGCCTGGCACAGCTCGAATACGACGTCATCCGAGGCACAGGTGTGGGCGAGAACGCGTACACCATGGCTGCGGTCCGTCGGACATTTCCATTCCAGCACTTCATGACCATCCCGAGCGGGCGCGGCATGCAACCCGGGGCAGGACTCCGGCTCCATCAGGGCGGCCTCCCGATGACCAGCCGAGATGTTCTCCATCAGAGCCCCCGCCCAACTTCAGCCAGTACCTTCTCGATCACATCTGCGGCTCCCCGCACATCGGCGACAGGCGCGATCGGTTCCGGCCAGGGAAACCAGAACCAGATCTTCCCATCGGCCCCAGGCGAGGTCATCACGCTGTCGGTCAGGACAGGCACGTGCACGTTGGTCACCACGAGAATGGGCGAGCATCCGTCAGGTCGTCCGAGACGGGCGTTGAAGCCACGGCGGACGAGCTCTTCCCCAAGCTCCACCAGTTGTCCGGCGACGGCTGGTGCGGTGTTGGCCTTCATCCTGTCCCCTTCTTCGACGATCAAGACTGCCGTGGGTGGGACCTCCGGCTTCGTGCCCGGAGGAGCAGCGCCGTTCCATGCCCGGCCTGTCGTGCAGGCCAGGAAGAGTTTCGTGTCAGGGTGTGCGCGAAGCAGCGCGAGCGATGAGCCACGCCTGGTAGGTCAGCGAGGCCATCAGGTCCACGGGGCTGTGACTCTGCACCTCGCGCCGCACACCGGCGGCGGCCGTCTCAAGCGAGTCAGCGGTGGCCACCCAGATCCAACGCCCGTCCGGGCCGGGCTCGTAGTCGATCCGGTAGCTCGGGAAGGCGTTGCGCAGCACCGAGAGCTGGCGGTCCTTCACGTCGAGTCGGAGCCAAGCGTCGATCGCATCGTCCCTGCTGGTGGGTAGTCCTCGCGGGGCACTCAACGGGTCTCCACCTCCGCGTGCTTTCACTATCTGTTGCGGACTGCGTTCGTGCAGCTACCGTGAAGCTTGTTCCAGCGATGCGCGTCACACGAGGGGTTGCCCGGACAGGGCAACAGGCAACGGGAAGAGGCAACCGTGGGCTTCGGTGAAGAGCTGCGACACTGGCGCGAGCGGCGCAAGGTATCGCTGTCGGGGCTCGCACAAGCCACGCACTACTCCAAGGGCTATCTCAGCCGGGTTGAGCGAGGACAACGCAACCCCGAGCGTCTCCTCGCCGAGTTGTCCGACGACGCCCTCGGTGCCGACGGGAAGCTCGTCGAGGCGTGGGTGTCGGATTTCGGACCGGAGCCTATGCTTGGGCCAGGCGCAGGAGGTGAGGCAACGAAAAGGCGCACGTTCCTCAAGAGCGCGAGCACCGCACTGGTGCTGCCAGGGCTGCCAGAGGCAGATCCGCACGCCAACGCGGTCGCGCGACTCAGGGACGCCCTCGTTCCCGACTCGCCCGTCACCGGCGAGGACATGTCCCTCACTGCCTTCGGACGCGCTGTCACCCGGGCACGTCGGGACTTCGCGGCAGCGCGATATGCGGGTCTCGCTGACGATCTCGCCGACCTCGTGCCCGTTGCCCGCGCCGCCACCGGCCCGGGCGGGAACGCGCTCGCCGCGCAGGTGTACCACCTCGCGGCCCGCACGCTCATCAAGCTGGCCATGCCGCCCTACGCATGGGTGGCCGCCCACCAGGCCGAGCAGGCTGCTCAGGCAAGCGGCGACATCCGCGCCATCGCTGAAGCCCGCCGCGACATGGTCAGCCTCTTCCACCGTGCCGCCGACTACGGCAAGGCGCGGAATCTCACAGCACGCGCCGCGGACACCCTGCGGCCAGCGCTGCCGAACGCGGATCCGGCAGCGTGGGGCGCGTACGGCACGCTCATGTCCACCGGAGCCATCGCCGCGGCTCGCCTGGAGGACCGGCACACCGCCCTCAGCATGCTTCAGGAGGCCGAGGAGGCGTCACATCGCTCTCCCAAGCTGGTGTTGTCCGCCGGCCACGTGGTGACGTACCAGATCGGCGTGTTCATCATCTTGGGGGATGCGGGTACGGCCATCGAGCGGGCGCGACGCATCGCCGCCGAGGAGATCCCCACGCTGGAGCGGCGGGCCGGCTACTTCACGGGCATCGCCGAGGCGTACACCCTCTGGGGAAAGACGGACCGGGCCGTCCGGGCACTGCTCGTCGCCGAGAAGATCGCACCAGCCGAGATCCGGCGATCCAACCCCCGGCGGGTGATCGAGGACCTGCTGCATCGGGATCCGCACAGCAACCTGTCGGGGCTGAGGGCGCTCGCCAGGCGTGCCTCCGTCGCACTGTAGGCGCATGCGCGTTCGGCTGCGGGCCACGCCCCGGGAGGGGGCGAGGCCACGGCACATGCGCCACCCTCGGAGGGTCGCTCCGCGCTGCCAGCCCACACCGCACCGGCGCCCGGAGGCGCAGCACCTCCGCCTGCTGCACAACTAGGCAGCCGGCCCTTCGTACGCCGATGAGCCGGACGCGCCGGGCGTCCCGAAGACCCGCGACCGCGCCTCAGCCAGCAGGCTTTCACCAGCAGTTCCTCAGCAACCCATCCTCAACGCAGATGGAAGACACCCTTCTCGGTACGCATCTTCCCCATCCGCGCCACAGCCACATAAGTCCCCGGCAGCGCGACCGGCGACGCGGACCGGCAGTCGGAGCTGGACCGTCGCCGATCCCACTCCAGCGACCGCACGTACGGCACCCCCCGTTGCAACTCCGCGACCTCGATCCCCGCCCCGCTCACGCAGTCGGCCGTGGACCAGATGCGATCGGCGCCCGAGGTGATCCGGACCTCCATGGCGCGCGGCCCTATGTCGGCCTTGCACATCACCGAGCCGGTGTTCACCAGGGTGACCAGGAAGGTGGGGCGGGAGTCGCCGGCGTAGATCTGCTCCTTGCCACCTTGGAGGCTGAGCACGAGGTCCTTCTCCTGGCACGGCTCTCCAGGCTTCCTGGGCCGCTCGGAGGGGGCCGCCTTGGGGGTGGGCGTGGGGGACGGGCTGGCGGTGCCCATGGCGAGCGTGCGCAGGCCGGCCAGCAGCGGGTCCGCGGCCGGTGTCGGCTGCGCGCTGGTGCTCGCGCTCGGTGAGGACTGCGCGCTGGACGAACGTTCGGGGCCGCTGCCGCCGGTGGAGCACGCCCATGCCACAACGGCCACCACGACGAGCACCGCCACCAGCACGCTCATCCGGCGGCGCCAGTAGATGTCACCGCCGTCGCCACGCATCGTATCCGGGTCCATACAGCACAGGATGGTGAGCGGGCAACGACGGTGAGTGACGACACGCCGATGGATGGCATCTCCTGGAACGTCGGCGCGCCAAGGGTTGTCATCGCCCCATACGCTTGACCGCGTGGTTGAGCCGAACGTCCTGCACACCGCCGTTCTCGACTGGTACGAGGACAACGCCCGGGATCTGCCGTGGCGGGCGCCCGACGCGACGCCGTGGGGCGTGCTCGTGAGCGAGATCATGTTGCAGCAGACGCCGGTCGTCCGCGTGCTGCCGATCTGGCACGAGTGGATGGAGCGCTGGCCCACCCCTGAGGCGCTGGCCGCCGAGCAGCCCGGCGAGGCCGTCCGCCACTGGGGGCGGCTCGGTTATCCGCGCCGGGCGTTGCGGCTGCACGCGTGTGCCCGCGCCATCACCGACGAGCACGGCGGCGAGGTGCCGTCCGACCATGCGACGCTGCTGGCGCTGCCCGGCATCGGCGAGTACACGGCGGCCGCCGTCGCCAGTTTCGCGTTCGGCGGGCGGCACGCGGTGCTGGACACGAACGTGCGGCGGGTGTTCGCCAGGGCGGTGCGCGCCGAGGAGTACCCGCCGGTCGCCACTTCGGCGGCCGAGCGGCGGCTGGCGGAGAGCCTGCTGCCCGAGCTGGGCGCGGCCCGTTGGGGGGTGGCCGTGATGGAGCTGGGGGCACTGGTGTGTTCGGCGCGTGCGCCGCGCTGTGCCGACTGCCCGATCACGCAGGTGTGCGAGTGGCGGCTGGCGGGCAAGCCGCCGCACGCCGGGCCCGCGCGTAAGGGGCAGACGTACGCGGGGACCGACCGTCAGTGCCGGGGGCGGTTGCTGGCGGTGTTGCGCGAGGCGCACGGGCCGGTGCCGAAGATGGCGCTGGACGTGGTGTGGGATGACGCGGTGCAGCGGGAGCGGGCTCTGGACGGGCTGGTGGCCGACGGTCTGGCCGAGGCGCTCGACGACGGCACGTACCGCCTGCCGCACTCCTCCTGACGGCCTCCGCGCGCCCGAGAGTCCCGCTGCCCCCGCCCCCTAACGGACCCAGGGCGGCACGAGCCGCTCGTCATCCTTCGGAGCCAGATCGCAGGCATCCGCCTCCGACACCCCGCCCGGGTTGTAGACCTGAGCCCCAGGCGGAGCCACCACGACGGAAACGAACCCCCGCTCCCCATCGGCGAACATCTGCCGGCTCACATCCGCGGGCAACACCATCGTGTCGCCCGCGCCCACCTCGTACCGCTCACCACCCAGCTCGACCACGGCACTCCCGTCGAGCCACGTCCACACCAGCTCGGCGTCGAACGCGTGCACCGGCCCCACCATCCCGGGCTTGGCATCCACCCGCCACATGGCGACCTGCCCGGCGGCACCCTGCGAGGGGGACGCGAGCGTGGTCATGACCCCGTTCGGGGTCTCGATCCTGCGGGAGTCGGCTCCCAGAACAACGGTCATCGTCGATCTCCTCTCAAACGATCCACGGCGGAACGCCGAACTCGACGCCGTCGGGGCCGAAGGCCTGTGCCCCGCCCGGCGCAGTGACGAGTGCGGTGTAGCCGGTGCCGGGGTCGGCCAGGACCCGCCGTACCGTGCGGGCGGGCATGACGACGGTGTCGCCGGCCGCGACGGTGTACGTCCGCCCGCCCAGCTCGACGGTCGCCGCCCCCGCCACCCAGCTCCACACCTGCTCACTGTCGAAGTCGTGCACGGGCCCCACGGCTCCCGCCTTGGCCTCGACCTTCCACAGGGACCGCGTGGCCCCTCCCTGCGCCGGCGAGGCGAACGTCGTCATGACGCCCCCTGGAGTCTCCGACCGGCGCGCCTCGGCGTCACGTATGACGGTCACTGCGCTGCACCCCCTAAGATAGGCAACTACGTTGTCCATATAGTTAACCAGGTTGTCTATCGTGTCAAGTTACGTGCCCGGTTTCGAGCTGCCCCTGCGCCTGCTGCTCGCGTTCAGGCTGCTGATCGACGAGCTGCACACCGAGCTCGGCAGGCAGGGCCATCCGGACCTGCGGCCCATGCACGGCTTCGTGATGCAGGCGATCGGCCCCGACGGCACCACTGCCGTTGAGCTGGGCCGTACGCTGGGCGTCTCCAAACAGGCGGCGGGAAAGACGATCGAGACGCTCGAACGCATCGGCTACGTCGAACGCACCACCGACGCCCGCGACACCAGACGCAAGATCGTGCGCCTGACCCCCTACGGCATGGACGCCCTCGACCGCTCGGCCCACATCTTCGACGCCCTGCGCGCCCGCTGGTCGGCCGAGCTCGGCGAGGAGCGGCTGCGCGAGCTCGAAGCCGACCTGCGCAGGATGACCCCGGGCAACCCGTGGCGCCTTGACATGCCCGGCTGGTTCGGCAACCTCTGACCATGCCGGGAGGAACTTCTGTGCCGGGGCGCACAGATTCCCCATCAGCCGGGACTCATCCTGGCGGCATGACCCGTCCAAGCTCCAGCACGTCAGCCGCGCGGCTGGGAGCCGCGCTCCTGGCGGGCGTGCTGCTCGCGACAGCACCTGTGGCAGCGACAGCCGCCGACAAGAAGACCACCGGCAGAACGGACGCGCGGGAACTTCGCCGCACCCTGGACGCCATCCACGAAGCAGGCATGTACGGCGTCTACTCCCAAGCCACCAACGGCTCCTGGCACTGGCAGGGCGCCGCCGGCGTGGCCGACACCCGCACCCAGCGCCCGGTACGCCCTGACATGCTCCACCGAGCCGGCAGCACCACCAAGACCTTCACAGCGGTAGCCGTCTTACAACAGGTCCACCACGGCAGGATCGACCTCGACTCCTCCATCGGCCACTACCTGCCGGACCTGATCCCAGGCGACCGAGGCACCCGGATCACCGTCCGCATGCTGCTGAACCACACCAGCCACATCGCCAGCTACACCGACACGCTGTTCCCCACGCTGGAGCACCTGGACGAGTACCGCTTCCACGAATTCACCCCGGAGGAGCTGGTCCGCAGAGGGCTGGAAGCCCCCGCCAGCGGGCAACCCGGAGCCTTACCCGGCCGCTACTCCAACACCGGCTACATCGTCCTGGGCCTGCTGCTGGAGAAGGTGACAGGCGTACAGGCGGAGCGCTACATCACCGACCACGTGATCCACCGGGCAGGCCTGCGGCACACGTTCTTCCCCCGCACCCCGCACCTCCCAGGACCGCACTCCAGAGCGTACGAGTCGGCGGGCGGAGCGCTGGACCCGCCCAAGGACTACAGCGTCTACGACATGTCCTGGCTCTGGACGGCAGGCGCGCTGGTCTCCACGATGGACGACCTCAACCGCTTCTACCGCCTCCTGCTGCGCGGCGAACTGCTCGACCCCGCCCTGCTCACCGAGATGAAACAGACCGTCCCCATCATGGACGGCCCGCTCCCCCGCCAGTACGGCCTGGGCCTCTTCCACGAGCGGCTGGCCTGCGACTTCTGGGGCCACGACGGGCGCGTGCTGGGCATGGAGACGGCGTCCTGGTCCACCCCGGACGGCGCCCGCCAGGTCTCCTTCGGCTACAACCGCAGCGGGTACCCCTTCGTCACCGAGACCGGCGAGCTGAACCCGATCATCGTGGCCGGTCTCGAACACCTCTCGACGGCGGTGTGCGGAGCGGCAGGCTAGGCGGCGAGCTGCAGCCCCAGGCTGGTGAGGTTGGTCCGCGCCCAGGCCAGCTCCTCGGCCAGCATCGACACGAGCGCCCCCGGCCCCTTGGCCCGGCCGGGGACGAGCAGGTTGTGCGTCTCGACCTCGATGTGCGCGCTGCCGCTGACCGCGCCCGACAGCATGGCCGTGAGCGTGTCCTGGAGGACGCCGCCCGTGCCCGGCGTCTCGCCCGTGTGGTTGTGCACGTGGCCCAGCTTGACCACGGGCGCCCCGGCCTCGGCCAGGCCCTTGAGCGCCGCGCCGGGCTCGCCGGCGTCGCAGGCGAGGTGGCAGGCGTCCAGGCAGACGCCGAGGTGCTCGGAGTCGATGCCGCACACCCGCTCCAGCGCCTGCTCGGTCGTCTCCAGCACGCAGCCGGGCCACGGCTCGAAGCCGACCCTGATCGTCTTGCCGGTGGTGCTGTAGATGCCGCGCAGCTCGCGGGCCAGCCGCTCCAGCCGGCGGGTGGCGATGGAGTGCAGGTCGGCGGGCCAGTCGCGGCGCCAGCCGATGGGGATGGTGGAGATGCTGCCGAAGCGCACATCCTCGGGGAGCAGGAACGCCAAGATCTTGGCGAGCGCCATCGTGTAGCGGTAGCGCTCGGGCTTGGCCCAGTCGGGGCCGGGCACGTCCTGGTTGCGGCCACCGGTGCCGTTGAGGCTCACGACCTCCAGGCCGCGCTCCTCCAGGGAGCGGCGCAGGCGTACCAGCTCGATGCGGTCGGCCGTGAGGTGGTCGGCCACGGTCGGGGACAGCCACAGCCCGATCCCCATCCGCTCGACGCCCAGCCGCTTGCGCACCGGCACCGCGTAGCGGGTCAGGTGCGCGATGAGGTTCTCCAGGTCCTCAGCGGGGTGGACGCCTGCGTTGTAGGCGAGGTGCACGAGCGTTCCGTCATCGTGACGCAGGCGCATCGGTTTCCTCCAGGGCTTGCATTAGTGTTCCCGTCGCCCGCCTCGGACGTGCGATCCATGTGAGCATGCCTGCCGGCGCCCCACACGCACGTCCGCCCTGAGTTGACTTCCTACTACTCCCCAGGGAGCAGGCCCCCAGCTTGGGAGCGCGCTCTTGTGGCTCACTTGGATGAGACTTGGCGAAGCTCTACGCAGTGTAGTACTACTCGCGGTGGTGGTATACCCGCCCACCCAACAATTACGCAACGACGGCAACCTTCTCACTTCTCCCCATCCGGGATGTGATGATCTCCAAAGATGCCGTACGTGCCACACAGGGCCCCGTCCGGGCGCTTTCGGGCACCCAGGTGATTGCTCCCATCCGAGACCTCCCACGGGCTTCAGCGGCGGCCTCAAGCCGCCCCGTCCACAGCTATGACTGATCAGCCCGCCGAAATGTGACATCGGCCCGGCCCCTGGATCGGGACCGGGCCGTGAGGCGGCGTCAGGACAGCACGCCCTTGGCGCATTCCCCGAGGTTCTGCGGGCCGAGGACCTCGACCGGAATCGCCAGGACGTTCACTCCACTGCTGCACATCGGGATGGTGAGACTGGTGGCGGCGTCCACGTCCAGGGGCGGCTGCACCCGCGCCCGGGCGGCAGGGGCGGGCGCGGCGACAGGCAGGACGGCGGCAGCGGCGAGGAGCGCAGTGAGACGACGGGGCAAGCGGCGCATGCGTGAGCCTTCCGTTGAGGATGTTCCGCATGGGGTGATCCCCGCACGGGACCGTCACTTCCCGTCATTGACGGTCACGCTAGGTTTGCCTGGCAGGTGGGCGCACATCACCTTCTGACACGCGAAAAGCCCCCGCGCCAGGCGCGGGGGCTTTTGTGGGACCCAGGGTCAGTTCTGGATCGGAGCGGCGATCGCGGCGGCCGAGTCCGGGATCTTCGAGGCGGACTCGCCCTTGAAGATGAACTTGGCGTTGTCGCCCTCGCCCTCGATCGTCACCTTCACGACCTGGCCGGGCCGGAGCTCGCCGTACAGGATCTTCTCCGACAGAGAGTCCTCCAGCTCGCGCTGGATCGTACGGCGCAGCGGCCGGGCGCCCATGACGGGGTCGTAGCCGCGGTCGGCCAGGAGCTGCTTGGCCTCGGGCGAGACGTCGAGCCCCATGTCGCGGTCCTTCAGCCTGGCGTCCACCTGGGCGAGCATCAGATCCACGATCTTGATGATCTCGTTCGGCGTGAGCTGGTGGAAGACCACGATGTCGTCGACACGGTTGAGGAACTCGGGCCGGAAGTGCTGCTTGAGCTCCTCCTGCACCTTGGACTTCATCCGGTCGTAGTTGGAGTCGGCGTCGTTGGACTTCGCGAACCCGACCCCGATGCCCTTGGAGATGTCGCGGGTGCCGAGGTTGGTGGTCATGATGATGACCGTGTTCTTGAAGTCGACCACGCGGCCCTGGGCGTCGGTCAGGCGACCGTCCTCCAGGATCTGCAGCAGCGAGTTGAAGATGTCGGGGTGGGCCTTCTCGATCTCGTCGAACAGGACCACGGAGAACGGCTTGCGCCGCACCTTCTCGGTGAGCTGGCCGCCCTCCTCGTAGCCGACGTAGCCGGGAGGCGAGCCGAACAGCCTGGAGACGGTGTGCTTCTCCATGAACTCCGACATGTCCAGGCTGATCAGAGCGTCTTCGTCGCCGAAGAGGAACTCCGCCAGAGCCTTGGACAGCTCGGTCTTACCGACACCGGAGGGGCCGGCGAAGATGAACGAGCCACCGGGACGGCGCGGGTCCTTCAGACCGGCGCGGGTACGCCGGATGGAGCGCGACAGGCCCTTGATGGCGTCGTCCTGGCCGATGATCCGCTTGTGGAGCTCGTCCTCCATGCGGAGCAGGCGCTGCGACTCCTCCTCGGTCAGCTTGAAGACCGGGATGCCAGTGGCGGTCGCCAGGACCTCGGCGATGAGCTCCTGAGTGACCTCGGCCACGACGTCCATGTCGCCGGCCTTCCACTCCTTCTCCCGCCGCTCGCGCTTGAGCTGGAGCTGCTTCTCCTGGTCGCGGAGGGCAGCCGCCTTCTCGAAGTCCTGCGCGTCGATCGCGGACTCCTTGTCGCGACGGACGTTGGCGATCTTCTCGTCGTACTCGCGCAGGTCCGGCGGAGCGGTCATCCTGCGGATGCGCATCCGGGAGCCGGCCTCGTCGATGAGGTCGATCGCCTTGTCGGGCAGGTAGCGGTCGCTGATGTAGCGGTCGGCCAGCTGCGCGGCGGCGACCAGCGCGTCGTCGGTGATCGACACGCGGTGGTGCGCCTCGTAGCGGTCGCGCAGACCCTTGAGGATCTCGATCGTGTGGCTGAGTGAGGGCTCGGCCACCTGGATCGGCTGGAAGCGCCGCTCGAGCGCCGCGTCCTTCTCCAGGTACTTGCGGTACTCGTCGAGCGTGGTCGCGCCGATCGTCTGCAGCTCGCCGCGGGCCAGCATTGGCTTGAGGATGCTGGCGGCGTCGATCGCGCCCTCGGCGGCGCCCGCACCCACGAGCGTGTGCAGCTCGTCGATGAACAGGATGATGTCGCCGCGCGTGCGGATCTCCTTCAGCACCTTCTTCAGGCGCTCCTCGAAGTCACCGCGGTAGCGGGAGCCGGCGACCAGGGCGCCGAGGTCAAGCGTGTAGAGCTGCTTGTCCTTCAGCGTCTCGGGCACCTCGCCCCTGACGATCTTCTGCGACAGGCCCTCGACGACGGCGGTCTTGCCGACGCCGGGCTCGCCGATGAGAACGGGGTTGTTCTTGGTCCTGCGGGACAGGACCTGCATCACCCGCTCGATCTCCTTCTCACGGCCGATGACCGGATCCAGCTTGCCCTCGCGGGCGGCCTGGGTCAGGTTGCGGCCGAACTGGTCGAGCACCAGGGAGGTCGACGGGGCCGACTCCTGCGGACCGCCCGCCGCGGCCGGCTCCTTGCCCTGGTAACCGTGGAGCAACTGGATGACCTGCTGCCGGACACGGTTGAGATCAGCTCCAAGCTTGACCAGCACCTGGGCCGCCACACCCTCACCCTCACGGATGAGCCCGAGCAGGATGTGCTCGGTGCCGATGTAGTTGTGACCCAGCTGCAAAGCCTCACGGAGCGACAGCTCGAGGACCTTCTTGGCCCGCGGGGTGAACGGAATGTGCCCCGACGGAGCCGACTGGCCCTGGCCGATGATCTCCTCGACCTGCTGGCGCACACCCTCAAGGCTGATGCCGAGGCTCTCCAGAGCCTTGGCGGCCACGCCCTCACCTTCGTGGATCAAGCCAAGAAGAATGTGCTCAGTGCCGATGTAGTTGTGGTTGAGCATCCTGGCCTCTTCTTGGGCCAAGACGACAACACGCCTCGCTCGGTCGGTGAACCTCTCGAACATCTCGTCGCTCCTCACAGAGCGGTCAGTCAGGCCGGTAAATCCGGTCCCGTCCTCCCGCATGCTAGCCCTGGCTCGGCGAACCGTGCCCACTGCCGCTGACACGCTCTATAACAGAGACGTTCCCCGAGAGCAGGGCGTTCACCCTCCATCCAACTACTGTTCGGGGGTGACGTGTTCCCGATACGCCGCAAGCGAACGATGTTTAGGACGCTTCACGGAAGCGGCTGTAATTGCCCCCCGCGACGCACGCGGACCCACACGGATCGTCCTCCGGACGCCTGGCGCGGAGCCGGCGCGGGGACGCCACTTTCGCCCCTGCATCTGAGATGCCGCGTCCGTATCTATTACGTCATCATCTTATGTCGCGGGCCGGACCAAGGCCAAGCGAGCACGCTACGCCCTGAGCACAACACGGCACACACCGCACATCGCCACAAGCGCCATGCGAAAGCGGTATCCCGGGGATCGCGGCCGCGGCTACTGGGAGCCGCGGGCCACGGTTGCTGCGAGCCGCGGGCCACGGTTACTGCGAGCGGGCGGCCTGATACCGGGCGACGAGCTCGTCCACGGCCTGCGCGACCTTCAGCGGGTCGGCCCCGAGCCTGACCAGAGCCTGCACAGCGGCCCCTCCAGCCTCAGGCGCGGTTCCCGGCACCCCGGGCGCGGTTCCCGGCACCCCGGGCGCGGTTCCCGGCACCCCGGCGTGAGCCCCCGCGCCCGGCATCCCGGCGTGAACCCCGGCACCCGGCGTCCCCGCGTGGGCCCCGGCGTTCCCGGCCTGGACCTGAGTTCCCGTGCTCTCGCGCACGAGCCCCAGCAGCAGGTGCTCGGTCCCGATGTAGTCCAGCCCCCGCTCCAGCGATTCGCGGTTGGCCCGCTGCATCGCCTGCTGCGCCCCCGGAGAGAACGGCAGATGCCCCGACGGCGCCTGCGCCCCCGGCCGGACGATCTCCAAGACCTGACGGCGCGCCCCGTCGAGCCCGACGCCGAAGCCCGCCAGAACCTGAGCGGCCACGGCCTCACCCTCGCGAACCAGCCCGAGCAGGAGGTGCTCGGTCCCGATCTGGGGATGGCCGAGTGTCCTGGCCTCTTCCTGAGACAGGACGACCACCCGCCGCGCCCGGTCGGTGAACTTCTCGAACAACTCGCCGCTCCTCACTAGCAGTCGGCAGGGCCGGACAATGCACCCATCCTTCCGCATCCAGGCGAGCGGACGACAATTCGCGATCTTGGCGGCACCGGATCACCTGCGGCGCCGGCTCGCGCATCCCGTACAGACGGTAATCAGTAATCCCGCGCCCCATCCGGTCAGCCGGGTTACCGGACCGGTCGGCGGCATAGCCTCTCAAGGACGACGGCATTGTGCGCTGGAACCGGCATTGTGCGAGGGATACGGGCTACTTGCCGGTTATGCCCGGCTCCCCGCATGCGGTGAGCGGGTAATCGGGGAGCCGGAGGCGATGAGGTTTTCCGCGACCGCCGGGCCGGCCAGAGCCCGGCTTAAGCGTTACAGCGAGTGAAGAGCTCCACGGAAATTTTCGTATGGCCCGTTCCATGGGCGCGGCATCTGCTCGGTGCGACGGGTGACAACCTCCGCGCGGGACCTCAATGCCCGCCGCACGAGCCAATGCGGGCGGCCGACGCCCGGTTCGTACGCGCGAGCGTACGTTGAATGAGGCATGGCCGCCCCACACGGCATTCGCGCCCGCCGCCATCACATAAGCCGGCGACCCGCCGGTGAAACGGCGCCGTGGACGGGGCAGGGAACGCGTGCGTCCAAAACGCCCACATATGGGCGCTCAGGAGATCATCTTCCGGAACGTCCCGCATTCTGGGACGCCGAAGAAACGATCATGCGCTTATGGCGGTCGCCGGGGTCCGAGGCGAGCATCATAAGCGCATGGTCGAGAGCCGGCCCTTTAGTGAGCGGCTTCGTACTTCTCCACGACGGTGGAGGCGATGCGGCCGCGCTCGCTGACCGGCAGGCCGTGAGCCTTGGCCCACTGCCGGATCTCGGAGCTCTTCTCGCGGCTCATCGCACGGTTGCCGCCCCGGCCACGCCGGCGCGTGGGTACGGCGCCCGCCCTGCGCGCATGCTGCACGAAAGGCGTCAGAGCGTCCCTCAGCTTCTTCGCGTTAAGGTCGCTGAGGTCAATCTCATAGGTGGAGCCGTCAATAGCGAAGCTGACCGTCTCATTGGCCTCGCCCCCATCGAGGTCATCGATGAGAATCTCCTGGATCTGCTTGGCCATGTACGCAATCCTTTCGCGGAGCATTGTTTCATTCGCCTGCCCAAACATATACCCGGAAAGGCGTGGAGACAATTCAACGCTACGGGGATTCGGCTGACTAGCCGATCAGTTCTGGCGCTCGGGCTGATCCTCGCGGTTTCGCCGGCCCCCCAGGGCCTCGGATCGGACCAACTTCACTACGCCAAAGATGAAGGCGCCGCCCACCACCACCGGGGGGATGAGCGCTGACAATACGTCTGTTAGGGCTTCCATTCGTCCTCGCCTCCACGGCTTGCGGGGTTTCGGGGGCGCAAAAAGCGCTGGGAGCGTGACCACGGGGATCCCGGTCCCTCATGACGCCCAGGGCGACAACCACCCGTACCCGACCATAGCGCCACACAGATGCCCTGCGCGTCGCAGGGGCGCCAACATCCGGCAACCCGGACGCCCCATAGCCTAATGCCAGTCTCTCCAGGCTCCTTACCGGATCAACCGAAAATTTGGCGAAAAGGCGTAGCCCCAGGTACGGGCAGCTCAGCGAAGATCTTTTACCACCCGCGTTCCCGCTGCCCTGTCGTGCGGGCCCCGCTCCAGCGGCTTGTCGATGAGGATGAGCAACCCCACCCCGAACAGCAGCATTCCGGCCAGCAGATTGACGACCGGAATGCCCATGAGCATCACCGGAGCGGGATAGACCAGGGTCCGCTTGAGCAGATCGCGACGCGGCAGGCCGTCCGGCGCCAGCCGAATCTTCATGATCGCCTTACCGAACGTCCGCCCGCGCCGGGAATGCGCCCACCAGTCGTAGCCCGCATATGCCAGCCCGGCAAGCAGCCACGCGAAGACTCCCGGCAGCCGCCCGCCGAAGACCTCGGCCATCCCGACAGTCCGGAAGAAGCCCCACAGCGCGATGAACAGAATGTAATAGAAGACCCCGAAGACGAGCGCTTCAATCAGCCGGGCGCCGAGTCGTTCCCACCATTCGGCGGGGAGCGTGTCCAGCCGCGGGGCCGTCCCGGCCATAACTGCCACCTCGTGTCGTCGGGGCTCGGGTCGCTAACTAATTCTGGTACAGGTCCGCACACAAAACATAGGGGCCGGCGAGGCCGGCCCCTATGTCGCGTCCGCGGAAGGTTACTTGATCTTGACCACCACGGTGCCCGCGAACTTGTCCGCGAACGTCTGCTGCAGCGGCTTGTCCCAGAGGTGGGAGGCGCCGTTCAGTGCCACCAACGCCCAGGCCAGCAGGCTGGGGATGAAGGTGAACGGGATGGCGTTGAAGATCCAGCCGCCCCAGGTGACGCCGGCGCGCTTGAGCGCCGCGTCGGAGGGCAGCCCGCCGGGGTGCATCGCCTGACCCACCTGGACGACCTTGATGCCCATGACCATCTTGCCGACGGTCTGGCCCTTGGCCTTCAGCAGGAAGAAGTCGAAGGCCACCCAGAGCGCCGTCACGATGATCCCCGAGAGGACCGTCACCAGCGTCAGTGACAGGAATCCGCTGCTGCTTCCGTCCAGCGTGGAGTAGCTGGCGACCGCGAACAGGCCGAAGATCACGCCGACGACGATGTTGACGATGAACAGGATGACGAAGTCGATGATCCTCGCCACCAGGCGCTGCCACCACTCCGCGAGCGGCGCCGGCGCCCCGGGGGGCTGCACGCCGACCGGCTGGCCGTAGGCCTGCCCGTAACCGGGCTGCTGGCCGTAGCCGCCCTGCCCGTACTGCTGCGGCTGCTGGCCGTAGCCCTGCTGACCGTACTGCTGGTCGTAGCCCTGCTGGCCGTAACCGGGCTGGGCGTAGCCGGGCTGGGACTGCTGCTGCTGGCCGTACTGGCCCTGCTGCTGCTCGTAGCCCTGCTGGCCGTAGCCCTGCTGCTGGCCGTACTGGCCCTGCTGGCCGTAGTCCGGCTGGGACTGCTGCTGCTGGCCGTACTGGCCCTGCTGCTGGCCGTATTCCTGCTGGCCGTAGCCGGGCTGCGACTGCTGCTGCTGCTGCCCGTACTGCTGACCGTAGTCGGGCTGCGACTGCTGTTGCTGCCCGTACTGCTGGCCGTAGTCCGGCTGGGACTGCGGCTGCTGGCCGTACTGGCCCTGCTGGCCGTAGTCGGGCTGCGACTGGGGCTGCTGGCCGTACTGCTGGCCTGAGGGAGCCTGCTGGCCGTAGCCGTGCTGCTGCCCGTAGCCCTGCTGGTCGCCGTACTGCTGGCCGTAGCCGGGCTGGGACTGCTGCTGCTGCCCGTAGCCCTGCTGCTGTTGCTGCCCATAACCCTGCTGCTGGCCGTGCTGAGCCTGCTGGCCGTAGCCGGGCTGGGACTGCTGCTGCTGCCCGTAACCCTGCTGCTGGCCGTACTGGCCCTGCTGCTGGTCGTAGCCCTGCTGGCCGTAGCCCTGCTGCTGGCCGTACTGGGGTTGCTGGCCGTAGCCCTGCTGCTGACCGTGCTGGCCCTGCTGCTGGCCATACTGGGGCTGCTGGCCGTAGGCGTCGTCCGCCCGGTAGCCGACCACAGTCACGTCCGGGTCGGGCTCGCCGGGGTGGCGGCCCGCGTTCTGCTGCCCGTAAGGGGGATTCTCGCCGGATTCGTCCTGTGGATACGGCGGCTGTCCGGTGCTCACCGTGTCACCTCGCTTCGAGTGCGCATGTGGCACGTGTCAGGACACATGCCTGTGCTGCCCAACGTATCGACATAGGAATCAACAATCACCTTTCCATCTGGTCAAGGTCCGCGTCACCCGATGTCAGATGGAGCAGCATGCGGGTGTTGCCCAGGGTGTTCGGTTTGACGTGTTCCAGGTCGAGGAACTCCGCCACGCCCTCGTCGTACGAGGCCAGGAGTTCGGCGTACACCTCTGGTGAGACCGGCGTGCCCTGAATCGGGCGAAAGCCGTGCCTCGCGAAGAAGTCGACCTCAAAAGTCAGACAGAATACACGTCGCAGACCCAGATCCTTCGCGTGCTGTATCAGCGCCGAGACGATCCGATGGCCGACGCCCATGCCGCGGCACGCGGGATCCACGGCCACGGTGCGGACCTCCGCGAGGTCCTCCCACAACACGTGGAGCGCGCCACAGCCGACAACCTGCCCGCCCAGCTCGGCCACCCAGAACTCCTGCACGTCCTCGTACAAGGTCACGGTGGCCTTCTCCAGGAGCCGCGGGCCCGCGCCCGCGTAGGTGTCGACCAGACGCCTGACCGTCCGCACGTCGGGCGTGCGGGCACGCCGGACCACCACCGCGGTCTCGGGCCCGGTCTCGGACGTTCTCAGTTCGGCCACCTGCTCCATGGCTCTCCAGAGTACAGATGTCATTACGGCTCAGACTTAACTCCCATGTCTCGCCCCATCCTGTTACATCGGGTTGCCATATGAGCACGCATCCCGCATCCGGCAGAAGCCACAACGAAGGTGACATAAAGCCCGTTCTGCCCAGCCAGGCACGAGATCACCTTGTGACCCTTCGGTTGTGAAACCTCTATGAACTCGGCAGTTCCGGTTGAGCACGAACTCGGAGTGCATTAGTGTCCAGCGACGATGTTCCCCGCGTGTCGCGCGCGCGGGGCACGCCCAATCCCCGCGAGGGGAGCCGGGGAACCAGCGGCGGCGACCCCCATCGCCGCCACCCGGGGTGAATCCGAGTCGGTTCGGTAGGGCTGCTCCGGCCCGAACCCGTCAGCTAACCCGGTCGGCGTCGAGGAAGGGAGCATGGTTGGTGCGCACGCGCAACGGCGGGGAGAAGGTGGCGGGCAGGCACGCCCGTCCTCAGGAACGACTCGGGCGATCACGCCGCCTGGGCGGTGTGGTGAGTCTCACACTCGCCGCCCTCCTGATAGCCATTCCCGTCGGCCCCGCCTCCGCCGACCCTGAGCCCTCGCTCCAGGACCTGGCCAAGCAGGTCGAGAAGATGCACAACGAGATCGAGACGCTGACCGAGGAGTACAACGGCCAGCGCGAGAAGCTCAAGACCGCCAAGAAGGCCGCCGACGCGGCGCAGAAGACGCTCTCGACCAGTGAGGCCGATCTGGAGGCCAAGCGCGCCAAGGCCGCGCTGCTGGCGCAGAACGCGTACATGACCGGCGGGATGAACCGCATGCTGGCGTTCGCCACCTCCGGCGACCCCGACACTTTCCTCGACCGCGCCGCCACCATGGACGTGCTGGAGCAGCAGCAGGGCGCGGAGGTCAACCAGGTCACCGCGGCCAGGGAGGCCGCCGAGCGTGCCAGGGCGGGCGCCAAGGCCCGCATCGACGAGGTCCAGGAGATCGTCTCCGACCTCGACGGCAAGCGCGACAAGATCACCAAGCTGGTCACCAAGGTCGAGAGCAACCTGTTCAGGCGGGCCCTGGGCGAGGCCGGCCGGCCCGGCACCCGGGCGCAGCGCGTCAACCTGCCGATCGTCGGCGGCGGCAAGGCCGCGCAGGCCGCCCGCTGGGCGCTCACGCAGCAGCTCAAGCCGTACGTCTGGGGCGCGGAAGGCCCCAACTCCTACGACTGCTCCGGCCTGGTCATGGCGGCCTACCAGAAGGTCGGCATCTCCCTGCCGCACTACACCGGCAGCCAGTGGACCGCGGGCAGGCACATCTCACGCGAGGAGATGCGGCCAGGCGACCTGGTGTTCTTCTACAACGACCTGCACCACGTCGGCATCTACCTCGGCGGCGGCATGATGGTGCACGCGCCGCAGACCGGAGACGTGGTGCGGATCGCCTCGCTCGCCAACAGGCCGTTCGCGGGCGCGGTCCGCATCGCCGACTGACCTGCCGGCCGCCGCCGGTGCGGTGCGCGTCGCCCGTTCGACCTGGCCGTGCCCCTCTCCGTGCCGCCCCGCCGCTAGATCAACTGGCGGCGGGCCGCCCAGGCCACGGCTTCGATCGCCGTGGCGACACCGATGCGGTCGCAGATGCCGCGTAACCTCCTGCGTACCGTCCGCCCGCTGATATCCAGACGTCTGCCCACCCGGTCTACCGTGACTCCCTTGGCCAGCTCCGCCAGCAGCGCAAGATCCGCATGGCTCAGCTCAACGCCCTCAGTGAGCACATCCATCGGGAGCCCTCCCCCCCAACAGCTGAACAGTGGCCTCGGGACCGGGCCAAAGTCGCTCCTCGCAGACGGTAAACGCATCGTGGAAAGGTCGTCAAGCATGACAATCTCTGCTCTTGACGAGCACTATTGACATGATCCGATATATGTGACCTACTCGCGATATGTCAGCACCGATCAGCCCGCGATGAGCGACCTCATGGAGCCTTCCGGCGCTCCGGAACCCGCGGTTTCCGACCCCGTTGACATCCTGGGTTTTGATCCGTTCGATCGCGAATTTCTGCGTGATCCTTATGCCCGCTACCGCGAGCTGAGCGCGCGCGGCCCCCTCTTCCGTACGCGTGCGGGCCTGCTCGTCGCCACCACGCACGAGCTCTGCTCGACCCTGCTGCGCGACCCGCGCTTCGGCCGCGGCTCCGGCAGGCCGACCGGCGGAGAGCCAGGTCAGCCCGCGCCCTCGTTCCTGTGGCTGGACCCGCCCGACCACACCAGGCTGCGCGCCCTGGTGAGCAGGGCGTTCACCCCGCGCATGATCGAACGGCTGCGCCCGCGCGTCGAGGCGATCACGTCGTCGCTGATCCGCGAGCTGCCCGAGGAGGCCGACCTCGTGTCCGGGCTGGCCTACCCGCTGCCGGTGATGGTGATCAGCGAGATGCTCGGGGTGCCTCAGGAGGATCACGAACGCTTTCGCGGCTGGAGCGAGAAGCTGGCCCGCGGCCTTGACCCGATGCTTACAGAAGACCTCTTATCGGAAACCGGCCGGGCCAGAAGGGAGTTCGGCGACTACTTCCGCGAGCTCGCCGCGATCAGGCGGGAGCGGCCGGGCGACGACCTCCTGAGCGCCCTGACGCGCGTGCGGGAGCTCACCGAGGCCGAGTTGCTGGCGACCTGCGTGCTGCTGCTCGTGGCCGGCCACGAGACCACCGTGAACCTCATCGCCAACGGCGTCCTGGCCCTGATCCGGCACGGCCTGCTGCCGCACGCGGCCGAGCGGCCGGGCCAGGTGGTGGAGGAGGTGCTCCGGTACGACCCGCCGGTCCAGCTCACCTCGCGGGTCGCCCTGGAGGACGTGACGCTGGGCGGCACGCCGGTGCCCGCGGGCACCCCGGTGATGGCCGTGATAGGCGCGGCCAATCGCGACCCGGCCGTCTTTCCCGATCCCGACCGCTTCGACGTGACCCGCTCGCCGGAGCGGCATCTCGCCTTCGGGCTCGGCATCCACTTCTGCCTCGGGGCCACGCTGGCGCGGATGGAGGGCGAGATCGCGCTGTCGGCGCTCGCCTCGGCGGCGCCCGGGCTGGAGCTGGGCGATCCGGAGCCGCCGTACAAGGAGAACCTGGTGCTGCGCGGGCTGGCCGCGCTGCCCGTACGGGTGAAGAGGTAGGTCACCCACCTGGGCGGGTGACGGCGCGCGTACCTACTGGAGAAGGCGGCGTCCGCGCACCCCGCCTGGCCGCAGGCGGGCGCGCGGACGTTTACCGGCGTTTACTGAGTGGGCTTGACCAGCGGGAACAGGATGGTCTCGCGGATGTTCTTACCGGTGAACGCCATGATCAGCCGGTCGATCCCCGCCCCCATGCCCCCGGTGGGCGGCATGGCGTACTCCAGCGCCTGCAAGAAGTCCTCGTCGAGCTGCATGGCCTCCGGGTCGCCCCCGGCGGCCAGCATGGACTGCTCGACCAGGCGGCGGCGCTGGTCGATCGGGTCGTTCAGCTCGGAGAAGGCGGTGCCCAGCTCGGTGCCGAACCCGATGAGGTCCCACTTCTCGGTCAGCAGCGGGTCGTCGCGGTGCACGCGGGCCAGCGGCGAGGTCTCCACCGGGTAGTCCATGACGAACGTGGGCTGGATCAGCGTGTGCTCCACCAGCTCCTCGAACAGCTCCTGCACGAGCTTGCCCGCGCCCCACTTGGCGTCCCAGTGGATCTCCCGCCGGTCGGCGATCTTGCGCAGCTCCTCCAGGCTGGTGGCGGTGGTGATCTCCTCGCCCACCGCCTCGGAGACCAGGTGGTGCAGCGGGACGCGCGGCCACTGGACGCCGCCGAGGTCGACCTCGGCGCCCTCGTGCACGACCACCGTGGTGTCCAGCGAGGCCAGGGCGGCTCGCTGGATCATCCGCTGCGTCAGGTCGGCCATGTCGTGGTAGTCGAGGTAGGTCCCGTAGGCCTCCACCATGGTGAACTCCGGGTTGTGCGTGGAGTCCGCGCCCTCGTTGCGGAAGGTCCTGCTGATCTCGAAGACCTTCTCGATGCCGCCCACCACGAGCCGCTTGAGGTAGAGCTCGATCGCGATGCGAAGGTAGAGCTCCATGTCGTAGGCGTTGATGTGGGTCTTGAACGGCCGGGCCGCCGCGCCGCCGTGGATCGGCTGCAGCATCGGCGTCTCGACCTCGAGGTAGCCCTCCTCGTGCCAGAAGTCGCGCACCGCGCGGACCGCGGCGCTGCGCACGCGGGCCATCTTCCTGGCGTCGTCGTTGACGATGAGGTCGACGTAGCGCTGGCGGACCCGCGCCTCCGGGTCGGTGAGCCCGATGTGCTTCTCCGGCAGCGGGCGCAGGCACTTGGCGGTGATCTGCCAGCTCTCGGCGAGGATGGACAGCTCGCCGCGGCGGGAGGTGATCACCTCGCCGGTCACGCCGATGTGGTCGCCGAGGTCGACGTCGCGCTTCCAGCGGGCCAGCGAGTCCTCGCCGACCTTGTCGAGCGAGATCATCACCTGCAGATCGGCGCCGCCGTCGCGGATGGTGGCGAAGCAGAGCTTGCCGCCCACGCGGTTGAGCATGACGCGCCCGACCACGCCGACCTGGTCGCCGGTCGCGGTGTCGGGCTCCAGGCCCTGGTATTTCTCCCTGACCTCGGCGTTGGTCGCCGTGCGTGGGAAATTCACCGGGTAAGGGTCGACGCCTTCGCTGCGAAGGCGGTCGAGCTTCTCCCTCCGGATGCGCATCTGCTCGGGAAGTTCGTCGCTCACAACAACAAAGGGTAGGGGATATGGCGAACTGCAAGGGCTCGTCGGCCCCCTGAAGGGTGGCTGAAGGAACGCTGCAAGAGCCCCGATTTACAACTTTCTTACGAGCTCGGGGGGGAGCCGGTAGGGAACCGGTCCAAAGGGAGCTCGAGGAGAGAAAGATGTTCAAGAAGATCGCGACCGGCCTCGCCGCTGTCGCCGCCACCACCGCCGTCGCCCTGTCGCTGCCGGCCTCGGCCCAGGCCGGCTCGTACGACTACTCCGACTACTGGGGCCCCGTCACCGCCAAGCACGACCTGGCCAGGGCCCAGGGCTGGATCGGCGTCGACTGGGACCACCACGGCGAGTCGAACGAGGTCACGGTCAGGGGCAAGCTGTGGGACCGGGACGCGCGCACCTACGAAGAGGGCGGCAAGTGCGCGTACGTCCAGTTCGAGGCCAGCGACTTCGACTACGACTGGTCTCCCGTCTACGCCAAGAAGTACTGCGGTTACCCCGGCTACAAGAAGTTCGGCTTCGAGGAGCACGACGTCTACAGCCTGCGGGTGAAGGTGTGCCAGATCGGCCCCAACGGCGGCTACCCGAAGAAGTGTGGCCCCTGGGAGTACCTCTACACCGCCGAGAGCGAGTAAGGCGAGGGCGGGAGAGGTACGTGATGGCGGGCGGTCCCCTGAAGGGGGCCGCCCGCTTTTTCACGCGGTGTTGCGGTGGTAGATCAGCCGGAGCCCGATGAGCGTGAGCCAGGGCTCGTGCACGTCGATCGAGCGCGACTCGCCCACCACCAAAGCCGCGTGGCCGCCGGTGGCCACCACGGTGACCTCGTCGGGGTCGTCGGCCAGCTCGGCGGCCATGCGTTCGACGATGCCGTCCACCTGGCCGGCGAAGCCGTAGATGATGCCGGCCTGGAGCGCCTCGACGGTGTTCTTGGCGATCACCGAGCGCGGCCTGACCAGCTCGACCTTGTGCAGTTGCGCGCCGGCGGCGGCCAGCGCGTCGACGGAGATCTCGATGCCGGGGGCGGTGACGGCGCCGACGTACTCGCCCTTGGCCGAGACCGCGTCGAAGGAGGTGGCGGTGCCGAAGTCGACGATGACGCAGGGGCCGCCGTACTGGTCGATGGCGGCCAGCGCGTTCACGATGCGGTCGCTGCCGACCTCCTTGGGGTTGTCCATGCGCACGGGCACCCCGGTGCGGATGCCCGGCTCCACGATCACCGCGGTCACGTCGCCGTAGTAGCGGCGGCACATCTCACGCATCTCGTTCAGCACACTGGGCACGGTTGAGCAGATGGCGATGCCGTCCACGTCGGCCCCCTTCAGCAGCGGCGACTGGGCCAGCAAGCCTTGCAGGACGACTGCGATCTCGTCGGCGGTGCGGCGGGCGTCGGTGGCGAGCCTCCAATGCTCGATGACGTCCTCGCCCTCGAACAGCCCCAGCACTGTGTGCGTATTGCCGACGTCGATCGTGAGCAGCATCAATTACCCCCGCAGATCCAGTGCGATGTCAAGGGCCGGCGCTGAGTGCGTTAGCGCTCCCACCGCAAGGTAGTCAACGCCAGTTTCCGCCACATCACGGGCCGATTCCAAGGTCAATCCCCCGCTCGCCTCAAGAGCAACCCTGTTTTTCGCCCGATTTTTCACGACGTGTACAGCGCGAGCTGTGTCCTCGACCGTGAAGTTGTCCAGCAGGATCAGCTCGGCGCCCTCCTCCAGAACGGGGTCGAGCTGGTCGAGCCGATCGATCTCCACCTCGATCGGCAGATCCGGGTAGCGCTCCCTGACCGCCCTGAACGCCTCGGCCACGCCACCGGCGGCCACCACGTGGTTGTCCTTGATGAGCGCGGCGTCCGACAGCGACATGCGGTGGTTGACGCCGCCGCCGCAGCGCACGGCGTACTTCTCCAGGGCGCGCAGGCCGGGCAGCGTCTTGCGGCTGTCGCGCACGCGCGCGGTGGTGCCGCTGATCGCCTCGACCCACCGGCCGGTCAGCGTGGCCACCCCGGACAGGTGCGTGAGCAGGTTGAGCGCGGTGCGCTCGGCCGTCAGCAGCCCGCGAACCGGCCCTTCGACGGTCATCAGCACGTCACCGGCCCTGACCTGCTCGCCGTCCTTGGACACGCGCTCGGCCCTGGCCGCGCCCAGCCGCACGAACACCGCCTCGGCCACCGCCAGCCCGGCCACGACGCCGTCCTTGCGGGCCACCACGTCGGCCACCGAGCGCTGGCCGGCGGGGATGGTGGCCAGGCTGGTGACGTCGCCCGCCTCCTGGAGGTCCTCGGCGAGCGCCCGGTCGATCAGCGCGTCCACCTCGGCCGGGTCCAGCCCGGCGGCGGTCAGCTCGTGCGCCAGGCGCGCCGGCATCGTGTCGCCGTGCGGCGTGTACGTCATGCGCAGGCCCTCCTCTGTCAGGGTCACGTCCAGGTGCCCCAGCCATTCGTTGTCGTCGCGGCTCTCGTAATCCTCGCGCCAGTGTGAACCGCGCGTCTCCAGCCGGGCCGCCGCCGCGCCGGTGAGGGCGGTGGCGACGGTCAGCAGGTTCGTGGCCTCCCAGGCCTCGGTGCAGGGGGCCACCTGGATCGGGGTCCAGCGCGCGTCGCGCAGCGCCCTGGCGGTGGCGATCAGCGACTCGCGGCTGCGCAGCACGCTCGCCCCGGTGCTCATGTGGGCCTGGATCCTGGGCCTGACCCTCGGGTCCACCAGGCCGGGCTCGGCCCCGCTCGCGACCGGCTCACCCGGCGCCGGGTCGGTGGCGTGGATGTCCTCGGCGATGCGCTCGGCGAAGACCAGCCCTTCGAGCAGGGAGTTGGAGGCCAGCCGGTTCGCGCCGTGCACGCCGGTGCAGGCGACCTCGCCGCAGGCGTACAGGCCGTCGATGGAAGTACGGCCGCGCAGGTCCGTGTGGACGCCGCCGCTGGCGTAGTGGGCGGCGGGCGCGACGGGGATCGGCTGGGTGACCGGGTCGATGCCGTGCTCGCGGCAGACCGCGTAGATCGTCGGGAAGCGGGACTCCCACTTGTCGCGGCCGAAGTGCCGGCCGTCCAGGTACACGTGGTCGCGTCCCGTCTCGCGGATGACGCGCAGGATGGCCTTGGCGACGACGTCGCGCGGCGCGAGGTCGGCCAGCTCGTGCACGTCGGCCATGAACCGGTTGCCCTCGTGGTCGGTGAGGTAGGCGCCCTCGCCCCTGACCGCCTCCGAGATCAGCGGCTGCTGGCCGGTCGAGCCCTCGCCGAGCCACAGCACGGTCGGATGGAACTGGACGAACTCGATGTCCCTGACCACGGCCCCGGCCCGCAGGGCGAGCGCCACGCCGTCGCCGGTGGATACGGCGGGGTTGGTGGTGGCGGCGTAGACCTGGCCCATGCCGCCGGTGGCCAGCACCACCGCCCTGGCGCGCACCGCGCCGACGCCGTCACGCGCGCCCTCGCCCATGACGTGCAGCGTCACTCCGGTGGCCCGGCCGCCGGCGTCCTTGAGCAGGTCGAGCACGAGCGCGTGCTCAATCACCTCGATGCCGCCTGCCCTGATCGCCTCGATGAGGGCCCGCTGTACCTCGGCGCCCGTGGCGTCGCCGCCGGCGTGCGTGATCCTGCTTCGCCGGTGGCCGCCTTCCCTGGTGAGCTGGAGCTCCCCCTCGGGGGTTCGGTCGAAGCGGGCGCCGCGCGCCATGAGCCGCCGCACCGCGCCGGGGCCCTCGGTGACCAAGGTGCGCACCGCCCGCACGTCGCACAGGCCCACTCCGGCGATCAGTGTGTCGCTCAGGTGTTCGTCAGGGGTGTCTCGCGGGTCGAGCACGGCCGCGATGCCGCCCTGGGCCCAGCGGGTGGAGCCGGCCGACAGCACGTCCTTGGTGACGACCAGGATCTTGGCCGCCGGATCCAGCTCGGCGTAGTGCAGGGCCACGGTCAGGCCCGCGACGCCGGAGCCCACGACGACCACGTCCGCCTCGACGGTCCAGCCCGGCTCGGGCGCCGTCAGCCGCAGGGGAATCAGCGGTGCGCTCATTGGGGGTCTCCTCACTGGGTGATCTCGTCAGCATGACGATAACCCCTGGAGTGCCTATTTCGTCAATATGACGATAACGCCTGGAGTGAGAGGAACATGCCCCGGGGTTGCTCAGTCGCCTTCGCTCTTCCTGATGAACGCCTCGTAATCGGCGAACGGCTCCAGCCCCATGGCCCTGCGGCGCTCGTCCAGCAGCTCCCGATCCTCGATCGGCATGGGCTCCAGCCCGTCGCCGCCGTTGTGGAACTGGGTGCCGTAGAGCTGGGGACGGCCGGAACGCACGCGTACGCGGTCCTCCAGGTAGGCGAAGTCGCGCGCCGAGGCCTCGTCGGAGTCCACCGCGTCGGCCATCACCTCGCGAAACAGGCGCTGCACGTCCCTGGAGGTCGCGTGCAGCGCCAGCAGCCAGGCCGCCCGCGCCGCCCGCTCCCCCACCTGGGAGATCAGCGGCCAGCCCCGGGTCGCGACGACGGAGTAGAGCCAGGCCGTGTTGCCCTCGTCGAGCCGCTGCAGGCGCGCGAGCCGCTTGTCGCCGGGAACGCCCTTGGCCGGGTCGCGCATGGCCTGGTCCATCTCCATGCGCCGGAGCAGCTCGTCCCTCAGCTCCTCATCCGTCATGCTCCCGACGGTAAACCGCCTCAGGCGGGATTCAAGGTGAGTGTGACGTTGTCGATCAGCCGCGTGCTGCCCACCTTGGCCGCCACCGCGAGCACGGCCAGGCCCTCATAATCCTCGCTCACCTCAGCGAACGTGGCCGGGTCGACCAAGGCCAGATAGTCGAGGTCAAGCCCGGGGCCCGCCTCGTCGAGCACCGCGCGCGCGGTCTGCCTGATCTCGGCCGGGGTGAGCCGGGCCGCGCCCGCGCGCAGGGCTTGCGACAGCGCCACCGCCACCTGGCGGTCACCGTCGGACAGGTAGCGGTTGCGGCTGGACAGGGCCAGCCCGTCGGGCTCGCGTACGGTCGGCGCGCCCAGGATCTCGACCGGCAGGTCGAGGTCGGCGACCATGCGGCGGATCAGGGCGAGCTGCTGGGCGTCCTTCTGGCCGAACACCGCCAGGTCGGGCTGCACCAGATTGAACAGCTTGAGCACGATCGTGAGCACACCGTCGAAGTGCCCCGGCCTGGAGGCGCCCTCGACGACCCGGCCCATCTCGCCGGCGGAGACGCTCACCTGGCGGTCGGCGGCGTACATGTCCTCGGCCGCCGGGTGGAAGACGACGTCCACGCCCTCCTCCCGGCACACCTCGAGATCGGCATCGAATGTACGGGGATAGCGTGAAAAATCCTCGTTTGGGGCGAATTGCAGGGGGTTGACGAAGATGCTGACCACGACCTGATCGGCGCGGACCCGGGCCTGCCTGATCAGCGACCGGTGGCCCTCGTGGAGCGCGCCCATGGTCGGCACCAGCGCCACCGTTCCGGTACGGCGCGCCTTGACCAGGTCCTCCCGGCCCCTGGCGACGATCAGATCCATAACAGCCCTCCCAACGCGACGGTCAGGTCCATATATTGCCCCCCAGTGCGTCGAGCAGCCGCTCCGCCTCCTCCGGTTTGAGCAACCCCGCGGCGAGCGCCCGATCGGCGGTGAGCCGGGCCAGCGCGACGTAGGCGTCGGCCGCCTCGGGAGCGGCCAGGATGAGCGCGTCGACGTGCTTGCGCACGGTGCCCGCGTCGCCACGGACCACGGGGCCGGTCAGGCCCGCGATGCCCAGCCGCAGCACGTTGTCGAGGGCCGCGCCCAGCAGCGGGCCCAGCATCCGGCCCGGATGATCGACCCCGATGCCGCGCAGCAGGTCGGAGGACTCGGCGATGAGCGTGACCATGTGGTTGGCCGCGTTGGCGAGGGCCGCGTGGTAGAGCGGGCGGTCGGCGTCGGCGATCCACACCGGCTCGCCGCCCATCTCGATCACAAGGGCCTCGGCGACGGGGCGCAGCAGCTCGGGGGCGGTGACGCCGTACGAGATGCCGGTGAGCTTGTTGAGGTCGTCGTCCCTGCCCGTGAACGTCATCACCGGGTGCAGCGCGAGCGGCAGCGCTCCGGCGCCGGCCGCCGGTTCGAGCACCGACAGCCCGTACGCGCCGCTGGTGTGCACCAGCATCTTGCCCTTGAGGTCGGCGCCGGTGCTGGCGAGCCCGCTGACGAGGTCGGGCAGCGCGTCGTCGGGGACGGTGAGCAGGACGAGCTGGGCCGCCGCCACCACCTCGTCGGGCCTGGACGGCGTGACGCCGAGCCTGTCGGCCGCCCATCGCTGCGAGTTGTCCGACACGCCGCTGGCGGCCACGACCCGGTGGCCCGCCTGGGCCAGCGCGGCGCCGAGAGCGGAGCCGACCTTGCCCGCTCCCAGCACGCCGACGGTCAGCCGTGCCGGGCGATCCCCTGCGTCCATGACGTCTCACCCCTGTCGACCGTGATGGCACTGCCGACCAGCGTAACGGCCTCTCAGGGTGGCGAGCGTGACCGGTGTTTTGCCGCGCGTTGAGTTATTCGCAAAAGCGACAAGGGCATACAAAGCGTGCACCCCCTGTCGGAAGAGATGAGGAGAGGGGTTCATCGCATGGCAGCGGGCGCCGAGCCCCGGATCGAGGCGCGACGCCCGCGCGATGCGACCTCTTGGAGGTGCGCCGGTCGGTCACCCGCCGACTGACCGACCGGAGGAAGAGCCCGGGCCGACCTGCGTCGGCCCGGGCTCTTTCCCATCAGTAGTGGTGGGGGCCGTTCACGACCGCGCCGCCCTTGCAACCGGCGACCGCGACGCCGATGACGGCCACGGCGTTGCCGCAGATGTTGATCGGGGCGGTGATCGGGGCGACCACCTGGTTGCCGGAGAGCACACCGCCGCCGCCGTTGGTGACGATGTCGGCGTGCGCCGGGACGGCCAGCGACATCATGGCGACAGCTCCGGTGACGACCAGGACCTTCTTCAGCACGAGGGCTTCCTCTCGGTTCTGCGGCACAGGGGCCGCTGGTGCGTGTTCGGGAGCGGCCGGCTTCGGCCAATTGGGGGTTGGCGGAACGCGACCACTCGGTGACAATGGGTAAACGTTACCTCAAGCACGCGACCTTGAGTAGCCATATGATGACAGTGCGTGTGCGTCGTCAGTCATGAGATAGTCCAGGGCATGTGGCTCACCTGGCGCGTCGCAACGGAGCGCGCGCTGTACGGCGAGGAGGGCTTCTACCTCCGCGAACGCCCGTCAGGCCACTTCCGCACCTCGGTCAGCGCCTCGGCGGCCTTCGCCGACGCGGTGCTGGCGCTGCTCGCGGAGGTGGACGCCGACCTGGGCGAACCAGACGTGCTCGACCTGGTCGACATCGGCGCCGGTGAGGGGGTGCTGATCACGCAGATGCTGGACGCGGCCGAGCCGCGCCTGCGCGACCGGCTGCGCGTCACCGCCGTGGACCTCTCGCCGCGACCGGCCGGCCTGCCCGACCGGGTCGAGTGGTCGCCGAGCCTGCCCACGGAGATCCAGGGGCTGGCCATCGCCAACGAGTGGCTGGACAACGTGCCGCTCGACGTGGTCGAGCAGACCTCGGAAGGGCCGCGGCTGGTCATGGTCAACGCGCACACCGGCGAGGAGCGGGTCGGCGGCGCGCTGCGGCCGGCCGACCGGAGCTGGCTGGAACGGTGGTGGCCGCTCGGCCGGGTGGGCACCCGGGCCGAGATCGGGCGGCCTCGCGACGAGGCGTGGGCGTCGGTTCTCGTGCGCCTCACCAGGGGGCGGGCGATCGCCATCGATTATGCACACCCTGTGGACAACCGGCCGCTGCACGGCACGCTCACGGGGTACCGCGACGGGGCGGTCGTCAGCCCCGTACCCGACGGGACCTGCGACATCACCGCTCACGTGGCCCTCGACGCGTGCGCGGAGGCCGGGCGGCGGGCCGGCGCGATATCCACAACCTTGTCCACACAGCGGGAGGAGCTGCGGGGGCTGGGGCTCACCGGGGAGCGGCCTCCGCTGGAGCTGGCCCGCAGCGATCCGCGCGGCTACCTCCGGGCCCTGGCGCGGGCCTCGGAGGAGGGCGAGCTGATCGACGCGTCGGGGCTCGGCGGCTTCGGCTGGCTCAGCCAGTCGCGGTGAGCTCCAGCGCTTCCAGCCCTCGGATGACGTAGCCGGGCTTCCACGACGGCTGCGCGCGCAGTTCCAGCGTGGCCGCCCGGTCCAGCAGCGCGCCGAACGACTCCAGCAGCTCGATCCTGGCCAGCGGCGCGCCCAGGCAGAAGTGGATCCCGGCGCCGAAGGAGATGTGCGGGTTGTCGGCGCGGCCCACGTCGAGCCGGTCCGGGTCCTCGAACACCGCGGGGTCCCGGTTCGCCGAGCCGAACAGCAGCGCCACCTCCGAGCCGCGCGGGATGCGCACGCCGTGCACCTCGATGTCCTCCAGCACCCACCGCTCGAACATCTGCAGCGGCGTGTCCCACCGCATCAGCTCCTCGACGGCCGTGGGCAGCAGGGACCGGTCGGCGCGCAGCCTGGCCAGCTCGCCGGGGTTCCTGAACAGGGACCACCAGCCGTTGCCCGTCACGTTCACGGTGGCCTCGTGGCCGGCGTTGAGCAGCAGGACGCAGGTGCCTACCAGCTCGTCCGCGGTCAGCTCGTCGATCTGGGCGAGGGCGCTGACGAGGTCGTCGCCCGGGCTCCTGCGGCGCCTGGCGGCCAGGGCCCTGAGGTACTCGGAGAACTCCGAGGCCGCGCGGACCGCGGTGTGCTGGGCGTCGGGGGACGGGTTGAGCTCGTACATGCCGCAGATGTCGGCGGACCAGGGGCGCAGCAGGTGGCGGTCCTGGTCGGGAATGCCGAGCATCTCCGCGATGACGGTGACGGGCAGCGGCTCGGCCACCTCGGCGATCAGGTCGCCGCCGCCCTTGTCCACGTACGCGTCCACGAGGCTCCCGGCGATGGCCCGGACGCGGGGACGCAGCGACTCGACCATGCGGGGGGTGAACGCCTTGGAGACCAGCCGGCGCAGCCTGGTGTGCACCGGCGGCTCCACGTCCAGCATGCCCGCTCTGATCACGCGCCAGAACGGCTCCTGGAACTCCGGCTCCGGCGGCTTGCCGAACTCCTCGTGGGTGGCCACGTGCAGGTAGGAGCGGCCCAGCCGTCGGTCTCTGAGCAGCGCGTTCACGTCGGCGTGCCGCGCGATGAGCCACTGGCCCGTCGGCTCGAAGTAGCTGACGGGCGCCTGGCGTCTCAGCTCGTCATAGACCCGGTAGGGATAAGCCACAAAATCCGGATTCCAAGGATCAAAGCCCACTAATCCATCTTAGGAGCGGCTTCCTCCTGCTTTGTGTGCCTGCTCCGCATCCGGATGTTGAGCAGCTCCACGATGACGGAGAACGCCATCGCGAAGTAGATGAAGCCCTTGTTGATGTGCTGCTCCAGGCCCTCCGCCACGAGCACCACGCCGATCAGCACCAGGAAGGCCAGCGCCAGCATCTTGATGCTGGGGTGGCTCTCCACGAACCTGCTGATCGGCCCGGAGGCGAACAGCATCACCAGCACGGACACCACGACGGCCGCGACCATCACGCCGATGTTGTTCACCATGCCGACGGCGGTGATCACGGAGTCCAGCGAGAACACGATGTCCAGCACCATGATCTGCAGGATCACCGAGCTGAAGGAGGCCGCGGCGGCCTGCTTGCCGTCCTTGCCGGTGGGGCCCTCCATGGCATGGTGGATCTCGGTGACGCTCTTGCCCAGCAGGAAGAGGCCGCCGAGCAGCAGGATCAGATCTCGTCCCGAGATCTCGTGGCCGAGAACGGTGAACAGCGGTTCGGTGAGCTGGACCACCCACGACAGGCCGAGCAGCAGGAGCAGCCGGCTGATCAGGGCGGCGGCCAGACCGAGCACCCGCGCCCGGTCCCGCTGCTCAGGGGGCAGCTTGCCGGCCAGGATGGAGATGAAGATGATGTTGTCGATCCCCAGGACGATCTCCAGGGCGACAAGGGTGAAGAAGCCGATCCAGATGTTCGGGTCGGTCACCCAATCCAACATCTGCTCACCTCCATGACTCAGGGGGACATTTCAGGGGTTTCCCGGTAGCAACGAGTCACGGGTGGCATTAGTTCGCGGTCTTGCGTTTCATGCCCGGCTGTCGGTTATAGTTCACGACGTAGGTCATGAGTGCCAGCGACAAGCCCCGGCTAGCTGGCCGGCAACCCTCGCGTCCGCGGCGGGGTGCCCCGGGTGAAGACCTGGTCCGCCACGAGGTGTGGCGGGCAAGCGCGGGCTCCGTGGCTGCTCCCAGGGGTCCGATGACCCTTCAGGAGGCATGCCGTGTCCACGCTGACGATCTTCCACTCCGCTCATGACGCCGCCGAGGCCGCTCCCGCCGCCACGACGAGCCGGCCGATCCCCGCCGTGCTCGGCGCCGACCTGGAGGTGCCCGTCAAGGGCGGCAGGCTCGTCGGGTACGCCAACCTGGACTACGCGGCCAGCGCCCCCTGTCTGGAGCCGGTCAGCGCCGCCGTCGCCGCCGCGCTCCCGGCCTACTCCAGCGTCCACCGCGGCGCCGGCTACGCCTCGCAGCTCACCACCGCCAGGTACGAGCAGGCCCGCCACACGGTCAGAGCGTTCGTCGGCGCCCGCCCCGACGATGCCGTGATCTTCACCCGCAACACCACCGACGCCACGAACCTGCTGGCCGGCTGCCTGCCCTCGGGCACCACCACCGTCGTCTTCGACACCGAGCACCACGCCTCCCTGCTGCCCTGGCCCGAGGCCGTCCGGCTGGCGCCGCCCGCCTTCCCCGGCGAGGCCGTGCGCGCCGCCGACGAGGCGCTGGCCGCGATCGACGGGCCGAAGCTGCTCGTCGTCACCGCCGCCTCCAACGTGACCGGCGAGCTGTGGCCGATCGCCGCCCTGGCCCACATCGCGCACCGGCACGGGGCCCGCATCCTGGTGGACGCGGCGCAGCTCGTCCCGCACCGCAAGCTCAACCTGACCGCGCTCGACCTCGACTACGTGGCCTTCTCCGGGCACAAGCTGTACGCGCCGTTCGGCGCCGGCGTGCTGATCGGCCGGCGGGACTGGCTGGCCGAGGGGAAGCCGTACCTCGCGGGCGGGGGCGCGGTGCGCTCCGTCGCGGAGGACGTCGAGTGGCACGACGACCCCGAGCCGCGGCACGAGGCGGGCACCCCGAACGTGCTGGGCGCCATCGCCCTGGCCGCCGCCTGCGACGCGCTGACCGCCACCGGGTGGACGGAGCTGGTGGCCGAGGAGGAGCGGCTGATCGCGCGGCTGCGGGCCGGGCTGGCCTCGATCGCGGGCGTACGGGAGCTGTCGCTGTGGGGGGACGACCACCCGCGGGTCGGCATCGTGTCGTTCACCGTGGCCGGGTACACCGCTCGCGAGGTGGCCGAGGCGCTGTCCGGCGAGTACGGCATCGGGGTGCGTGACGGCAAGTTCTGCGCGCACCCGTTCGTGCGGCATCTGCTCGGCAGCGCCGACGGCGGGTGCGAGGACGACACCGCCTCGGCGGTGCGGGCCTCGATCGGGATCGGCAGCACGCAGGAGCACGTGGACCGGCTGATCGAGGCCGTGCGCGACCTGGTCACCCGCCTCGCGTGACTAGCGGCCGGGTCACCCGCCTCGCGTGACTCCGCGGCCGGGTCACCCGCCTCGCGTGACTCCGCAGCCGGGTCGCCCGCCCGGCGCGGCCCGGGCTGCGGCGGCTCCGAGCGCTACCCGTTCGGCGGCCTGCGGTGCTGCGGAGGCTCGTCGGAGACGAGGGCGTCGATGTCCCGCATGTCCTCGTCGTTGAGCCTGCCTGAGCCGGGTGTGCTGGGCGCCGTGGGCTGCCTGGGCACCTCGGGCGTCTCGCCGGGCGTGTGAGCGGGCGTCGTCGGGCCCCCGGCGGGCGTCGTGCCGGCAAGACCGCCTGCCGTGGTCGTCCCGCCTGTGGTGGTCGTCCCACCGGGCATGCCGCCCGTGGTGGTCGTCCCGCCAGGCCGGTGTGCGGTCAGCTCCTCCTCGGCCGCGCGCCGGTCGGAGCGCCTGCGGAACATCGCGCCGAGGATGCCGTCCAGGCCGATGCGGCCGCCGCCCAGCGCCAGGAACAGCAGGCTGAGCGCGCCGAGCGCGCCGGTGAGCTCCCAGCCGCCCTCGCCGACCATCACCCCCTTGCTGCCGTGCACGAACGCGATGGCGCCGAGCATGTTGATCAGCAACAGCAGCGCCACCGGCCGGACCAGCAGACCCAGGATCAGGAAGATGCCGCCGACCGTCTCGACGACGGTCGCGAACCCGGCGGCCAGCTCGGGCATCGGGATCCCCATCTCCCTGAAACCCTGTGTGGTGGCGCCCAGCCCGCTCTGCCACTTCTGCCAGCCGTGCGCCACGAAGATCACGCCGGTCGCCACCCGCGCGATCAGGGCCGCGACATCAAAAAGAACTCTCTTCATGGTGTTTTCTCCCCCCGTTCCTGGTATTCCTCCCCATGTCCGGCTTCACGATGCGTTCCCATACCATCTCTTGACCCGGCCCCGCGCTGGATCACCACCGAGGTCGGTGGCAGCATGGCCCGTATGACGGAACGTGTGGTCGGAATCGGCGCGGGCGCGAAAGAGCTGGCCACCGAGGACATGATCCTCAACATCGGCCCGCAGCACCCGTCCACCCACGGCGTGCTGAGGCTGCGGCTGACGCTCGACGGCGAACGCATCGCCACCGCCGAGCCGATCATCGGCTACATGCACCGCGGCGCGGAGAAGCTGTTCGAGGTCCGCGACTATCGCCAGATCATCATGCTGGCCAACCGGCACGACTGGCTGTCCGGCTTCGCCAACGAGCTCGGCGTGGTGCTCGCCACCGAGCGCATGCTGGGCATGGAGCCGCCGGTGCGGGCCGTGTGGGCGCGTACACTGCTGGCCGAGCTCAACCGGGTGCTCAACCACCTCATGTTCCTCGGCTCCTACCCCCTCGAACTGGGCGCGATGACGCCGCTGTTCTACTCCTTCAACGAGCGCGAGCGCATCCAGGCCGTGATGGAGGAGATCTCCGGCGGGCGCATGCACTACATGTTCAACCGGGTCGGCGGGCTCAAGGAGGACCTGCCGTACGGCTGGCTCGACCGCGTCGGCGCCGCCGTCGCCGAGACCCGCCGCCGCGTCCCCGACATCGAGAACCTCATCCTGCACAACGAGATCTTCGTCGCCCGCACCAAGGGCGTGGGGGTGCTGACGCGCGAGCAGATCATGCAGTACGGCGTCAGCGGCCCCATCTCCCGCGCCTCCGGCGTCGACTTCGACCTGCGCCGCGACGACCCGTACCTGGCCTATCCCGAGCTGCCCGTCAAGGTCGTCACCCGCGGCGGCGGCGACTGCCACGCCCGCTTCGAGGTGCTGCTCGAACAGCTCAAGGTCTCCCTCGACCTGGCCGAGATCTGCGTCGACCGGCTGCGCTCGCTGCCGCCAGGGCCGATCAACCAGCGGCTGCCCAAGGTGCTCAAGGTGCCCGAGGGCCACACGTACGCGTGGACGGAGAACCCGCTCGGCATCAACGGCTACTACCTGGTCTCCAAGGGCGACAAGACGCCGTGGCGGCTCAAGCTGCGCTCGGCCTCCTACAGCAACATCCAGGTGCTGCGCGAGATGCTCCCCGGGCACCTCGTGGCCGACATGGTGGCGATCCTCGGCTCCATGTTCTTCGTGGTCGGTGACATCGACAAGTGAAAGCACAGGAACGCGACAAGTACGTCGACTGGCTGCGGGCGCTCAGCCTGATCGTCGTGGTGGTGTGGCACTGGGCGTTCACGATCCTCGACTGGAAGCCGTACGGCCCCGAGCCCACCAGCCCCCTGGGCTTCACCAGCGGGTTGTGGATCCTCACCTGGCTGCTGCAGGTGCTGCCGCTGTTCTTCTACGTCGGCGGCCACGTCCACCTGCTGTCCTGGCACCGGGCCAAGGCGCGCGGCACCGGCATCGGCTCGTTCGTCTGGCGGCGCATCCGCGCGCTGGCGTTACCCGCGCTGTTCCTGTCCGGCGCGTGGATCGCCATCGGAGCGGTGGTGACCTACACGTTCCAGGTCGACTGGATGTGGCGGGTGGTGCTGCTGGTGCTCAGCCCGCTGTGGTTCCTCGGCGTCTACCTGGTGCTGATCGCGCTGCTGCCCGTCGCGCTCTGGCTGCACCAGCGCTACGACGTGCTGGCCCTCATCTGGCTCGGCGGCGCCGCGCTGGTGGTGGACGTGCTGCGCTTCCGGTACGAGGTCGAGGGTGTGGCCTGGCTCAACATGATCATCGTCTGGGGGCTGGCGCACCAGGCCGGGTTCTTCTACGACCGGATCGTGGTGCTGCCCCGGCGCTACGACATCGCACTGCTGTGGACCGGCCTGTTCGCCCTGATCGGGCTGGTCTACTCCGGCATCTACCCCGGCTCGATGGTCGGGGTGCCCGGCGACAAGTTCTCCAACATGGCGCCGCCCACGTTCGTCATCGTGGCGCTGCTGCTGTTCCAGATCGGGCTGGTCGAGGTGCTCAGGCCCGCCATGGAGCGGGTGCTCGAACGGCCGCGCTGGCGACGGATCAACGACTTCATCAACCGGTACTCGCTGCCGCTGTTCCTCTTCCACACCACCGGGATGGCCATCTCCCTGGGGCTGTCGTGGTGGCTGTTCGGCACGCTGGGCGACCGCGTCCCGCCCGACTCCATGTGGTGGCTGGAGCGGCCGATCGCCATCATCGGGCCGCTCATCTGCACGGCTCCGGTCATCTACCTCTTCGGACGCCGGCGCACCCCCATCGGGCAAACGCAGGACAAGGGCGTCGGCGGGTCCATAAGCTCGGAGCATGGCTGACATCGCCTTCCGGGCCAACGCCGAGGACGAGCGGATCATTCGAGCCGCGCTGCGCGAAGGCGAGCGGCCCAGCGACGTCCTGCGCCGCGCGCTACGCCTGATGCAGCGCGAGATCTGGCACGACCGCATCGTCTCCGGCGCTTTCCGCACCCTCGAACTGCCGGACGAGCACTAGTCGCGGGCGCGGTCCTCCGGCTCCTTGGGGATGCGGCAGGAGTGCTCCAGGTAGAGCGCCGCGCAGATCAGCACGACACACGACACGAACGAGCCCGTCGCGACGAAGAACTCGCCGCGCGGCGTCTCCCGATCGAGGATCTGCACCGTGTGCAGGGCGAACCCGGCGAACACCCCGCCGAACACCGCCCCCGCGTACGCCGAGGCCTTCGCCAGCGCCGCCAGCCGGGCCACCGCCAGCGGCTCCACCGGCTTGGTGTCGGGCTTCCTGGCGATCCTGGCCCTGGTCGCCCAGCCGCTGTAGGCCTCGCCGATGGCCAGCAGCAGCACCGTGGGGATCGCCGTCCAGGGCATGAGCGGCAGGTCGGAGTAGATCGGCCTGATCACCATCCAGGTGAGCAGGGCCATGACGACGATGATGCCGACGAGGGGGCCGGCGTGGGTGGGCTTCAATCGGGCCTCTGCAGCTTCAGGTCCTCGCGCAGGCGTACGCCCTGCTCGCCGAGCCCCTCCAGCAGGTCGGCCACCCGGCCGCGGCCCGGCACCTCACCCTCAGGATCGGCCTTCGACCAGGGCACCAGCACGAACGCACGCTCGTGCGCCCGCGGGTGCGGCAGCGTGAGATCGGGGTCGTCGCAGACGGTCTCGCCCACCACGATCAGGTCGATGTCGAGCGTGCGCGGCCCCCAGCGCTCCACGCGTTCGCGGCCGAAGGCGTTCTCCACGCTCTGCGCCCGCTCCAGCAGCGTGCGCGGCGCGAGCGTGGTCTCGGCGACCACGATCGCGTTCAGGTAGGGGCGCTGCCCGCCCGGCCCGCCGACCGGGTCGGTCTCGTAGACCGGGGACGCCTGGACGAACTCCAGCCCCGGCGCGTCGAACAGCGTGTCCACGGCGCCCTGCAACGTCGTGAACCGGCGTCCCAGGTTGCTGCCGAGAGAGAGCACCACCTTCATGCGCGGCTCCGCTCGATGGTCACGACCACGTCGTCGAACGGCAGCGGGATCGGCGCCGCCGGCTTGTGCACACTCACCTCTACCCTGTGCACCCGCTCGCTGGCCAGGCACACGTCGGCCAGCCGCTGCGCGAGCGTCTCGATCAGCTCGACCGGCTCGCCCGCCACCACCTCGGCCAGCGCCTGCGCCAGCTCCCCGTAGTGGACGGTCTTGGTCAGGTCGTCGCCGGCCGCGGCCGGCGCGGTGTCGAGGAACAGCGTCGCGTCCACCACGAACTCCTGCCCGAGCTCCCGCTCGGCAGCGAGCACGCCGTGCCTGCCCCGGGCCCGCAGGCCCTTGAGAGCGATGCGATCAAGGCTCAAGCTCGCCTTCCTCCTCCTCGTCGTCGTCGCCCTGGAGGACCGGGGAGCCGTGGTGCATCCACAGCCGCCAGCCCTGCGGGGTGCGGAGGTAGACGTTGCTGGCCACCACCTTGCCGGCGGCGAAGCTGGACTCGCCCTCCTCCCCCGCGGTCAGGATGTTCTCCACGCAGGTGAGGACGGCCACGTCACCCAGCACCGTCGTGTTGACGTCGGTCAGCACGAACTGGATGTAGGTGGTGTTCGCCATGATCAGCGCCCAGGAGCGCAGCACCTCCTGGCGGCCCGTCAGCAGGGTCCAGCCCGGGTGCACGCAGCTCACCTGGTCGTCCGTGGTGTCCTCGGCCCAGATCTCGGTCATCTTGTCCAGGTCCGCGCTCTCGATCGCGGCGTAGAACTCCTGGTTGACCGTCTCGATCGCGGCGGTGTCGACGCTCATGTGCCTGCTCCGGCTCTCTTCCATGCGGCGGCCACGCGCACGGCATCGGCGTTGGGACCTACCTCGTGCACGCGTACGCACCAGGCGCCGGCCTGTGCCGCCAGCGCGGTCACCGCCAGCGTGGCGTCGTCGCTGCGGCTGAACGGCCGTGGCGTGCCGTCGGGATCGGCCAGCAGCCGCCCCAGGAATCGTTTGCGTGACGCCCCGACCAGCAGCGGGAAGCCCAGCTCGGCCAGGCGCGGGAGGCCCGCGAGCACGGCCCAGTTGTGCTCGGCGTTCTTGGCGAAGCCGAGGCCCGGGTCGAGCACGATCTGCTCCTCCGTGACCCCCTCGGCCAGCACCAGGTCCACCCGCTTGCTCAGCTCCTCGCGCACCTCCGTCACGACGTCGGCGTAGACGGCGCGGGAGTACATGTCATGGCTGTGGCCGCGCCAGTGCATCACGACGTACTTGGCCCCGGTCGCGGCCACCACGCGTGGCATCTCCGGGTCGGCCAGGCCGCCGCTCACGTCGTTGACGATGCGGGCGCCCGCCTCCACCGCGGCCTTGGCCACCTCGGCCCGCATCGTGTCGACGCTGACCACCACCCCCTCGGCGGACAGCGCGCTGATCACCGGGACGACCCGGGCCAGCTCCTCCTCCATGGAGACCCTGGCCGCGCCGGGGCGGGTGGACTCGCCGCCCACGTCGACGATGTCGGCCCCCTCACGCACCAGCTCGAAGCCGTGCTGGATGGCGGTCGCCTCGTCGAACCACAGGCCCCCGTCGGAGAACGAGTCGGGCGTCACATTGACCACACCCATGACGAGGCACCGCTCCGCACCTCCCGGCACGTTGATGGGCACGCTAGTCATGGGCCAAGCCTAGGCGCTTCCCCACTCCTGCTGACATCGTGGGTACCCCGTTCGGTCATCAGCCGCCGTTCAGCGGCCGAGGATCAGCGCCATGGCCTCGGATCGGGTCTTGTCGCTGGTGCGGAAGTCGCCGCGGACGGCCGAGGTGACGGTCTTGGCACCCGGCTTGCGCACCCCGCGCATCGTCATGCACAGGTGCTCGCACTCGACGACCACGATGACCCCGCGCGGCTCCAGCACGCGCATGAGCGCGTCGGCGATCTGGGAGGTCATGCGCTCCTGCACCTGGGGGCGGCGGGCGAAGACGTCCACCAGGCGGGCGAGCTTCGACAGGCCCGTGACCTGGCCCCTCGCGTTCGGGATGTACCCGACGTGGGCCAGGCCGTGGAACGGGACGAGGTGGTGCTCGCAGGTTGAGTAGACCTCGATGTCGCGGACGAGCACCATCTCGTCGTGGTCGACGTCGAAGACCTTGTTGAGCACGTCTTCCGGCGTCTGGCCGAGCCCGGAATACTGCTCGGCCATGGCCCTGGCGACCCGGGAGGGCGTCTCGATCAGGCCGTCACGGTCGGGATCCTCGCCGATGGCGTAGAGGATCTCGCGAACGGCCTTCTCGATCCGCCCCAGGTCGACGTCGTGCTGAGTCACGCACTGTCCCCGGACGGGAGGGCGTCCTGGCGGCCCGTGGTGAGCGAGCCGTTGGCCGACTGCTCCTTCGGCGTCAGGATCGGCGGACGGTCGGAGGGGAGGCGCTTGCCGTAACCCGCGTAGGACGGGCGGTGCTCCTTGACGATCACCGGGGCGAAGATCTGCAGCACCTGCTCGCGGGAGAGCGTCTCCTTCTCCATGAGCTCCAGCACCAGGTTGTCGAGCACGTCGCGGTACTCGACCAGGATGTCCCACGCCTGGTCGTGCGCCGTCTCGATCATCCGGCGGACCTCCTCGTCGATCGTGGAGGCGATCTTCTCGGAGTAGTCGCGCTCGTGGCCCATCTCGCGGCCCAGGAAGACCTCGGCCTGGCCGCTGCCGAACTTACGGGCGCCGAGCTGCTCGCTCATGCCGTACTCGACCACCATGCGGCGGGCGACGGCCGTGGCCTTCTCGATGTCGTTGGAGGCGCCGGTGGTGGGCTCGTGGAAGACGAGCTCCTCCGCCGCGCGACCGCCGAGCAGCATCGCGAGCTGGTCCATCATCTCGGACCTGGTGGCCAGGAACTTGTCCTCCATCGGCAGCGTCATCGTGTAACCGAGGGCGCGGCCGCGGGACAGGATCGTGATCTTGTGGACCGGGTCGGAGTTGGGTAGCGCGTGCGCCACCAGCGCGTGACCGCCCTCGTGGTAGGCGATCATCTTCTTCTCCTTGTCGGACATGACCCGCGTCTTGCGCTCGGGCCCTGCCATGACACGGTCGATCGACTCCTCCAGGACGTCCATCGTGATCAGCTTCTGGTCGGCGCGCGCGGTGAGCAGCGCGGCCTCGTTGATCACGTTGGCCAGGTCGGCGCCGGTGAACCCGGGGGTGCGGCGCGCGATGACGTCGAGGTCGACGTCGGGCGCGAACGGCTTGCCGCGGCCGTGCACCTTGAGGATGCCCTTGCGGCCCTCCAGGTCGGGACGGTCGACGGTGACCTGCCGGTCGAACCGGCCGGGGCGCAGCAGCGCCGGGTCGAGGATGTCGGGCCGGTTGGTGGCCGCGATGAGGATCACGCCGCCCTTGACGTCGAAGCCGTCCATCTCCACGAGGAGCTGGTTCAGCGTCTGCTCGCGCTCGTCGTGACCGCCGCCCAGGCCGGCGCCGCGGTGGCGGCCGACGGCGTCGATCTCGTCGATGAAGATGATCGCCGGGGCGTTGGCCTTCGCCTGCTCGAACAGGTCACGGACACGCGAGGCGCCGACACCGACGAACATCTCGACGAAGTCGGAACCGGAGATCGAGTAGAACGGCACGCCGGCCTCACCGGCGACCGCGCGGGCCAGCAGCGTCTTACCGGTGCCGGGCGGGCCGTACAGCAGCACACCCTTGGGGATCTTGGCGCCGATCGCCTGGAACTTGGCCGGCGCCTGGAGGAACTCCTTGATCTCCTGGAGCTCCTCGATGGCCTCGTCCGCGCCTGCCACGTCGGCGAACGTGGTCTTGGGAGTGTCCTTGGTGATCAGCTTCGCCTTCGACTTGCCGAAGTTCATCACCCGGGAGCCGCCGCCCTGCATCTGGTTCATGATGAACAGGAAGATCAGCACGATGATGACGATCGGCAGGAAGCTCACCAGCAGGCTGAGGAGGATGTTCTCCTGCGGCACCTCGGTGGTGAAGCTCGTGGTCTTCTTGGCGGTGACCTGAGCCTGGAGCTCGTCGGTCAGCTTGCTGCCGTAGCCGGTGACCCAGCTCGACTGGATCAGCTTGGTCGGCGCGTCGCCCTTCTTGACCGAGATCGGGCTGTTGAGCGTGACCTCGATCCGGTTGTCCTTGTCGATAATCTTGGCGTTGCTGACGTTACCGGCGCGAATCTGCTCAAGGACCAAGGACGTGTCGGCCGTCTTGAAATTGCCCCCGCCACTCCAGAGCTGGGTGACGAGGAGGAGCAGCACGACGATGCCCAGGATCCACAGCAGTGGCCCACGTGTAAATCGCTTGAGATCCATCCGATGCGGAACCCCTTGCGGGCCCGTCCCTTCCTGACCATGGCCTGGAACCCCGGGCACGCCCGGGGCCGCGGCATCCGACACCGCGACTTCTGACTACCCGAAGGGGACGCGTGGTCACCCTCCCGGAGTCTGAAGGTACACCGGCAGAGCGCACGGAGGGACCCGCCCGCTACACCGGTCTTGCCCTATCAACGTACGTCACGTTGCGCGATGTTCCCGGCCATGACGGAGATTGCTACTTGTAAACGTGTGGGGCGAGAGTGCCGATGAACGGCAGGTTCCGGTATCTCTCGGCGTAGTCGAGGCCATAACCGATGACGAACTCGTTGGGAATGTCGAAGCCCACGTATTTCACGTCGATCGGCACCTTCACCGCGTCGGGTTTCCGCAGCGCGGTGCAGATCTCCAGCGACGCCGGATTACGCGACTTCAGGTTTTCCAGCAGCCAGTGCAGGGTCAGGCCCGAGTCGATGATGTCCTCGACGATCAGGACGTGGCGGTTCAAGATGTCGGTGTCGAGGTCCTTCAGCACGCGTACGACGCCGGACGACTTGGTGCCCGCCCCGTACGACGACACCGCCATCCAGTCCATCTGCACGGGCACGTGCAACGCCCTGGCCAGGTCGGCCATCACCATGACCGCGCCTTTCAACACACCTACGAGCAGGACGTCCTTGCCCGCGTAGTCCTCGTCGATCCGGCCGGCGAGCTCTTTGATCTTGGCCTGGAGCTCGTCCTCGGGAATGAGCACGTTTTCCAGGTCATTGCCCATGTCGGCAGCGTCCACCTGTGGTTCCTTACGCGATGGGACTGATGGCGAATATCAGGGTGCCATACCGCCGGACGGCGGACAGACCCCCGGGCAGGTCAACGGCTTTCTGGCCGCGCCAGTGCGTGATCAGCCGGTCCACGGACAGCACGTGGGTGGCCGACAGGGCTCCGGACGGTGATCCCGCCGCGATCGCCGCCCGCCGCAGCACCCGCGTGCGTACGGCGGGGGGCAGCTTTTCCAACTCGGTAACCGTCAGCTTCACCGACTCGCCGATATCGCTAAGAGCGCAATTCTGGAACGCCGACCCGGCCCACTCGTCCAGCGCGTCCGCGTCCTCCCGCGCCATCGCCGCCGTCCGCGCCAGCGCCTCCGCCACCCCCGGGCCCAGCTCCCGCTCCAGGACGGGCAGGACCGTGTGACGGACTCGGACCCGGGTGTACCTGGTGTCGTCGTTGTGAGGGTCGTCCCAGGGGCTGAGGTTCTGGGCGTGGCAGGCGGCCACCGTGGTCGTTCTGGGGAGGTGGAGGAGAGGTCTTCTGTAGCGGCCCGATCTGGCCGCCATGCCGGAGAGTGAGCGGGGGCCGCTGCCTCTCGCCAGGCCCAGGAGGACGGTTTCCGCCTGGTCGTCCCTGGTGTGGCCGAGGAGGACGGCTTCCGCTCCCAGCCTGTCGGCTGCTTCGTCCAGTGCCGCGTATCTCGCTTCTCTGGCTGCTGCCTCTGGGCCGCCTTGCCTGCCTACCGTGACCGTGAGGATCTCCGCCGGGGTCAGGGCCATCTCGTGGGCCAGGGTGATGACCGTTTCTGCGCGGTGCCCTGAGCCGGGCTGGAGTTGGTGGTCGACGGTCAGGAGGCCGGCGCGGAGGTTGGCGCGGGGGGCTTCGAAGGCCAGGGCGGCTGCGAGGGCCAGGGAGTCGGCGCCGCCGCTGCAGGCCGTGAGGATCAGGGCGTCGGCTGGTACGCCGGTCAGGGCGTCGCGGACTGCTCGGCGGATGTCGGCTACGGCTGGATGGGGGCCCACGGGTGTCATCGTCGCACCTGGGGGGGCATGCGTGCGCCAACGCGTCCGACTCGCCGCCCGTGCCAGGCACGCCACTCACGCCGCCCGTGCCAGGCACGCCACTAGCGCCGCGTGGCTGGGCTCCGTGCACGGGCGCCGGGCTCCGCCGCACCACGTCCCGCCGACGCGGCGCGGTGAGCAGGCGCGGGCCGGGTGCGCTTCTGACCGCCGACGCGGCGCTCGCGACGGGAGGGCGCCGAACGGGCCCGGCCCGCCGGAGCGGCGAATGGCGGGCGGTGGGTCAGGCGGGGAGGGCCGGGGTGCCGATGACGCGGCTGATCCAGGCGTCAGGGTCGGCGATCTCCGGGGTCGTGGGCAGGGTCTGCGGCGACGTCCACACCTTGTTGAAGCCGTCCATCCCCACCCGGTCCACCACGGTGCGCACGAAGGCCGACCCCTCCGCGTACTGCTTCATCTTGACCTCGATGCCCAGCAGCCGCCGCACCGTGCGGTCGAGGCGGGAGCCGCCCTCGCGACGCTGGGCGAACTTGGAACGGATGTCCGCCACCGACGGCACCACGGACGGGCCGACGGCGTCCATGACGAAGTCGCCGTGCCCTTCCACGAGGGTCATGACGGCCGTGAGGCGATCGAGGATCTCCTTCTGGCCGGGTGACTGGATGGCGTCGATGAGGTTGCCCTCGCCGCCGCGCACCACGTCGGCGACCGTGTCGGCGGCGTTGCGGAGACGTTCGAGGAGGGTGGGCAGGTCGAGGTCGGAGGCGAGCAGGAACTCGGTCATCTGCGACCGGACGTACTCGCGCAGCCACGTCACGCCCGTGAACTGCACCCGGTGCGTCTCCTCGTGGAGGCAGACCCACAGGCGGAAGTCGTGGGGGTTGACGTTCATCTCGCGCTCGGCGTGGACGATGTTGGGCGCGACGAGCGTCAGCCGGCCGACCGGCTCCTGGCCGGTGGGGTCGGGCGGGAGGAAGAGCTCGTACTGGCCGAGCACGCGGGAGGCGAGGAAGGCCAGGACGGCGCCGACCTCGACGCCCGTGATGCGGGAGCCGACGGCGCTGACGATGGCCGGCGCCTGGTTGGCGCTGGAGCTCATGCGCTGCGTGAGCGGCTCGAGGACCACGCGGAAGCCCTGGACGTTGGCCTTGATCCAGCCCGGCCGGTCGACGATGGTGGCCGGCTGTGGCGCGGCCTCTGTGTGAATCTTGGTGAACTGTCGTACGTGGCCCTCGGCCTCGCGCGACAGGGTACGGAGCTCGGTGACGGCCTGCCTGGCCTCCTCCCGGCTCACCTGAGGGCCGGGGCGCACGAGGCGCGTGCCGGTCGTGACGGCCAGATCCCAGTCGATCACCTGCATAACGTCCACCGTACGTGGTTCTGGCCGCACCTGCGAAGGAGCGCGTCAGGAGCGGGCGACGATGGCGGCGAGCCGGTCGAGTACGGGCTCGGCGTTGACCGGCACCCGGTCGGCCATGAACGCGTACGTGACCAGCCGCCCGTCCTTGGTGGTGGACAGCCCGGCCAGGGTGTTGACGTGGTTGAGGGTGCCGGTCTTGGCGCGGACGAGGCCGACCTGGCCCTTGCTGTCGCTGCCGACGAAGCGGCGGCCGTTGCCCAGGGTGCCGGAGAAGCCGGCGATCGGCATGCCGGAGGCGATGGCGTGCAGGCCGGGGTGGCCGGCGGAGCCGGACAGGGCGATGGCCTTGGCCAGGGCGTTGGGGCTGATGCGGTTGCGGATGGACAGGCCGCTGCCGTCGTCGAGCGAGACGCCCTGGGCGATGCCGAGGCGCTGCATGACGGCGGCGACGGCCTTGCCGCCGCCCGCGAAGGACGCCTCCTGGCCCTCCTTGATGGCGACGTGCCGCATCAGGGCCTCGGCCATGTCGTTGTCGCTGTGGGTGAGGGTGTGCTCGACGAGGGCGTAGAGGGGGGCGGAGTCGACCCGGCCGAGTTCGGCGGCGCCGGCGGGGGCCTTGGCCTGGCGTACGGACTTGCCGACCTTGACGCCCTGCTTGGCGAGCAGCCTGGCGAAGGCGTCGGCGGCGTACTGGGCCGGGTCGGGCACGCGGGGGCTGCGGAAGCGGGGGTCCTGCCGGCCGACGTCCATGGTGAGGGCGTGGACAGGGGCGACCTCGCCGTCGGGGATGTAGTTGGGCTTCCAGCCGGACGCCTTGGTGGGGCCGGTGAACAGGGAAGTGTCGTAGGAGAGCGTGACCTTGCGGACGCCCTGCGACTTGAGGGTCGCGGCGGTGCGGGCGGCGAGCGTGGCCAGACTGGCCTGCTTCGGGTAGCCGTCCTGCTTGGCCGAGGGGCCGGCGAGGAGGGGGTCGCCGCCGCCGACGAGGACGACCGTGCCGGGCGCGGAGCCCTGCACGACCCTGGTGGAGAAGCGGGTGTCGGGGCCGAGCGAGGCCAGGGCGGCCGAACAGGTGATGATCTTGGTGGTGGAGGCGGGGGTGACGGCGGTGTCCGGATCGGCGGCGAAGAGCTGCTCCCCGGTGACGGTGTCGATGACCGAGACGCCGACGCGGTCGCCGAGCGCATCGTCACCCAGGGCACTGGCCAACTGCTTCGTCAAAGTACCCTTAGTCGGGAGAGGTCCGTCTCCGGGCTTCACCGGGAGCTGGGCCAGCACAGGCCCCGCGGTGACGACGGGGACGGAGGGAATGCCTTCCGCCGGTGACGCCGTCGGCTCGGTCGGTGAAGACCCGCTCGTGAGCGCGCTCAGGCTGAACTCGGTGGTCATCGCATAGATGCCGGTGACGATCGTGAGGGCTTGGAGCACGGCGAGAGTGGTCAGCATCACCAACCGGTCGCGCCGCGCCACGTCGCCTGCCCTCTCTCTGTGTTCGCCTACGAGACATTAACGCCCAGCCGGGGGTGCCCGGGGGCCTGAGCGGAGGAACCGCGGTGGAGTTCGACGTTGTCGTTGAGATTCCCAAGGGGCAACGGAACAAGTACGAAGTGGATCACGAGACCGGGAAGATCAGGCTTGACCGGCTCCTGTTCACCTCCACGCAGTATCCCGCCGACTACGGCTTCATCGAGAACACCCTCGGCGAGGACGGCGATCCGCTGGACGCGCTGGTGTTGTTGCAGGAGCCGACGTTCCCCGGGTGCTACATCACGTGCCGGGCGGTCGGGATGTTCCGGATGACGGACGAGAAGGGCGGGGACGACAAGGTGCTCTGTGTGCCGTCCACCGACCCCCGGATGCACCACATCCAGGACATCCACCACGTGTCGGAATTCGACCGGCTGGAGATCCAGCACTTCTTCGAGGTCTACAAGGACCTTGAGCCCGGCAAGTCCGTCGAGGGCGCCAACTGGGTGGGCCGCATCGAGGCCGAGGCCGAGATCGAGCGTTCGTTCCGCCGCCTCAAGGAGTCCGGCCACCACTAGGCCTCCTCAGCGGGGCCTGGTGGCGCCCACCAGGTCCCCGCGCCAGATCGAGGCGACCCGCACCACGTCGCCGGTCTGCGGGGCGTGCACCATCTGGTCGCGCCCGACGTAGATCCCGACGTGGTGGATGGTCGACGGGTCGCCGGTGTGGGCGAAGAACAGCAGGTCGCCGCGGCGTAGCTGGTCGAGCGGCACGTGCGGGCCCGACGTCCACTGGGTGCCCGTCCAGTGGTCGAGCCGGACGCCCGCCCGCTCCCACGCCCGCATCGACAACCCCGAGCAGTCGTAGGTCCCGGGCCCGTCGGCGGCCCACACGTACGGCTTGCCGAGCTGGGTGAGCGCCCAGTTCGCGGCCACGTCGCCCATCGCCGAGCCCCCGCCGACCAGCCCGGACAGCGCCGTCTGGCGCCGTCTGGCCAGCAGCTCCGCGCGGCTGCGGGCGGCGTCCACCGCGCGTTGCAGGCTCTCCTTGCGCGCCGTGAGCTGCTTGGTCTCGCGCCGCTGGCCCAGTACCGCCTCCTCGGCGGCCAGCTTGGCCCGCCGGGCGCGCTCCGCCGCCTCCTGCCTGGCCGCGTGGGCTCCGGCCGCCTGTGTGCGCAGGATCGCCGCGACCTCCTGCGCGTCGCGCATCCGGCCGAGGACGGCCGCCCGCTCCTCGTTCAGGTGCCCCAGCACGCCGGCCCGGTGCAGGAACCCGTCGGGACCGCCCTGGTCGGTCAGCATGCCGACGACCGGGTGCACCGTCCCGAGCCCGCCGTAGCTCTCCGCCGCCAGCACCGCCACGGCCTGCCTGGCCCGCTCCGCCTCGGCGTCGGCCGCCGCCAGCCGTACTCCGGCCTGCTGGTGGGCCAGCTCGGCCTGCCGCAGCCGGACGACCTCGCCGTTGTACGCCTCCACCAGCCGCTCCACCTCGGCCGCCAGCGTGTCGAGGCGGGACTGGGCGGTGGCCAGCTCGGCGGTCGTCCGGCTCAGCTCCTTGGAGCGCTCACGTACCGTCTCCCTGGCCTTCTGAACGTCGCGGGAGGAAGGCCCCCGATCGGCCTCCACCGGCGGGCACAGGCTCAGCAGGAGGCAGCCTGCGAGGACCCCTGTCGGGAATGCGCGCATAGGTCCCCCTGAAACCATTGGTTACTCTATGCACACGTTCCCCGCCAATTCGCGCACGTAACGTAAAGGTCCGGCAGCCTCAGGAGGTCGTCTGAGAGGGGGAGGGCTCCTCCGTGGGGGTGGGGGTGGCGGGCTCCGTCGGTGTCGCGGTCGGGGTGGGGGTCTGGGTCGGGGTCGGCGTGGGGGTGGGGGTCGGGGTCGGGCACGGGGTACGGGTGCTCGGATGGGAGGGCGTCGGCTCCTCTGATGGGTTCTCGGGCGGGTTCTCGGGCGGGGGCTCCGAGGGGCGGCCGGGCAGCTCCGTGGGCTCGGGCCCCTCGTGCTGGTCCGGGGGCTCCGACGGCGGCGGGCCGCTGGTGGGCGAGGACCGCACGCCCGAGGGCACGGCGGGGGGCGGCGCCTGCGTGCCGTGGGACGGCGTGCCGGTCACGCCGAGGGGGTGCGTGGTGGCGTTGTCGACGATGGGGACCACGGTCAGCGGCTCATCCTGCGGGTTCGCCTGCCAGGGCAGTCGAATGCCCGGCGGCTCGCCGGTCGCCGGGAACGCGGCTGTCGCGATGCCTGTGACCCCACCGTTGTCCCTCCCGATCCGATCGAAGATCACCGCTATCGCCACCACGGCCGCGATCGCCGCCAGCGCGCCTGCCACCGCCTGAGGCCACCGCCGAACGTGCCGCTCCCCTGAAACGGGAAACCCGGCGGCTCCCAGCACACCCGTACGCCTGGCGACGTAACGGCGGTAGGGGAGCAACTCGGGGTCGGCGAAGCAGCTCATCACCCTGATGCGCAGCGAGTCGGGCAGCACGGCCCCCGGCAGCAGCCCGTAGACCTTGGCGGCCGACACCTCGCGGCTGCGGTGCGGCGCGCAGGCCTCGCACCGGGACAGGTGCCTGACGAGGTGCTCACGCATCTCGGGGGTCAGCTCGCCGGCGAAGCCCGTCAGGATGCGGGCGCGGCGCGGGCAGTCGTACGGGCCCTTCCTGGCCAGCACCTCGGCCGTGACGGCGTCGCGCAGCAGCTCCGCCGCCCCCTCCAGGAGCAGTTCGAGCCTGCGCGGCGGCAGGCCGAGCACCTGGGCCACGTCGGCGGCGGGCAGCCCGTGCCGGTGGACCAGCTCCAGCGCCTCGCGCTCGGCCACGGGCAGGCTCTGGACGGCGTTCCAGGCCATGACGCGCAGGTCGGCGTCCGCGGGATCGTCCAAGGGCGGCGCCTCGGCCAGTCCTTCGGCGGCGCCCGGCGGGGCGGCGGCGCGGCGGCGCAGGCATTCGGCCCGGGCCAGCGCGTACAGCCAGACGCGCAGCCGATCAGGGTCGGCGAGCGCGCCGGCGTGCGCCTCGGCGGCGATCAGCGTGTCGCGGAGCGCCACCTGGGCGCTCTCGGCGCTCAGCAGCAGGGACCAGCAGTAGCGGTAGACGCTCTCCGCGTGGGCGTCATAGAGCGCGGACAGCGCTCCTGGATCACGGGCGCGGAGTGCTTCGACCAGGACGCGGTCATTCATGTGACTGAAGGTAATGGATCGGTAACTAGTAGTTCTACCTGTTCACGCCGATGGCATGGCTTGTCTGGCGACGTAGCCGAATTTCGTCCACATAAAGGCGCCTATTCTCCGAAATTTGCAGAAATCACTGCTTATATTCGGAGACGATCTGCGTGTTGCGGTCCACCGCGAACGGCTCGCTCGTCGGCTTGATCGTGTGCACGGGCACGGCGCCGCTGAGCGCCAGGTCCTCGTAGGGGCGGCCGGTGGATCCCCAGGTCCTGGCGGTAATCTCGGTCTTGGCCACCTCTGCGCCCTTCGGCAGCCCGCTCACCGTGAGGATGAAGCGCGGCGGGCTCCCCGCCTGCACCTCGTCCACGAACGTGCTGCCGCCGCCGAGGAGTTTGCCCGCCTTGTCGCGCAGCAGCGCGTTCACGACCAGGGTGCTCGCCGGAACCGAATAAGGATTGTCGACATATCCGGTGATGAGGAAAGCGCCGTCTTTCTGGCGCATCGTCTGGACCCGCGAGGTCGGGAAGCGCTGGAACGCCGAGGCGATCCGCGCCGCCTGCCGCCACTGCGCGGGGCGGTACTGGATCGTCACCTTCGCCGGCTTCTGGGTGGCGCTGGCCTGCCCGGTGAAGGCCAGCGAGCCGCCCGGCGGCACGGCGTCGAGCGGCTGGTCCATCCTGACCACCTCGGCGCCCTTGGCGTCGTGCCCGACGATCGTGGCCACCACGTGCTCGCCGAAGTGCCACGGGTTGGCGTTGCTGAGCACGCCCGCCCAGGTGACGGCGTACCCGTCGGCGGACTTGACGATGTTGGAGGCCTGCTCCTTGAGGGCCAGCGGCCGGAGCTTCTGTACGGGTTGTTCCTCACTCGAACACGCGGCAAGGCAGATCGCCCCGAGTACGAGCAGGCTGACGGTTCGGCTGCGCGGGATCACTTTGCCGTGATAACCCGAGCATGGGCCCGGCTGACGCGGGACACGCGCCAGCCGTACCGAATCTTTAACGGGGACGCACGACCCTGGACTCGTCCCAGACCGGATCGGGCGACTCGTAGACCGTGCCGTCGGAGCCGAAGACCAGGTACCGGTCGAAGTCGGCGGCGAACCAACGGTCGTGCGTGACCGCCAGCACCGTGCCGTCGAACGCGTCCAGGCCGACCTGCAGCGCCTCCGCGCTGGCCAGGTCGAGGTTGTCGGTCGGCTCGTCGAGCAGCAGCAGCGTCGCCCCCGACAGCTCCAGCAGCAGGATCTGCAGGCGCGCCTGCTGCCCGCCGGACAGCGTGTCGAAGCGCTGCTCGGCGATCAGCCCGGCCAGCTCGTAGCGGGCCAGGATCTTCATCGCCTCGTTCTTGAGCCTGGCGTGCTCGGTCATGACGATCTCGACCGGGGTGCGGCCCAGCAGGTCGGGGCGGGCGTGCGTCTGGGCGAAGTGGCCGGGGACCACGCGGGCGCCCAGCCTGGCGCCGCCCTCGTGGGCGACGGGCTCGCCCGCCAGCAGGCGCAGGAAGTGGGACTTGCCCGAGCCGTTGGAGCCGAGCACCGCGACGCGCTCGCCGTACCAGACCTCCAGGTCGAACGGGCTCATCAGGCCGGAGAGCTCCAGCCCCTCGCAGATCACCGCGCGCTTGCCGGTGCGGCCGCCGCGCAGGCGCATCTTGATGTTCTGGTCGCTCGGCGCCACCTCGGGCGGCCCCGCCTCCTCGAACTTGCGCAGCCGCGTCTGGGCCGCGTGGTAGGCCGGGGCCATGCCGTCGTTGTAGCGGGCCTTGTTCTTCAGCATGTTGACCAGGGCCTTGAGCTTGGCGTGCTCCTCGTCCCAGCGCTTGCGCAGCTCGTCGAGGCGCTCGTTGCGGGCCTTGCGCGCCTCGGCGTAGGTGGTGAAGCCGCCGCCGTGGATCCAGATGTTGCCTGACTCGACGGTGATGATGCGGTCGGCGGCGTTCGCCAGGAGCTGGCGGTCGTGGCTGACCAGCAGGACGGTCTTGGGCGTCTCCCTGAGCTGCTGTTCGAGCCACTCCTTGCCGGGGACGTCGAGGTAGTTGTCGGGCTCGTCGAGCAGCAGGGTCTGGTCGGGGCCGCGCAGCAGCGCCTCCAGGACGAGCCGTTTCTGCTCGCCGCCCGACAGCGTCGACACGTCGCGATATTTCACTCGTTCGAAGGGCACGCCGAGGGCGGCCACCGTACAGGTGTCCCAGAGCACCTCGATGTCGTAGCCGCCGGCGTCGGTGTAGTCGCTGATGGCCTGCGCGTAACGCATCTGCGTCTTCTCGTCGTCGCGCTCCATCATCGTCAGCTCGGCCGCGTCGAGCCGCTCGGCCGCCTGCCGCACGGCGGGCGGCGCCACGCCCAGCAGCAGGTCGCGCACGTTGCTGCCGTCGCGCACGCTGCCGATGAACTGCCGCATCACGCCCAGCCCGCCGGAGCTGGCCACGCTGCCCTCGACCGGCTGGAGGTCGCTGGCGACCAGGCGCATGAGCGTGGTCTTGCCCGCGCCGTTGGGCCCGACCAGCGCCGCCTTCACACCCTCGCCGATCCTGAAGGACACGTCGTTGAGCAGGGGCCGCCCGTCGGGCAGCACGTACGTCAGATGTCCTACTTCAACGTGGCCCATCCCGGCAGGTTAACGAACGAGTCAGCGGCGTGGCATCCCAATATCGCCGGGCCCTGGACAGTAAGTGATCTAATGACTAGAACTGTAGGGAACCCCTCCCCCTAGGACGTGTGATGACGCGATTCCGCACCGCCCTGGCACCCCTCGCCATCGCGTTGATCGGCTTCACAGCCGTGCCTCAGCCCGCCGCCTGGGCCGCCCACCAGCAGGTCGCCACGGCCGCCTGCGCCCCGACCGTACGGACCGCCACCACCGACGCCCGGCTGACCAGCCTGTTCACCAACTACGGCAACGACAACAGCCGCCTGGACGACTGGACGGGCGCCGACGGCACCTACTCGCTCAAGCTGCCCAGCGGCAAGGAGCTCTGGGTGTTCTCCGACACCTTCCTCGGCCAGGTCAACCCGGACGGGTCCCGGCCGCCGGTGGTCGAGGAGGGCGGCACGACGGTGTTCCTGAACAACTCCTTCGCCGTCGAGCGCGACGGGCGCCTGTCCACCATCCACGACGGCACCGCCGAGAAGCCGACGGCCGTGATGCCGCCGCGCGACGGCAAGCACTGGTACTGGGCCGGTGACGCGACCCTCGCCGGCGGCATGGTCGAGGTCACCTACCAGGAGTACGAGCGGTTCGGCACGGGCGCCTGGGACTGGCGCTGGCACCGCAACGTGGTGGCCAGGTTCGCGCCTGGGCGGCTCGAACGGCCGGTCAGCGTGCACGACCTGCCGAGCGGGCACGGCGTCGCGTGGGCCTCGGGCATCCTGAAGGACGGCGGCTACACCTACGTCTACGGCGTCGAGGACCTCGGCTCGCCCAAGTACATGCACGTCGCCAGGGTCAAGGGCCAGAGCCTGCTGGGCCGGTGGGAGTACCTCAAGGCCGACGGCGCCTGGTCGGCGAACGAGGCCGACTCCGCGCGGGTGATGAGCGGGGTGGCCAACGAGTACAGCGTCAGCCGCGTCGGCGACGGCTACGTGCTGATCACGCACGACACGACCGAGGTGCTGAGCCCGAACATCGTGGCCTACTCCTCCTGCTCCCCCTTCGGGCCGTTCACCGGCAAGCAGCACGTCTACACGACGCCCGAGACGAGCGGGAACGTCTTCACCTACAACGCGCACGCGCACCCCGAGATCGACGGGCCGGGGCTCGTGGTGTCGTACAACGTCAACAGCTTCGTCAACACCGACCACTACCGCGACGTCACCATCTACCGGCCGAGGTTCCTGGACGTGACGTTCGGATGAGGCGCAACTGGGCGGCCCGGCTGCGGCACGGCACCATCGACGGGCTGCGGGCGGTCACCCTGGAGAACGAGCGGCTGCGGGTGACCGTGCTGCCCGGCAAGGGCGGTGACGTGGTGGAGCTGCTGCACAAGCCCACCGACACCGACTTCGTCTGGCTGGCCCCGCAGGGCCTGCGCGACCCCCGCGACCACCTCCAGGGCGCCGCGGACGACGTCGCCCAGTTCATCGACCACTACGAGGGCGGCTGGCAGGAGATCTTCCCCAGCGGCGGCGCGCCCAGCGAGTACCGGGGCGCGCGGCTGGCGCAGCACGGCGAGGTGGCCGGGCTGCCGTGGGAGTGCGAGGTCGTGGCCGACTCCCCCGAGGAGGTCGCGGTACGGCTGAGCGTGCGGACGCGGCGGCTGCCGTACCGGATGGAGAAGATCTTCCGGTTGCGGTCGGGAACGGCGGCGCTGGAGGTCGAGGGGCGGGCCACGAACGAGTCGGGCCTGCGGCTGCACGCCATGTGGGGGCAGCACATCGTGTACGGCGCACCGTTCCTGCGCCCCGGAGCCCGGATCAGGCTGCCCGAGGGCGTCACCGTGATCCCGCACGAGAGCGCGATCAACCCCCCGGAGCGCAGGGTGCGGGCGGGCGGGCCATGGCCCGTGGTGCCCGCGCACGGGGGCGGTGAGACGGATCTGAGCGTGGTGCCGGAGCCCGGTGCGCCGAGCGACATCGTCTACCTGACCGGCTTCGGCGATGAGGGTTGGTACGAAATATCGGGGGATATCGGTATGCGGGTGACCTGGGATGCGACGGTGCTGCCGTACCTGTGGATGTGGCAGGAGCTCGGCGCGTCCACCGGCTACCCGTGGTGGGGACGGGCCTACACGGTGGGGCTGGAGCCGTTCGCGGGCATGCCGACCGACGGTTTGGCAGCCGCCGTCGCGAACGGCACGGCCCTCGTCCTGGAGCCCCGCGAGACGAAGGTGCTGAGGTTGCGCGCGGAGGTAGTGGAATGAGCGAGTTCGACGGCTTCGACGGCTTCGACGGCAAGGTGGCGCTGGTCACGGGCGGGTCGACGGGCATCGGGCGCGCAGTGGTGGACCGGCTGGCCGCCGGCGGCGCGCGCGTGGTGTTCTGCGGCGTGGACAAGGAGGCCGAGCAGGACGGCGAGCGCGTCACGGGCCGGATCGCCGACGTGCGCAGAGCCGGTGAGCTGCGCGACCTGGTGGACCTGGCCGTCACCCGGTACGGCGGCCTCGACGTGGTGGTGACCTGCGCCGGCGTGCAGCGTTACGGCACCGTCGAGGACACCCCCGAGGACGTCTGGGACGAGGTGATGGACATCAACCTCAAGGGCGTCTACCTCACCTGCAAGGCCGCCGTGCCGAAGCTGCGTGAGCGTGGCGGCGGCTCCATCGTGGTCGTCTCGTCGGTGCAGGCGTTCGCCTCGCAGGCGCAGGTGGCCGCCTACAGCACCAGCAAGGCCGCGCTGAACGGCCTGGTGCGGGCCATGGCGCTCGACCACGCCGCCGACGGCGTCCGGGTCAACGCGGTCTGCCCCGGCTCGGTGGACACCCCCATGCTGCGCTGGGCGGCGGACCTGTGGCGCGGCGAGCTGTCGCAGGACGAGCAGGTCGCGCAGTGGGGCAAGGCGCACCCGCTGGGCCGCGTCGGCCGGCCGGAGGAGGTGGCCGAGCTGGTGGCGTTCCTGGCGGGGCCGCGCTCGTCGTTCATCACGGGCGCCGAGCACCGCGTGGACGGCGGGCTGCTGGCCAGGAATCCGGCGGCGCTGCCCGAATAAACAAACTTCGAAATAACTGCCCCTCGAATGGGTCACGGGTTCCTCCGTGCGTCCACCCGAGGTGGCAACAGTTGCGTCAATGCGACGAACTCCCAGGTCACCGCACTGATACGAGTGGGTCTGGCGGGCCGGGCACGCGACCCTCACCCGGGCGCGAAGCCTTCAATGGATCGGCGAGTCACGACGACTCGTGTTCGATTCCGCACGCTAAGTTACGAGGTCGAAATGACTCACCGATCGAGGAGAGACCTGTGAGGCTATTCAAGAAGGCCGCCGGCTTCGTCGCCGCGGCCGCGATGCTGGCCGTGGTGGCGCCCGCCGCCACCGCGGCGGCGAGCCCCCGCTCGACCTGCTACGGAGGTCGCGTCTGCCTGTACGCCGGATTCGACTACAACCGCGGTCAGGTCGACCACTGGCGGGACTTCGTCAAGGACGACTCCAACCTCGAGGACAACAACTGGCTGAACTGGGACTTCAGCAACTCCTGGCACAGCATGAACAACGAGACCAGCTCGATCAGGAACCGCGTCGGCTGCAGCGCCACCCTCTGGCAGCACCCCGGTTACACCGGCGCCCACAGCACGTTCACCCACAATTCGAACGACGGTTTCCTGGCCAACAACGCCATCGGAAACAACCGCACCAGCGCGATCGACATCTGGTGCCACTGAGCATTAAGGGGAGTGCCGGTTTCCGGGCTTGGCCGCCGGAAACCGGCTGCCGCGGCTTTCTCGCGAGCACGCTGTTGCTGATCACGACGACCGCGGCCTGCGGCGCCGACCAGCCCGCGCCACCGGCGCCCGTACGGGGCGTCGCCTCCGTCTCGGAGCTGGTGCTGCCGTTCGACGCCTACAAGACCACTCCCCAGCAGCGGGCCGTCCTGGGCAACGCCCACAACCGTCTCGTCGTGCGGTGCATGCGCAAGCAGGGCATCGCCATCTCCCCGCCCGCCGAGGACCCGTCCATGCTGGCCGCGGTCGATCCGGGCAACTCCCGCCGCTACGGCGTCACCGACACCGGGGCGGCCAGGAGCAGCGGCTACCACCTGGCCAGGCCGCCGTCGCCCGACACCACCGGCACCTGGGCGGGCAAGCTGCCCAAACGCACCCGTCACCGCCTGTACGGCACCGCCGCCGACCGCGGCTGCCTGGACCGCGCGACGCTCTTCCTGGACAAGGGGGTGCGCAAGGCGGACTGGCCGTGGCTGGCCCTCCAGGACTCGCTCACGCTTGAGCAGGCCGCCAAGCACCCGTCGGTCACCGCCGCGGTCAAGCGCTGGTCGTCGTGCATGGGCCGGGCAGGGCATACGTATCCTGCGCCGGAGGCGGCCATCGCCGACAGCCGCTGGGACCTCGACGAGCCGGCCGTGACCGAGGAGGAGAAGCAGACCGCGACCGCCGACACCATGTGCAAGTGGTCGTCCGGCCTGGTCGCCGCCTGGTACGCGGCCGACGCCGATCTGCAGCGGGCCGTCGTCCGCGACAACCCCGAGCGGTTCGCCGCCCTGCGCGCGAACCTCAAGCAGCGCCTCGAACGGGCCGCACGCCTGCTCGCCGCGCACGAAGGCCGCCAGACAGGCTGAGTCTCAGGCCTGCTCGCCGCAGGACGGGCTGAGTCTCAGGCCTGCTCGCCGCGCACGAAGGCCGCGAGGTCGGCTGACTGCTGGAGCCTGCTGGGCTCGTGCACGTACATCATGTGGCCGGCCTCGTAGTACTTGAACTCGACGTTGCCGGCCAGCTCGGCGGGCACGGCAAGGTGGGCGAAGGTGTGCTCGGCCGCGAAGTACGGGGTGGCGCCGTCGTGGTAGCCGCAGGCCACGTGCACCCGCAGGTGCGGGTTGACCCGCATGGCGGCGGCCAGGCGGGAGGCCACCTGCACGTGCGCGTTCTCGAACTCCTGGTACGACCACGGCTGCACGCGCGAGGTGAGGATCTCGTACGGCAGGTCGTTGGCGTAGCCCAGCTCGGTGCGCAGGTAGTGGTTGAGTGCCGCGCTGTAGGGCCCCATGATGGCGTCCATGCTGGGGTCGGTGGTGAAGTGCTCGCGGCCCGCGTCGGGGTCCCAGCCGGTGAACCGCCCGTCGAGCCTGCCGACGATCTGGCGGCGCGGGCGCAGCACCTCGGTGAAGAAGCGGATGTGCTCGATGCGCAGGTTGACCCGGTCCACGTAGTCCTCGCTGAGCCCGGTCAGCGCCGCGACCCTGGCGACCGCGGCCGAGCGCTCCTCCGCCGACAGGCGGTTGCCGCGGGCCAGCGCCCACAGGTAGTCGCGGTCGGCGTACGCCTCGGCCTCGCGCAGCACGTCGGCCAGCGGCCGGTCCCCGTGCAGCCCGTGGTGGTGCGCGATGGCCGCGTACGTCGGCAGGTAAAGGGCGTAGGCCAGGTCGTTGCCCTCGTTGAACTCGCCGGTGATGTAGTCGAGCACCGAGGAGATCAGCATCACGCCGTTGAGGTACATGCCGTAGCGCGACTGCAGGTGCTCGGCCAGGCCGGAGGCCCTGACGGTCCCGTACGACTCGCCGGCCAGGAACTTGGGCGACATCCACCGCCCGTTCCTGGTGGTCCACAGCCTGATGACCTCGCCGATGGACTCCAGGTCGCCGGAGAAGCCGTGGTACGGCTCCGCCTTCTCCCCTTCCGCCACCCGCGAGTAGCCGGTGGAGATCGGGTCGATGAAGACCAGGTCGCTCTCCCGCAGCAGGCTCTCCTCGTTGTCCACCAGCCCGTACGGCGGCGGCAGCAGCGCCCCCGCGTCACCCATGACGACCCGGCGCGGCCCGAGCACGCCCAGGTGCAGCCACACGCTGGACGACCCGGGCCCGCCGTTGAACGCGAACGTGATCGGCCTGGTCAGCGGGTCGGCCCCGGCCATCGTGTACGCGGTGACGAACACCTCGGCCTTCGGGCGCAACCCCTCGAACTTGCCGTCCGTGGTCACCTCTTCGCGCAGCACCAGGGTGCCCGTCGTGGCGGTGTACGCCTCTCCCGACGGAAGGGTGTGGGAGGTGGTGACCAGGTTGTCGGCAGGGGTGGCAGGCTTCGACTCTTCAGACATGCCGCCCAATTATGGCCTGATTTCCACCGACATATCCGGATCGGCGAAACGCTCGTTGGGCACCGTCGCGTACCAGCCGGGCCGCCCCGGGTCTCGATCGTAGGGATAGCCGCCCGTCTCCCGGTAGAACTCGGCGTAGCGGGCGACCCGGTCGGGGTCCAGCCGCACCCCCAGCCCCGGCCCCTCGGGCACCGCGATGGCGCCCTCCGAGTACGCCAGCTTGCCGCCCTCGATCACGTCGTCCCTGAGCTGGTGGTAGTGCGCGTCGGCGGCGTAGGTGAGGTTCGGCAGCACCGCGCCCAGATGCAGCATGGTCGCGAGCTGGACGCCCAGCTCCCCCGACGAGTGCACGGCCACCCCGAGCTGGAACGTCTCGCACACGCCCGCCGCCTTCACGCACGGCCTGATCCCGCCCCAGAACGTCGTGTCGAGCAGCACCACGTCGGCGGCCCTGCGCAGCACGTTCGAGGCGAGCTGCTCGAAGTTGACCACGACCGTGTTCGTCGCCAGCGGCACCCTGACCTGCTCGCGCACGGCCCGCAGCCCTTCCAGCCCCCAGACCGGGTCCTCCAGGTAGTCGTTGTTCAGGTGCTCGATGGCCCGGCCGAAGCGCAGCCCCTCGGCGACCGACAGCACGGCGTTCGGGTCGTAGCGCAGGCGGTCGCCGGGGAACGCGGCGGCCAGCGCCCGGTAGCACTCCAGCTCGTGGTCCGGCGGGAAGACGCCGCCCTTGAGCTTGTGCACGGTGAACCCGTGCTCCCGCTTGAGCTTCCCGGCGTGCTCGACGAGCTGGTCGGGGGTGCGGATCTCGCCGTGGCCGTCGGCGGCGTACCGGAAGAACAGGTACGACGCGAACGGCACCGCGTCCCGCAGCCGCCCGCCGAGCAGGTCGCAGACGGGCACCCCGAGGTGCCGGCCGATGAGGTCGAGGCAGGCGAACTCGATGGCGGCCAGGAGCTGGGTGCGGTTGTTGTAGAGCGACGCCGTCGGGTTCGCGATCTTGAATCGCAGCGCTTCGAGCTGGAACGGGTCGTGGTCCTTCAGGTACGGCTTGAGCGCGCGGAACGCCGACTCCGCGCTCTCGCCCCCGCCGCCCATCTCCCCCAGGCCGACCAGCCCGTTGTCGGCCTCGACCTCGACGATCGTGCGGACGAACCGGCCCCAGTGCGCGCCGTTGCTGTGCCGCAGCGGCGCCTCCAGCGGGACCGCGACCGTGGTGGCCCGGATGTCGACGATCTTCACTGGCGCGTCCCCCTGACGACCGCCACCCCGCAGGCGGGCAGCGTGACCTCGGCTGTCTCGTGTCCCGGCCGCGTCACCCTGACCTCGACCGGCTCGGCGGCCAGCGACTGCAGCCGCACCCCCTCCCAGCCCAGGGACGTGACCAGGACGTCCGGATGATCGACGGACACGTACGTCTCCTCGCTCGCCGGGCTGTCGGTGATCAGCGCGCCGACGAACGGCTCGGTCAGCCCCGAGGCCGCCGCCGCGCCCAGGCGGCTCCCGGAGAGCCCGGCCTGCGAGGCGACCGCGTAGCGGAACGTGGTCTCGCCCTGCTGCTGGGCGGGGAAGTTGGTGTCCCAGATGTTGTTGAGCGCCCAGGAGTAGACGGTGCCGTCCTCCTGGTCGAGGGTCGGCGGGAACGGCGCGTACGGCATGTGGATGGTGCCGAGCTGCACCAGCGGCGCCTCCAGGGTGACCCAGGCGACGGTCAGCTCCGGGTCCTCGAAGGCGATCCAGTGCCTGATCGGCAGCATGTACTCGGCCGAGCCTGGCACCCTCGGCACGCCGGGGCCGCCGACGCCGCCGGTCAGCTCCCACGCGGTGGCCGGGCCGGCGGCGAAGGGGAAGGCCAGGAAGACGGCCTCCTTGGCGGGGGTGCCCTGCTTGGCGAGCTGGTAGGTCAGGTCGAGGCGCGGCACGCCGTAGTGCAGCTCGACCGTGGTGCGGATCCAGTCGACGCCCTTGCCGCGCAGCTCCACGACCAGCTTCTCGCCGACCGCCGTGCGCCTGGTCTCCTTGATGGTGGCGTGGGTGCCGATGGCGCGGTCGCCGAGCAGGGTGCGGTCGTGCGCGCCCACGTGCCCCGACAGATGGTTGAAGTGCGGGGCGGTGGCGTACCGATCGTAGACGTACTGGCCGAAGCCGGCGGCGGCGTCGGTGTTGACCAGCTCCCGGCCCGCCCGCTTGTCGAAGATCGAGGAGATGTAGCCCTCGCGGACGTCGTACGCCACCCGGTAGAACTCGTTCTCGATCACTCCGTCGAGATCGAGGTCCACCGGCTCCGGCGCCTGGCTCTCGCCCGGCACGACGTCCACCCGCACATAGCTGTATCCGGAAATATCCGGCACGACGGCGTGGATGTGCCGCCCGATCGGCCGGGTCGGCCAGTCGTCCGGGTCCACGAACTCCTCGTGATGCGGCAGCGTCCGCCCCGTCCTGGCGTCCACCAGCGCGATCGGCACCTCGACGCCCACCACGTCCCTCGGCAGGAACGTGCGCACGACGTCCGTCCGCGTCCGCGTGCCCGGGTTGAAGACGGCGAACGAGGCCAGCGCGCCGCCCTCGACGCCCGACTCCGACAGCGCGGCGGCGAACCTGCGGACCCCGGCGTGCAGCAGGTCGGCGGCGTCGTCCTGGGCGTCGTAGGCGCCGGAGGACTTGCGGGTCCACTGCAGGCCGCCGGAGTCGCCCGCCTCCTCGGCGTCCTCCCACGGGTTGGCCGCGCCCCAGGTGTGCTCGTTGAACAAGGCGACCTTGTCGTAGGCGGCGTCCACCTGCTCGGTGGCGTCCACCCCGGCGAGGGTGTGCAGCGTCTCGGCCACGCGCAGCGCCGACTGCGCCCGGCGTACGTAGCCGAGCGGACGCGCGCCCGAGCCGAGCCCGTCGGCCCACCAGTCGGTCCAGTCGCCCTCGTGCACGGCCAGCCGGTCGAGGTAGCGCTCCTCGACGTGCTCGAAGAAGTCGCTGTTCACGGCCGAGCGCAGGCGCGGGTAGGCCCACTGCTCGTTCCAGCGGCGGGCGATCGTCGCGGGCACGATCGACGGGCCCGCGTTGTCGGCGTGCGCGCCCTGCACGCGCAGGTGCAGCACGTCCAGCTCGTACGGCTCCTTCGGCGCGTCGGGCCCCTGCCAGCCAAACGTGCCGGGCCCGTACGGGTAGCCCCGCGTGGCCAGCGCCGACAGGTAACGCGGCAGCAGGTCGTCGGCCAGCTCGTAGGAGTCGGTGAGCCCGACCGTGTTGCCCTCCATGTACGCCATCCCGTGCGGCGTGTCCGTGAACCACACGAGGATCTCGTTCCCGCTCGGCGCCCGCCACCGGAACGGCCGGGTCAGCTTGTCGCCGCCGTGCAGGTAGGGCACGGACCTGCCCGCCCAGTTGTGCGCCGCCGCGAGGTACCGCACGCCCGCGTCGCTGAGCGCGTCCACCAGGCCGACCACGGCCCCCGGCACGTCGGTGTGCATGGCCGACCTGGTGGTGAAGCCGTAGCGCCGTTCGAGCTGCGAGGTGAAGCGGAGCTGCCTGCGCAGCTCCTCCGTGGAGCAGGCCTCGGTGTGAAGCTGGAACGGCAGCGCCGTCACCTCGATCGAGCCCGCCCTGGCCAGCGCCGCGAACGAGTCGACCATCTCCTGCGGCCGGGCGTCGAGCCATCGGAGCGCCGGCATCGACGACTCGACCGTCCACCGGAACCGCGCGTCGTCCGGCCAGGAGGCGGTCTCCTCGGCCAGCCGCAGCGCCGCGTCGAGATAGTCGAGGTGGTGGCGCAGCACCGTGCCCTGCGGGTCGGTGTAGCCGATGTCCAGGTGCGAGTGGTGCACCACGAACACGTGCCACTTGCGCTGCGGCGTCACCGTGACGCGTGCGCTGCCCACCACGCCCGCCTCGTCGCGGCACTCCAGGGTCAGCGCGCGCGGCGCGTCCACCTCGGGCACCAGCAGCGTCACGTCGCTGCCCGACGCGCTGTCCACGCCGACCAGCACGTGCGTCAGCGGCACCGTGCTGGAGACCCGGACCGCCTGGCGGCCGTCGTGGGTGAACAGCGGCAGCACCGCGACCCGCACCTCCAGCCCGCGCGCGCTGATCACGGGCGTCGAGGTGTCGTCGCGCAGCGCCTGCCTGATCCCGTCGTAGTCGGGGCTCCCCAGGCTGCGCTGGAGCAACCGGCTGGTCATTGAACACTCCCTAGAGACAGGCCCCTGGCGAACAGGCGCTGGGTGGCGAGGAACAACACGACGGTCGGCAGCGAGACCACCAGGCCCGCCGCCAGGCCGACGGGGACCGGGGTGCCGGCGTACACGTCGGTCATGAGGCCCGCGATGGCCGTCATCACCGGCCGCACGTCCTCGGTCGTGGTGAGGGTGAGGCCGAAGATCAGGTCGTTCCAGATGAAGGTGAACTCCAGGATGAACACGGCCGTCAGCGCGGGCACCGACATCGGCAGGTAGATGCGCCAGAAGACGCGGAAGGTCGAGGCGCCGTCCATGCGGGCCGCCTCGAAGATCGAGAACGCCACTCCGGCGTAGTAGTTGCGCAGCACGAACGCGGCCAGCGGCACGTTGATCGCCGTGTAGATGAGGATCAGGCCGAGGCGCGTGTCGTACAGACCGGCGTCGCTGTAGCCGACGAACAGCGGCACCAGCAGCATCTGCGAGGGGAAGACGGTGCCGCCGAAGATCAGCAGGAACCACCAGAACCCGTGCCGCAGCCGCAGCACCACGATCACGTACCCGGCCAGCGCCCCGATGAGCACGCCGAGCAGCGGCGAGACGACGCTGTAGAGCGCGGTGCTGACCAGGCTGCCGCCGAGGTCGGCGCCCTCCACGGCCCGCGCGAAGTTGTCCAGCAGCGCGAAGTCGCCCGACGGCACCCACGCGCTCGCCGGGTCGTAGGCGTCCGCCGGCCGCGCGGCGTTGACCAGCAGCAGGTACGTCGGCCCGAGCCAGACCAGCCCGAGCAGGACGAGCACGGCCCTCCTGATCATGTGGCGGTCACCTGCCTGCGCAGGTACAGGTACGACGCCAGCCCCGTCACCACGGTCAGCATCACCGCGACGGCCGAGCCGTAACCGTAGTCGCTGGCCACGAACGTCTCCTTGTACATCGTCACCGCCAGCGTCTCGGAGTTACGCCCTGGACCGCCCTGCGTCAGCACCCACACGATGTCGAACGTCTTCAGGCTCGACACCAGCGCCAGCCCCACCACGACCGCCGTCAGCGGGCGCATCAGCGGCCAGATCACGTGCCGGAACAGCCGCCATCCCGACGCCCCGTCCAGCCGCGCCGCCTCGATCGGCTCCCTCGGGATGGACTGCAGCCCCACCACGAACAGCAGCGTGTTCACGCCGAGCTGCTGCCACGTCCAGACCGCGAGCATCGCGAACGTGTTCGTCGGCGCCTCTTGCAGGAACGCGGTGTCCACGCCGAGCAGCAGGTTCGCGATGCCGTCGTGCGACAGGATCGGGCTCCACACCATCGCCAGGCCCGCGCCGCTGAGCGCGTACGGCAACATGAACGGCACCCGGAACCAGGCGCCGCCCCTGATGTCGTACGACAGCACCGCGACCAGCAACCCGAGCCCGACCGGCAGCACCATCGTGCCGACCACCCAGATGAGCGTGTTGCGGGTCGAGGTGAGCAGCGCGGGGTCGTCGAACAGCTTCGCGAAGTTCGCCAGGCCCACCCAGACCGGCGACTCCAGGCCGTCGTAACGGGTCAGGCTCAGGTACGCCGTCCACACGAACGGCGCGTACAGCAGCGCCGCGACCAGCAGCGCCGCCGGCGCGACGTAGCCGTGCCTGAACCGCCCGAGAATCGGCGCGCGGCTCACTGATGCGTGCTCCAGTACTCGTCGGCCGCCTTCTGGATCGTCTGCAGGACCTCCTGGTACGTGCCGGGCTCGGTCACGAACTTGCTGAACCCGTCGAGCGCGGCCGTCAGAATCGGTGGCGGCGTCGCCTCGAAGTAGCGGTTGACCAGGCGGTACTTCCCGCTGCCCGCGTCCTTGGTGACCGTGCCGAGCGCCGGGTCGGCGATCGCCACCTTCGGGTTGGCGCTCACGTCACCACGGCTCGTCGCCCACTTCTCCTGCGCCTGCGCCGACGTCCACCACTTGAGGTACTTCATGCTGGCGTCCGGGTCGGCAGCCTTGGTCAGCGAGCACAGCGGCCCGCTCTCGAAGATCATGGACGTCTTCGGCAGCGCCGCGTTGACGTTCGGGATGACGAAGAAGTCGTAGTCGGTGCCGGCCTTCATGCTGCGCGTCGTCATGCTCGTGTTGAACCAGGTGCCGAACGACACCATCGCCGCCTTGCCGGTTTTCAGCACGTCGCCCGGGTCGGTCTTGTCGCCCGGGTTGATGAAGTAACCGGCGTCGATGAGCTGCTTCCACCGCTCCATCACCTGCACCACGCCAGGATCGGTGTACTTGGCCTTGCCGGTGGACAGGCGGTCGTACAGGTCGGGGTCGGTGCCGGCCATGAGCTGCTCGAACCAGACGAACGAGAACAGCACGCTGGTGTGGTAGAACGCCTTGACGCCGTTCTGCTTGAGCGTGTCGGCGGTCTTGACCAGCTCGTCCCAGGTCTGCGGGGGCTTGAGGTCGTACTTGTCGAAGATCTTCTTGTTGTAGAACATGCCCCAGTAGGCGACGTTCATCGGCACGCAGTACTGCTTGCCGCCGATCGTGTAGTACGGGGCGAGGTCCGGCGACAGGTCGCCCGCCTTGATCGCCTCCTGCCAGACGGCCGTGGTCTCGGCCACCTGCTTCTGCTTGACGATCTCCTCCAGCATCCCCCCGGTCTGCCAGGTGAACAGGTCGGGCTTGACGTTCGTGCGGAACGAGGCCTTGATGAAGGCCTGGTACTGCGCCGAGTCCGTGTATCCCGTCGGCTTCATGGCCAGGCCGATGCTCTGCTTGGACAGGGCGCCCATCTCGTCGAAGTACTTCGTCCAGGCGCCCTTGTCGTTGTAGAGCGTCAGCTCGGTCTTGTTCTGGGGCGCGCCGGCGCCGTTGCCGCCACAGGCGGTCAGGACGAGCGCCGCCACGCCGAGCGTGGCCACACGTGACCGGTACATGGGCCGGCCTCCTTGGTTCTATTCGGGGGGTTGCATCCGGTGCTCGATAACCGTCTTCACGTCCGCCAGGTGGGCCCGCATGCGCTGCTCGGCCTGCGCCTCGTCACGCGCCTCGATCGCCTCCAGGATGGCCAGGTGCTCCTCGTGGTCCCGGCGGCGGTCGTCGAAGATCTGCAGGATCTCGCGCTGCTCCGGCCCGTGGACCGTGAGCAGCGAGTCGACCACCTCGTGCAGCACGCTGTTGCCCGCCATCCGGGCGGTGGCCCGGTGGAAGGTCATGTTCGCGTCGTGCAGCTCGGCGTCCTGGCCGCGCAGGTGCGTGCCCGCCTCGTCGAGCGCCCGCTTGAGCGCCCCGAGCTCCTCGCTGCCCGCGTGCCGGGCGGCCAGGGCCGCCAGCGGCGGCTCGATCAGGATCCGGGCGTCGAGCAGCTCCAGGAGCTGGGCGGCGTGGATCTCGCGCATGTTGGGGTTGGGCAGGACGAGCCGCTCGATGGCGGCGCCGACGTAGATGCCGGAGCCGTGCCGCAGCTCGATGGCCCCGGTGGCCTCCAGTCTGCGTAGCGCCTCGCGCAGGGTCGGGGTGGTGACGGCGAAGCGCTGGGAGAGCTCCCTGGTCGAGGGCAGCCTGTCGCCGGGCCGGTGCCCTCCCGTACGGATGAGCTCCAGCATGCGCTCGGTCAGAGCGTCGGAAAGCGTGGGCCGCGCTACCTCGGACATATCAAGTGATCTAATCACTTATTGGGCACGACGTCTATGAGTTCTTTCACCGAGGGCTTCTCGCTACTTCTTGATCAGGTCCATCATCATGTCGATCTGCCCCTTGCGAGAGCTCTGCACCTGCGCCGCCCACCGCTGCACCGTCGGGTTCACCCCGCCCGCCACCTCGGCGGCGGCCATCTGGACGGCGTCGTCCTGGTGGGAGATGAGCAGGTTGCACAGGTCGTACTCGAAGTTCTTGGACTGCCGCAGCGACTGGATCTGCTTGAGGTCCGTCTCCGGCATGCCGCCGTGGTGGTCGTGCGCGCCGGTGGCGGGGGTGAGCGGCTGGTCCCACGAGTGCAGCCAGCGCAGCATCATCTCCACCTCGCTCTGCTGGGTGCTCTCGATGGCGGCGGTCAGCGTCTTGAGCTGGGGGTCGGTGGCTCGGGACGTGCCCACCTTGGCGATCTCGATGCCCTGCCGGTGGTGCTGCACCATCATCTGGACGAACATCACGTCCTCGGCGTTGACCGGGGGTTCGTCGCTCGCCGTCTGGCCACAGGCGGCGGCCAGCAGGAGGGTCAGGCCCGCCAAGACACGACTTCCGCGCACCGGCCCTCCCGCGACTGTTAGGAAACCTTCCTAAGGGTTGACCACACCTACCGGCCAGCGCAAGAGCTTTGGCCGGTTCTCACCATACGTCTGATTTGCGGAGTATTTCGCTCGTATGGTGGCGGGCGATCCCCAACATGAACGAGCGGTCGGGGAAGTCGCCGTCCAGCAGGCGCAGCGGGCCCGCCACCAGCGACAGGTGCTGGGCGAGTGCGTAGAGCCGCATCCTGCGCTCGTCCAGGTCGCCGGCGCGCAGGCGGGCGTAGTGGTCGCCGAAGCGGATCCGCAGGAAGACGTGCTCCCACTCGACGTCGAAGAACATCGCGCCCTCGATGTCGATCAGCACCGGCCTTCCGTCGTCATCCATCAGGACGTGATCGGGGCAGCGCCACCTCCAGCACGATCTCCGGGGCGGCCCTGCCGACCGGCTGGCCGCTCTCGACCAGGGCGACCTTGCCCAGCTCGCGCTCACGGCACCCAGCCATCGCCCGCAGGTCCCGCGCAAGCCGTTCCAGGGCCTTCGCGTCCCCTGCGTCCAGCCGCGCCTCCAGCGTGCCGCCGCGTACGTCCTCGATCAGCGCCACGTCGGCCGGGTAGAGGCCACGGCCGTCGTCGGCGAAGTACAGGTCGGGAACCCGTACGCCCACCTCGGCCAGCCGCGCGTGCGCGGCCCTGAACAGCGCCAGGCCCGAGCCGTGCGCGAAAGGCTCGGGGCGCTCCAGGTGGGCTGCGTCCCAGTAGTCCTCGTCGCCGGACCAGATGTAGAGGACGGCGGCCGGGCCGCGGTCCTGGAAGGTCAGGCGGTAGACGCCCTTCTTGGAGCCGCCCTTGAGGCGGTCGACGTGGGCGAGGCGGCGATCGCCGCCGTACACCTCGCGCACCAGGGCGGCCAGCTCCTCGCGGCCCGCGAACCGCCGCACGCTCACAGTGCCTGCTCCAGCAAGTGCCGCATCAGCCCCCGTGCCGTTGAAGTCCCGCACCTCCGTGACGACGGCGGTGCACCTACGCGGCCGGTGAGCACGCCGCCCGGATTGCGGTGGAGCGTAGTCATCCAGCGATCTTCACGTGCGACGGTGGTCGGCCGCCAGCCGTTTTGTCCGTTGACATGAAGCTTGGTTGAGGTTGCATGGTTGATCTCATGGGAAGCTTCGAGATCGGCGTCATCCTGCCCGGGATCGCCGTACAGCGCCGGGACGGGCTCACCGTGGCGGAGGCCGCCAGACATGCCGAGCGGGCCGGGCTCGACGGGGTCTGGCACGGTGATCACCTCGCGGTCGGCGGGCCGGTGCTGGACGCGCCGATCGCCCTGGCCACCGCCGCCGCGGCCACCACCCGGGTCAGGATCGGCACCAGTGTGTTCATCCCGGCGATCCGGCCGCTGGCCTGGGCGGCCAAGCAGGTGGCGACCCTGCAGTACGTGTCGGAGGAGCGGCTGGTGCTGGGAGTCGGGTCCGGTGGGGGGCCGGGGCAGTGGGCGGCGGCGGGGGTGCCGTACGGGGAGCGGGGGCGGCGGACGGATGCCGCTCTGGAGTTGTTGCCGCGGTTGCTGGCGGGCGAGGCTGTGGTGCTGCCGGACACGGACGTCCAGCAGCCCGTGCAACTCGCACCCGCTGTCGCGATGCCGCCGGTCTGGGTGGGCAACGCGTCGGCCGCGGCGATCCGGCGGGCGGCCCGGCTGGGGGACGGCTGGTTCCCGTCCCTGATCTCACCCGAGGAGGTCGCCCGCGGCCGGGACAGGCTGGCCGAGTTGGCGGCCGGGCACGGGCGGCCCGCACCCGTCATCGCCATCGGCGGGGCCGCCCACGTGGGTGGTGGGGCCGCCGCCCAGGCGGAGATCGCAGCCGGCATCAGCGGTGGTTACGGGCGGCCGTTGGAGGAGGTGGCCGGGATTCCGCTCACGGGGCAGCCGGAGGAGGTCGCCGAGAGGCTGGCCGAGTACCGCGCGGCCGGGGCGGGCCACGCGGTGATCGGCGTCTCGGGCGGCGACTGGCGGGCGCAGGTGGACCTGCTGGCCGAGGTCAGAGCCCTCCTGCTGCCCTGACCAGCCGCATCCCCGCCTCGGCCCAGCCGCACCCTCCGACCAGCAGCTTCACCTCAGCCCAGTTGCGCCGCACTCCAGCAGTCCACCGCCCCGGGCTTGCCACACCCGGCCAGCCGATCGAGCACCGTCGCCAACTCCCCCGTCCGCGCATTCGCCGGATCGTTGGTCTCCTGGTGCGGGTCGGCCACCGTGTCGTAGTACTCCGGCCGCGCCTCCCCCTCGTACTCGACGTACAACTCACCAGCCGTCCGCACAGCGGCATAACTGGGCGGCCCAGGATTGGCGGGCGCCTGCGGTTCCTCGGCATCGGGATCCGGCTCACCAGGAGCATCAGGATCCGGCTTGACGTGCTCGATCAACGCCGCATCCCGCCACCCCTTCACCTTGTGCCCCTCGATGAGCCGCAACAGGCTACGCCCGTCACGCGGCTCACCCCTCACCCCCGCCATGTCGAGAAACGTCGCGAACAGGTCCACGTTCTGCGCGATCGCATCAACGGTGACATCCCCGGGCCGCCCCACCGCCGGCCGCTTGACCAGCAGCGGCACCCGAACGTCATGGTCATACGCAGTGCTCTTGCCTCGCAACAGCCGATGCTGCCCCAGGTGGAACCCGTTATCGCTGGTGAACACCACATAGGTGTTGCGCTGCTCCTCGGCACTCAATGCGCCGAGCACCCGCTCCACCATGTCGTCCACCGACTGCACCATCCGGATGCGATCCCGGAAGTCCTTACGCAGTTCCTTGATCACCCCAGCTCCGAGCGGCTCCCGACGCACCCAGGAGGGCTTGTCGGAGGTGTCCTCGTCGAACGCGGGCAACGCCGCCACATCGATGCCCGCACAATCAGGCCCGCCGCAGTCACCGTGCGGGAACTCCCCCGCCGGGAACTGGTTCTTCGGCCGGTCCCGCCGCGCCGGCGGAAATCGCGGCTCCTTGTCCCCCGTCTTCGCCCCGATCCTGGAATGCGGCGAGAACGGCGACACCTGAAGAAAGAACGGCTCCCCCGGCGCGTGCCGCCGCGACCTCTCGATGAAGTCGACGGCCCGCTGCCCCAGCTCGTCCGTCAGATACTTCCCACCGGAGGGATCGAGCGGCTTGTCCTGCGCCGTCTCCTCCTTGATGTACCGGGTGAGCTGATACTTGAACTCGCTGTATCCACCCCCGGCGGCCACATGCCATTCATCCCACCCCACCGGCACGTGGTATCCGGCCGGCACCGGATATTCGTTGATGTACTTGCCGAGGTACCCCGTGCGATAGCCGGCCTGATCCAGGGCGACCGCATACGTCCGCCCCTCGTGCTTCTCGAAAGCCTGATAACCACCGCCGTCGCTGCCCTTGTTCGTGGCCACCCCCGTGTTGTGCGGGAACTGGCCGGTGAACATGGAGGCCCGTGACGGGCAGCACAGCGAGTTGGAGACGTAGTAGTCGCTGAACGTCGCACCGTTCTTCGCCAGCCCGCTCACCACGTCCATGTACGGAAGCAGATCGGCCGACATGTCGTCCACCAGAAAGAAGATGATGTTCGGCCGCTTCTTCATCCCAGCCGCCCCGGCCCCGGCTCCGGCTTGTGACGCCACCGAACCCATGACCAGGACGACGGCCAACGCCACCGCCATGACCCTGCGTAAGTCCCGGACCACCGACATGACCACCCCTTTGACGCCACTGATAGATCGCAGTCACGAAAGACGCTAATTCCCGATCAGCACTCGATCAAGGTTTCGCCTTGCGCCGGGCCCACGACCTCCAGCAAGATCGTCTCTCCCGAGGAAGGCGGCACCCGCGTGGACTTCACCGTCGAGTACGAGCCCACTCCCGACGAAGTGGAGCGGGCACTGTCACAGGCCCTGAGGCATCAGCTCAAGTTCCTCTTCACCATGTTCCCGATCTTCCTGGTGGTGTTCGGCCTCATCTTCCTCCTGCTCGACGTGAACAGCGTCGGCTACGGCATGCTGGTCGCGGCGATCGTCGTCCCGTTCGTGCTGCCGTGGTCGCTGCGCCGTTCAGCGAGGAAGCAGGTGTCCCTCATCTGCGTCCCCACCACGCTCCACCTCACCGACGAGGGCTACCGGATCCGCTCGGAGAAACTCGGCCAGGAAATGCGCTGGTCGCTGTTCTCGCACGTCGTCGCCACCCCCGAGTTCTGGCTGTTCTTCGTGAACAAGCAGGCGAGCGGCTTTCTCCCGAGAAGCGCGTTCACGCCCGAGCAGCAGGCACAACTCGAGGCCCGGCTTTCCCCCCTGACCTCGAAGGGCTA